>CAYPWF010000014.1:0-65190 GCA_964414345.1 uncultured Desulfarculaceae bacterium
CTTTGGAAAATCAAGCGCCGAAGACTTGAAGCGGAGAGAAATGCCGTCACCCCCCCCGTGACCAGCTACAAAGATTAAAGCCGCAGTACCAGGAAAACACCCAGTATGACACCCAGCAGCCCGGCAAAGCGCCAGGTGACATCCGATGCCCTCTCCCTCCACCAGCCCAGCAGCCAATCTCGATGCTCCTGCCTGGGGATCAGCAAGAGCAAAAGCCCCTTGATCACGGCAAAAGCTCCCACCGCCTCCACCAGCCAAAAAGTATGACTTGTGGGGGCGGCGATCATCAGAAGCACCCCAACCAGGATGGGACAAAAGGCCAGTGCTTTGAAGGGAATAGGATCAGTGAGAGCAGTCCACCATTTCCTAGCCCTTTCGGTGTAGAGCACCACGAAGGTTCCCACCACTATCCAGATCCCGCCGATGACATAGAGAACCGTTTCCATCCCCCCCTCCTCCTTTGTCGGTAGGACGCCTTCTTACCTCAACATGCTAACATGCATCATATGCTTGGACAAAGTGTTTCCCAAGGCTCTCATCTGAGCAGTTAGACAGGAAAAGCTCCGCACAAGAGTGTATCCCTTGGAGCCCTAGCCCGCATTATTCACCATCAGTGGGTAATGCGGGCTATCTTTATGACAGATTTGGAAAAACCGGTCCATACTCAAAAGCACCCTGCCTTTGGGTTTCAGCTTTGGTCCTGCTTCGAGTCGGAATATGTCGAAGCCTGCCGTGGGCTCGGGGGCGTAGCCCCCAAAGTTACGGGCTTTGGAGAATGATCCTGGGTAGGTGTCTCTGTGGGGCGGCTACCTCTTCCGCTTAGCTCATTACACCTGCTATGATGCCCAACCGATCAGGGCCCTTCAGACAGGCAACTTAAAGGGCTTTCAATTCAAGCCGGTTCAAAGTAGCCTTGAAGAGCAAATTCAGCTTAGTCTTTTTGTGGCAGGGGAATCTTCCATGGGGGCTGAAACAGGCGGATATCAACTGATCTTGTGGTGCCAGTCGGTGCAGAACGAGGTCTTGGACTGGTTGGCCCTTTTTGCCACTTTCTTGGGCACAGAGACTTTTTTTCTTTTCTTCGTGCCTTTTTTTTACTGGTGCGTGGACAAGAAACATGGGATACGGCTTGCCCTGGTGTTTCTTTTTTCTGTTTATTTGAACGGCTTTTTCAAGGATTTCTTCCAGATCCCCAGGCCTGACCCTTCAAGGGTGAGGGTGCTTTGGGCTTCCTCAGGGGGGGGCTACTCCTTCCCCAGCGGTCATGCCCAAAACGCCATGGTCTTTTGGGGGTGGCTGGGCAGAAGACATCCATGGCGCACAAGACCTGTGTTGCTGGGGCTTGTGGTGCTGGCCATTTCCCTGTCCAGAATTTACATGGGCCTCCATTTCCCGGTGGACATTGTGGGTGGATGGCTTTTGGGAGGACTTGTTCTGGTAGGCCTTGTGGCTGTAGACAGAAGAATATCCAGGACTCCCAAAGGCTGGGAAGGCAGAGTTCTGCCTTGGCTGGGGGTGATCTTGCCCGCGGCCGTGCTGTTTACTGAGAGCCGGCCCTTGGAATCAATGGTGGCAGGAGCCATGACTGGGTTCTGCTCAGGCTATCTTCTGGAGAGCCGCTTGGTGGATTTTTCGCCCAGGGGGCCTTGGGGTTACCAGGCTCTAAAGCTGCTATTGGGTTGGGGCGGGGGAGCTTTGCTGGCTCTGGGTATGAAAATGAGCTTACCGCAGAGTCAACTTTATGTATTCTTTCAGTATTGTGTGCTTGGGATCTGGGTGTCTTTGGGGGTTCCTTACATCATTACAAGGATGAGAACCCTGGGCGGAAGACTATAGAAACGGCCTGGTCTTATGATCCGAAATTTTTTAACTGGAAAACTCCCTCGATGGATTCGTAAAGCAGCTTTGGGTGCAGTCCTGGCCGCAGTGGGGATGACATATTTGGGCTGGGTTTTTTGGCTGTTACCCTATGGCACCCAGCCTTTTCCTCGACAGCTGGAGATCCCCTCAGGCAAGACCCTCCAGGAAATTGGCCAACTGCTGGAAAAAGAGGGTTTTGTATTAAACGCCCAGGCATTTGTGGCTTTGGCAGCATTAAAGGGGGAAGCCCACCGGATCAGGGCGGGAATCTACCGCTTAGAAGCGCCTTGCTCCCCTTTGGATCTGCTTGAAAGATTGGTAGGGGGACGGGTGGAGCTTTACCGGGTTACCATTCCAGAGGGATGGAACCTGCTCCAGGTGGCCCAAAGGCTGGGGGGAATGGGCTTGGTGGATCCTGAAGGGTTTCTGAGAAAGGCCAGGGACCCTCTATGGGCCTCTGAGCTACTGGGTTTTAAGGCTGCTTCTCTGGAGGGTTTTCTGTTTCCTGACACATATCTTTTCCCCCCCGGAACCACGGATCAAATCATTTTGCAAGCCATGGTGAGACGTTTTGAGAAGGCCTTCCCAGCCGAATTCCACTTCCGGCTCCTTGAGCTGGGGTGGGATCTCCTGCAGGCTGTGACCCTGGCCTCTCTAATAGAGAAAGAGACCTCAGCACCAGAGGAAAGGGCCTTGGTCTCGGGTGTTTTTCACAAGAGGCTCAGGATGGGCATGAAACTTGAGAGTGACCCCTCGGTGATTTACGGACTGGACAAGTTCAATGGAGACCTTAGAAAAAGCCACATCCTGATGCCGCACCCCTACAACACCTATGTCTTTCCAGGACTTCCCCCAGGCCCTATCTGCAGCCCAGGAAGAGAGGCCATCCGTGCAGCCCTTTTCCCGGCTGAGACAGAGTACCTCTTCTTTGTATCCAGAAACGACGGAACCCACCATTTTTCCCGCACCTTAGGGGAACACCTAAGAGCTGTTTCACGCTACCAGAAAGCAAGGCCCTAACCGAGCTTGGTCGCCAAACCGGTCAATTGAGAGGGGCAAGGCTTCAAAGTCAGGCCAGAAGAAAAAAGGAGGGCTTAAGCGTCCCTATAAGCCGAGTTCTGTTCCTGTGGCCGGTCTCCCTGCCACAGGCTGCGGCCATTCCTCTAGGGGTCCGGTTGCCCGGACCCTCCAGCGACCTTACCCGAGGGGTTGGGCGGGCCACCCATTCTGCCCGCACATGGCGGGAAGTCCCCTCCTATTTGGTCTTGCTCCGGGTGGGGTTTGCCTAGCTCCCACGGTCGCCCGGGGGACTGGTGAGCTCTTACCTCACCTTTTCACCCTTGCCCCGCCCAAGGCGGGGCGGTTATTTTCTGTGGCACTTTCCTGCCCGTCACCGGGACTCCGAGTTACGGAGCACCCTGCCCTGGGGAGCTCGGACTTTCCTCCCGCCTCCAGCCCAAAGGAGCTGTAAGCGAGCGGCCGCACAGAACGCTTAAGCCCTCTCACTACGCAGCCCAAACTCTATCTTCTCTCACCCCCCGTTAGATCACAAAAACTCAAGCCCCTCTTCTGGTTTCCAGCCTCAGCCAGGATTTGAATGCAATATTCTTTTGATTGAGGGCTTGTGTCAATCAAACTGGCCTGCCTTGGAAGATAATCCAGGGCAAGAACAAGCGTTTACCTCCCAAAATGCTCTTCTATGGCCTTGTTGGCCAGCTCATCCGCCTCTTTGTTCAATTCCCTGGGTACATGCAGGATCTCGTATTGCTCCAACTTGGTCAAGTCCCGTAGAGCCTGCTGGTAAAGCCCTATAAGATGGGGCTGCCGCACACGGTAAACCCCATTTAGCTGCCTTTCCATAAGTTGGGAATCCGTGTGGATCCTGAGCCTCTTGAATCCTCTTCTGGCCGCCTCTTCCAGCGCTGCCAGGAGAGCTCTGTACTCTGCCACATTGTTGGTGGCCTCTCCCAGGTATTCCTTAAGGGTGAGGAGGGTTGGGCCTTTTTCCTGTCTGAAAATCACGCCCATTCCCGCAGGGCCGGGGTTTCCGCGGGAAGCCCCGTCCACGAAAACCTCAACCCACCTGGGGTCCAACTTCAGCCTCCTGAGCCTTACCCGAGTTCTCAAGATGATAAAGAAATCTCTGGCAGAAGGGGCACTGAATCAAGCTGCCCCCTTTTAGAATTTCATTGTAAAGTTGAGGGGGTATACTAACAAAACATCCTTGGCAGGTCCCCCCGTCCACCCTGGCCACTCCGATCCCCCCGTGACTGCGGGCAACCCTCTCATACGTACCCATGCAGGCGGGATCGGTTTGCTCAGCAGCTCTTTGCCTTGCCTGCTGGGCCTTGCTCTCTTCAGAATCAAGGCTGGCCATGCGATCTTGAATTTCTTTTTGGCGTCCTGATATGGTGCGCTCCGCCAGAGCCGTCTGTTCCTCCAATTCTTTTAGTTTTTTGGCCCCCTCCTCCATCTGTTCCATCAAGAGGAGGATCTGTTCCTCCAAAACCCCATTGGCCTCTTTGGCCGTCTCTATCTCTTTAAGAAGGGCCTGGTACTCCTTGTTTGTTTTCACCTCAAAGAGTCTAGCTTGAGTCTTACGGACTCTCTCCCCCCCGGCTTCCAGATCCCGTTCCAGCTGTCTGCGCCTCAGCTTCAGCGACTCAAGCCCTGCTCTGGCCTGCTCGAGTTTGTCCCTCTCTGCCTTGAGCTGAGCTTCCAGCTTCTCCATCTCCTGGGGAAGCTGATGTCTCAGCTTGTGGATCTCTGCCAAGCGGAGATCCACCTGTTGGATCTCCAGCAATCTCTTTATCTGTTCCTCCAATTCGCACCTCCCCTGAGCAATTCCAAGTCCGGCCGGAACCTACTCAGGCTCCCAGAAGGGATCCCCCTCATCTCTTGAACTCCATACTTTAACTCCCCACTTGTTTTGAAGTGAGGCTTGCTCCAATTTTTCGGCCAGCCAAGGCACAAGGGCTTTTTCCGTGGCATAGTGCCCGGCGTCCACTACCGGAATTCCCATTGCCTCGGCCTGCCTGGCATCGTGATACTTCACATCCCCCGTTACCAGCACCTCCGCCCCTGAATTCTTTGCTTCATTCAGCAGGGATGAACCGCTTCCACAACAAACTGCCACCCGTCTGACCCTTAAGCTTTGAGGTCCTGCAACCCTCAGACGAGGATGTTTTGCAGCCAAGATCCTGCAAAGCTCAGAAAGCTCCATATCCTTGGGCAGAACCCCTATTCTGCCTATGCCCCCTGCCAGAGGCTCAATCCCTTGCAGGCCCAAGAAATCGGCCAGGAGGTCATTGGGCCCCCCCCAGGCCTTGTCCAGGTTGGTATGCACACACAGGATCTGCACTCCGCTCTGGACAGCCCTCCAAATCACTCTTCCCGGAGGCTCATCTAAACGAACTGCCTTTAGACTTCCCAGCCATACCGGATGATGAGTCACCAGAAGCGAGGCTCCCAAGCTAGCGGCTTCCTCCAGAGCTTGGCAGGTAGGATCCAGCGCCACCAGGATGCCCTTTACCTGGGCTTTGGGGTCCCCCACTTGAAGACCCACCAGATCCCAGGTCTCGGCACTGTGCGCTGGGAAGGCTTCTTCAAGCCAGGCCATTACATCCTGTACCAGACAGCCCATGCCTTCTTGCCTCAGGCAAAAAAAATGCACCCTATGAGGGTGCATGGAGTGCTGGGAGCCCCCGCGGGCCGGCACGGGGGAACAGGTTCCTTTTTGCTTGCCTTGCCCAAGGGGCGCCTCCTTTTTGGTTTTTAGTGGGCCCACCTGGCCTCGAACCAGGGACCAACCGGTTATGAGCCGGTGGCTCTTCCAACTGAGCTATGGGCCCGTTTACCAACACAACCCCGATTCCCTTCTTAGGAAACCAGGATAAACCGACTCACCTCTCCAGGAAAGTCTTCAGCCTTTTGCTGCGGCTTGGATGCCGCAGCTTCCTCAAGGCTTTGGCCTCGATTTGCCGGATCCTCTCCCTGGTCACCTCAAAATCCTGCCCCACCTCTTCAAGAGTGTGATCCGCCTTCTCCCCTATGCCGAAGCGCATGCGCAGCACCTTCTCCTCCCTGGGCGTCAGGGTGGCAAGCACTTTGCGGGTCTGCTCGGCCAAGTTTCTTCTGAGCACAGCCTCGGAAGGCGAGACGATCTTCTTGTCCTCTATGAAGTCGCCCAAGTGCGAATCTTCCTCCTCGCCGATAGGGGTCTCCAAAGAGATGGGCTCCTTGGCTATCTTGAGCACCTTGCGAACCTTGTCAATGGGCAACTCCATCTTCTCGGCGATCTCCTCGGGCGTAGGCTCCCTTCCCATCTCCTGAACCAGGTAACGGGAAGTACGGATCAGCTTATTTATGGTCTCTATCATGTGCACTGGTATGCGGATCGTGCGGGCCTGATCCGCTATGGCCCTTGTAATGGCCTGCCTGATCCACCAGGTGGCGTATGTGCTGAACTTGTAGCCCCTTTGGTACTCGAACTTGTCCACTGCCTTCATCAGGCCTATGTTCCCCTCCTGTATCAGGTCCAGGAACTGAAGGCCTCTATTCGTATACTTCTTGGCAATGCTTATGACAAGCCTAAGGTTTGCCTCCACCAGCTCCCTCTTGGCTGCCGAGGCTTCAGCCTCTCCTTCAAGTACACGTTTCAAGTCGCGCTTGAGGCGCTGGGGGCTCATCTGAGCCTCTGCCTCCACTTTTCGAAGCTCCTGGACCGCTTCCCTTAACGCCTGTTCCAAAAGCAGCAGTTTGGAAGGAGGAATACCCACCTCGAAGGCCGACTTCTCCAGCTCCTTGCCCCCTTTTTTAACCCTTCGCATGAATCTGCGCAGTTCCTTGAGGGGCATTCCCAACTCTTCCTCACACTCCTTCACCACCGCCTCTGCAGCCTCTACACGGTCCACCAAGTCCTTGAGCTTACGAACTATGGCCTCAACATGTCGGCCGTTGAGGTTCAATTCTCTTATGGCCTCTTGGAGACTCTCGGAAATCTCCTGTGCCCTTTTTATCACCTCCTGGTTTGACAGACCCTGTTCTTTCAGGGAGCGCATCTGCGCATCCAATTCCCCGATGCGATCTATGATCTCCAGGACCCGACGAAGATGGACATCTTCCACCATGTAGATGTCCTCATCCTCCAGATCCTTGATCACGTCTTTGACCTTGATCCTGCCCTTTCTGAGCTGCTCTCCCAGATCCAGTATTTCCCGGATGGCCAAGGGGGAGTGGCAGACCACCTGAGCCACCTTCTTGAGACCCCGCTCTATCCGCTTGGCTATCTGCACCTCCCCCTCACGGGTAAGCAGGGAAACAGCCCCCATCTCCCTCAGGTATAGCTTGACAGGGTCGTTGGTCTTCCCCAGAAGGTCTTCCTCTTCCTCGGGCAGCAGACTCTCCCCCTCCAGAAGAGGAGCGGCCTCATGAGCCACCTCTGCTTTCTTTATGACATCCGAGACCTCAAGATCCATGTCCCCGAACATTCCCATCACATCATCGTAGTGTTCAGAGGCAAGTATGTCTGAGGTGAGCACCTCGTTGACCTCGTCAACAGGTCCATATCCTTTTGTCTTTGAAAAATCCATCATCAAAGGATCCATCTCCTCAAACGGGGGTTTTTTTCCCATGAACCCCGCACCTCCCCTGGACGGGTTGGCTTAGGCTGACAAGCCTAAGCGCTTTTTCTCCAACACCAAGCTGGCTCTTTGCATCTCAAGCTGGCTTAGCCTGTGGGTGTCGCTGCACTGTCTCGCCTGGCTTATCAATCCTGCCAGGTCCTTTAGCTGACGGTCCAAGGATCTTCGCCTAAGATCTCTGACGCAATCAGAGCACACCTTTTGCGGATTATCCCCCACCTCCTCAAGTGCGGACATGAGCTCTGCCAAGACCTCCCCAGCCTCAGCACTTTCGAGGCACGAAAAAAGCTCGGATAAATTTCTCGGAACACCTTCCCGCTCCACCCGCTCCCATATCAGCCCGGCCAGTTCCCTGAGTCGCTCATCCTGCATCTCCCTTAGGATACCCCGATCCAACCCCCTGGCCAAAGAGGGATCCAAAAGCAAGCATTGAATCAAGAGCCTTTCTGAGGCAGGGGGCTTTCCAGAAGGCTTTGCAAACTCCATCCTGCTGTGGGAGGGCTCTTCTTTTCCATCCCTCAGGATTTGCTCCAGCCTGGCCTCGGAGATCCCCAATTTGCCGGCCACAACAGTAACGTAATGGTCCCGAAGGATAGGGTCGTGAAGACGTCTCAGCCTAGGCAGAAGCTCTTGCAAAGCCTTTCGCTTCCCCTCTATACCCCCTTGCGCAAAATGCTCTGTGGTCTTTTGCACCAGGAAGTCCATTAAAGAAACCGAACCCTTAAGTGATTCCAAAAGCTCTGCCTCCCCCTTCTCCCTCAAAAAGGAGTCGGGGTCGTGCTCAGGAGGTAGTCTCAGGACCTTACCCCACACCCCCAGATCCAGGCAAAGATCCACGGCCCTCATGGTGGCCTTTGCTCCTGCCTCGTCCCCGTCAAACACGCAAAGCAGGTTGCTGCTATAACGTTTCAGCCTCATGAGGTGCTGTCGGGTCAGGGATGTCCCCATGGTGGCAACAGCATTCCGAATACCGGCTTGATACAAAGCCAATAGGTCCAGGTATCCCTCCACCAAGACGGCCTCGTCCCTCTCCCTGATCATGCCTCTGGCGATGTGAAGACCGTACAGACACCGGCCCTTGGAAAAAAGCGGTGACTCAGGGCTGTTGAGGTACTTGGGTTCTTCGGAATCCAGAGCCCTGCCTCCAAAGCCTACCACAGAGCCGTCCTCTTCCTGAATGGGGAACATGATCCTGTGCCTGAACCTGTCGTAAAGGGAACCATCTTTTCCTTTCACCAGAAGGCCCAAGCTCTGGGCCTTGGAGACAAGCTGCTCGCCCCTGGCCTTGAGGTGATCCCTAAGCCCTCTCCAACCCCTGGGGGCCAAGCCTAGGCCGAAGATCTGCTGGGTCTGGGGTGAAACCCCCCTGTTCTCCAGATAAGTCCTGGCCTCAGCCCCCTCACTCCCCAGGAGATGAGACCTAAAAAACTCAGCCGCAACCCGGTTGACCTCCAGCAAGAGGGCTTTTTCCCGCCTGAGGGCCTTTTCTTCTTGGGAGAGAGCTCGCTCAGGAATCTCCACTCCCACCCGGGCCGCCACAAAACGAACGGCCTCAGGGAAACCCATTCCTCTCGCCCTCATGAGGAAATGAAAGACGTTGCCTCCGGCACCGCACCCGAAACAGTGAAAAAAGCCCTTGGACTCATTCACGTAAAACGAGGGCTTGGAATCGGCGTGAAAAGGACAAAGGGCTTGGTAGCCGTTGCCCACCTTGCGAAGCTGCAAATGCTCCCCTAGCACCTCCGCAATGCTGCACCGACTCAAGACCTCGGAAATTATTTCTTCCGGGATGGGCCCTGCTCCCAAAACTCACCTCCCAAATCCATCGGGCCCCCTCACGGCTCCTTTCCGACTCTCATATCACTTTGCCCGGGCGATCTTCTTGAGACCCCATTGCTCAAATGCCGGAAAGCTGCCCCTCAAATCCACTCTGGTTCCTCCCCGGCCGATTATATGCTTCCCCTCACCGCCAAAGCGGCTTGGTCAGGTTCCCCCCAATTACACAACAGAGCCCAGACACCTCAGGAAAGCAACTCCTTGGCCACCTGGTTTACAAGCCGCCCCTCAGCTCTTCCTTTTAGTCTTTCCATGGCCAACTTCATCACAGCTCCCAGATCCTTGGAACCTTTTGCTCCCAGCTCCTCTATTATTTTCTTCAGTTCAGCCCTTAGTTCCTCCTGGCTTATCTGCTGGGGCATGAAGGAGAGGATGACCTGGAGCTCTTTCTGTTCTTTTTCCACAAGGTCCGGGCGGTTGCCCTTTTGAAACTGCTCTATGGATTCTTTGCCTTTCTTCACCAGGGAGGTAAGAACCCCTATGACTTCCTGGTCTGTAAGCCCTCCTCGTTTTTCTATCTCTCTGTTCTGCAGGGCTGAACGTATCATCCGCAAAGCCGAGAGCCGCTCTTTGTCCCTGGCTTTGGTGGCAAGCACCATCTCCTGCTGAATCCGATCGCTTAGGCCCACAGCCCGCCTCCATCACGACTTGAAACACTTAGAATATACCCTTTTTCCTCCTCAAGTCAATCGCTCCCTTTTTTCTCTCCATAGACCTGCTTGGGATCAAACACCAGGGGATCCACCTCCTCCCAACTCCCCCCTTTCAGGGCTCTGAAAAAACAACTTTGGTGCCCTGTGTGACAGGCAGCCACCGCCTGCTCCACCATCACCAAAAGAGCATCTCCATCACAATCCAGCCTCATCTCCAAAACCTTCTGCACATGTCCGGAGGTCTCCCCCTTGCACCAAAGCTCCTTCCTGGAGCGGCTCCAAAAATGGACCCTTCCCCTGGAGGCCGTAAGCTCCAGAGCCTCGCGGTTCATGTAGCCCAGCATCAAAACCCGCCCACTGCTGGCCTCCTGCACCACTGCCGGCACAAGCCCGTCTTTCCCAAAGCGCACCAGCTCCAACCACGATCCAGCCATAGCTTATCCGGCCTCCTGGGCCACCCTTATGGCCTCTGCTAAATCCAGGGCTCCCTCATAAAGAGCTCTCCCCACAATCACCCCCTCTATCCCCTGCTTGGCAATCCGGGCCAGCCTCCGTATATCCTCTATGGAGCCCACACCCCCTGAGGCTATCACCGGCACGCTCACCGACCTGGCCAACTCCAAGACCCCTTCAAAATTAAGACCCCTCTGCATACCGTCCCTGGTTACATCGGTGAAAATAAACGCCGAAACCCCTATCCCCTCCAAAGTCCTAGCCAGCTGCAGCGGGTCAAGTTGTGTTTCCAAGGTCCAACCACGAACCGTAACCCTGCCTTGCCTGGCATCTATGGCCACAGCCACCCGCCCGGGCCACAGCTGGCACGCCTGCTGCACCAGCTCAGGGTTTTCCACAGCCGCAGTACCCAGAATCACTCGATCCACTCCGGCTTCCAGATACGCCCCGGCTGTTTGCAGATCTCTTATACCGCCGCCAAGCTGCACAGGAACCCCGGCCTCCTCTACCAAACGCCGGATCAGCTCCTTATTTCTAGGTGTTCCTGCCAAAGAACCGTCCAGATCTACCACATGCAACCTGGCAGCCCCAAGTCCAACCCAACGTTTGACCACTAATACAGGATCTAAGGAGAAGACTGTTTTTCGTTGGGGATCCCCCTGCAACAGCCTCACGGCTTTTCCTTCCATGAGGTCTACAGCCGGGATTATCAACATGAGGGAAAGATCCTGTTGCCCCTTACAAAGGCATCTGTTTTAGGAGTTCTCTCATTCCGTAGCGAGCCAGCTCCTGGGCCGTGAGCCACCTGGCACCCCTGTCAAAGAAGGTGCCCCAATCCCATATGTTCTCGCTAAGGGATTTCTGGGTCTCTTCAAAGCCCCCTGTCCAGAGGGTCTCACCGGTGCGCACATCCACCAAATACAAATCAAATGCCACCGAGGCCGGATTCCAAGTGGCAGCAGGCCCCCCGCTTCTATCCCTGTAACGCCAAACCGTACCTACCAGTATCGCGCTCACCCCCATGCTTTGCCCCACTCTTCTAGCTAGGGACAATGGGGTATCCCGCTCATCGTCCCGCGGAATTCCGCTGTAGGTGGCCATCACATGATCCATGGAAACAATGCGATCTCCAAAGCGATCCAGCATCGCCTCGTAGGCAAAACGCGTGAGGGTTTCTTCAGAGCCTTGCACAACATTGGCCGGGTCAAACCAAAGCCTGCAAAGGGCGCATTGGAGCGTCTGACCTATTTGGCTGGGATGGCGACCCTTGAAAAAGGGTAGCACTCCGATCTTTTCTATGCGCGCAGACGAGAGAGCCGGATGAGAATAAGAGGTGAACCTCTCAGGTGTGGTACACCCAGCCCCCAAAGCCAGGCCCAGCACAACTAGCAGCAACCTTTTCCAACTCCATCCGATTCCCATTTGTCTCTCCCTGTGTACCTTTTCAATCCACGATTCCCTTGGTGGAAGGCACCCCCCGGCTTCTGGGCTCGAGGGCTACTGCCTCGGCTAAGGCTCTCCCAAAGGACTTAAAAGCGGCCTCCATCAAATGATGCGGGTCCCTACCCCACAAAATGTGTATGTGCAATGTCATCCCAGCATGGACACTCAAAGCCCTGAAGAACTCCTCCATGAGCCCCACGGGAAAACTCCCCGAACCTCCAACCCCCCTGGGCACGCGACACACGAGAAAAGGCCTTCCGCTGAGATCCAAGGAAACCCCCACCAGGCTCTCGTCCATGGGCACCTGGGCGTGGCCGAAGCGGCGGATTCCCGCTGCGTCCCCCAAGGCCTGCCGCAAAGCCTTGCCCAGGCAGATCCCCACATCCTCCACCGTGTGGTGGAGGTCCACCTGGAGATCTCCCCTGGCACGAACCTCCAAATCCAGCCAGCCGTGGCGAGCCACCTGCTCCAGCATGTGGTCCAGGAATGGTATCCCTGTGGAGATGGCAGCCTGGCCTGTGCCATCCAGACCAAGCCTCACCTCCACTTGTGTCTCGGAAGTCTTTCTCTCTATCTTGGATTCTCTGGCCACTGTGCGATCCGGGATAGAAGAATTGGGCTGGTCGCATCCGCCCGGGTCCCTGCCACACCCCCCGAAGCGGACTTGAGCATGGTGGAGATGAGGGGATTTGAACCCCCGACCCCTGCCTTGCGAAGGCAATGCTCTCCCGCTGAGCTACATCCCCACGGGTCCTTTCCAAAATTAGCAAATCCCCTAAACCCAGTCAACCGCATGAAAAAAATTCTTAATCCAGACCCTGGCTGGGCAGCCCTATCAGGTACCCATGGATCTCCGGTTCTCTACGGGATTCCCAGGATTGACAACCGATTCATTTCCCTTCACTATCCTGGACGAAACATGCCTAATCCGCAAAAAAAGGGGGAGTGCAGATGACTGGAATAGGAAAAACCAAGCCCCCTGCTTCCCAGGGGGCCCCCTCGGGTTTTTATACAGGGAAGAAGCTTATTGTCCTGGCTGCCCTAATTCTGCTCGGTCTTGCAGCTTATGGATCATGCCTCACCTATGTGGGACCGGATGAGTTTGGCATCAAACAGGTCATGATCGGCTTGCAAAGGGGCATACAAAAAAAACCCTATCAGACCGGCTACCGCTTCGTGCTCCCCGAACCATTCGAGAAGCTGCACAAATTCCCCAAATCTATCCAGGTGCTGGAGCTGAGCAACAACCCCATCACCCGCTCCCAGTTTGCCAGGCACGAGAGGGCTGCTTATATACAAACCTCTGATGGCTTTTTCGTGGAGGTGGATGCTTCTGTACTTTACCGAATAGTGGATCCTTATCAAGTCTTCGTGACTCTGGGGCCTGGACGTCTTTTTGAGGACAACGGCATCGTTCCACGGGCAGAGGCCATACTAAAACAGACTTTGGGAGAGCTTACCACCGAGCAGTTTTATAACAGCCCCTTGAGGGTGGAAAAAGTCCACCAGGCCAGGGAAATAATGAACCAGGAGTTGCGGCCCAAAGGCCTGGAGGTGGAGCATGTCCTTGTGCGTTATTTCCAATATAGCGAGGAGATACAAAAGAACATAGAGGAGAAAAAACTCAAAGACCAGCTGGTTTTCAAGAACCAGGCCGAGGCCAGGGCCTCGGCGGAAATGGCCAAGCTAAAAAAGACTGTGGAGGAGGGGAGGGCTGCTGTGGGGGTCAAACTCCAGGAGGGTCAGGCCTATGCAGTGAGAAGGAAGGCCGAGGCCGACTTGTACAGCCGCGCCCGCAAGGCAGAAGGCGACTTGCTGGTCAGACTGGCGGAAGCTGAACGTACTGCCCTTAAGAATCAAGCTCTTGGGGGTGCAGGGGCCGATGTGTTGGTGGGGCTTCAGATGGCCGAGGTGTACCGGGGGCTCCAGCTCCTGATCCTTCCCTCTGACGGACAGGGGGGTCTGAACCCTTTGAACCTGGAGCAGACCTTGAGGAACTTTGAGCTTAGAAGGCCTTGAGAAAACTAAGCTGGTCTTGGACCCGCCCGGGGGTGGCTTTTAGGAGGCGCCATGAGGTTTCCCGCAAAAAGATTAAGTTTGTTGCCTGTTTTGGCCATAGTTTCACTGACGGGTTGTTACCCTTACTCCACGGGCCCTACTGAGGTGGGCGTGCGAACAATCAAGCTGGGCATTCTTAGAAGCTCCGGGGTGGAGCAGCGCGCCTACGAACCGGGAGCCACTTACTGGTTTATTCCCTTCATAAACGATTGGCACACCTTTGATACCAGAATCCAGGTCCTGGAGATGACTATCCAACCCGGCAAGGGGGACAGGGAAGGGCGTGATGACCTTCTTTTCAAAACCATAGACGGCAATGACCTGAGTTTGGACGTGATCATCTCCTACCGCATAGACCCTGCCATGGCACCCCACATCTTGGCTTTTGTGGCCAGGAGCGACCAGGAGCTGAGGGAGAGCCTGGTGCGCACCGTGACCCGCAGTTCCCCGAGGGACATATTTGGAGAACTCCGCACAGAACAGCTTTATGTGGCCGAGGAACGTGCCAGGAAGGCTGCACGGGCCAAAGAAGTGCTCAATCAGATCCTTAACCCTTACGGTATCATAGTGGAGAACGTTCTGACCAAGGATTACCGTTTTAATCCAGCTTACGAGAAAGCCATAGAGGACAGGAAGGTGGCAGACCAGCTGGCTGAGAAGGCAAAAAGTGAGACCAGGGCCGCCCAGGAGGAATGGCTTCAAAAGCTCCAGGAGGCCATAGGAGAGGTGAACCAGGTGGTGGCAAAAGCCGACGGAGATTTTCTCCAGGCCAAGATAGAGGCTGACGCTTACTACGATCAGCAGCAGATGATCGCCAAGGCTATCCGCGCAGAGGCAGAGGCGGAATCAAGGGGTTTAGAGCAGATGACCAAGGCCCTGGCGGGCAAGGGGGGGGAAACCCTCCTCAAATTGAAGCTGGCCGAGAATCTCCAAAACAAACCCATCCTGGTGCTTCCGGTCTCCGGGGGAGGCTTGGATCTGAGAACTACAGACATCAACCGCCTGCTGGAGCTCTACGGTCTAAAAGGCCTTGCCAAAGGAAGCACAGGGGAGAGCACTCCCTCTTCCCAGTCACAGGAAAAGAGCCCCTGAAAAGGGACTGTGCTGTCCCCCGGCCTTTGACCGGGAACCGAAACAAGAAGGTAAGGCCCGTAAAAAGGGGGTATCAACTCAAACCCTCTGATTCAGCGAAGCCCAATGGGTTGTATCCAAACGGTTCTGGTTCGGGGCCCGTCAAACTCGCAAAAAAATATCCTCTGCCAAGTGCCCAAAAGGAGCTTTCCCGCCTCCACGGGAATGAACTGAGAGGAGCCCACAAGGCTGGTTAGGATGTGGGAGTCGGAATTACCTTCCCGGTGGTGGTAATTCGCCTTGCGGGGAACCAGTTGGGAAAGCCTCTCCAAAATGTCCCTAGAGACATCCGGATCGGCCCCTTCGTTGACTGTGACTCCTGCAGTAGTGTGGGGAACATATACCAGGCAGGCCCCTTTGTTCAGGCCGGATTTGGCTAGAACCTCTTCTACTTTTTCCGTTATGTCCATCATCTCCAGTCTTTGCCTGGATCTAACTGTGATGAGTTCCATTTTGCCGTCCCCCAAGGCTCTTTTCTGAGGCCCCAGGCTTCTGCCCAGAGCAACAGCCCTGCCCCGAACGGTTTCTGGGTGTGTTCCCAGAACATAAGATAAAACACTTGGGCTGAGCCCAAAAGCCCTTTCCTGGTAGCCCAGCCGCAAGGTCTAGCCCGGACTATTCTCAAAAGCTGTGCCGGTTCCAGGCAGCCTCGCGATTTCTTACCAGTTGTGGTAAAAGAAATTGGGTTTCATCTAGGTGGGCATGTGGAATTTCCAAAGGGAGGTGACCGTGGCTGCCAGAACAGGTGTGGTAAAGGATCCAGTCTTCCTGGAGCATGACCCCGGGCCTTATCATCCTGAGAGCCCGGATCGCCTGAGGGTCTTGTATGAGATGTTGGAAGAGCCTGACTTGGGGTCAGGGTTCATTTTGATCCCTCCCAGGAGCGCCACCCGGGAGGACCTGGAAAGAATCCATGAGCCCAGGTACATAGAGAGGGTTGCCGCCACAGCCGGCCGTGCCCGGAGTTCTTTGGACCCGGACACCCAGACTTCGCCCCGCTCTTATGAGGCGGCCCTTTTAGCGGCCGGAGGCTGTCTGGAAGCCTTGGACAGGATCATGGATGGTGAAATCAGAAACGCCTTTGCCATGATTCGGCCTCCGGGCCACCATGCCGAGTCCTCAAGGGCTATGGGGTTTTGTCTTTTCAACAATGTGGCCGTGGCAGCCAAATACGCCCAGGCACGCCATGGGCTTTCCCGAGTCATGATACTGGACTGGGACCTTCATCACGGAAACGGCACCCAATGGGCCTTTTACCAAGACCCCACCGTGTTTTATGGTTCCACCCACCAGTATCCCTATTATCCGGGAAGCGGCTCCTTTAAGGAGACAGGCAAGGGGGATGGGGTAGGCTATACTCTGAATGTGCCTTTGTCTGTGGGATATGGGGATTCGGAATACTTGGGCATATACAGAAGGATTTTTGCTGCTGTGGGAAGGGCCTTTGAACCTCAACTGCTCATTGTCTCAGCGGGCTTTGATATCTATGAGGGGGATCCCTTAGGCGGCATGGCCGTGAGTCCAGCCGGTTTCGGACTTCTTACCAGGGTGCTTTTGGAGATGGTCGAAGAGGTTTGCCAAGGTAGAGTGCTTGTGGCCTTGGAGGGAGGTTACAACTTGGAGGGCTTGAGGGCAGGGGGCAAGGCCGTGCTTATGGAACTCATGGGCAGAGCGAGCTCTCCCAAGGATCCTGCCGCTACAGAGGCTCCGGGAAAATCCAGAGTGGACACTCTCCTCAAAAATGTCTCGGAAGCCCATGGGGAAAAATGGAAAGGAGCCTTGCTATGGGAATAACCAGGCAGGACGTGGAACACGTGGCTGAACTGGCCCGGCTGAGTTTCAACGAGGAGGAACTGGAGCGGCTCACAGGAGAGCTCAACTCCATCCTTAGCCACATGGAACAGTTAAGGCAGGTGTCAACCCAAGGCGTGAGGCCCACAACCCACGCCATGGAGCTTTTCAATGTGTTCCGGGAAGATCTGGTCCTGCCCTCCATGGAGCCGGAAAAGGTAATGGCCAATGCTCCAAAGCGTTCAGGGGAAAGCTTCCAGGTGCCCAGGGTAATCGAATGAGGCTGAAAAGCCTTGGGCTTCCCATCACCGGCCCAGCCCGTCTGTTGCGCTACCAGTGGAATGGGAACCAGGGCGCTTCCAATTTTGAGAGGTTCATTCATGGAACTTTGGGAACTCACTATATGGCAGGCCAGGGAACTTCTGGATCAAAGGGAAATCAGCTCTGTGGAGCTCACCCGAGCCCTCCTGGACAGAATCTCCCTGGTGGAGGAAAAGGTCAGGGCTTTCTTGGCCCTTGCCGGGCAACAGGCCTTAGCCCAGGCTCAAGAAGCGGACCGAAGGCTGGACTCGGGAGAGCGAACCCCTGTGCTGGGGATCCCCCTGGCCTTGAAAGATGTGCTTTGCACTGCTGACTTCCCAACCACCTGCGGCTCCAAAATACTGGGTGATTTTATTCCCCCGTACGATGCCACGGTGGTGGAAAGACTGAGGCGACAGGGGGCTGTTTTCTTGGGCAAGACCAATATGGATGAGTTTGCCATGGGTTCCTCCACAGAGCACAGCGCTTTCGGCCCCACCCGCAACCCCTGGGACCTGGAGAGGATCCCCGGGGGCTCCAGCGGGGGCTCAGCCGCAGCGGTGGCAGCACAGGAGTGTCTGGGGGCTCTTGGTTCGGACACAGGAGGCTCCATCCGTCAACCTGCCGCCTGTTGCGGCATAGTGGGGATGAAGCCCACCTATGGAAGGGTCTCCCGATATGGGCTGGTGGCCTTTGCTTCCTCCCTGGACCAGATAGGGCCCATGACCAAGGATGTGCGTGACTGCGCCCTTTTGCTGGGGGCCATAGCCGGCCACGACCCCAGGGATTCCACCTCAGTTCCGGTTCCTGCACCTGATTACACATCGGGGTTGAAAGGCCAGGTAAAAGGTCTTCGTGTGGGATATCTCCAAGAGGAGCAAGGAGTCCAAGGTGATGTCTTGAAAGGGGTCCAGGAGGCCCTAAGCCTCTTGGAAAGTATGGGGGCTAGGCTTGTGCAGGTGAGTCTTCCACACATGTGCTATGCCCTTCCCTCGTACTACCTTGTGGCTCCGGCCGAGGCCAGTTCCAACTTGGCCAGATATGACGGAGTGAAATACGGCTTCCGCTGCGGGGAGGAAGGAGGCCTCTTGGAGATGTATCGCTGCAGCCGCTCCAAAGGCTTCGGGCAAGAGGTAAAGCGTAGAATAATGCTGGGGACTTACGCCCTCTCAGCCGGTTACTATGAGGCCTACTACCTGAAGGCCTGCCAGGTGCGCACCCTGCTCATAGAGGATTTCCGCAGGGCTTTTGAGCTCTGCGATGTCATAGTGAGCCCTACAGCCCCCACCACGGCTTTCCGCCTAGGGGAAAAACTGCAGGATCCCATCCAGATGTACCTGAGCGATTACTTCACCATTCCTGTAAATTTGGCCGGGCTCCCGGCCATGAGCATCCCATGCGGCCTGGACAGCAACGGGCTTCCCATAGGGCTTCAGATAGTGGGGGCTCATTTTGAGGAAGAGCGCATCCTGCAAGTGGCCTACAGCTATGAACAGGCCTCAGGGTATCTTGGCAGGAGACCTCAACTCTGAGGGGAACGGTGCGGTTAGGAGGACCCAAATGATCAATTACGAGCCGGTGATCGGTCTTGAGGTGCACGCCCAGCTTCGCACAAGAAGCAAGATCTTTTGCGGTTGCTCGGCTTCCTTCGGGGCCGATCCCAACAGCCACACCTGCCCGGTGTGTTTAGGCATGCCAGGTGTCTTGCCCGTTCTAAACAAACAAGTGGTGGAGTTCGCCCTTAAGCTGGCCTTGGCAACCCATTGCAAAGTAGCTGAGAAGAGCATATTTGCCCGCAAGAATTACTTTTATCCCGATTTGCCTAAGGGTTACCAGATCTCCCAGTACGAAGCCCCCTTGGCCTCAGGGGGGCACCTGGAAATTCCTTTGGGAGAAGGCCAAACCAAACGGATCGGGATAACCAGGATCCATATGGAGGAAGATGCGGGAAAGCTTGTGCACGACGAGACAAGACCCTTGAGCTACGTGGATTTCAACCGAACCGGGGTGCCTCTTTTGGAAATAGTCTCAGAGCCGGACATGAGAAGCCCGGAAGAGGCGGTGGCCTATCTGAAGGAGCTGAGGGAGATCCTGGTATACTTGGAAATCTGCGACGGGAACATGGAGGAGGGGAGTTTTCGATGCGACGCCAATGTCTCGGTGCGGCCTGTCGGAGAGAAGAAATTCGGCACCCGCACGGAGCTCAAAAACATGAACTCCTTCAGAAACGTGCAAAGGGCCATATCCTATGAGATTCAAAGGCAGATTCAAATCCTGGAGCAAGGAGGAAGCATATTACAGGAAACCCGTCTGTGGGACGAACAAAGACAGATCACCTATTCCATGAGGGGAAAGGAGGAAGCCCACGATTACCGTTACTTTCCTGACCCTGACTTGGTGCCTGTCAGGATTCAGGAGGATTGGTTAGAAAGGGTTCAAAAAGATCTTCCAGAGCTCCCGGCTGCAAAGCGAGAGAGGTTTTTGCTCCAGTACGGCCTGAGGCCTTATGACGCAGAGCTTCTTACCAGCTCCAGAGCCCTGGCAGACTACTTCGAAGCCTGCGTGAAAGACTTCCAGGAGCCCAGACAGGTGGCCAACTGGATAAGCGGGGAACTCTTGGGGCTCTTGAACAGAGATGGAGCATCTATCCAGGATTGCCTGGTGCGTCCCAAGCAGCTGGCCAGAATGCTGGCCCTCCTGGAGCAAGGCCGAATCAGCAGACGCATTGCTCAAAGCCTTTTTGAACAGATGTATGTAACAGGAAAAGATCCTGAAGAGATCCTGTTGGAGAAGGGATGGGCTACTGTCTCAGACCAGGAGTCCATCTCTCAGCTGATAGAAGAAATCTTGGGGGAATACCCCGCAGAGGTGGAGGCTTACCGCCAGGGCAAGACCAAGCTCATGGGATTCTTCATGGGACAGGTCATGAAAAAAACCCAGGGGCAGGCAGACCCCAAGCTGGCCCAAAGGATTCTGGAACAAAGACTAAGCCGGAATTCTTCTCTATTGGTGGATGATGAGGGCTAGCTCCAGCATATGTTATGAGAAACCAATCCATGGCCGAAAACCCCCTAATGATCGGGTTCAGGCTTGCCCCTGCCTTGAGTCCCAATCTGCCCAAGAGTACCAGGGGCAAGGAGCTAAGTCCCCAGAGTCAAGGGTTTTGAAGGATAACTGTTAGGTCCGAGAGAGGAAAGCTTTGATGCCTGCTGATCCCATTTTGGATTCCATAGAACCCTATCTATCCCCCCATTTCAGGACCTTTGAGTGGCGCGGAGACAGGCTCCTGCTCCTGGACCAGAGACTCCTGCCTGCTCGGGAGAAATATTTGGAGCTAAGGAACTCCGAGCAGGTAGCTCGCGCCATCAAGCAGCTGGCAGTGAGGGGGGCTCCTGCCATAGGCATAGCCGCGGCTATGGGACTGGCTTTGGCTGCCCGGACTTTGAAGGCAAGAACCGCGAGCCGGCTCTTGGAGCTTCTGGAGCCAAAAGCCCAGCAGCTTCTTTCCACAAGGCCCACGGCGGTGAACCTAAGGTGGGCATTGGACAGATGCCTGAAGGTGGCAAGGGGGCTTAAAGAGGCCACCCCGGATGAGATAAGAGAGGCTTTGTTGACTGAGGCCAAAAAGATATGGGTGGAAGATGTGCTGGCTAATTTTTCCATGGGGGAGGCAGGGGCACGACTTGTGCCTTCAAGAGCAAGTATATTGACTCATTGCAACGCAGGAGGTCTGGCCACCGGGGGATACGGAACCGCTTTGGGGGTGATCAGATCCGCCCACAGGCAGGGCAAGGATGTCTCGGTCTTGGCGGATGAGACCAGGCCTTTTTTGCAGGGAGCCAGGCTTACGGCTTGGGAACTCCACAAGGACAAGATCCCCGTCACCCTCATAACGGATAATATGGCCGGGCATCTCATGAGAATGGGGGAGGTAGACCTGGTAATCGTGGGAGCGGACAGAATAGCCTGCAATGGGGATGTAGCCAATAAGATAGGCACCTACAGCCTGGCGGTCCTGGCCAGGGAGCACGGAATCCCTTTTTATGTGGCAGCTCCCCTCTCCACCTTTGATCCTTATCTGGCAAAGGGGGAAGACATTCCCATTGAGGAGAGGGACCCGCAGGAGGTGCTTGTCTTGGGAAAAATGCGATTGGCCCCCCAGGGGGTTTCTGCCCGCTATCCGGCTTTTGATGTAACCCCGGCAAGGCTCATAACAGGTATCGTGACCGAGCGGGGGGTGTTCAGCCAGCCTCTGGAAGACTCAATAGAGCGGATCCTGGGGGAGGGAGAAGCCCTAGGGCCGGGGAAACCTCTTGGACGCAGGCCTTTGGGCTAGGAGATAGGCCCCAGCACCGAGCAGGAGGTGAAAAGGTGAGCTTTCTGGTGTTCCTTGGAATTGTTGCAGTTTTGTTGATCTGGGCAGTGGCCTTGTACAATGGGATGGTCAGAGGCCGAAACGAGGTGCACAGCGCCTGGAGCTCCATAGACGTCCAGCTCAAGAGAAGACACGATCTGGTGCCTAACCTGGTGGAGACGGTCAAGGGCTATGCAGCCCACGAGCGGCAGGCTTTGGAAGCTGTTGTGAAGGCCCGCCAGCAGGCCGTGGCAGCAGGGGGCTCTATGAAGGACAGGGCCCAAGCAGAAAACCTTCTCACCCAGTCCTTAAGGCAACTTTTTGCTTTGGCCGAAGCCTATCCGGACCTCAAGGCAAACCAGAACTTCATTCAGCTGCAACAGGAGCTGGCAGCCACCGAAAACAGAATAGGCTTTGCACGCCAGTATTACAACGATGCTGCCATGAGGTACAAGAACAAGCTGGAGACCTTCCCCGGAAATCTGGTGGCGGGTGTATTTAATTTCAAGCCCGAGCCTTTTTTCCAGCTGGAGGCTCCGCAGCAGGAAAGATCGGTTCCTCAGGTTAAGTTCTAAGTCCGGGAGGCGGCCCCATGCTGGAAACCTTCCAAAACATAGGATGGGCGGTCATCTTCTCCTTTGTGGGGGGGCTTGTGGGCATTCTCCTGGTGCTTCTGGCCTCTGTGCTGGTGCCCAGGATAGTGGACAGATTGACCCCCCAAATGGACGAACAAAGAGAAATAGCCCGCGGCAACAGGGCCGTGGCCGAATACTACGGCAGGCTTGTGAGCGCCGCCATCCTGGGGGTTAGCATAGTGGCGGCCGCGGCTGTGTTGGGAGGGGTCATGGCAGCTTTGCATTGAGCAGCCAAGCCTTGGGGAAAGAAGCCATGAGCCGCTTTGGCCGGGCTAATAGTTTGATCTTGGGAGTTGTGTTTTTTTTCTTGGGTCTCTTGGGAGCCTCCCACTTGGAGGCCAGGGGCGGTGGAGGATGTGTTTCTGAAGGCTCCAGGGTTCTCACCCCAGGGGGAGCATCCTATATTGAAAACTTGAAACAAGGGGATCCAATTTGGACGTGGGGTAGCGGCGGCCCTTATGAGGCCTCAGTCCAGGCCTTGTTGTCCCATTATTCGGAAGAAATAGTTCTGCTTAGAACCCGCAAGGGAAGCCTTCTGCTCACCGGGGAGCAACTGCTTATGACCCGCAAGGGGGAGTTTCGCAGGGCCGCTGGATTATCTCCAGGCAAAAGCTTGCTTTTTCTCCAGGGCAACAGATTGGCTTCGAGCCGTATTAGAGAGATCAGGAGTCTGCCCTGGAATGCTCCGGTGTATAACCTGCTTGTCTGGCCCGGGGGTATTTTTGCTGCAGAGTTTGTCCTCACCCATAACAAGGGCTGCTTTCTGCCTGAGATGTTGGTGCTCAAAGCTAACGGGGAGGAAGTGCCCATCTCGATGGTAAAGCCAGGGGATGAGGTTTTGGGTTTTGAGCCTGAGGGAGAGGTTTTGCCCACCAGGGTCTTGGAGGTGCTGCGAAAAGAAGCCAAGGAATACTTGGAGCTCACAACAGAGCGGACTAAACTTCGCGTTACCAGGGATCATCCTTTTTACGTGGGGAAGGGAAAATTCCGAAGTGCCGAATTTCTGAGGCCGGGGGATCTGCTGTGGAGCTGGGATGGAAACAGTTTATCATCCCAAAAGCTGATTCAAGTTCAACTTACCCAAGCCCCTGTGGAAGTCTTCCATCTTCGCACCGATCGGCCCCATACCTTTTTTGTGTGCCGGGTAGGGGTGCATAACAAGGGGGGAAGCTCCGGCGGAGGCTCCCGAAGTTTTAGAAGCTCTTCCTCCAGACACACCTATCCACGCACCTCCTCTTCCAAAGAGGGCTCTCCTTGGCTCCCTGCTGCGGCTTTTCTTATCATGATCCTGGTCTTCATAATTATTCTTAGTTCCTCCAGGAAGTCCAAATCTGAAAATCTGGACCATCTGTACAGTCCGGGGCAAATCGCCAAGAAAGCACGTAAGACCCTAAAGCTTCTCCAGTTTCTGGCAGGGCAGGATCCGGGGCTCTCCCCCGAGAAACTCTCGGAAAAAGCCCGCACTACTTTCCTAAAGCTTCAGGAATGTTGGGGGGCCAGGGACTACGGGCCCATGGAGCCTCTCATGACTAAGGCCTTGCACGCCCGCCACTTGGCCCAGCTGAACTCCATGAGGAAAAACAAGGAGATAAACCGGATAGAAGACTTGAAGGTGGAAGCAGTGGACTTGGTTCATATCCACTATAGTGAAAACCCCGCTGAGCGTTTTTTCACAGCCCTTATCACGGCCAGTGCCAAGGACTATTACGTGGATGAGCGCACCGGAGCTTTTCTAAGGGGAGACAGGACTCCTGCCAGATTTCAGGAATTCTGGAGCTTCAGTTTCCAAGAGGGCGGCTGGCTTCTGAGCGAGATAGAACAAGCAGGGGAATCGGATGTGCTTAAAGACGAGAACTTTGTTGAGGCTTTCACCCAAGAAACCCTTCAGAGGATCTACGGGGAAGAAGCCCAGCAAGGGGAGGCCGGACCCTGGCTTTCCAAGCAAGAAACCTTGAAAGAAACCCGGACCGAGAGGCTTCTTAATTTTTTGGTTCAAACAGATCCCCTCTGGAATAAAGAGAAAATGCTGCAAAGGGCCAAAGAGGTTTTTACTTCCTTGTATATGGCAAGAGAATCAGGGGATCCGGAGAAGCTTCCTGTGGAAGATCTCTTCCCGGATCTGGCTGAGAACTTAAGGGCACAGATGCAGGAGTGGAAAAGGCAGGATCTCTCCATGGAGATGCGCAACTTTTGTGTGAGAAAGGTGGGGTTAGTACTGGTTGAAAACTTTAAGGATCCTGCCAAAGACTCTTTCACCGTGCGCATAGACGCCCACGCCCAGAGAATCCTTCGCAAAGCAGCAAAGGTGATAAGTCAGGAGCCCTATGTGACCCCGTTTCAGGAATACTGGAGCTTTGGGAGGCTCCAGGGAGCCTGGAAGCTCAAGGAGGTGCTCCCCCCTGCAAAGGCACAGCGGCTTGTTTCCCAAGAAAACCTGGATGAGGAAAGCACCCCTGGCCAACTGCAATGGTATTACAGGCAGGAAAGGGCGGTGTGAGTGTCTGCAGACTGTTGCATGGGTTTTTTTTTAGGTACAATACCTTCCAGATTCCATGGATTCCTAAGCAGGAGAAAAGGAGGAGACTCATGGGGAAAAGGTTGCTCCTAGCCTTTGTGGGCGCTTTGATTTTGTTTGGGTTGTTCTTAGAGGATTCGGCCGTTTCCCAAGACAAGCCCAAGGCCGCAGTGCAGCCCGTTGCGGTGGAGAAGCTCATCCCGTTTTTGAAAGACCTGCAGGGATGGAAAGCTGAGGGACCGGCCGAGGGGCAGACCATGAGGAGCGGGCAGGGCTCCTATACCTTGGTCTTCCGCTCTTACGAGCAGGGTGACAAGGGTTTGGAGGTGACCCTCATAGACGGGGCAGGCGTCCCTCAGGCCTATGAGGATTACGAGGACCTGAAGGCCGAGGTGGAGGCCAAGGGCCCCAACCCGGCCAAGTCGGTAACGGTGGGAGGGTTCCCGGGTGTGGAGCTCTTCGAGAAGGAGTCAGAAACCGCCACCCTCATGGTGCTGGTGAAGGAACGTTTTCTGCTGATCCTGGATCTTGACGGGGCCACACCCAAGGATGATCTAAAGCCTCTGGCCAATCAGCTGGACTTGAAAGGGTTGGCGGCTCTGGCAGGAAAGTGATCTCTGGAGATTCCCCCGGCGGTCAGGGAGGGGCCTGACCGCCAAGCCTTCTTTTTTGGGTTCAGCCCGGGCTGGAGGCAAACTCCAGGGCAAGAAGCTCAACGCGGGTGCCCTCTTTTTCCGGAAAGGCGGTCACTGTAACAAACCCGCCTCGCCGATTTTTCCCCAGGCAATCTCTAAAGGAGCTCAGTTCCCTAAGAAGGCCTTGTCGTAATGAGAGAACTGCATGCTGAAGGTGCCTCGGCCCTGGGTGAGGGACCTCAGGGAAGTTGAATAACCGAAGGTGCGCCTAAGAGGTACCAAGGCGGTGATGGCCTGGATAACGCCCCTTTGTTCTATGCCCTCCACCTTTCCGCCCCTGGCATGAAGGTCTCCCAGAACATCACCCATAAATTCCGGTGGCACAAGCACATCCAGGCGCATCGTGGGCTCAAGCAACAAGGGCTCAGCGGCCTCGCAGGCGTTCTGGAAAGCCATGGAGGCCGCTACCTTGAAGGCCAGCTCACTGCCCTGTCCCTCCTGGAAAACAGCTCCCATTACTCGGGCGTGCACGTCCACCACAGGATAGCCCCTACTTACCCCCCCCTCCAGGGCTTCCCTGATTCCTTGCTCCACTGCCTCTCGAAAAGCCTCTGGGAGCTGCTCTGGTGGCACCTCCCAACTGATCCGGTTGCCTTCCCCGCGGGCCACAGGCTCAACCCTAATGGTTACATAGGCCTTGTGCAGAGTGGACTGGATCTCCCTTTCGAAACGGCCTTCCCCGATTCCCCGGCCCTGCACAGTCTCTCTGTACACCACCTGGGGCTTCCCAACATTGGCCTCCACGTTGTACTCTTCACGCATTCTCTCCACCAGCACTTCCAGGTGGAGCTCACCCATTCCAGAAATGATGGTCTGCCCTGTGTCCGGATCCTCTTTCACCCGGAATGTAGGGTCCTCCTCGGCCAGCTTCCCTAAAGCAAAGGCAAGCTTTTCCTGGTCTGCCCTAGTGCGGGCTTCCACAGCCACGGAAATCACAGGCTCGTAAAACTCCATACTTTCCAAGAGAATGGGGTGTGCTTCATCACAGAGGGTGTCTCCGGTCACTGTTTCCTTGAGACCCATTGCCGCAACAAGGCTCCCGGCTCCTGCCGTCTCTATCCTTTCCCTCTTGTTGGCGTGCATCTGGAGCAACCTGGCCGCCTTCTCGCGCTTGCCGCGGGTGGCATTGAGCACCTCCTGGCCGCTTTGGAGAGTGCCTGAATAGATCCTTAGGAAAACCATCTTGCGGCCCTGGTCCATGGCAACCTTGAAAGCCAAGGCTGAGAAGGGGGCTTTATCGTCTGCAGGGCGTTCCTCCCAGTCATCTGTGCCCGGCACCCGACCTTTTACCGGCGGGATGTCCAAGGGGGAGGGCAGGTAATCCACAATTGCGTCCAGCAGGGGTTGCACTCCCTTGTTTTTCAAGGCTGAGCCGCAAAGCACAGGCACCAAATCAAAGCACAAGGCTGCGCTTCTGATTTCCATGCGCAGGAGATCCTCCCCCACCGGCTCTCCGGCCAAGTAGAGTTCCGCTATGGAGTCGTTCCGGTCGGCCAAAAGCTCTATCATCTCCTCCCGGGCTTTCTCGGCCCTTGGTCTCAATTCCTGGGGTATCTCCACCTCCTCGAAGGTGGCTCCCAAGGTCTCCTCCTTCCATCTGACCCCGCGCATGCGCAACAGGTCTATGACCCCCACGAACTCCCCCTCCTTGCCCCAAGGGATTTGAAGGAGTATGGGTCTACAACCAAGCTTTTTCTTCATCATCTCCACTGTGGCCTGGAAACTGGCCCCTATCCTGTCCATCTTGTTCACAAAGACCAGCCTGGGGATGTGATACTTGTCGGATTGATGCCACACAGTCTCCGACTGGGGCTCAACCCCCTCAACAGCTGAAAACACAACCACTGCACCGTCCAGCACGCGCAGGCTTCTCTCCACCTCTATGGTGAAATCCACATGCCCAGGGGTGTCCACAATGTGGATCTCATGGCCCTTCCACTCGCAGGTGGTTACGGCCGCGGTAATGGTTATCCCACGCTCTTGTTCTTGGGGCATCCAGTCCATGACCGCGGTGCCCTCGTCCACCTCCCCCATCTTGTAGGATTTCCCTGTGTAATACAGTATCCGCTCGGTCACGGTGGTCTTGCCGGCGTCTATGTGAGCTATTATCCCGATATTACGCACACGCTGAAGTCGCTTGGACATGGAGCCATCTTCCCCACAGTCTTGATACACGGATCTGCTTCAATTAATTGAGAAGCCCCACACATTGGTGGGAGCCCCAGCCATCCAGTAACTGCCTGACCCAAGACCCTCCCTTGCCCGCACCATTTGGCCAAGACCTGTTGAATTAGTTGCCCGCCTCCAATTCCCCGGGATGCTTAAGCATATTCAGTTATGAACCTTAAGCGGACCGAAAGTGGCAAATCAGAGTCTCTTTGGCCAAAGATCATGCTGTCCCATGATATCGCCGATTCAGCCCTAAGCACCCAATCCTTCTGAGCAATTAGGCCTAGGGCTTTTGCCAGGCCTCTCTCTTCAAGAGGCTCGGATCTGATATGACTGGCCCCCCTATGAAGAGATGACCCGCCAGGCTCTCCCTGGGTTTTCCGGCCACCAAAAACTGAACCTTTTTTACTCCCGGCACATTCATACAGAGACTCTCTACCACCGAGTAAACAGTCATCAATTCCCCTGAGGTGCCCCCTGGGTGAAGGGTTACAAATTCCTCGCTGAAATCCACGGTGCAGAGGCCCTGGGAGCAAGAAACCGGGCTCAGGATGCGAGTGCCCGCAGGAATGGTTGGTTGAAGCCCGCTTCTGGGGCCTCGAAGCAGCTCCTCCAGCACCGCCTGCGCCAGTGCGGATGGGGATCCGAAATCCACCACCTCCCTGGTCTCCCCTACCAGGAATTCTGCCTGTTCATCAGAGAAAAGTAGGGTTATTCTTTTTCTGGCCTCCTGGGTTTCCTTTCTTGCCTCGGGCCCAGGTGCAGTCTGATCCCTGTGCTTCCAGAATCTGTAACCCAGCCATCCGCCTGCCAATAGCATAAGACAGCCCACCCAAATCGCAAACCATGTGCCCCAGCCCCTTTTGCTTCGCCGCTTGGGGATACGGCCACCCCCTCTCTTTCTGGAAGAGCTACGTCTAGCTTTGTAATTCATGACAGCCATTTGAATTGGAAAACCGCCTGTCCATACAATAGTAAAGGCTCAATCTAGGGCATGGGTGGTCTGCTTGTCAAGGCGCCATTTTCTTTACCTTTTTGCCTTGTGGTTGTGAGATTGGGCGGATATAATCCGGGTATGTCACCAGGCATGGAGGTGTAGGGATGAAGGAAAAGTTTTCCCATTGGTTTTCCACCCTCCTGAGCTTCTTTGAGACCCAGCGTGTGAAAGAAACCATCATGAACTTGGACGAGCAAGGCTTTTTGATCTTGTGCGGCTCCACCGCCCTACTTGTGATAATTTGTTTTATCAAGAGAATGGTGCGCACCGCGGTTTTCATAATGGGCCTTTGCGCCACAGTGGTGTTGCTTCATTTCACCATCCCAGAAGAAGGCGCAGAGATGAGCTTTAACCAGATATTGGGCATATTCATCGGGGGAGCCTTTATAGTGGCCACCACCATCTACTTCATGATCATCCGCTCTGATTGAATTGATCTGGGGAATTTTTTGGGGGGGGTAGGCTTTCCATGGCTTGACAAGCCCCCGGAAGATCTGCTATTAGCTAAGCGCACGTTACAAGGTGGCTGTTCCTGGATCCTCTCGGGGGTCTTCACTCGCTGGGATGTGGTGCGCTTTGGCGACTGGCGGTACGATGGCAGATCCCGCGGATTTTACCTTCTCGCAGCTCGCGCTTCTCTGGTGGCGGTGCAAATCTGCAAGCTTTCTTATAAGTCTTCGAGGCTGGTTTCCTAAGTCAAAGAAAAGTCCGGAAGGCAACAGGACCAAGGCGTGGGGAGACGGGTCTTTTTGTCTCCCATAACCGGGTAAGAAACTGCACCCTTGGAAAGGGTGGCACTCAAGAGTCTTTGTAAAAGTAAAGAACCAAAAGGAAGCACAGTCCCGCGGGCTAAAGGAGAAGCATTCATGGGGCAGGATGTTGAATTGGAATCGGAGTCCCAGCTTAGGGTGGATGGCATATCCATTTCCTTTGGTGGGGTGCAGGCTATTTACAATGTCTCTTTCCAAGTAAAAAAAGGGGAGATCTTCTCCATAATAGGACCCAACGGGGCCGGTAAAACAGTGACCCTGAATTGCATCAACGGGCTTTACAAGCCCAACAGGGGTCGCATCCTTTTCCAGGGACAGGATATAACCCACTGGGCCCCGTACAAGAGAGCCGAGGCAGGTTTGGCCCGTACTTTCCAAAAGATTGAACTTTTCTCAGGAATGACAGTTCTGGACAACATAAGATTGGGTCGTCACGTTCACCTGAAGTCCGGAATCCTGGCAGGCAGCTTTTACCTGGGTAAGACCGCCAGGGAGGAGATAGAGAGCAGGAAGTTTATAGAGGAGGAAATCATAGACCTTCTGGAAATAGAGCATATCAGGCACAAGGTGGTGGGTATGCTCCCGTACGGCCTCCAAAAGAGGGTGGAGTTGGCCAGAGCCCTGGCCCTTAATCCCAAGGTGCTGCTCCTGGATGAGCCCATGGCGGGGCTCAACCTGGAGGAGGTGGAGGACATGGCCCGCTTCATACTGGACATCAACGAGGAGGAGCGCTGGAAAGTGACCTGCATCCTGGTGGAGCACGACATGGGGGTGGTGATGGACATCTCCGACAGGGTGGCGGTCCTGAACTTCGGCCAGAAGATCGCAGAGGGAAAGCCCTCGGAGGTGCAGCAAAACCCGGAGGTGATCCGGGCGTACCTGGGAGACGTGGAGGACCTGTATGCCACACGACGCTGAAGCCGAAATAGAGATCACCAAGGAGCTGACTCTTCCCAAGCTTTTTGTGCGAATGTGTCAGAAATATGGCTCCAAGAAGGTAGCCATGCGGGAAAAGGAGTATGGCATCTGGAGGCCCATCACCTGGGCTGACTACCTGGAGAATGTGAAAACCCTTTGTCTGGGCATGGTGGCCCTCGGGCTCCAGCGGGGTGACAAGGTGGCCATGATCGGCGACAACAGGCCGGAAGGGCTTTTTGCAGAGATGGCCGCCATGTGCGCAGGAGGAGTGGGGGTTTGGCTTTTCCAGGACAGTCTCTTGGAAGAGGTCCAGTACATAGTGGATCACTCGGATGCCAAGTTCCTGGTGGGGGAAGGCCAGGAGGAGGTGGACAAGGGGCTTGCCATAAAGGAGCGTTGTCCCAAGCTGCTCAAGATTCTTTGGGACGACCCCAAGGGCATGAGAGGCTACGATGACCCCATTCTCATGAGCCTCAAGGAGGTGCAGAGGCTGGGCCGGGAACTGGAGAAGCAAAAGCCTGGGCTCTTCGAGGAACTGGTTGCCCAGGGCAAGGGGGATGATGTGTGCCTGCTTTTTTACACTTCCGGCACCACAGCCCTTCCCAAAGGAGCGCTTCTTACCCATTACAACATGCTCAAGATGGGTCAGAACCTCATGCGTGTGGACCCTTGTTACCCGCATGACGACTTCGTCTCCTATCTCCCCTTCGCCTGGATCGGGGAGCAGATGATGTCCATCTCTGCCGGCCTCCAGGTGGGCTTCACCATAAACTTCCCTGAAGAGCCCGAAACAGCCCAGGAGAACATCAGGGAGATCGGCCCCCAGACCATGTTCGCCCCTCCCCGCATCTACGAGCAGATGGTCAGAACCGTGCAGGTCAAGCACCTGGATTCAAGCTGGCTGAAGCGAAAGCTCCATGACTGGGCCATGAAGACCGGTTATGCCTGGGCCGATTGTCTGTTCGAAAAAAGACCGGCAGGCCTGTTTCTCAGGAGCAAGAGGCTCTTGGCCGAGTGGCTTGTCTTCAAGAAACTCAAGGACCATCTGGGGCTTTCCCGCATCCGCCATGCTTACACAGGCGGGGCGGCCATGGGGCCGGACCATTTCCGCTTCTTCCACGCCATAGGGGTTAATCTCAAACAGATCTACGGTCAGACAGAGATCGCGGGAATCTCTGTGCTCCACAGGGACGGGGACGTCAAGTTCGACACTGTGGGGAAGCCCCTTCCTGAGACAGAGGTGAAGGTGACCGAACAGGACGAGATCATCTCCAGAAGCCCCAGCGTGTTTTTGGGCTATTACAAGAACCCCGAGGCCACGGCCAAGACCCTGAAGGATGGATGGCTCTACTCAGGGGACACGGGCTTTATAGACGAGGATGGTCATCTGGTTGTGTTCGACCGCTCCAAGGACATAATGATCCTGAGCGACGGCCGGAAGTTCTCCCCCCAGTTCCTGGAAGCCCGTCTGAAATTCAGCCCTTACATTCGGGAGGCCTGGGTCATAGGGCACAAACTACCTTACATGACGGCCGTGATCTGTATAGACTACGCCACGGTGGGCAAGTGGGCCGAGCAGAAGGGCATTCCCTATACCTCCTACCCTGAGCTCTCCCAGAAACCCGAGGTTTATGATCTTATAGTGAAACCCATCATGGAGGTGAACAGGACCCTGCCTGTGCCTGCCCGCATCCAGAAGTTTCTCAACCTTTACAAGGAGCTGGATGCGGACGACGAGGAGCTCACCCGCACCCGCAAGCTCAGGCGCGCCTTTGTGGAGGAGCGTTACAAGGACATCGTGCAGGCCCTGTACACGGATTCCGACACGGTCCACATGGACACCAGCATAAAGTACGAAGACGGCAGGGTCGTGCCCATAAAGGCGGACATGCGCATCCTGAGGGTGCCTCAAGAGGGAGGAAGGTGATGGAGATATTCTTCAATCTTCTCATCTCGGGGATCATGGTGGGTTCTGTGTACGCCCTTGTGGCTCTTGGCTGGGTGCTCATCTACAAGTGCTCCGGGGTTCTCAACCTGGCCATGGGAGAGCTGACCCTCATCGGCGCTTATGTGTGCTTGAATCTGTACACATGGTTCACGAGAGCCATCCCCCAGGCAACCACGGCCTTTGTCCTGGCTCTGGTGGGGACCCTTGTCATAGGGGCCGTGCTTGGGCTTCTCACAGAGCGGGTGTTCCTCAGAAAGATGATCGGGGAGCCGGTGCTGAGCGTGATAATGGTCACAGTGGGCCTATCCTTCTTCTTCAAGGGCACGGTGGAGTTCATCTGGGGCACCGACACCAGGGTCTTCACCCCCGAGGTCTTCAGCAAGAAACCCATCCCCATCTGGGGGAACATCTATGTTGACTCGGTGTATCTCTGGAGCTTCATAGCCGCACTGGTGCTCCTGGTGGTCTTCGTCTCCTTCTTCAAGTACACCCGCTGGGGCCTGGCCATGCAGGCCACGGCGGACGACGAGATGGCGGCTTTGTCCCTGGGGGTGAGCGCCAAACTAGTATATGCCCTGGCTTGGGCCATCGCATTCATGTCTGCCGGGGTGGGCGGCACCCTATTGGGAAACGTCAACGGGATCAACATATCAGTTGGTTACCTGGGCCTCCTGGTCCTGCCGGCAGTGGTCTTGGGGGGACTAAACTCCGTGCCTGGGGCCATAGTGGGGGGGATCATCATAGGAGTGCTTCAGAACATGGCCGACGGATACCTTTCCCAATTTACTCCTGGGGGGGTCAAGGAAGTGGCTCCTTTGGCGTTCATGGTGATCCTATTGCTTTTCAAACCTTACGGCCTTTGGGGCTGGGAAAGAATTGAGAGGGTGTGAGACATGAGCTGGCTGCCTTGCGGGGTATATCACGAGCATTACAAAGAGGACCATGCTTGGTGGCAGACCACCTTTGTCAAGGGCAAGATGATTGCCCTGGCCGTGGTGGTGCTCCTGGCGTTTCCTTACATGGATCTTGTGGCCCCGGATCTGGGCCCCTATCTCCTGAGCATAGCCATAATGCTGATGTACACCATCATGGCCGCCTCAGGGGTTCAGCTGCTCATAGGCTATTGCGGCCAGGTGACTTTGGGACACGCGGCTTTCGTGGCCGTGGGGGCCTACACCTCTTGCCTGGTGCTCATGCACGGCCCTGCCCTGGCAGCCATGGGCCATGACCCGAGCCCGGTGGTCAGAGGCCTGGCAGGCATCTTCACCGGTATCATGAAAGTCGGGCTTCTTTACCCGGCAGCCATAGTGCTGGCCGCCATTGTGGCAGGCCTGTGGTGCGTGTTGTTCGGGCTTCCATCGGCCAAGGTGAAGGGCTTTTACCTGATCATGACCACCATAGCGGCCCAGTGGATAACGGTGGAGTTCTTCATCACCCAGTTCGTGAGCCAGATCGGAGGGAGACAACAGGCCTTCACGGTCATGCCTGAGCACTTTTCCATCGGGCCTTTTACCATTGATTCTGACAAGAAGATCTACTATCTGGGAGTTGCCTTGGTACTGCTAGTGACCCTGGCCATGGCCAACTTGCTCAGATCCAAACCAGGGCGCGCTTGGATAGCCATCAGGGACAACGACATCGCTGCAGAGGCCATGGGGGTGAACATAGTGGCATACAAGCTCCTGGCCTTTTTCGTGGCAGGGGCCATGGGAGGGGTTGCAGGGGTCTTTTGGCTCAACTTCAACAGCATCATAAGCCCCGAGCATTTCCAGTGGTTCTGGTCTCTGTGGTGGGTGGGCGTGATCCTCATCGGGGGTGTGGGGAGCATCCACGGTACCATCTTCGGCTCCATGTTCATGGTGCTGGTCATGGAGGGTTTAAAAGCCGTGGTGGTACCCCTAGGGGGGGCTTTCCCAGAGCTCCTGGACAGGTTCCTTTTCATAAAGGAGGCGCTCTTCGGGCTGGCCATAGCGCTCTTTCTCATCTACGAGCCCAACGGCATAGCCTATCGATGGTGGCAGCTCAAGAACTACTTCAACCTCTGGCCGTTCTCCTATTGAGGGGTGCGGCCACCGAAGACCAGCTTGGGAAGGGGGGTGGGAGCGAGGGGCACAGGCTGGAGGTTGTATGGGGTGCGGATTAGGGAGCTTTGGCCAAGAAATAACTTCTAAGGAGGTGGATCATGAGAAAAAGGGTTGGGTGGTTGCCGGTCCTGGCTCTTCTGGGCCTCCTGATTTCCCCGGCCTGGGCAGCCGAGGAGATCAAGGTAGGCTCCATCAACGACATCACGGGTGCGACCTCGGACGTGGGCAAGGATTATGCCATGGGCATACGGGAGGCGGTTCAATACGTCAACGACCAGGGGGGGGTAAACGGCAAGAAGATAAAGCTCTTCCTGTATGACTACGGTTACCGAATCCCTGAGGCCATAACCACTTACAAGAGGCTCAAGAACTTCGATCGCGTGGTGGCCACCCTGGGATGGGGAACAGGGGACACAGAGGCCCTCTCCCCCATCATCAACAAGGACAAGATGCCCTATGTGTCGGCCTCTTATTCTGCACATCTCACGGACCCCAAGAAGACCCCCTACAACCTCTTCTTCTCGGCTGATTACTCCACTAACGCCAGGGCTGCCATAACTGCCTGGTACGACCAGGTCTGGAAGAAAGACCCCATGTACAAGGACAGGGTTGCCAAGGGCGAGAAACCCCGCTTCGTCTGCTTCTACGCCACTGCCGTCCCCTATTCCAGCGCGCCCATCAAGGCCATCAAGGATCAGGCCAGCCTCCTGGGTTTCGAGATAGGGGATGACCAGGACGTGCCCCTCACGGCCCTTGACACCAAGAGCCAGGTCCTGGCTGCGGCCAAGTTCAAGCCGGACCTGGTATGGCACGGCAACACCACCATGAGCGTCTCCACGGCCATCAGGGACGCACACGCCCAGAACCTGGGGGCCTGGCACATCATAAACAACTGGGGTTTTGACGAGAACCTCCCGAGGCTCGCCGGAGATGCGGCCAAGAACACAATCGGAGCGGCCCCCTGCGCCTTCTTCGGGGAGAACGTGAAGCTCATGGACAAGGTGATGGAGTATGCCCAGAAGCTCAACCCAGGGGTGCCTAAGGAGCAGCGCCTAATCAGGACCGTCCAGGCCTGGGCGAATGTTCTGCTCCTATGGGAGGCCATGAAAAGGGCTGACAAGGCCGGGAAGCTGGATGGGGAAGGAATCATGAAGGCCGGATTCGAGTCTCTCAAAGACTATGACATAGGCCTGGGAGCGCCTCCCGTGAGCTTCTCCACCCAGGATCACCGCCCCACCAGCATTGCCCAGACTTACATATACAAGGACGGCAAGTTCCAGCTCCTGGAGCGCATAGACTTGAAGCAGCGCTGGCCGGAGAAGTGGGCCAAGGAGTGGCTGGGCTGGTAATCTGGCCCGAGGAGGCAAAGGGGTGAGTTCCGGAAAACCGATCCTGCAGTTGCACAACATCGAGGTGAAGTATCACGAAGTGATCCTTGTGCTCAAGGGGGTCTCCATAGAGGTCCCCGAGGGCGGAATAGTCGCCCTTCTCGGGGCCAACGGGGCTGGCAAGAGCACCACCCTCAAGGCCATCTCTGGTCTCCTCAAGCACGAGGAGGGAAGGGTCACGGATGGGGCAATAGAGTTCATGGGGGAACACATCCACCGCAAGGACCCTGAGGAGATCGCCAAGATGGGGATCTTCCAGATCATTGAGGGCAGAAGGGTCTTCGAGCACCTGACCATAGAGGAGAACCTGCGGGTGGGAGGGCACCTGCGGGGAGACGGCCGGGGTCTCAAAGACAGGCTGGAGATGGTCTACACCTATTTCCCCCGTCTCAAGGAGAAGAGGAACATGGTGGCGGGTTTCGCCAGCGGGGGAGAGCAGCAGATGACCGTGATCGGCCGGGCCCTCATGGCCAGCCCCAAACTCATGTTACTGGATGAGCCATCCATGGGGCTTGCCCCCCTCCTGATCAAGGAGATCTTCGAGATCATCCAGAGGCTCAACCACCAGGAGAAGATCCCCATATTGCTGGTGGAGCAGAACGTGAAGCTGGCACTCACGGTGGCCCCTTATGCTTACGTGATGGAAAACGGTCGCATCGTAATGGACGGGACCTCAGAGGTGCTCAGGCAGAACCCGGACATAAGGGATTTCTATCTGGGACTCACGGACATAGGCGAGAGAAAGAGTTTTCGCTCGGTGAAGCATTACAAGCGGCGCAAACGCTGGCTGGCCTGAAAGACTCCTCCTGGGTGGCGGGCCCGAGGGCAACGCCCCAGGATTCCTCGGAGAAAGGAGGCACCTATGAGAAGATTCGCTTTTCTGACCCTGATCACGTGGGCAGCCCTGGGGCTGGCCCTCCAGGGTTGCGAGACCATGGATACCGTGGGCCCTGCCCAGGCCACGGGCCCGGCCAAGGCACCGGTGGTGAAGCTGGACCGGGTGGAGGTTAACCACATCCAGCCCTTCTTCATCGCCCCCAGGATCAATTTCAAGGACTGCAACAACCCTGGCACGGTGGGCGCATATGGTTACACGAGCACCATGAGCTTGGCTTACGTCTTCCATATCCAAAACCCCAACAGCTTCCCGGTGATGCTGGATGAGCTGCGCTTCACGGCGGCCTTCGAAGATTTTGATGTGAACATGCCCACAGCCTATGAGGACCAGTGGATTCCCCCTGGCAAGACAAACGAGCTCAGGGTAGTGGTGGTGCAGGAGGCCCAGGCCACCATAGCCAGTCTCATGGTCGGGGGGCTCGCAGCCGAGAGAATCAAGAAGATGGGCGTCAAGCAGGCCGACCTGGTCAAAAAATGGTGGGACACTGTGGGGGACCTGGCCTTCCCCATCCAGGTGAAAAACGGTGTGGCTGTTTTTCAGACACCAGATGGAAAGACAATTCAGTCCACTTTCCATGGCGTGTTCCCCCCGCCCAAATAGAATTCTATTGACTCAGAGAGAGGAGCCCCGGGGCTTTTCTGCCCGGGGCTTTCTCTTTGCAGGGGAACCCGGATCAAAAAACACTCGCTGCGTTGCCACATACTCTGCGCCGTCGTATAATGCAGCCCGCTGTTTAATCCACTAAAAGGGGAGGGTGAAAGAGGCGCATGGCAGTTGTTCGCGCCATGGTGCTTTGGGGAAACGGCATCAACTGCGAGGCTGAGACAGCCCACGCCTGTCGTTTAGGCGGAGCAGATGAGGTGGAGCTGGTGCACTTCGCGGATCTCCTTTGCGGGGAAAAAAGTTTGGATGACTATCACCTTCTCTGTTTGCCCGGGGGTTTTTTGGACGGGGACGACCTTGGGGCGGCCAAGGCCGCAGCCAACCGTTTCAAATATGCCAAGGTAAAAACAACAGGAGAGCCCCTCAGAAACCAACTGGACAGATTCATCTCCCAGGGGAAGCTGGTGCTGGGGATCTGTAACGGCTTTCAGCTAATGGTGAAGCTTGGGCTTCTTCCGGCTCTAGATTGCCGGTACGACATCCAAAGCGTAACTCTTACTTTCAATGACTCGGGTCGTTTCGAGGACCGTTGGGTTTATCTGGGGGTGGAGGATGAAAGCCCCTGCGTCTTCACAAAGGGTTTGAGGCGGCTTTATCTGCCCGTTAGGCACGGGGAGGGGAAATTCTATTGCAGAGACTCGGAGCTGCTGGAGAAGCTTTCCCTGAAACGCCAGATAGTGCTTAGGTATCTAGATCCCTCAACCGGGAAGCCCACCCAGAAGTATCCGTGGAACCCTAACGGCTCCTTGGGGGCAGTGGCGGGGATCTGCGATTCTACAGGAAGGCTTTTCGGGCTCATGCCCCATCCGGAAGCTTACCATCACAGGACCAATCACCCTCGATGGACAAGGGAGGAGCTCCCAGAGGAGGGGGAGGGAGTAGCCCTTTTTAGAAACGGGGTAGAGTTTATAAGGGCAAGCCTGCTTGGACCTGCATGAAAGCACAGGGCGGGTAATTGCCGGGTAGAAAAGAGGCTGCGGCTCCAGCTCCACCTAGGTATGAAAGGAGACCCACCATGATCCTTTTTCGGACCATCCTCTTTTGCACGGACTTTTCCCCCACAGCAGATCATGCTCTCCAATACGCGCTTCACATGGCCCAGATCCACGGCGCCAGACTCATCCTGTTTCACTCCGTGCACCAGCCCCTGTACCCTGTTTTGGCAGAGCCCTTTGTGATGACCCAGGTTGTGGAGCAACAGGAGGATCGCCTGAGGCGGGAGGCAGAGGAGGAGATCCGCAGGAGGTACGTGCCAGCTATGCCAGAAAGTGTGTCCTGGGAGCTGGTAGTGCGCTCCGGAAACCCCTCACAAGAGATTCTCCGGATTATCCAAGAGAAAGGGGTTGACTTGGTGGTAATGGGTGCCAGGGGACGCTCCCCCCTGGAGCTCCTCATGTTCGGGAGCGTGGCTCACAGAGTGGTCAAGCGTTCCCCTGTTCCCGTAATGACTGTATCGCTCAGGCCTTCCGATTCCTGAGATGCTTCATACCGCCTCAACCACTGTGGCTATCCCCACCCCGCCTCCTCCGCAAAGCATCTGCACCCCGGCACGGCCTCTGGCGCGCTTGAGGTGGTGGACCATCTCCCCGAAATAGAGGACCCCTGAGGCCCCTATGGGATGACCCAGGGCTATGGCGCCTCCTGTGGGATTCACCCTTGGGTCGAACCTTTCGTAGCCCAGCTCATCGGCAAATACCAGAAGCGGAGAGGCAAAGGCCTCATTGGGCTCGATCACGTCCATCTGGTCAATTGTCTTGCCCGCCCTTTTCAAGGCCTTTCGCACGGCCGGGATGGGAGCCAACAGCATGGGCACAGGCTCCCCTCCGGCCACTGCACAGGAAGCTATGCGACACATGGGTTCCAAGCCCAGCTCCTCGGCCTTCTTCCCACTCATGAGAAGCACGGCGGCTGCCCCGTCCACTATGGCCGAGGAGCTCCCGGCGCTCACCAGACCGTTTTCCTTGAAAGGGGTGGGCAGCTTCATGGAGTCCGCCAGATACCCTTGTGGATCCTGCAGGGCCTTGGGGCGGAGCACCTCGTCCCTCTCCACCTTGCGGGCCACGCCGTCCCAGGTGTACTCGAAGGGCACTATGTGATCGGCATACCAGCCCTGCTGATCCGCCTGGAGGGCCTTCTGCATGCTCCACAGCCCAAAGCGCTCCAGATCCTCCCTGCTGTGCCCGTATTGCTCGGAGATCATCTCCGCGCACAAACCCTGAGGCACTGCCAAGGCCACCTCTTGCACCCTGGGGGAGAGGCGCACTGGAAAATTGGCCTGGAGTGCAGCCTGCAGGTCAGAGCCGATGCCGTAGTGGGACATGAGCTCCACCCCTCCGCAAACTACTATCTCGGCCTCTCCCACCATTATCTCGTGGGCGCCCATGTGAATCCCCTTGAGACCAGCGTTACAGTACTGATTGATGGTGCAACCGGCCGCCTCTTTGGGTATGCCTGCCAAGAGGGAGGCTATGCGACCGATATTGAGGGCCTGCTCTCCCACCTGACTCAGACACCCGATTATAACGTCCTCTATCTCCTGCTCCTGAAACTTGGGGCACCGAGCATGTACCCTGTCCAAAAGACCCCTCAAGGTGTTGGCCAAAAGATCTTGGGCTGAAGCCTGGCAGAGCTGCCCTCCTTTTTCCATGCCCTTTCTGCCCGACTTTCCGATGGCTGATCTTACCGCATCGATCACTACCACTTCCTGAAGCTGTGCCATTTCCCCCTCCTCCTCTCTGCTAACTGATCACCTAGAGGGTCCCTTTATTGAGGATGCCCCCTGAACTCAAACCTGCCCAGATTTCAGGACCTCTTGCACTACCCGAAGGAGCTCCTCAGGTTCCACTGGCTTTTCCATAAAGCCTGATGGGCGGCTGTACTTGGTTTCTCCTGAGGGGCTCACCTCAGGCTGGCCGGCAGCCTGTCTTACCAGGAGGTGGCTGAAATCCACCCCTGTGGCTTGGGACACCCCTGTCACTATCACCACCGGGATTCGCCTCAGATCCGGATCCGCTTTGAGCTCCTGAAACATACGGATGCCGCTCTTGTTGGGCATCATAAGGTCCAAAAGCACAAGATCCGGACAAGCCTGGCGCACTCGTTCCATGCCCTCCAGGCCGTCCCCGGCAGTAACAGTTCTGTAACCGGCGTCTTCCAGAACGTCTTTGAGGTAGCTCACGTTGTCAGGATCATCATCCACGATTAGAACAAGCTTCTCCATGGCTTCCCCCGGGTATGGACTTTTTTGGGGATTCACCTTTTTCCCCAAGCCGGCCCGTATGCTATCATGACCCCCAAGGGGGATCAACAGGAGTAATCAATGGCTCTTTTCTCGGCCATAAGGGATTATCACAGAAGGCTCAGCCTTCACAGGAAGGTCTTCTTCAGCAGTCTCACCTTGCTTTTCTTGATCTTGGTTGTCAACAGCATAGCCTACTGGAGAATCTTCATCCCCATGTTCGTGGATCAGATGAAGACCTACAGCCTCAGGGTAGCCTATTACCTGGCAACCCGCTGCCGCCCCCTGATACTCTCAGGGGATCTGGAGGAGCTGCACAGGGTCATAGTTTTGAGGGAAGCCATAGAGTATGAGATAGCCTACATCTTCGTCACAGATGAGACCAACCGCATGCTGGCTTACACATTTCCCGAGCATGTGCCCCCGGAAATTGATTCGGTGAGGCTCCCCGGCCCGGAAGAGGAGAGAATCAGGTTAATACGGGTGGGGCAATCCTGGATCTACGACACAGCAGTGCTCGTTAAGGAGGGAACCCGCCTTATCGGGGTGATTCACGTAGGCATGCGCAAGACCCCCCTGGATAGGATGATCAGGGAGATGGGGGTTGTGCTGGTGCTTCTCATGGTGGTTACAGTGGGGCTGGCGGTTTTCTTGAGCCAGCTTGCTGCAACATACATCACCACGCCCCTCAAGAGGCTCACCACTGCCATGAAACAACTGGCCAGAGGCCTTGACCAACCTCTTCCTTCGATCTTCCGTTCCCAGCGCTGCTGGGAGGTCAAAGACTGCGCCCGGACCGAGTGCCCTGCTTACGGAAACACATTGGAGCCTTGCTGGACCATGGTGGCTAGAACGCACTCGGGTCAGCAATCTGACTCAGAGCCGCTCATCCGGGGGGTCTGCAAGGTCTGCAAGGTCTACAGGGAAGCCCAGGGAGACGAGATCGCCCAGCTGGCCCATGCCTTCGGGGAAATAATCTGGAGCATGCGCGCCAAGGCCGAGAAGCTGGCCAGCTCAGAGAAGAAGAGGAGGCTCCTTTTCGATTACGACCCCAATGGGGTCTTCCTGGTGGAACGCTCCATGGAGAGAATTCTGGAGGCCAACCAGACGGCCATGCGAATGCTGGGCTGCCAAGGGGGGGAACTACTGGAGAGAGACTTCCTTGCCTTGCTGGAGGAGGAGGACGCACAACTGTTGAGGAGCCGGGCTTCTAGCTGCCCGACAGGCCAGGCTTTCGATATTCCCAAATTGAGGGTGAGGACCTGCGCTCAGGAGCAGCTTCTGGTCAATCTCCACGCCAGGGTGGTGGAGCTCCCGGATGCGACAGGCCCCTGCCTTCTGGTGCGCATGGTGGATGTGACCAAGAGACTGCAGGAGGAATCCCTCCTTATCCAGGCAAGCAAAATGGCCACCCTGGGGGAGATGGCCACAGGGGTGGCCCACGAGCTGAACCAACCCCTCAATGTGATCAAGGTGGGAGCTGACTTCTTCCACAAGATGGCCAACCGCAAGGAGTCCATCCAGCCGGACAAGCTCTTGACCATAGCCAAAAACATGAGCGAGCAGGTGGACAGAGCCTCCCGCATCATAGACCACCTAAGGGAATTCGGCAGAAAGTCGGAGTTTCAACTTTATCCCACTGATCTAAACCAGGCCATTCGAGGGGCCTTCACATTGCTGGGCCAACAGCTTGCCCTCAGGGAAATCTCCGTGGAGCTAAACCTCCAGCCGGATCTTCCAAGAATCCTGGGAGACAAGAACAGGCTGGAGCAGATCTTTCTCAACCTCATAACCAACGCCAGGGATGCCATGACATCCAATGCCCCCAACTCTCCCCGCAGGCTCACTGTGGCCTCCTTCGCCGTCAAGGACCGAGTGGTGGTGGAGGTATCGGACACGGGGGTGGGCATTCCCCAGGCAGTGCTGGGGCGGATATTCGAGCCCTTTTTTACTACCAAGCCCCCCGGGGAGGGTACAGGCCTGGGGCTATCCATAACTTACAATCTGGTCAAGGATTTCAAAGGCAGCATAGAGGTGCAGTCCACGGTTGGGGTGGGCACAACTTTCCTCCTGAGTTTTCCCGCGGACCGAGAGGCGGAGCATGCAACCCAAGAGGCTTCTACTGATAGATGACGAAAGGCCCATTCTGGAGGTGCTGGGCATCTCCCTTGCCAGTGAGGGCTATGAAGTTCTCACCGCCGAATCAGGTCAAAAGGGCCTTGAGATCTTCGGGCAGGGAGATACCAAGCTTGTGGTAACAGATATTCGTATGCCAGGGATGGACGGCATAGAGGTGCTAAGGCAGGTCAAGGCCAGGGACCCGGAGGCCGAAGTGGTTGTGATCACAGGCCACGGGGACATGGAGTCTGCCATCGCGGTGCTTAGGGAAGGGGCTTCCGACTTTATCACCAAGCCCATCCGGGAGGAGGCCCTCCTGCTGGCACTCCAGAGGGCGGAGAGGAAGATAGAGATGAGTCAACTCCTCAAGCAGTATACCTCGGGGCTTGAGGAAAAAGTGTCCGAATACCGCCGCGAGCTGGAGCTGGCCCAGGAGGAGCTGCTCAGGAGGGAGAGGCTTGCCACCATAGGGGAGACCGTTGCCGGGCTGGCTCACTACATAAAAAACATCCTCAACGCCCTTAAGGGCGGGGCCTACAAAGTAAACTCGGCCCTCACAAAGGCCGACCAAGCTCTGCTTCGGGAGGGCTGGAGCATGGTCCAAAGGAACATAGAGAGGATCTCCCAACTGGCTTTGGACCTCTTGGATTTTTCCAAAGAGAGGCTCCCCGAAAGAACTGTTTGCAGGCCCCTGGAGCTGGTGCAGGAAGTGGTGGGAATTCTCCAGCCCACAGCCGAGGAGCAAGGCGTAAAAATCCTTTGCCGCTTGGAAGACGTGGGAGAGGCCCAGTGGGACAGAAAGGGGATTCACAGGGTTCTTCTGAATTTGGGCACCAACGCCCTGGATGCCTGCCGATTTCACCCGGATCGGGAAAGGAGCTTTTGGGTGGAGTTCGGTTTGGCTCTGGAGAAAGCCCCCTCAGGGCAGGAGAGAATCCTCCTTGAGGTCTCGGATAACGGCTGCGGCATGGACCAGGACGCAAAAGAAAAAGTATTCTCCCGTTTCTTCAGCACCAAAGGAGGGCAGGGAACCGGTCTGGGACTCTTGCTGACCCGCAAGATCGTGGAAGAACATGGAGGCAGTCTCTCTTTTCAATCCCTGGAGGGGGAAGGCACAAGCTTCAAGGTAGTTTTGCCTAGGAAATAGAATAACCCCCGCCGCCAACCAGGAAGGAGTTGTCAGATTCTTGCGGATCAGACAGTTTGGAAGGGATAGCCAGCATTATTCACCATCAGTGGATAATGTGGGCTATCCTAATGACATATTTTGACAAACCGCTCCATACTCAAAAATACCCTGACTCTTGGTTCCAGGTTTTGCCCGGGGTTGAGTCAAAATATGTTGAAGTGTACCGGGGGGTTGGGGGCTTAGCCCTTAAAGTTACAACTTTGTAAAAGAGTAATCCGGCCTGGCCCGAATGAGGGGTCTGAGGGAGCCGCCCCCAGACCCCTGGCACATTCTACATCGCTCTATGCGAGCGACTTTTGAGAGCGAATGGAGAGGAACTGCATCAGTTCCCACACAGACTCATTTTTGGCCTATTTCAAAGCTTCGGCCAGGATGTCACTTAGCTCCTTTACTGCTATTTTCCCGGTTTTCACGTTGGATGCCGCCTTTCTTAGGACCTGCTCACAGGTGGGGCAGGCCGTCACCAGGGTGTCCGCCCCGGTTGCCAGGGCCTCCTGGATTCGAGACTCGGAGATTTCCGAGGACATGACCTGATCGGTGGTGAGAATCCCGCCCCCGCCCCCGCAACACCTTGACTGGGCCCTGTTGTGTTTCATTTCCACCAGCTTGTAGCCCAGGCTCTTTAGAATCTCCCTGGGCTCCTCGGTTATCTTCATGCCTCTGGAGAGATCGCAGGAGTCGTGATATGTGACCAGCTTACCGTTGGATGGGAACTCTCTCCCCCTGAGCTTCTCGGCCACCACCTGGAGTATGTGCTTGACCGGGAAGCCATATTCCTCGTGGAGAAAAAGGGCGCAGGAGGGGCAGAAAGAGACCATCTCCTGGGATTGAAAACGGTCCAGGAATCTCTTCTTGTACTCTTCCAGGGATTTCTTGAAGCCCAGCACCGCCATGGGATAGCCACAACAAAGCCCTCCTTCCACTTTGGCCTGAAGCCCGAGTTTCTCCATGACTTTGAGATATTTCTTGGTCTTATTCATCCTAGAGCCGTACTGGCAACCCAGGAATACCACCGCCTCACCCTGGGTGACGGGCACCTCCATGGCCTCATCCCCATAGATGTTCCCGGTGCGCATTATGTTCTCCACCAAGGCCCGGTGGGTATCATACGCGAACCCAGCATCCACCAGCTCTGCCCTGGCTGCCTTGACCAGCTCAGGGGCGTTGATCCCCGATGGGCATCTCCTGAAGCAGTCCCCGCACAGCACGCACTGGAAGAGCCTGTCCGCCACTGACTTGTCCAGGGGAATCTCCCCTGTGACCACTCCGTAAGAGAGAGCAACTTTGCCTCTGGGGCTGAAGGAATCCCAGCCCTCTGCGCACTGGATCCCAGGGCAAACCCCCTTGCAGTAACCGCACTGGGTGCAGGTGATCATCTCGTGGAAGTGGGGTGCCAGCTCCCCTTTTTCCTCGGGCACATCAAAAGGATAGCGCAGGTGGGTTACAAAGCCCTCCTCCCAATCCATGAGTTTCTTGGGATTCATGATGTTCTCGGGGTCCAAGGCCTTTTTTATTGCTTTCATGGCCTTTACTGCCCCTGCCTTCTCCTTGTGAAGGAACGGGGCCTTGGTAATACCGATGCCGTGCTCGCCCGTGGTGGTGCCCCCTAGAGCCAAGACTGCATCGTACATCCTGGGCACCGCCTCCTCGGCCTGCTTCCAGTGATCCGGGTTTGTAGGATCCATGAGCACTTTGGTGTGCAGGTTGCCCGTTGCAGCATGCCCGTATGCCGGGATATGGATGTCGTATTGGTTTGAGATCTCATCAAAGGCTTTGAGGGCCTTGGGCACGTTGTAAATGGGTACGGCCATGTCGTCGGCCAGCATGACTGTGGCATATTCCTTCTGGAGGATACTAAGAGACGGAATCATCTCCTTGCGGCCCTTCCAGAGGGTCTCCATGCGTTGGGGGTCGTCGGTGAACTCGGTCTGGAAGGCGCCGCTTTGCTGGCAGACCTTTCCCACCAGCTCCACCTCTTGGCTCACCACGCTGGGGTGACCGTCCACCTCTATGAGTAGCATGCCCGCACACTCGGGAAGCCCAAGCCCTTTGGCCTTGTTCACGGCCTTAATGGATATGCCTGTCATTATCTCTATCTGGGAAGGCACCATGCCCTGACTGATTATGTTGGCCACACACTGGCCTGTCTTCTCCAGGTCGTCGAAAAACGCTACACAGGCAGCCTTGGCCTTGGGCTTGGGGGCGATCTTGAGAACTATCTCGGTGAAGATGCCCAAAGTGCCCTCCGAGCCGCAGAAGAATTTCTCGAATTGGAAGCCGCCCGAGTTCACAGGAGTGCGGGTGCCCACATCAATTACGTCCCCATTGGGCAGCACCACCAACAGCCCCAGAACATAGTCCCTCGTTGCCCCGTACTTGAGGGCAAAACCCCCAGAGGAGTTGTGTCCCACCATGCCGCCTAGGGTGGCCACCTCACTGGAGGCCGGACCAGGGATGAAATAGCCGTAAGGCTTCAGGGCCTCGTTGAATCTGTCGCAGACCACTCCGGGCTCCACCACCGCATACATTCCGTCCACCCGGATCTCCTTGATCTGCTTCATGCCCTGCATGTCCACAACAATTCCCCCCACTATGGGCACCGCAGCCCCCACAAGGCCTGTGCCAGCACCTCTGGGAACCAAAGGAACCTTCTCTTGGTTGGCCAAGGCTACAAGCTTTTGAACCTGGACCGTGTCCCTGGGTCTCACAACCGCATCGGGCATCCTTCTGTGTATGCCCCCGTCAAAGGAATACACATAAAGTTCAGATATTCGTGTACTGACATCCTTTTCCCCGAAGATCTCCAGCAGCTTCTCCACTACGGCTTCCTTAAGTGGCATCTCCCCTCACCTCGTTCTTTGGCTTTTGGAGGGCTTCAAAACTCCCCTCCTTAGGTCAAAACGGGGCGGTTCTGTCCGCCCCGGTCTTCTAAAACTTGCTTTAGCCTGCTAAGGCAGCATGGGCACGGTGATGGACCCGTCCATCAAGAAGAGCACCTTGGCGTCCTTCCCCTTGGCTGCCAAAGCCTCATCCAGTGCCTTCTGCAGGTCTTTAAATGGCTTCATGAAAACTGCTTCCAGGTCAGAATCCGCAAGATCGGTGACCGCCCACATCTGAGCCCAAAGGGCTATCTCAGCCATCTTGGCAGCCTTGTGATATCCAAGCTTGTAGCCCCTGTCTATCTCCTCCAAAGCCTTAGCAGGGTTCCCACCCGCCCTGGCCAGCAGCTCAAAGAAAGCCCTCTCCCCGATTCCTGTACGGCACTTGCTCACCATGATGAGGATGCCCCCTTCTTTGAGGGCCAGCTTTCCGCTTTCCAAGGCTTTTTGGGACTGATAGAGATCCACGTCCATGGGGTACGGGGCCACCGAGACCACTATGTCCGCCTTTTCTGGGACCCTCACGCAAAAAAGCTCATTGGCCTTCTCAATGGCTCCATCCAAGGAGGCGTGAATGTCCCCCGAGGTTGCCCCGTAAATTTTTCGATCCTTGTCCAGGACCACCTGGATGGAAAAAATAGGTTTCCCCTCCACGCTCTTAAGAGCGTCTATCATGTCTTCGTGCACAGGGTTGCCTGCCAGGGCCAGGCTCTTGGCCTCGGGGCGTATGGCATACTTATGGTTCTGCTCAATGGTCTTGTACGAGGCTATCCCTGGGAGAAAACTCTTCCTGCCCCCTGTGTAACCGCCGAAATAGTGGGGTTCAACCGAGCTGATGGCAACCAGCCTGTCTGCCTTTACCCCGTGGTGGTTCACATACATCTCTGTGCCGTTTTTGGAGGTGCCCAGATAAACCATCTCCCGCTCGTTGCGGGAGTCGTGCACGTAAACCTTGTCTTTGAACTCCTGGTAGAGCGGGCCGAATATAAAGCGGTACTCCTCTTCTGTGGGGGCTCTGTGGCAGCCAGTGGCCACTATGAAGCGGGCATCTACTTTGCGCAAACGCCCCTTGAGAATCTCCAGCACTTTTGCAGTGGGCGTGGGCCTGGTGCCGTCGTTGACTATGAAGAGAACCTCCCCTGCTCCCTCCAGAAAATCATCGAACCCGGGCCCCCCCAAGGGATTTTCCAGGGCCTTAAGAAGAGTCTCCTTCTCAGGCTGAGGCTTCACCTCGTTAGGGTGGTACACCCCCAGCAAGTTCTCTTGGGGAACCCTCACCTTGATCTCCCCTTGACCATAAGGAACTTTTATTTCCATGTCTGGGCCTTCCGTTTCCCGAAAAGGTTTAGATCCTGGGCTTAGCTTTTTTCCCAGCCTTGCAGCAGGTGGGGACCCTTATTTCTTGGCGTGTTTTTCTATCTCGCCTTTGAGCCAGGCTATAGCCTCCTGCCCTTTCATAAGGTTTTCCAGCTCTGAGGAGTCGTTCATCTTTATCTTGAAGATCCATCCCTCGCCGTACACGTCCCTGTTTATCACCGTGGGGTCGTCTTCCACGGCCTCGTTGCGGGCCACCACCTCGCCCGAGACCGGAGCATAGAGTTTCCCCAGCCATTTCCCCGTCTCTATGGTGCCCACCCTGTCTCCCTGCTCCACCTCGTCGCCTTCCTCGGGCATATCCACAAAGCTTATGTCCCCTGCAAGTTTCTGGGCGAAATCAGTGATTCCCACTACCGCAGTGTCCCCCTCGATCCGCGCCCACATGTGCTCTTTGTGGTAGTAAAGATCCTCCGGCATCTCGTAGCCTTCAACCGTAGCCATCGCTCCCTCCTTTTTCAGCATGATATGGAATTGGGCAAACCAACCCCTTGCCCAATGGGAAAAACCTGTATATCACGGTAACAAATAAGGAGCTCTCAAGTCAATTCAACGCCTTCTCTAATCCATGCGGCCTGAGAAGTTCTTGCACAGTCTTTTGCGCATACTCAGCCCCCCAAGCCCTTCTCGTTTCCAACTCCCGGGCTTTAGAGAGCAGAAATCTTTTGGGGAATTCAGGATGGGAAAGATAGCTCAGGGAATTAGCCAGGAAACTCTTTTTCATCTCCCCGAGCACCGAAGGGACCCCCTCCCAGGGGATGAAATGCCTCTCCATCAAATGCTGGTAGCAGGCTTCCTTACCCAAGGCCTCTTTGAGCAAGAAAATAGTCTGCTCCGATTTCTCAGAGGTTTCAGGAATTGGAACGGGCACCAGGGCCCTCAGCCCTACGTACCACCTGTCTCCGGCAATCGGCCTGGATTCGTCCCAGAACTCCAATCGAAGCCCATTGGGCAAATCAATGACTTCCAAAAGCTTCCCCTTGAATTCTTGTTCTGCCAATTCCTTTCGCCCCAAAAGCGCGCCAAGCCAACTCCCAAGGAGGGGCTTGGATCCGAAGCTCAGTAAAAACTGTCTTAAAGGGTTGCACTCCAGCCCATGGTTTGGGCAAAGCCCCTTGCTTTCTTTATGCCACTCATGGAGGAGTTGTCAATTGCTGTTGTTGACTTTTCCATCCCAATCCTAATCAGGCATGGGGCCTCGAGCAGGATTGCCCCTGGGCTGCAAAGACCTCCCAAGCCGAGCCATTTATTCATCAAACCCTCCAACCAGGACCATTCCCCAACGCCTTTGGCTTTGGCGGCTCAAACCCCAAAGTTGCAGGCTTTGGGGAGTGATCCCGGCCAGAAAGCGGGCAAGCACCTGCCTTTGTCTCGCAGGCAGACAGGTCTCCAGAAGGCCAAACCCTTTGGAAACTCAAGCGCCAAAGACTTGAAGCAAAGAGATTTGGGATCACCCCTGTGACCAACAACTATTGCACGGAGATCAGGCAGTTTCTTGCACTGAGCGTTTTGTCTTTCCATATCATGAAGATGGGCCTGCATCATCCACTCATTCTGAATGATGCGGGTTGACCTTCTAAAACAATCCGGATTAGGGATTTTATGTTATGCGTACTTGTCGGACCTTGTAGCCCTCCCCCTTGAGCCACTCTAGTATAGCCCGGGTGTGGGGGGCTCCCACCATGACCACGGCACCTCCCAGCCTAAGGTGTGGAAGCATACGCTGGTAGAGGACTCTGTCTCTATCGTCTATCACGGGCTTGCACCGGCTTGGAAAGCCTGTGGAAAGTGCCAACAACTCTTTCAAATCTCCCTGCAGGTAGAGCCTCACGTAAGAGCGGCTGTAATTCCTCCATTGGCCCACTGCCTTGAGAAAGGAAAGGATCCTTTCTCTTGGGATCTGCTCCAGGGCTCCCAACTGCTCCTCCAGGCTCTCCAGATGAAGCACCTGGCAGCCCATCTTGCTTCCTATTTGAAAGGCATCCCTGTCCATATGATAAAACCACCCACGCCGCTCCAAGTGGCTCACCCACAAGGTGAAAAAGGCCATCCAAGGCCGCATCCCATCAAGAACCAGCTTCAACTTGCCATATTTGCCAGGCCTGAAACCCAAGCCCCCGGGGATCAGCTCTCCCATCGGGCCGCCTTCATGCTCCATCACTTTGGCCAAACGGGCCAAGGTGGCCTCATCCAAGAATTGGCTCAGGCCTTCTTCCTCCCCCACCATGCCTTTTCGGGCCACTTCCCTGAGATCCACCAGTTCAAGAGGCCCTTCCAGTATCATGAACCTAGCTTCCCGGGCCAAGCGCTTAAGGGCACGCCTGAACTTGTAGGGGAAAAAATGGGCCGAGCCAATCAGGTGGGAACATTTTCCCTCCTTTTCCAGCACCCAGGCCATGGCCAGCTCTCTCTCCTCAGTGAGGAAGTCCCAGATTCTCAACCCATCCCTCCCAGAGTCTTTAGAAACCTCCGAGTGGCCGAAAGGGGCCTACTCCAGCCGCAGGCCCGGTAATCCATCCAGGGAACGCCTCCCCATTTTCTCTTGAAACGGCTGATGCCCGGATTGACTCCCAGGCCCAGGTGCATGAACTGCTTGTTTTCCTGAATGGTGATATGAGCCATCTCCCTCACGAGAAGATCCGAGGCGTGGGCAGCCCAGCTCTCTCTGCTGGAGGCCCCGGCCACGTACACTGAAAAGTGAGGCGGGGCAAGCTCCAGGAAGCTATAGGCGGCCAATCTGCCCCTGGAATCCCAGGCACTCAGAAGAGCCGCGCTCTTAGTTTTCTCCAAGTAGGAGGGAATCCTCCTGTAAAGCTCCCTGACCCTTGCTCCTGGATCCGCCCTCTCAAGCAGTTCTTGGGTAAGTTGCCTGTGGGGGGAGTCAAAGCTGCTCTTCAATTCCACAGAAAACTTCTGCTCTGCTTTGGAAACCAGCCTCTTAAGTTTTCCTGGAGGGGCCCAGGCAGCACCCCGGAGGGTTCTAAGATCCAACCTGAAGTATTGATCCTCTTCTCGCTCCAAGCAGCCCTTCTCCAAGAAATCTGGAAGCTCCGGGCCCACAAACCACAGCCTCTCTGGGCGGAATCTCAGCTCAGCCTCTTTAAGCCTGCTTTGAAGTTCTGGGCTGGAAGATCCTCTTAAAGGGAATCCCACCATTATGAGCCAATCTACTCCCACAAAAAAAAGGAAATCCCCCAACAAGTGGGCTTCTCCTCCCGAAAGCCCTTCCATCAAAGGGATCACATGCTCTGGGATATAAGCCCGCTCAAGCACAAAACGCTTCTCTTCAAGACTCAACATTGGAGGGGGTCCTCTTGCCGAAAAAAATGAGTTCCAATATGGAACGCCAGTTCCGGCGCATGAGGCCGGCCTCCCTATAAGGAGCAAAGGGAAGGGCTCCCCATTTCTTCTTAAAAAAACTTACCCCCGGGTTTATGCCCAAGCCCAGATTCAGGAAACGCTTGTTATGCTCCAAGGCTTTCTTTATGAAGGCTTCCAATAGTATGTCCGAGGACCCAGGCACCCTGCGGGAGAGGGAGTTGACATGGAACATGTAAAAGGCCCAGTCTCCTGCCCCCATCTGGCCCACACAGAAGGATACAAGCCTCTGTGCTTTATCAAGAGCACTAAGCATTATGGTTTCGGCAACCCTATTCACATACCCGGGAAGAGCTCTCAACAATTCTTGGGACTCAGGGGAAAGCTGCTTCCCCACAAGGAACTCTCCAAGAAGAGTCTCATGCTCTCTGCCCAAGCCTGAGCTTTCCCTTACCTCTAGCTCCTGGCCGGCCCTTCTGACCATGTTTCGGACCTTGGGGGAAGGCTTGAAGTTTTCCAGCTCCAGGCGGAAGTAATTGTCGCAAACCCCCGTGGGCTTAAGCCCTCCCCAAAGGGGAATCTCGGGAGCAATCAGCCTAAGCCTCTCTGGTCGAAACTCCTTTCTTGTCTGTTCCAAGACCTGTATCAAGTCTTGTGTCCCACAAGTTTGACTCAAATGATATCCCACAACCACCAGGACCCCTTCCCCTCTATGGCACACAAAGTCCCCCACCAGGAAAGGCTCATTGCCCGAGACGGCTGTTACATAGTCTGCAAGCTGCTCGGGCACCCACGCATGGGAGCTAATATATAGGGCCTCTGCGGCCGAGAGCATATTTCCTCAATCCCCCTTAGCTCAAATTATTTTTTAAAAACCTCTCACTTTGAGGGCTCAAGCCCTTAAGCCCCCGCTCAGGCCTTGGCATATCCAAACTCAAACCCGCGCAAAACCTGAAACCAGGATGTTCTTGAGTATAGACCATTTTATTTAAAGATGTCAATAAGATAGCCAGTATTATTTCCCGATCGTGAATAATTCGGGTTGTGCACCAAACCCGCTTGTGTCCCCCAACCCTGTATGGAAAATGTCTCCAAAGCCTCTTCTTGGTGTGTTTGACACCATAGTTCCCCTGCTGTAGATTCCAAGAGGTTACAACCTCTCGGAGGGAAGTTATGGCCCAAGATTTCGAGATAGCTTTTGTGGGGGCGGGCCAGATGGGCTCGGCCCTGATTCGTGGATTGGTGAGGGCAGGCTTCTGCGAGCCTGGCCGTATATTGGCTGCGGAGCCCAGGCAGGAGGTGCTGAGGCCCCTACTGGTGGAACTTGGGATCCAAGCCGCATCTTCCACCGCAGAGGTGGGGCAGAAGAGTTCCACAGTGGTGCTGGCGGTCAAGCCCCAAGACGTGCCTCGCGTTTTGGAAGAGCTGGCCCCGGCATTGGGATCCGAACATCTCCTTTTGAGCGTGGCCGCTGGAGTTCCCCTGCGCTTTCTGCAAACCCGCCTCTCCCCGGGAGTTCGCCTCATCAGGGCCATGCCCAACACCCCATGCCTGCTGGGCATGGGGTGCTCTGCCCTGGCCCCGGGAAGCCACGCCACAGCCCAAGACATGAACAGAGCCCGAGCTGTTTTCAAGGCAGTGGGGGAAGTGGTGGAGCTCCGGGAGGAACTCATGGACGCCGTCACAGGCCTCAGTGGAAGCGGACCAGCGTACCTATTTTTGTTTGCAGAGGCTCTGGTGGAGGCCGGAGTCCGCATGGGGATCCCTTGGAGTGCGGCCAGGACCCTGGTTTTCCAGACCTTAAGGGGGGCGTCCGAGATGCTCATAGCCTCCTCTGAACACCCTGCCCGACTGAGAGAACAGGTCTCATCCCCGGGGGGCACCACCCTGGCAGGCTTGGCCGCCCTGGAAAAGGGTGGTTTTAGGGGCCTGCTTTCCCAGGCTGTGGAGGAGGCCACCCAAAGGGGCAGGGAGCTGGGCCGTGAGTTGAAATAAGGGACCCCCAGGAGCGCTTATGGGATCTTAAGGCCGGGCTTTGCCCGCAAGCACTCTCTTGGTGGTATTTTCCTCCCTTTCAAAGGAAAGGTTTTTGCGGCTGTGGGCGTCGAATTTTGACAGCCTGCTTGCCTTTGCATCGGCTCCCAAGCCCCATGCCCATGGACTTCTCAGTTGTTTGATGTTGGGCCAGATGGTCTTTTACTCTATTAATCTTTTTGAATTTGTCTGGCCCCGAAGATGGCTGTGCCCACCCTCACTATGGTGGCTCCCTCCTCCACAGCCACCTCCAAATCCCCTGTCATGCCCATGGAGAGCTCTTCCAGGCAGTGGGGCGGCGGCACCTGCCTGCGGAAGCGTTCCCTGAGCTCCCAAAGTCCCCTGAAATACGGCCTGGCCTCCTCTGGGTCCCGGCCCAGGGGAGGGATTGTCATGAGGCCTCGAAGCCGCCCCCACTGCAGGTTCACCACCTCCTCCAGCAGCCTCTCCAAATCCTCCGCCCCTGCCCCGGATTTGCTCTCTTCCCTGGCAAGGTTCACCTGTATGAGCAGATCCACCGGCGTGCTGGCTGCCCTGGCCCTGCGCTCCAGCTCCTGTGCCAGGGAGACCCTGTCAAGGCTCTGGACCATCTGGAAGGCTCCTACCACTTGCCTGGCCTTGTTGCTCTGGAGATGTCCTATGAAGTGCCACTCTATCCCCGGCCCCAGCTCTCGGATCTTGGGCAGGGCTTCCTGAACATAATTTTCTCCGAAAAGCCGCTGGCCACACTCAATCGCTTCTTTGATACGCTCGCACCCCACGGTTTTACTGACGGCCAGGAGTTTCACCTCTGCAGGATCCCTTCCAACCCTCAAACAGGCTTTGGCAATCCTCTCCTTTACTATTTCCAGATTGCGGCCTATGCTCATCTCATGCCTCACAGTGGGAGAGAAAGTCCCATGCCCCCACCTCTCTGAGAATCAGCACCAGCTCGGGCAGGGGCAAGCCTACCACGTTTGTATAGGAGCCCTGAATTCTGGTAACAAAAATACCCCCCAGACCCTGAATGGCGTAGGCCCCAGCCTTGTCCATGGGCTCGCCTGTTGAAACATACCAATCCACCTCCGGGGGGGAAAGCTCCCTCATCTGCACCAGGGTGGAAACCGCGCACCTTCTTTCCAATCCTTTGTCCAGCCTTAGAACGCAAAGACCTGTCACTACTTCATGCACCCTTGCCTGGAGCATTTTCAACATTCGGCGGGCATCCTCCTCCCCTGCGGGCTTCCCCAAGGCAGTCCCATCCAACCAGACAACTGTGTCCGCCGCCAAGACCCATCTGGAAGGGTAACGCCCCGCTACCTGCCGGGCTTTCAGGACAGCTGCTTTTATGGAGAGCTCTTGAGGCCCTGAAGCCCGCACCGTCTCTTCCAATACCCGGCTCGGGACCACCTGAAAAGGTACCCCCAAGAGCTCCAGCAAATCTTTTCTTCTACTGGAGCTGGAGGCCAGAATCAGGGGTTCTGTTGAACTGATTCCCTTTTTTTCCATGGTAAACATTGACAGGTTCCTCTGCCTGAACCACAATGGCACCCAATCATTATATCCTAGGAGGTCGGCATGGATATCTTGGAACTCATGATGGCTCGCAGGAGCGTGCGGCGTTTCGAGCCTCGGGACGTGGAGGAGGAGCTTCTTCAGAAGGTTTTGCAGGCGGTTCAATGGGCGCCTTCTTGGGCCAACACGCAGTGTTGGGAAATAATTGCCGTTAAGGATCATTCCCTCAAGGAATCCCTTCAGGAGACCTTGGCCAAGGGGAATCCTGCAGCTAAGGCCATGGTGGAGGCGCCGGTGGTGCTTGTGATCTGCGGGAAGCTTCAGAGCTCAGGTTACTACAAGGGGCAGGTGACCACCAAGTTCGGGGACTGGTTCATGTTCGACCTGGGTCTTGCAACCCAGAACCTCTGCCTCATGGCCCACTGCCTGGGTCTTGGAACCGTCATCGTGGGGCTTTTCGACCACGACAAGGCCAAATCCCTCCTTGGGGTGCCGGATGGGTACGAGGTGGTGGCCATGGTGCCCCTGGGATATCCATCGGCTCCCTCCTCTGCCCCCAAACGAAGGGAGATATCAGAGTTCCTGCACAGAGAGAGGTTCTGAGGTGGGGTTCGAGTCAGGGGAGCTGCCCGGCTCCTTGCAGTTTGGTTCGGGAGAGCTTTGCGGTTTTCTGCAAAGCGTCCGTGAGGGGAGCCTTTCCAACGGGATAAGGGTCCTTTTTCGGCAAAGGTCAGTATCCCCGCTTGTGACCTTTCAGGTTTGGTACAGGGTGGGCTCCCGCAACGAATCAGTTGGCTCCACCGGACTTTCCCATCTGCTGGAACACATGATGTTCAAGGGCACGGACAAGACCGGCCCCGAGGAATTCTCTAAAATTGTCCAAGCCCACGGCGGACAGACCAATGCCTTCACCACAAAGGATTTCACTGCCTATTACGAGATCATGGCCTCGGACAGAATTCATGTGGCCATGGACCTGGAACGCGACCGCATGAAAGGGTTGCGTCTGAGAAGCAAGGATTTCTTGTCCGAAAAAAAAGTGGTTATGGAAGAAAGGCGCCTTCGCACAGAGACCCAGCCCGAGGCCGTGCTCCTGGAGGAGCTGGAGGCCGCGGCCTTCAGCAGCCATCCTTACAGGTGGCCCATCATCGGATGGATGGAAGATCTTCAAAACATTACGCTCAAGGATCTTCGCAAGTATATGCGCACCCACTATGTTTTGGGGAACATTCTCATGGTGGGAGTCGGGGATATGGAGCCGCAGAAATGGTGGGACATGCTGGAGGCCCGCTTCGGAGATCTGCCGGCTCACAAGCCTTGTTTTCAGCCCCAAGTGGTGGAGCCGACCCAAAAGGCCGAGCGCAGGGTGGTGGTAAGAAGGGAGGCCCAGGTTGGGTTAATGGCCATGGGCTTCCACGTGCCCAGGCTGGGTGATGAGCAAGCCCCTGCCTTAGATGTGCTGGCCTGCCTTTTGGGCGGCGGCCGCAGTTCAAGGCTTTACCGGAGGTTGGTAAGAGAAGAAGCATTGGCCTTGGGTGTGGATGCCGATTACCGACTTCTTTCATTGGATCCCGGGCTCTTCCTTGTTATGGCCAGGATTCTGCCTGGGAAATCCTTGGAGAGGGCTGAAAAACTTGTGGAGGAGGAGTTAGAAAAGATCATAGGGAAGGATCAGGATCTGGAAAAAGATTTGCAGCGGGCCAAGGAACAATTGGAGCGAAACCTATTGCTTTCCTTGGATTCCATCATGGCCCAGGCCTTGATTCTGGCCCAGTATGAGCTTTGTGGGAGTTGGAAATACATATCCCATCACCTCCAGGGCATCAAGGGGGTGGATTCGGATAGCGTCTCCCGCGCTGCCAAGAGCTATCTTACGCCTGCCAACAGAACCACGGGCTGGCTTGTTCCGGAAGGGGGGAGGTGAGCTGTGGGGGGGCCTCAGGCTGAAAGGTTTGCCCTTGGTGGGGTTGTGGGAATTGTAAGCCCACAAAGGGAACTCCCCATGGTGGCCCTAAGGTTGTTGGTTCCAGCAGGCTCCTGGGAGGATCCCCAGGGAAAGGAGGGGATTGCCTATCTGACGGCCCAGCTTCTTCCTGAGGGCACCAAAAAGAAAAGCCCGGCCGAGATCCATGAGTTTCTGGACCGGAGCGGGAGCCGATTCTTCGTGGAGACCAATGGGGATTACACAATGGTAGGCTTTTCAGTGCTCAGGAAGGATCTGGCCGGGGCCTTGGAGCTGATGGTGGAAATCTTGAGGGAACCGGCCTTCCTTGAAGAGGAGTTTTACAGACGAAAGCAAAGACTCTTGGGAGAGATAGCCTCCCAGGAAGACCGCCCGGCCGGGCTGGCGCACAGGGCCTTCCTCAATGCCTTGTGGGGTCCTTCAGGTTATGGTCATGACCCCAGAGGCTTTAAGGAGGCTGTGGACGGCTTTCAAATCAGTGACGTTCAAAACCACTACAAGAACCGAATTCAAGGCAGGAGGGTGCTCTTTGTGGCTGTGGGGGATGTGGAGCCTGAAGCTTTTCAGGAGGGCCTCTCCCAACTCCTGGCGGGTTGGCCTGGAATTGAAATCACGGACAATGAGCAGTTGTCTTCCAGGCCACAAGAAGGATCCAGGATCTTCATTAACAAGGACCTGCCGCAAGCCACTGTGGTGATGGGGCAAAGGAGTCTCCCGAGGGCTCACCAAGATGTTTACGCGTTGTGGGTCATGAACCATATACTGGGAGGAGGAGGGTTCGCCTCCAGGCTGATGGAGGAGATCCGCAGCCGAAGAGGCCTTGCCTATGCGGTCTCCAGCACCCTGGATGCCCGAATGAAGGGGGGTTTGTTCCGCGTAGGGTTCCAAACCGAAAACAGAAACGTGCCCCAGGCTGTGGAAATTGCACTGCAGCAGGCGGAAGTCATCCGCAAAGAGCCGGTTTCACCCAAGGAACTGGAGGAGGCCAAGTCGTTTCTTGTAGGCAGTTTTCCCGTGCGTTTGGATTCTCTCTCCTCCACGGCCGGCTCCTTGGCCTTGTGGGAACTTTACGGGCTTGGACTGAATTATCAACAAGAGTTTACCTCCCGGATAGAAGCCGTGAACCAGGAAGAGATCCTGCGGGTAGCCTGGGAACACCTCAGGCCGCAGGAGTGGACCCACGTGTTTGTGGGTCAGCGGGACTTGATGGGCACCTGTTAGTTGGTCACAGGGGTAATCAGATAGTGCAACTGAGGCTTTGGGCCCCTGGAGCTCTTATCCGGTCTTCTCCCGAAGAAGCCAAAAATCAAACACACCCCAGCTCATAGTTTCTGGCCCGCATTATTCACGATCATTGGACAATGCGGGCTATCTTGATGACATATCTAGACAAAGCGATCCAAACTCAAAAGCACGCTGGCTTTGGATTTCAGATTCGGTGGTGCTTTGGGTCGGAATATGTCGAACTGTATTGCGGGTTTGAAGGCGTAGCCACCAAACTTACGGGCTTTGGAGAACGGGCCTAGCTGGATCTTGGTTCTTCTTCACCCAAGGCCCTCTTGGACTCCCCCACAGGCCAAATCCAGATGCTGCACTGGGAGCGATCCCGCCAGCCAGGGCATCTATTGCAATCACCACCTCTAGAACATTCCTGTTTTTCTTGCTCGGCTCGCTTCAGCTTCAAGACCAACTCCTTTGGGACATTTCTCTATTTAGTTTAGCCAGAGCTGACAGCAAGTCCAGTCCTTCTAGCCTGGAATAAGAGTGAATCTGGGAGGAGTCACGCGCTCTGACCTGCACCTAGGGCATCGACTCGGGGCCGAAAAACGCATTCTCTTGCGAAAATGGAAACCGCAGCTTTGGCACCTGGAATGCTCAACCCTTAGAGGGTTTCCGGAGCGGGTGGAGCGGGCCACATGCTCCAGATGCCCCAAGACCTCCCTTTCTTTTATGCCCAGCTCTTGGCTGAGCTCCCTCAGGGTGAACCAGCCGCTCTGAAGAAGCTCTGCCATTCGTTGCCGCAGGGTCATCTGGAACTCCCCAGTTACTACCCCGGCATGATACACTTGGGGAGGGTTGAGGTCCAGGACCAGAACCTGGAGATTAAGGGTGAGTTCACGCCTAAGACGCCAAACATACCGCAGAGTGCTGGAAGAGGCCGCCATTTGGGAGAGGTGGAGGAGTCTCTCCGGGGGCATTGTGCTTGACTATGGCTGCGGCACCGGTTGGTTTGGAGGAAGACTTCTGGAGCGGGGCTTTAGGGTCTTGGGCTTGGAGGTTCAAAGGGAATTTCTTCAAGAGGCTCGTTCCAGAGCCGATGGGGATCGGGCCCTTTTGGTTTTTTATGCCGGCGGGACAATACCTCTTAAAAAAGAATCGGTGGACTTGATTCTGGCCGTGGGAGTGGTAAGGAGCCTCATGGACAGGGGACCCTTGGATGGGGCAGTCGAAGAGTGGAGACGCTGTCTTAGAAGCCATGGGCGGCTGCTTCTCATCGAAACCGACAATGCTGCCCTGCGCCGCAAGATAAAAGTGGAAGGAATCAAGGAAGTCTTGACTGGACAAGGCTTCCAGGTCTTGGCTTGGCATCCAATTAGGAAAACATCTTGGTGGGGGCTGGGTCTCGTGAAGGCAGGCCTTCTGCCTTTTGCCCTCTATGCTCGAATGGCCGGATGGGAGCTTAGGAGGAGGAAAGAAGAAAGAGTTCACCCAAGATGCAAGATGGCTTATATGGGGGAATTCCTCAAGAGCTGAACTTCAAGGAAAGGGAAGAGATGATAGGCTGCAGAAAGACATGGCCTCCCTGTTGGGCATGGCTGCTTGTGGTTTTGGGAATTAATGGGCCTGCTTGGAGTTTGCAAAGCCTGCACCTGCAAATGGTCCGTTTCGATAAGCGCACCGATGCTGAGCAGGCTTATTCAGAGCTGAGGGCCGGGAAAAGCTTTGAGCTTCTAGCTGAGCAGTGGGCGCCGGAAGCTTTTAAAGAGACCAAGGGCTATCTGGGTGAAGTCGTCCCTGAGAGGCTCTCCAATGAGGTTAGGAAAGTTCTGCTTGGGCTGAGGCCAGGAGAGTCAAGCCCTCTTGTGGCGGTTCAGGAAGCCTGGTTTCTTTTCAAGGTGCTGGATCCGGGCGAAGCTTCCAGATATAGGACAGAGCAGGAATCGGCCTTTTTTCACTTGGAAAGGGGGATACTGCTTGGAGAACTGGGAGATGCTCAGGGGGAATTGGAAGCTTACAGGATGGCCGTTTTCTTGGACTCAGGTTTGGCTGCAGCCCATGTGAATTTAGGAGAAGCCCTTAGAAGGCAGGCCATGCTGATACTGGAGAAGGCTGGAGGGGATCTCACAGAGGCCCAGGCCAGGACAGCCACCGAGCTTTTGGATGAAGCCATAGACGAGTTTAAGACTGCCATAGGCTTGGAGAATAAACTCTGGGAAGCACATTTCAACTTGGGCCTCGCTTACGCGGCGCAGGGGCTCTTGGATTTAACCGTCTTGGAATTCCAAGAGGCAGTGGGAATTAGACCTGAATCCGGGGAGCTTCATCGCTCCTTGGCTCTGGCACTCCTTATGAGGGAAAGGCCTGCTGAAGCCCTGGTGCATGCCGAGCGGGCTAGGGAGTTGGGAGTCGAGGTAGGAGATATTCTAAAGAAAATCAAAGACAGGACTGAGGGAAAATCCCCTTTGCAAAAAAAGGATAAGCGCTAAAGGCAAGTCAGGGACACCCTGGGTTCTGTAGCCTGTTGGAAGCGTACTTTGACTGCAAAATGGTGAACTGAACCTGCATCTGGCTGCCTAGCCCCTTACCTCACGAGCCATAGCCACCTATCCGGGTCAGCTCTGGGCTCCCCCCGCCTCATCTAGGGGAAAGGCCCAGGAGCTTCAAGATGCGCTCCAAGTCCTGGTTTCCGTAATACTCTATGATTATAGCGCCCTTTCTTCGGCCGTGCTGGATCCTTACCTGGGTTGAGAGACTCGAGCGCAATTTTTCGCGCACCCATGCCAGCTCGGGAGGAAGCTCCTTTTTTCTTACACCGGGCTTCTGCGGTTTTTTGTTTAGGGCTCTGGCCAGCTCCTCTGCCCCCCTCACAGAAAGAGCTCTGGCCAGGATGGCTTTGAGAAAGGATTCTTGCTGGTCTGCCTTGACCGAGAGGATGCAGCGGGCATGGCCCGCGGTGATCTCATCCCTCTCAAGGGCCTCCTGCGCCGATTTTGGCAGTTTGAGGAGTCTTAGGGAGTTGGCCAAAGTTGAGCGGTCTTTTCCCAGCCTTCCTGCAAGCTCTTCCTGGGTGGTGTTGTAAAGCTCCAGCAATGCCTGATAGGCCTTGGCTTCTTCCAGGGGGCTCAGGTCCTCTCTCTGGATGTTCTCTATCAGCGATATCTCCAAGGCTTCGCGGTCAGAAACCTCTCTCAATATCGCCGGGATTTGCTTGAGGCCAGCCAGCTTTGCAGCACGCCATCTCCTCTCTCCTGAGACCAGCTGGTAGCCTTCCCCGTGGGACCTAACCAATACCGGGGAGAGCACGCCTTTTTCCTTGATGGTTTGGACAAGCTCTGCAAGCCTTTGCGGATCAAAGCGCTGCCTGGGCTGCTCGGGATGGGGAGTTATGGAATCCACGGGGCACATGAACACAGTGCCTCCTGGCTGGTCCTCCAGGGGGATAAGGGCGTCCAAACCCCGCCCAAGGGCTCTTGTGCGCTTCATTTCCTCTCTCCGTGATTCTGGATGAGTTCGTACGCCAGGTCCAGATAAGCCCTGGATCCCGCGCAGGAAATGTCATAGAGCAACACTGGCTTGCCATGGCTGGGGGCTTCGGCGAGCCTCACGTTGCGAGGAATCACGGTACGAAAAACCTTCTGGCCGAAGTGGCTCCTCACCTCTGTTTCCACTTGTCTGGAGAGGTTCATCCTTCCGTCGAACATGGTGAGCAGGATCCCCTCGATTTGCAGGCTGGGATTAAGCCGGCCCCTTACCAGTCTTATGGTATGGATCAGATGCGAAAGCCCCTCTAAGGCATAATACTCGCATTGAAGTGGAATCAAGACCGATTGGGAAGCAGTCAGCGCGTTGACTGTGAGAAGGCCTAAGGAGGGGGGGCAATCAATGAGGGCGTAGCTGAAAAGCCCCCGGGGAAGCCCGGCCAAGGCTTTGGCCAAGAGCCTTTCCCGGCTAGTGTGTTGAACCATTTCCACCTCTAGCCCTATCAGATCCGGTGCTGAGGGGACCAGAGTTAGCTGATCCAGTCCCGTGGGCAGGAAGACCTCCTGCAGTTCGCATTGACCCAAGAGCACATGATAAAGGTGGCTTCTGAGAATCTTGTGATTCATTCCCAGGCCTGAAGTGGCGTTGGCCTGAGGATCGCAGTCCACAAGCAATGTGGGCTTTTCCGCTGCAGCCAAGGAAGCCGCCAGGTTTACGGCTGTGGTGGTCTTGCCCACTCCGCCCTTTTGGTTCGCAATACAGATGATCTTCAAGCAAATCCCTCGGCCGCCGACTCAAGACAAGAGTAACTGATACCACAGCCTCCCGGAGTTGGAAAGGGGGGATGTTTCACGTGAAACTTTATTTCCTTCCCAGGACCAGGATGCTGCGCCAGCTCTCCAAATAGGGAAGTTTGTAGTCCTTACGATCCACCACATCCCAACCCCGCTGCTTTAAAGAACCCTCCAGTTCTCGGGAAGCCTGTGCACGCCCAAGCATGAGAAAAACCCTTCCCCCTCCGCCCAACAGGGATTGGGCCAAACCCAGCCAAACATCCGGTCTGGCCACAGCTCTTCCAACAACCAAAGGGAACTGGCCCAGCTGCACCCCCCCCTTCCCAAGCCTCACCTGGTGCACCCAAACCTCCTTCAGTCCCAGAACCCTCACCAGATGCCTTAAGAAATTGGCCTTTCGACGTCTGGATTCCACCAGATGCACAGCTAAGGAAGGCTTGGCGATCTTCACAGGAATTCCTGGAAAACCTCCACCTGAGCCCACATCCAACAAGGGCCCCTCCTTTTGAATCAAGGGCGCGAGGGCCAGGGAATCCAGGAAATGAGCCCAAAGCACCGTCTTTGCATCTGCCCTGGAAACCAGCCTTACCGAACGGTTCCAATCCTGCAACTCCTTCAGAAAGGCCTCAAATAGAGAGATACAATCCCCTTGGAGGCCCACCCCCAAGGCCTGCACCTCCAAGATGAATCTCTCCCACTCTGGACCTGTCCCCAAGTTTTGGTCCCAGTCCCTTACCAGGTAGGCCTCCGCAAGTCACTTCCCAATACAGAATCTGGAGAAAACAGCCCTTAGGATCTCCTGGTCAGATTCCCTTCCCAGGAGCTCATCTGTTGCAGAAAGTGCTTGTTTCAGCTCTTCAGCCACCAGCTCCAGCCAATGCGTGGGAGAGCTTAGCAATTTTACCGCCTCCTTCAAATGTGCCAAGCACTGCTCCAAGAGCACGCAATGTCTGGTGCTGGCTATTACCCTCTCTGGAAGTTCCTGCTGCCCCACCAATTCCCTGTGAATGACATCCAGCAGCTCCTCCAAGCCCCATCCGCGCAAAGCAGAAACCCTGACCAAAGGAAGTCCCAAGAGGGGAGCTGGCAGTTCCTGAGGCTTTAGCCGCTCCTGCAAATCGATCTTGTTCCAGGCCACCACAGAGGGTCTCATTGCCGCCCAGTCCCCGCACTGCCCAAGCTCGGGGGGAACAGGAGAGCTTGCGTCCACCACCCACACCAGAAGATCCGCAGACTCAAGCTTCTTCTCTACCAGCTTTTGGCCCAAGGCCTCCACCGGATCCTGGGCCGGCCGCATGCCCGCTGTGTCCACCAATTTGATGGGAAGACCCTTCCACTCCAGGAATTCTTCCACCAAGTCTCTGGTTGTCCCAGGGATTTCCGTGACTATGGCCCTCTCAAAACCCACAAGTTTGTTCAGGAGGCTGGATTTACCGACATTCACAGGGCCTAGGATCAAGATCACCGCGCCTTCTTTGTAAAGGCGTGCCTTGGAATAGGACTCCAGAGCCTTCCTCAAATCCTCCTGAACAGCTTGGATCAGCCTGAGAATCCCCTCAGGCTCGGCCTCGGGGATATCCTCTTCGGGAAACTCTATGGCCGCTTCCGCAAGGCACAAAGCCTCCTGGATAATGGCTTGCCAGTCAGTAATGGCCCCGGAAAGAGCGCCTTGGAGCTGTTCCCTTGCCACGCGCAGGGCAGAACCGCTCTTGGCCTCCACAAGATCCAGCACAGCCTCTGCCTGAGGCAGGTCTATGCGGCCGTTCAGAAAAGCCCTTAGGGTGAACTCCCCGGGCTGGGCTAGTCTGGCCCCCAAAGACAAGACCGCGTCCAAGACCTCCTGGAGCACCAGGCTGCCCCCATGCACCTGAATCTCCAGGCAATCCTCTCTGGTGTAGGTCCTGGGACCCCGCATGAAGGCCACCATGGCCTCATCAATGAAACTTCCATCCCTAGGGTGCAGAATCTTTCCGAAACAGAATCTGTGGGAGGCCCAGCTGGAATCTTTTCTGGCCGGCTTGAACAACTTCAAAGCGATCTGGGCAGAGAGAGGCCCGCTTAGGCGCACTATTCCTATGCCTCCTTTACCCAGGGGAGTGGCAATGGCTGCGATGGTGTCGGTTAAAGAAGGCTTGCTCATCAGGCCGGGCGATCGTCCCCGCAATGACTTGGTGAAGCTTCCCTGGTGATGAGGACCCTTCTTAGGTGCCCTTGTCCGATGCTTCTGCTGGCCAAACCTGGCCTTTCCTTGAGAAACAGGTGCACTATGCGCCTGTCCCTGGCCCTAAGAGGTCCGATAGCAGCCGAACCGCTCCGCATGGCCTCCCTGGCGGCCCGAAGGGCTTTTTCCTTGAGCTCCTGCTCCCTGCGGGCTCTAAAACCTTCTGCATCAATGATAACTCTCTTGTGTATTCCGCTCTTCTTGCTCAGAGCTCGCTCGGTCAGGTATCCGAGTGCTTCCAGAAGCTCCCCGTCTCTCTTGACCAAGAGACCCGAATCCCCTCCCGCCAGATCCAGGCCCAGCACCTCATCCTCCTCCCTGACCTGGACCACCCGACACTCCAGCTTGGCAATGCTCAAAAGCCTTTCCAGAAATGACTGGGCCTCTTTGGATCCCCCTGGCTGAATCCAAGCCCTCACCTTTACTATTCTTCTCCCCAGGATCCCCGGGAGCCTACCCTTTGTCTCCAGAAGCTCATATCCAACAGAACTCGGATCCACACCCAACCTTTGGGAGGCCCTTAGAAGAGCCTCTTCCAGGGTTTTTCCCTCAGTCTCCACTGGATTCATGGAACAATTCTCCGTCTTTTCATCCAAGCTGATTCTCCGTAGCTGGTCACGGGGGGGGTGGCGGCATTTCTCTCCGCTTCAAGTCTTCGGCGCTTGA
>CAYPWF010000015.1:0-64270 GCA_964414345.1 uncultured Desulfarculaceae bacterium
AAAGGAGCGTGGTCTTCCCGCAGCCCGATTTTCCTACAAGGGAGACGAACTCCCCGGCCTCCATGGCGAGGGAAACCCCCTTGACCACCTGAAGCCCGTTGTAGTTCTTCTTCAGATTCTCTCCCACTAGGATTGTCGATCTACTCATGCCTCAGCACCTCCGAAGGTTTGATTCTCGAGATGTGTCTGCCCAGCAATCCCCCGGTCATCCCCCCGATGACGATGGACAGCAGCATGGCAAAGGCGGCCAGGCTCCGGGGGATGTAGACGGGAAGTTGGAGGGTCTTGAAGATCTGGTCTCCTCCACCGGGCAGGAAATGGGGGGTAGGGCTCATCTCCCAGGGAATGGGGATGCTCACCTGCATGAAGCGCAAGCCCATGGCCGCTGCAAGGGCGATCAGGAGCCCCAGGATTCCCGCCATGATGCTCTGCGTTACCGACTCCGCCATGAGCTGGGCCACGACGTTTCGGTGCGCCCAGCCAACTGCCTTCAGGACGCCGATCTCCCTGGCCCGTTCCGCAACGTTCCCCGCCATAGTTTTGAAGGCCACCAAGGCGGCCACGAGGATGGCGATCAAGGAAGCCGCCATGGTGAACTTCTCCGAGAGGGCAAACAGGCTTCCCAGGAGCTTGAGGAAGGAATCCGGGGTGGCCACTTGCCCCTTCTTCCCCATGATCTCCCGCAGGCTCGTTGCCACATCCCGGATCCTCTCCTGCTCCGCCTTCACGAAGAGAAGGTTCACGTCCTCCGGATCAAAGGGAGAGACGGACTGAAGCTGCCTGGATGAAACCGCAACCTCTTGCATTTCCCGGAGGGGAAGATAGACGTTGGCCACGGCGATCTTGGCCGCCCGCGATGCATCCACGATCCCCACGACCGGGAACTTCCTTCCAGCCAAAGGCAAGGTGTCTCCCACTCGGATCCCGAACTGACGGGCGAAGGCGACCTCCACCAGGGCTTCGGGCTTGCCGTCCTCGAGAAACCTTCCCTCCGTGATGGAAGAGCGGAGAATCGCCGGCCCGATCGGGTTCTCCGTTTCGATCCCAAGCGCGATGGTAGCCCGGTCGGGGTCGAAAACCCAAAGCAGAAGGCCACGGCCCACCCCCTGAACTCCAGCAATGGCCTGAACCTTGTCCACCTCCTCCTTTCGGATCGTTACGGCGGAACACGGGAAGACCGCCCCGGTCAGTTCCTCCGGCACATCCCCGGCACGCTGCACGGTGATGTCCGCCCCTATCTCCTTGAGCGGGGAACGTGCCGCCTCACGATACGCCATGGATAGGGCATTTAGGATGATGAGAAGGGCGATCCCGATGGAAAGGCCGAAGATGGAGGCCAGGGTCCTTCGCCTTTGATAGTAAAGTTCCTTTAAAAGGTAGCGCAGATCCATCGTTTGTCTCCGTGACTCTGGAATCAGGGGCTTGTGGCCGTGGTCTGTTCGACGAGAGCGAAGAATCGCTCCCTCTGGCCTGGGTCGAGGACTTCCTTGAGTTCGAGGAGATGTGAGATGACTTCCTTCTGGATCTCATCCTGGATGAATGCCATCTCCTTTCGCAATTCCTCGGTTTTAACATGATCGACATTATCATGGGCGAGCAGCTTCACGAGACGGGTTCTCGCCGATACCATGTCTTTCTGCAGTTTCTGAAGGCGGTCATGGAAAGTCCCGGCCAGAGGTTGCACCTTCGCCAACTGATCGCTGGACAGGCCAAGAGCCTGATAAAGGTGGCGATCGCCCTCCGAGATGGGGCAGGATTCCAAGAGTGCCTTCTGTTCGACCAAGGCGCTCCTGGAAGAAGGGAATTCCATGGTGGCCAGCAAGAACACGTTGATTGCCACTGACGCAGTCAGAAAGAAACCCAGGCTCTGTGTCATCATCTGTGACCATCCTTTAGTTCGCACACCGCTCTCAGATAACCTTCCCCCAGCGTGCCCGGCGGTACGGCATCAAACGCCCTCAGGGAAAGCAGTGTGACGGCTCCCGCCATGGAGCTACCGGAGCGCGATCGTAGCGGCTTCAACCCGCCCGTCGCCACCAGATTGCCCGTATAGATTCCTACCAATATTCCCAGGATCAGGACGGCGGGGCTGGGCAAGGCGGCAGTAAGTGGGTGAACGGCCCAACGGAGCCTCGTAAGCAGCCCGGCTCTCTGCTGCCCTTCGATCCTTCTGGCGAGGCGAGAGTAAAATCCTGGGCTCGGCTGTATCCCTCCCAGTTCTCCCAAACTTCGCCAGATCCGGTCGAGCTCCTGATATCTCTCGCGGCAGGCCGGACAGTCCTGAAGGTGCGCCTCAACCCGCACCGCCTCTCCCGGCTTCAGTTCCCCGTCCTGGTAAGCTGAGAGCCGCCTCCGAACCTTGGGGCAACGCATCTGATCCTCCCACGTTCTTCACGCCACTAAACAATTAAACAACCCTAACCCTGAAAACCTGCGGTCAATTTTTTCTGTGGCCCAGTTTCTTTTGAAGATTTTTTTTCCCCCTGACGAGCAACGAGTCGACCGCCGACACGGAGCAGTCCAGGACCTTGGCGATCTCCTCATAGGACAGGCCGTAATAACACTTGAGGATCAGGGCCAGCCTCTGGTTCTTGGGCACGCTCCCGAGGGCAGCAGCGACGCGGCGGCTCCGCTCCCGGGCAAGCAAGACATCCTCGGGCGAAGGAGCGTTATCCGGGATTTCATTGCCACCGTCTTCCTCCTCAGGCTGCGACACAGCCGAGCCGAGCCAGTGAAGAGAGAGGATCCTTTTCCGCCAAGGAGACTTGACCTCGTTCAGACAGAGATTGGCCACCAAACGATACATCCAGGTAGTGAACTTGGCTTGAGGCTCATAGCTCTTTGCCGCTTTCCAGACGCGTAGAAAGGCTTCCTGGGCGAGGTCTTCGGCCCGCACGCGATCTCCTGTGAAGCGGTATATGAGGGACAGAACCGAACTCTGATGCCTGAGGACCAGGCTTTCGAAGGCGGATGTGTCCCCTTGAGCGGCCCGGACCATCAGGAGTTCATCAGGAGTCGTGGGGTCCAACTTGAATCGCCTCTCTAGGCTCCTTAAACAAAGGAGCCCACAAGAACCTGCGCCCTATGACGCAGCTCGTGCAAACTCAATTGTGTGCATTGCCTGCCCTATGAGCCCGCTTTGCGCTTCCACGCCTTTGGTTGCAGCGCTGGCCTCCCGCCAGATTGAGACACTGACAGCCTCGCAGAACGCGCGCTGCGCTGACCCATAGCAGCCGACGCCCACCGAGATATCCTTTCCCCCGAAGGCGCCCCTGCCTGCTTCGGAGAAATCCGCCCGGCATCATAGCCCTGCCACTCGCGGCGCGTCCATCAAACGATCCCTGTCTGATTCTGGCTTGAAGGCAGCGGAATCGAGCATACGTTTGGGGGAGAAGAACGACCTAATCCTGTGCACTTGGGCGGCGGTATCTCGAGATTCCCCATCTCGGCCGTAAGCTTCCTCTTCAATCCAGGTTCTGGGGTCACCGACGTTTCGTCTCTTCACTGCCGACGGATTCCAGGGCGCCCCTCCTGGGTGCGGGTTCGGTCAACCCAGGCTCCTCCACCACTTCCTCTGAAACCGCTGGGGCCGGTGAGGAGGCGAACGCCTTGTACGCGAGTCCCCACGAGAAAGGGTCTTGCCGCTCCTTTTTCTCGCCGGTGCAGACGGCCGGTAGGAACTCAACGGAAGGCGGATTGCACAAAGCTCCATTTCAGTTCATACCACTTTTGGCTAAATTTACACAATTCTGGTCATACCTGTTTTGGGTAAGCTGAAGACTACCCGCACCACCCCTTGAACACCCCTCTACAGCCCTCAGCCCCCCAACTTTCTCTGTGGCCGCCCGCCCAGACACCGTGCCCCTCTTAGACCAGTCCAGTGCTAACCGATCCCTGATCCCTCCCACCACCTGACACTACGCCCAAAAGCAATTCCCGAGCACTCAGGCCCGGCGGCCCGGTTCCACCCCGATTTGCATACGGATCCACCAGGTCCGCTGCCAAGTCTTGTTCTTTAGCTTGCGCTCCCTACATGGCGGTGAACCTTCACATCGGCTTCAGAGGCTCCTGTCTTGCGATCGGTACGTAGTAGCCGCGAGGAGTTGGCCATGATGCCCAAGTCCGGAAGCGACTGCGCAGCGGCAGCCAGGACGAGAGGCAGGAGACCTAGGGCTGCCAGCGAGAGTCCAACCAGGTTGTAGGCGGCGGTGAAGCCGATGTTCAGACGGACCACACCCATCGTGCGCTTCGCTATGCGGAAGAGATCGGGCACCAGGCGCCAGTCGTCCCTCATGAGCACTACGTGGGCCGCCTCCATGGCGATGTCGGTGCCAGCGGCACCCATCGCAACGCCCACGTCCGCTTGGGCCAGGGCGGGAGCATCGTTCACCCCGTCGCCCACCATGACCACTCTATGGCCACGGGCTTGGTACGCCTTGACCACGGCGATCTTGTCTTCCGGCAGGAGGCCGGCTCGGTAGGGGATGCCCAGCGGCGTTGCCAGGGAGGCTGCGGCTCTCTCATGGTCCCCGGTGAGCAGTTCGATGTGCCTAAGGCCGAGCGCCCGCAAAGATGCGATGGCCTGGGGCACCTCCGGCCGCAGCGTGTCCGCAGCTGCTAGGACCCCCACGGGTTCACCATCCAGAGAGACAAAGAGAAGGGCCTTGCCCTGGGCCTCGAGCGCTGCGATCTCAGCCACCTTAGCCTCTGTTTCCGCCGGGTGTCTGCCCACCGTCACCCACCGCCCATTCACCCTTGCCTTCACTCCCACACCCGGCACGGCCTGGAACTCCTCCGGCTCTAGCACACGCAAGCCCCGTTCGCTGGCCAAGACCCGGACCGCCTCGGCAAGAGGATGCTCGGAGTAGCGCTCCGCTGACGCTGCCAAGGACAGCACGTCGTCGGGATCGGCGCCGTTCAAGGATACCACGTCGCTAATGCGGGGACGGCCCAGGGTGAGCGTGCCGGTCTTGTCCAGGAGCAGCACGTCGGCCCGGGCCAAGGCTTCCACGTACTTGCCTCCTTTGATTACCAGGCCTCGCCGGGCGGCGTTACCGATAGACGCCAGCATGGCCACGGGGGTGGCGATGGCGAAGGCGCACGAGCAGGCCACCACCAGCACCGCAGCTGCGGCAAGAGGGTTTCGTTCGATGAGGAAGGTGAGAAAGGCGATTGTGAGCACCACCGGCAGGTACCAGGTGGCGAAGCGGTCTGCTGTACGCTGGACCTCGGCCCTGTGGGCCTCCGCCTCTTCCACCAGTCGAACGACACGCCCAAAGGTGGTCTCCGCGCCGATCCGCGCGGCGCGCACCCGCAGCATACCCAGCCTCACTATAGAGGCGGCAAAGACGCTCGTCCCTTGTTCAGCCTCGACGGGCATAGACTCGCCGGTGATCGCCGCTTGGTCGACTGTGGCCTGCCCGCTGACGACCTCCCCGTCCACAGGCACCTGCCCGCCCGGGCGCACCACCACCACATCCCCGGGCCGCAGTTCCTCCACCGGCAGCTCAACCTCGGTGCCGCCCCGCTCCACGCGGGCCACCCGGGGCGCCATGGCCGCCAGATCCCGCAGGGCCCGGCGCGCCCGCTGGGTGGTGAACCCCTCGATGTAGTCGGCGATGCGCATGAAGAGGACTACCACCAGGGCAGCAGCCCACTCATGCACTGCGATGGCAGCAATAACCCCTGCGGTCATGAGAGTGTGGGCAGTGACTTGGCGCCGCAGGGCTGCACGAAGAACGCTGCAAAAGACGGGGTACCCTCCGGCCAGGACTAAGCTCAGCCAGAGAGGCCACGGCACCCGGTTGGTCACGGCTTCCAGCAACCCGAGCCACTCGCCCAGCACGACCACGAGCAGGACCACTCCGAACACTGCTCCGAACAGGGTGAGAACCACTCGACCGAAGCCGCCCGCACGGGATACTTGGGAGCGCTCGGTGGCGACCGGGACCGAACAGCCGGTGAGCCGGACCGCCTCTCGGATAGCTTCCGGGGCCACTCGTGCAGGATCGCACCGCAGCACCGCCTTCTCCGCAGCCAGAAGGACCTCGCAGGAGTCCACACCGGGGATGGCCGCGATGGCCCGCTGAACTTGCTGTGCCTCATCGGCACAGCACATTCCCCGAATAGGCACCTCGATGGTCTCGAGTGATGTGGACTTCGCCATAGTCAGCACTCCCGTGGCCCATTATAGCGGGTGCACTGGTAGATACCTCTGGCAACATCGGCCGGAAGAGCGTCGGCCTCCTTGAGCAGACTGGCCAAGCACCGGTCGCTGAGCCGACAGCGCACGTAACAACCTTCCTGCTGCCCAAATACTAAGCCGCGTTCGCGCAGGCAGCTCAGATGGTTGGAGGTATTGGACTGGGTCAGTCCTGTGGCCCCGACGAACTCCGTGACGGTCATCGGACCGCTGCGCAGGGCTTCCACTATGGCTAGCCGGGACGGGTCTGGGAACCCACCGAAGAGCTTGGCCTTAAGCTCGAGCGCCTGGGTTTGAGCTGCTGCCAGCATAGAAACCTCACCTAATTATATCAGCTGTGCCAATATGATAGCGCGCAAGTGTGCAGCTGTCAGGGTTTGCGCATCGCGCTCAGGCGAGCGGTTTGTTCGCCAACTTTCGGAATGCTAAGCCCACTCGGAAGGGGAACCGAAAGGCCCCAAGGCGCGGGCGGGGTACCAAAGGAGTTGCGCTCCAGCGCATGGTTCGGGCACGGCCGCTTGTTCTTTTTTTCTGCCACCCATACACGATCTGTCATTCAAGGGTGATCCAGATGCCCATGAGGCGGGCTGCACGGGCGTTGCCAAGCCCGCAAGCGCGCACACCCTCAGGCACAGCTTCGCACACATCTCCTCATGCGGAGGGTAAACATCCGGAAGCTGCAACCGCTCCTTGGCTCCTCAAGTCTTGATACCACCATGGTCTACACCCACGTGACCAGAAACCTACAGACCACGCCTGTAAGTCCGCTGGTCAGCTTGGATCTGGGGGCTATAGTGAATAGGCAAGCTATGGCCCAGGCCGGCCCAGGGCCATGCGAAGCCCACGATACAGACTCCTTAAAGTCTTGTGTGGGCGTGGATCATCCGCCACTTCTCAGAGTCTCAAGCCTGTAGCTCTAAAAACATAATGCCCCTTTCAGGGCCCAAATCATTGTTTTTTTGTGGCGTCCCCAACGGGATTTGAACCCGTGTTGCCGGCTTGAAAGACCGGTGTCCTGGGCCTAGCTGGACGATGGGGACTCATGTTGAGCCGATTGGGCCGTGCTGGATTCGAACCAGCGGCTCTCTGCTTAAAAGGCAGATACTCTACCTGGCTGAGTTAACGGCCCTGAGCAACTTGATTTATGATTATAACCCATAGCCCGGGCCGCACCAACCCCAGGATTCATCATGACCCGCCATGCAATGATCTTTTGGGCTTAGGTCCCATTGGCCGTCTAGAGAGTTTCTCTGAAAACTTGAAAAGGAACCTTTATCCCCTCTTGCATGGGTTCTGTATCATCACGGTGTCATTCCTGGTGGCCCCAACCGAAACCAAGGCCACTGGCACATCCGCCAACTCCTCTATCCTCCTGATATAACGCTGGGCATTCTTGGGAAGCTCTTCCATGTCCCTGGCGTAGTTTATCTCCTCCTCCCACCCTTTTAGTTCCTCGTAAACGGGCACGCACTTGGAGAACACCTCCAGGGAGCAAGGCACCTCCTCCAGCCTCTTCCCCTCGTACTCATAGGCCACACATATTTTCAAGGAGGGAAGCCCGCCCAGCACATCCAATTTTGTGACAGCCAAATCTGTAATCCCGTTCAGGCGCACCGCGTCCCTAACCAGTACCATGTCCAGCCAGCCGCAGCGCCTGGGTCTTCCGGTGGTGGCTCCAAACTCCTTGCCCTTCTCTCTTAGATTCTCCCCCAGCTCATCCTGGAGCTCTGTGGGAAAAGGACCTGCTCCCACCCGAGTAGTGTAAGCCTTCACTATGCCTAGGACTCCCTGAATCCTGGTAGGTCCCACCCCGGCCCCCACACAAGCATTCCCGGCCACTGTGTTGGATGCGGTAACATACGGATAAGTGCCATGGTCCAGATCCAGGAAGGTGCCCTGCGCCCCTTCGAAAAGAAGGCTTCGGCCCGCCTTGATCTCCTGGTCCAGAAACACCGAGGTATTTGTGACAAAAGGCAGCAACTTCTCCCCGAATCCCAGGTACTCCTCCACCACATCCTTTACAGAAAAGGGTTTTTCCCCATAGCGTTCTTTGAGCTGAAGGTTTGCCTCTTTTAGCTGATCATGGATCTTTTTCTTGAGTATCTGGGAATCCCTAAGATCCACCATCCGGATCCCTCGCCGCCCTACCTTGTCCTCGTAGGCCGGTCCGATGCCCCGTCCGGTAGTGCCGATGGCCCCCTTGCCTGCAGCCCTCTCCCTGGCCAAGTCCAAAGCACGATGGTAAGGCATTATAAGATGAGCTGCCTCACTTAAGATCAAATTCTCAGGGCTGACCTTAACCCCCCTTGACTCCAGCTGCTGGATTTCCTCCAAAAGGACCTTGGGGTCAACCACCACCCCATTGCCCACCACGCATCTCTTGCGGGGATGAAGCACTCCGGAGGGGATCTGGTGGAGCACCAAAGGCTCTCCCTCCACCACTATGGTATGCCCTGCGTTATTCCCTCCCTGAAACCTTACCACCACGTCCACAAACTCGGCCAGGATGTCCACCACCTTGCCTTTGCCCTCATCACCCCACTGGGTACCCACTATGACTATGTTTCCCATTCCGCCCCTACTCCACTTCCTTCTCTTTGAACACTCAGAGTTCTACCTGGATGACCCTAACTATATGATCCAGACTCTGGAGCTCCTCCAAAACGCTCTTGGCAATGGGATCGTCCAGGTGAAGAAGTGAGACCGCCATACCGCCCAAACGGTCCCTTCCGAACTGCATCATGCCTATGTTGATCTTGTTGCGGCCCAGTGTGGTGCCTATGTTGCCAATGACACCGGGCCTGTCCTCATTGTAGATGAACAGTATGTTACCTTCCGGCACGGCCTCCACAAGGAAGTTGTCTATCCTGAGAATACGCGGATTTCTTTTCCCCAGCAAAGCTCCGGAGACTGACAGTTCCTCCCTGTCCGAGACAGCTCTGATGGTGATCAAATTTGTGTAATCTTCATGCTTCTCGGTGACTGACTCGGTCACCTTTATGCCTCTGGCCTTGGCCAGGAGGGGAGCGTTTACAAAATTAATGTTCCCACTCAGAATCGGAGACAAGAAACCTTTTAATAAGGCGGAGGTGACAGGACCGATTCCGTACTGGGCCACATCTCCGGTGTATTGGAGATGCACCTCCCTGACCCCTCCTTGGATGACCTGAGCCGTGAAGCTGCCCAGCTTTTCGGCCAGGTTCAGGTATGGCCTAATGTGGGGCAGGATCTCGGAACTTACCGAAGGCACGTTTACTGCGTTTCTCACCGTACCTCTTACCAGGAAATCAACTATCTGCTCGGCTACGGCCACGGCCACATTCACCTGGGCCTCCTCTGTGGACGCCCCCAGATGGGGGGTACAGATGACCTGTTCCAGCCCGAGGAGTGGGTTGTTCTGGGGAGGCTCTTTCTCGAAGACATCAAGGGCAGCCCCCGCCACATGCCCGGAGGCCAGCGCATTGTAAAGAGCCGTCTCGTTTATTATTCCTCCCCTAGCGCAGTTCAGGATGTACACCCCCTTCTTCATCTTCTTGAAAGCCTTCTCGTCGATGAGGTTTGTGGTCTCCTTGGTCTTGGGGGTATGTACGGTTATAAAATCTGAACGGGTTAGGAGCTCATCCAAGTTGACCATCTCCACTCCCAGCTTGGTGACCACCTCCGGGCTGAGGAAAGGATCGTATGCTATCACGTTCATGTGAAGACCATGGGCGCGGTCCGCCACTATCTTGCCGATGCGCCCCATGCCGATGATCCCCAAGGTCTTGTTGAAGACCTCTGTGCCCATGAATCTCTTTTTCTCCCATTTCCCAGCCTTCACCGAGGCAGTGGCTTGGGGGATACGCCTGGCTAGGGCCAGGAGCATTGAGATGGTGTGCTCGGCCGTGGTGATGGTGTTCCCCTCGGGGGTATTCATAACCACGATGCCTTTTCGGGTGGCTGCATCCAAGTCCACATTGTCCACGCCGATACCGGCCCTTCCTATCACCTTGAGCCTCTCGGCAGCCTCTATGATATCTGCTGTGAGTTTGGTCCCGCTGCGGATGGCTATGGCATCGTACTCAACTATCACAGCCTTGAGCTCCTCGGGGCTCAGGCCGGTCTCCACGTCCACATCCACCCCCTCGGCCCGGCGAAAAACCTCTATCCCCTCTTCTGCCAAAGAGTCGCTCACCAAGACGCGGTATCCCATGGCTCCACCCTCCTGTTCTCCAATCTCCCCTTTATCAGGCTTTTCCCGCCAGAATTTCCTGGGCCACCCCCACCCCTTTTCCCAGTTCCACTGGTAGGCCCAGGTCCCGCAGGGTCAGCTCCAAGGATGAAATGCCGATGATCACATCAAAGGCATCCATGAAACCCATGTGCGCTATGCGAAAGATCTTGCCTTTCAGGTGGCCCTGGCCTCCTGCCACCCGCACTCCGTACTTATCCCAGAGAAGGCCTGTGATGCGCCCAGCATCCACTCCGGCCGGAGCTTTGACGGCGGTGACTGCCTCGCTTGGGGATTCCGGAGCCAACAATTCCAGGCCCAAAGCCTTTACAGCCTCACGGGTGGCCCTGGCCATACGGGAGTGCCGTTCAAAGATCCGCTCCAAGGTTTCTTCACGTATTCTCTGGAGCACCTCTCTAAGTCCCACAATGAGTGAAACAGCAGGGGTATATGCATTCTGGTTTTTCTTGGCCGAGGCAAGCTCCTTTTTGAAATCGAAATAGAAACGAGGCAATTTGGCCTTTTCCACAAAACTCCAAGCCTTGGGGCTCAAAGAGGCAAATGCCAGCCCCGGTGGCAGCATCACCGCCTTCTGGGAACCGGTAACCACAATGTCCAAGCCCCAGGCATCTGTCTGGATATCGAAGACCCCTATACCCGTTATGGCATCCACCACCAAGATGGTCTCCGGATACTTACGGACTATTTCTCCTATTTCCCGCACGGGGTGACGCACGCCTGTGGAGGTCTCGCTGGCCTGCACCAGGACTGCCCTTATTTTGGGGTCAGCCTCCAGGGCCTTGCCCACATCTTCAGGCTTTACAGCTTTCCCCCACTCCACATCCAACACAACAGGTACAACCCCGTAGGCCAGGCAGATCTCTTCCCATCTCTCCCCGAATTTCCCCCCCCTCACCACCAAGGCCTTATCCCCGGGGCTAAGGGTATTGCTCACAGATCCCTCCATGGCGCCGGTGCCTGAGGAGGTGAACAACAACACCTCTTGCTGGGTCTGGAAGAGATATTTGAGTCCCTCTCTTACCTCCTGAAAGATGGCCCCGTATTCGGCAGTGCGATGATGGATTATGGGTTGGGCCATGGCAAGAAGAGTGGACGGGGATATGGGTGTGGGGCCCGGGGTCAAAAGGTAGTTTTTCTGCATGGTCACCTCCTCTTTGTGCTGCAAGTGTTTGCCTCGCAAAAAAAGAGACCCGCGATCCTATCCGGGTCCCTTTACCGGCCCGGCCTTTCTCCATCCATTCAGAAAAGCCAAAAATGAAGGAAACAACCGGGCTAAGCATGAAGCCTCAGGGGGACCACCTTCTCCACCTGGAAGCCGGCATCTTTAAGCCCTTCCATCACAGGTTTGTGTTTCGGGGCCTTGCACCTGATTATTATCCTTTTGTCCGGAGAACCTTTCTCGGGAAAGGAAAAAATGCTCAGGGGCACTGCCTTGGCCTTGCGCAGCACCTCCGTTATCTTTGGAAAAGTATCCTCATCCACGCAGACATTCAGTAAGGTGAGCCTGAGCACCCCTTCTTCCCTGGCGGCAAAAACCTCCAAGAGGCCCCTTGTGACCTCTGTGGCTGTGGCAATCCCCACCAGTTTACCATTCTCCACCACAGGGAAAGATCCGATCCCCTTTTGGTAGCCCAATAGCACCACGTCCTCCACCGGGGTGTCCGGGCTGACCCAAACTGGATCTTTCACCATGACATCTGCCACGGTCATCTTGGCCAAAAGATATGACAGCTCGTGCATACTCAGGGTTGTGGCCGAGGAGGGCGAGGCCTCCAAGATCTTGCGCCTTGTCAGCATGCCCACCAACTTCCCTTTTTTCACCACCGGGAGATGGTGGATCTTAAACTCGTCCATCTTTTTTCTGGCATCCACCAGAAGTGTCTCAGGAGTAACCACTACAGGATCCGTCGTCATCCAATCCCGAATTCTCATGAACCCCCTCCCCTCTTCGGGCTCCAAGGCCCCTTCCCAAGCCCTTTACTTGTGGAGAATGTATCCCTTTGCCTTAAGTGCCCTCTCCACTGCTGCCTGATCTTTTCCCACGGCTCTTATGACCACCATGCGAAGGTCACTGGCTCTTTGCGGAAGGCTGAAAATGCTCACAAGCTCGGCCCCGGCCTCTTCAACCACTTTCCCCAACTCAAGGAGAACCCCCTTTTTAAGATCCACATCCTTGAGGGTTATACGAATCAGATCCTCCCTGGCCCCCAGCATGGTTAAATAAGCTCTCACTATGTCCGCCTCTGTGGCAATCCCCACCAGCTTGCCCTTGTGCACCACAGGCAACGCGCCCACTCCCTTCTCGGCACCCAGGAGCACCGCATGCTCTGCCGAGTCATCAGGACTCACCACAACCAGGTCCTTTGCCATCACGTCCTTGACCTCTAGCTTGGACAGGAGATAATGCATCTCGTGAATGCTCAAGCTTGAGGCCGATGAGGGACTGGCCTCCATGAGGTCCCTGTAGGTCACAATACCCACAAGCTTGCCCCGATCCACCACAGGTAAGCGGCGGATCTTGCGGTCCCTCATTAGCCGCTGGGCTTCCAAAACAGGAGTGTTGGGGGAAACTACCACAGGATCGGTCACCATCCAGTCTTTGACGAACATAACATCCTCCCCGGGCGGGCCACCCTCCATGGCCCCTCCCCTGTCCCCCTGGTTTTTAATGCATAGCAAAAAGACAAGCTAGACCTTTACTATAGGAACAGCCAGAAATCAAGCTGAAAAACGCACCCTATCCCTGCCACAAACCCATCTGCACACCCCCCAAGCCCTCTTTCCCCAGGGAGGCTGGGGCCTCAGGCTCTTTCTCTGCCCCCTAACCGGGTCCCCAGGGATTATCCCTCAGCCAGTCTCTTCTCTAACCCAGCTTATGAACTCTGAAAGACCGCCTACCACATCCAAGGCCAAGATCTCTGGAAGCTCGTAGGGGTGCAAGGATCTCACTTTTTGAATCAATGCCTCTAAAGATTCCTTGCGCGTCTTGATTATGAGCAGAACCTCAGGCTCCTGGCAGATCTCTCCCTTCCATCTGTAAAAGGAGCGAACCCCTTCCAGGACGTTCACGCAGGCAGCAAGCCTGTTCTCAACTAGATCCTTGGCCATGGAAGAAGCCTTCTGCCAATCAGGCATGCTCACCAAGAGGATGCTCACCTGCGGTTTTTCCATTTGCCTCTCCAAAGATTCTGAAAGGATTCGCAGGCTTCTCAACCCAAGATTGTTCACAACCAGCGGATATTGGAGCCTCTCTGGCCGCTACCGCGGGATTAGACTCTAGCACGATTTACCTTCCTTTAGGAAGGGATCCTTGACAGGCTTTTCCGGCCGGACGTACCATGCTTGGAACTGGTGCCTGAATTTGGCTTCAGGGTGTGTTCCCCAAGCAAGAGGCGGCCATGTTCGATCTGGGCATGCAGGAGATCTTAATTGTTTTGGTGGTGGCGCTTGTGTTTATAGGTCCCAGGAGGCTTCCTGAGATAGCCAAAACCCTGGGCAGGGCTTTCATAGAACTCAGGCGGGCGGGCGAGGAGCTAAAAGGTCAGATAGACCTTGCCTCCATAATGGAGGAGCCTGAAAGATCCGAACCCTCTTCAGTAAGCGAGCAGAAGGAAGTCAGCCAGGAAGAAGCAGAACAGAGCCAACCTACCACCACCCAGCCTTTAGAACAAAAGGAGGAGGAACCCAAGGTTCCCCATGAGGCTCAAGCCGAAGCTCCCCAGAAAACTGAAGCCTGACGAAAAAGTCTCCTTTATCGAGCACCTGGAGGAGCTTCGCTATCGTCTGATCGTGTGCCTGGTTTCGGTGCTCGTGGGAACCGTAGTGGCTTATATCTTTAAGGAGGAGATCTTCAGATTCATTTCTGAGCCGCTGCTCAAAGCCTTGCCCCCAGAGGACAGACACCTCATTTTCACCGGCCTCCTGGAGGCTTTCATGGTATATCTGAAGGCCTCTTTCTTCGCGGGGCTAATGATCTCGGTCCCGGTGATACTTTACCAGCTCTGGGCCTTTATCTCTCCCGGCCTGTACCCGCCCGAGAAGAAGCTGGCTCTGCCTTTTATATTTTTTGCCAGCTTCTTCTTTTTGGGAGGAGCCGTGTTCGGCTACTACGTGGTATTCCCTTACGGCTTCCAGTTCTTTGTTGGCTTTGGCGGGGAGTTCATAAAACCACTTCCCTCCATGAAGGAGTACTTGAGCTTCGCCACCTTCCTGCTGCTGGCCTTTGGAATAGTGTTCGAGCTGCCTATCTTCATTTTTTTTCTGGCAAAGCTTGGGATCGTTCACCCCAGGACCCTAAGAAGGGGAAGAAGGTACGCTATTCCCATCATATTTATGGCGGCCGCCATACTGACCCCAGGGCCTGATCCCGTCTCCCAGTGCTTGATGGCGGTTCCCCTTTGCCTTCTCTACGAACTGGGGATCTGGGTGGCTGTTCTGTTTGGGAAACCCAGCAGTCAAAAACAGGCCGAATCAGATAAAGAGTCCTCCCAAGAAACCCCTCAGAAAGATCAGGAGGCTGGTTAGCCCCTGTGTTCCCAGGCCCCCAGCTCACCACCCAAGCTATATCCATCCCATGTTGCGGTACCAAAGATAGGTCTCTCTCAGCCCTTCCTCCAAAGATACCATAGGCTGGAAGCCTAACTCCGCCCTAATCTTCTCTGTAGAGCAGGTCCAGCCGGGCTGAAGCATTTCCTTGAGCTTTTCTCGGTTGTAAAGAGGTGGGAGGCCCAGGAGCCAAGAGCCCAGCTCTGAAAGTAGGGCGGCTGTCCAGGCCAAAGTGAAAGGAAGTTTTATGGTTCTAAAACGTACCCCCATTATCTTTCCCAATATGTCTGCCACCGAGCTCCAGGTGTGCACTTCCCCGTCGGAAACCGGGTATATGGATCCGCTTTCCACAGGTGCCTTGGCAGCCAGCAACATGGCCCGGACTAGATCTTTCACGTGTATCATGCAGATGTATTTCTCTTGAGCTCCGATTTTGATAAACAAGCCTCTTTTTACCATACGGAAAAAAGCCAGCACATCCCTGTCCCTGGGACCGTACACAGCAGTAGGCCTCAGTATCACCAAAGGCAACCTGGAGGTAAATTGACACGCAAATTCTTCAGCCCTGGCTTTGCTTAACCCATAGTGGCTTACCGGTGAACAGGGCTCTGTTTCCCCCCTCGGGCAGGAAGGTGAATTGGGGCCCCAGGCGGCCAGGGAACTCAAAAGCACCACCCGCGAGAAAGGCTCTTTGATCTTGGTGCATGCCTCAAGCAAATTTAAAGTTCCCAAGGCATTGGCCTTCATGTAAGAATCAAGCCTCCTGGCCTTGGTTAGGCCTGCCACGTGAAAAACCCAATCCATGCCTTCTAGCGCATTTTGCAAGGCTCTCTCATCCTGCAGATCCCCTGTGACACGTTCCACATCCAAATCCCTGATCCAGCTTAGGTCGCTTGTACTTCTGGCCAAGACCCTGACCTGATGCCCCTCTGCCACAAGGGCCTCCACCAGGTGGCTTCCAACAAAGCCTGTGGCTCCTGTGACAAAAGCCCTCAAAGAGAACCTCCTTTTCCCCAGGGACCGAACAAAACCCTTACCTGCCAGCTAAGCTCGGATCCGAACCGCGCGATGAAAGGCCTTTTTCTCAGAATGGCCTTCAGCTTTTTTGTAAATACCCACATCTTCCCAGGCGCCCACCCCTCGTTGACAAAGCTTTGGCACTTGAATAGAATTCACCAGCTTACCTCTAGAGGCCGGTCGCAGCGGTTCTCCGGGTGGAGCGGACCGGGGTGAGCAACATTGTGAGCTTTTTGAGATTCTGAGGCAAGGGTTGGAGCATATTGCCTCTGATAAGGAGTGGCTGATGGATATTTTTGAAAAGTGCTGGAAATTCACCCAGGCGGCCGAAGCCAGGGCTTCTGGATATTACCCCTATTTCACTCCCATAGAATCTCAGCAAGACACCGAGGTGGTGATAAACGGCCGGCGCGTGATAATGATCGGCTCCAACAACTACCTGGGGCTTACCACCCATCCCAAGGTGAAGGAGGCTGCTGCCGAAGCCCTCAGACGTTTTGGTACAAGCTGTACAGGCTCGCGCTTTCTGAACGGCACCATAGATCTGCATGTGCAGCTGGAAGAAAGGCTGGCCGAGTTCACCGGTAAAGAGGCGGCGCTGGTTTTCAGCACAGGCTTCCAGACCAACTTGGGCACCATTTCAGCCCTGGTGGGCCGACATGACACGGTCATAATAGACTATGACGATCATGCCAGCATCGTGGACGGCTGCCAGCTCTCCCACGGCAGGACAATCCGCTTCCGTCACAATGACATGGCTGGTCTGCGTAGGGCCTTAGAGAAAGCTAATCCGCGAACAGGAAGGCTGGTGGTGGTGGATGGAGTTTTCAGCATGGAGGGAGATATTGCCCCCCTTCCAGAGATAGCGGCCTTGTGTAAGGAGTTCGGGGCGCGCTTGATGGTGGACGACGCCCATTCCATAGGCGTGCTGGGGAAAAACGGCAGCGGCACTGCCTCCCATTTCGGGATAACCGACCAAGTGGACCTGATCATGGGCACTTTCAGCAAGTCCTTTGCCTCCCTTGGTGGTTTCATTTCGGCCAAAGCAGAGGTGATAGACTACATAAAACACTTGTCCAGGGCTTTAATATTCAGTGCTTCCATGACCCCGGCCTCTATAGCAGCTTGCCTGGCTTCCCTGGACATTATGGAAAAGGAACCCGAGCGAAGGGAAAGGCTCTGGCAGATCACCCGCAGGATGCATAAGGAATACAGGGCCATGGGGCTCAACATAGGAAACACCCAAACTCCCATCATTCCCATTATCATAGGAGACGATCTGAAGGTTTTTATTTTCTGGAAGCGGCTCTTGGAGGAAGGCATTTTTGTAAATCCGGTACGCAGCCCGGCTGTGCCACCCGGAAGGGCCTTGCTGAGAACAAGTTATATGGCAACCCATACTGACTCCCAGCTGGACAGGGTTTTGGAGGCCTTTCACAAGGTGGGAAAGGAGTTGGGGGTCATATCCTAAGGCCGTAAAACTCCCAGAGACAGGGGAGCTCCTTTCTGGGATATGGGCTTTTACGGCCGCCCCGGGAGGAAAGCTTTGCCAGAGTCAACTATCCGTGTAGAGGAAGCACTAACCAGAAAACAAAGAGACTCTTTTGTGAAATTCCCATGGGTTGTTTACAGGGAAGACCCTCTTTGGGTTCCCCCCCTTCTTATGGAGCGCAAGGCCTTTATCAATCCCAAGAAGAACCCTTTCTTCCAGCATGCAGAAGTGGCCCTTTTCCTGGCCCTACGTAATGGAAAACCTGCAGGCAGGATAGCAGCCCTTGTCAACCACAACCACAATAGCTTTCATCAGGACCGCGTGGGCTTCTTCGGCCTGTTTGAGTGCATCAACGACCAGGAAGTCTCCCAGGCCCTCCTGGATAGAGCCTCGGAGTGGCTCAGACGGAGGGGTATGGAGGTGATGAGAGGGCCTGCCAGCTTTTCCACCAACGAAGAGATAGGTCTACTTGTGGAAGGTTTCCAAGAAAGTCCCATGATCCTGATGCCCTATAACCCCCCCTACTATGCCCAACTGCTGGAACAATACGGGTTTCGCAAGGAGAAGGATCTTTACGCCTTCATCCGCACCGCCGAGGACATGCCGGAGCGTCTTTACAAGCTGGCTGAAAAGCTTAAGGAGAAAAACCGCTTCAAAGTCAGAAAGCTCAAAATGGCAGAACTCAAAGAGGAGATCCTTCGCTTCAAGTCGGTTTATGAAGCAGCCTGGGAGCGTAACTGGGGCTTCGTGCCCATGACAGAGGCTGAGATCGACCACATGGCCTCTGAGCTAAAAAGAATTCTGGATCCTGATCTGGTCTTTTTTGTAGAAGTGGATGACAAGATAGTGGGGTTTTCCCTTACCCTGCCGGATGTGAACCAGGCTCTCAAAAAGGTAAACGGGAGGCTTTTCCCAACAGGCTTCATCAAGCTCATGTACCACTTCAAGAAAATAGACCAGGTTCGCGTTCTGCTTTTGGGCGTTGCTCAAGGATACCGCAGAAAGGGCATAGACGCGGTCTTATACCTTGAGACCTTCAAGGAAGGCGTCAAGAAAGGCTACAAGCGCGGGGAGTTTTCATGGATCCTGGAGGACAACGAGGCCATGATCCGGCCCTTGGAAGCCATAGGGGCAAGCCTGTACAAGACCTACAGGGTGTATGACCTTCCCCTGTGAGGGAGCTCTTCCCCGGAGCTTTTTTCGCTCTGGTAGTCTTCCCAGGGCAAGTGGGCCTCCCCCACGAGGCTTCTCAAAAAGGCAGCCAGCCAACCTGATACCAGGGCCAGCAAGACGCCTGCCAGCACATCCACCACGTAGTGATAACGTAGGTACACTGTACTGAAGACCAGGCTTGCCACAACAACCAAGTAAGGCGCAAAAGCCTTCCTGCAGTATCGCCAGGCGTAGTAAAGGACCAGAAGGCTTATTCCCACATGCCCGCTTGGAAACGCATCCCGTTGCAACAGCTCCAGCTTGTCCAGGGACTCCCTGATCCAGTGGGTCAGCCAAAGTCCCTCCAGAGGACGGCTTTGAAGATGAGCTATCTCGAAACGGGGCCCCAGGGCCGGGAAGGCAAAATATCCCAGATAGGAAACATAGAATGCGGTTACAACCCCCACCAGAGCCGCTTGAAAGCCGGCCCAGTTGCGGTTTCTCCACAAAAGAAGGCCAAGCAGAATGGGAAGAAAATAAAAAGTCGTGTAAATGAGCTGCAGGTACTCTGTGAGAAGAGGGTGCATGTAGCCCTCTAGCCATACAGTGGGGTGCACCCCGAACAAAGCCAGATCCCACTTAACAAAAAGCCCGTCCAGATCTTCTGGGTTGATCGAGTGGACCAAATAGTGCAGCTCCCTGAATGCGAGGGGTATGCTGAGCAGATGATACCAAATCCCTAGATGTGCCCAGAACTTAGAGGAGCTTTGCCTGGACTTCCATACAAGCCCGAGGACTGCTGCGATCCAGGCCAGGTGGACAAGCAGGTGAAACCATGCGTGCTCCACCCGTTCATGGAACAGAACGATCAATGACCCCACGCAGCCCAGATATACCAGGGTGACTAGGTCCTGCGGTCTCAACTTCATGTAAGGCTCTGCACCACTACACTGGTCTCACCTGCTTGGAGATTCAGCTTCTCTTTAGCGCTTGCCCCCCTCACCGCGATCTCCAGGAAGCCTGAACTCCCAATCAGGGCAAGGGGTTCCCCAGGGAGGGCTTCTGCATAAGTTTTTTTCAGGGAATCCAGGGTTAGAAGATCCCCCACCAGGACCTTCAATCCTTTGGCAGAGGGTAGATTTCTTAACTCCCCTTCAGCTATGTTGGTGATCCCGTTTCCAAATCGGTCCACGTAAACTACCCTTCCTTCCAAAAACCCCTCCCCCAGTTTTACAAGGGGCTCTTGCAGCCTGACCCAATTGCTCAGCTCTGGCCCCAAAGAGGAAAACTTACCACCTTTGGCCAGGTACGCCGCAGTGGGCGCAAAGACGTCTCTTCCATGGAAGGTGGGGCTAAGGGGCTTCAGCATTATCTCCTGATTCTGGATAGACCTGACTTCAATTTCCGGATGCAAGCCCAGCGCCAAACTGAGAACCCCGTTGTCAGGGCCCACAAAGAAAAAGCCCCCTGCCCTAGCCGCCAAGGCAGCTCTGGAGGTGCCCACTTCTGGGTCCACTACCACCAGGTGCACCGTGCCTCTGGGGAAATAATGAAAGCTCTGTTTCAGCACCCAGGCCGCATTGAACAATCCACCCGGGGGTATTTCGTTGGTGATGTCCACTATGGTGCAACTCGCTTCACCACTCAAGATCACACCCTTCATGCAAGCCAAATACCAATCAGAGTTTCCAAAATCGGTGATCAAGGTTATCACACCTGCCATGCCCCAGACCTCAAGATAGCCTACCCGTTAGCCTTTAGCCCCCAAAACCACTGGGGCGGATCTTAGGAAAACTGCTTATCCGTGTCAAGCTCGGGCTCCTTCTTGACAGTTTCAGCAAGGACCCCTAGCATCCCCAAAGGGGCATCGTCAGGGTGCCCAAGCAGGGGTTTTGGATGGGCTTGAAGGCGGACCTTTATCTTGATAGGGCGGATCCTCTCCGGTACCTGAGCCCGCTGGATTGTAAGAAGTGCGGTTCCTCCTCCTGCTCCGAGTGGCTGGAGAAATTAAAAACCGGGGAGGCAAAACCTCAGGACTGCCCTTCATTGGGAGCCGGTCGGGCCCATGCCCTGGAGGTGTTTCTTTCCATCAGGCAGGTTCTGCCTGAGGTGGATGTGACCCAACACCCGCTGGCAGGCCCAACAGGAATGCTGGAGATCAATGCTCCAGGGCCCGACTCCCCTGTGCTGGTGACAGGCAACGCCCTTCAGACCCAGGAGGTGGTACTGGCAGTGCTTTCCACTACAAGCGCCCCGTTTCATCTTTTGTTTGTAGACACTAAAGGCCACACTGTGGACATGGCCATGATCTGCAACACCCTCACACCTGAAGCCGTGTGCAAGGCAGCAAGTGATGCGGGGCTGGAATCAGTTCTTTCCCACAGGCAACTTATAATCCCAGGCCTGGCGGCCCTGCTGAAGGAGCCTCTCGAAAAAGAAGGTAAATGGCAGGTTACGGTGGGCCCTGTGTGCGTTGGAGAGCTTCCATTGTTCTTTGGCAATGGCTGGACCAAGTCCTCTGAAGACCGATCTACAGGCCGCGGGTCTGGGTCTGAGAGAGTTGACCTCCCAGGGGCTCGCCCCGGAAAGGGTAGCCCATGAGCAAAGGGCTTTCTTGGTTCATATTGCTGGCAGCACTCTTCGGGTTTCTGGCTCTCTGTGTGCTGCTTTTCATACCTATGCTCCTTGAAGGCTCCATATTTCGTCCAGAGCTGGAGAGATGGATTTCCCGCGGGATGGGAAGGTCCGTCTCGATTCAAGGGCTTGTGAAGGTTTCCCTTGTACCCCAAATCAGGATCAGTCTTTCAGGGCTTCGTATCCCGGCAAGCCAAGGCTTCCCGGAGAAAGACTTGATGAGGATTGACTCATTACAGCTCCAAGCCCCTCTAAGCCATATCTTGAGAAACGGCCTCAAGCCCCGCTTCATCTGGCTTCAAGGTTTCCATCTGGTCATGGAGAGGGACCGGGAAAAGGGGTTCGGCTGGCCGGAGACTCCTAGAAAAGGCAAGAAGAGGGATGGGTCGGACGACCCTCAGATGGAAAGACCTGCGCCCTTTAGGCTTCCAGCTCCTCTGCTTGGCTTGCTGTCAGAAGTCGCAATTCAGATTTCAGAGGCCGAGCTGATTTGTGTTGACCTCTCCAACCAAAGACAAGCCAGAATAACAGACATGAGCCTCTCCATTGAAGGAAATCCCTCAGACGGCCCCCAATGGATAAGGGCGCAGGGGAACATGCAAGGACATCCATTCACGCTACAAGGCTCTCTTCAAGCCAGCCCACGAGCTGGAGCTGCCGGCAAGCTTCTACTCATTGAGCTTGCAGCTCAAGTTGGGGGAAGACTTGAGGGATCCTTGAAAGGCCAGATCCGCTCTTTGGGGCCAAGCACAGAGGCTGATTTGCAAGTGCGTGTGGAGCCTTTCTCTTGGCAGCCCCTGCTTATGGCTGTGGGGTATGATCCCAAAGGCAGCTTCATGGAGAGATGGCAGCAGGTTTCTTTCCAAGGCAACCTGATTCTCTCCCCAGGCTCTTTCCAGGTTGAGCAAGCCGAGCTGAGGGCAGACGACTCGCTCATAAAATTTTCCATGGCCTCAGGCAAAGGGTCTAGGCCTGGGCTGATGCTTAACCTGGAGACAGAAGAGTTGGATCTAAATAGTCTCTTTCAAGCCTCGGTCGGCTCCAAACAAAGAAAAAGAAACCCAAGGGCTGGAGGTCTTAAGCCCAACGAGCACACCAAAGCCCCAGCCGGGCCCAAACTTCAGAGTGTAGCTTTGTTCCCTTTGAGTGGCTCGGCCATGATTCACAGAGTTCTTCTGAAATCGCAGACATTTGAGGACTTGCAGGTTTCTTACAGGTTTGAGGAGGGGGTTCTTGAATTGCAGGAAGTCAGGGTGAAGCTGGAGGGCGGGGAGCTCTTGGGCCGGGGCTCTGTGAACTTTCATGGGCCCAAGCCTTATGTGCATCTTGATCTGAAGACCATGGAGGTACAGGTGGGGCCTGTTCTACAGAGGCTGGCCGGAACCCTTTTCCTGGAAGGAAGAATGGGGAGTCACTGGGATTTGGAGGGCCCGTGGGAAGGGGATTTGGATCAGGCGGCGCTGACCTGGAAAGGACAAGCCGACATACTGCTTAAGGATGGCAGCATAAACGGGGTAGACTTATCCAAGGTGTCACGTTCCTTGGGCCTGGCAGGAGACAAGAAAGAAAAGCAGAAAGCCCGCACCCCTTTTTCCAGCCTGGAGGCTCACTTGGGCTTGGAGGATGGATCCCTTAAGGTTTCCAAGGCTTCCATGCAGAACAAGGATTTGCGAATACTGGCCGCAGGCCGGGCAGACTTGTTGGAAAAGTCCTTGGACTTCCGACTGGAGCCTGAGTTGGGTTCCCGTGAAGAGGGTCAGGAGGGGGCTGTACTGGTTGTACCACTTTGGGTGGATGGGAGCTTCTCCCACCCCAAAATCCACCCTGACCTGGCCGGCATAAGAAAAAAAGGAGAAGGAAAGCTTCATCTTTCCATTCCCTCTACAAAGGAGTTGAAGGAGGTGTTTAGAAATTTTTTAAAAGGGCGTTGAGAATTGATCAGATGGACGGCGTTGTTCAAGAGCAAGGCATGATGAGGGCCAAAGGTCTGTTGGAAGAGCAGACTCCCAAAAGACCGGTATTGCAGGAGAATGCGTTTGTCCATTTGGCTAGAGAGGTGATCAAGGAGATGGAAGCTCTTGCCAGATTTTTTTTTGAAGCAGGTCTCCTCAAGAGGATAAAGAGAAGCGGATGGTGGGTGGCTGGCGTAAAAGACCCGGAGAGTGTGGCCGAACACAGCTTCAGGACGGCCCTTTTGGGCTATGTACTGGCGCTTCTTGAGGGGGCTGATCCTTTTCGCACTGCCGCCATTTGCATCCTGCACGATCTTCCGGAAGCACGCATAGGGGACCTTCACAGGCTAAACGACCGTTATCTGGATTCCACCCAGGCGCAAATACAGGCTCTGGCTGATCAGCTGGCCCCCCTTCCCGAGCTTTGCACCCGGGACTTATCGCGCCTCTACAAGGAGTGGGAGCTGGGAGAATCACCTGAGGCCTTGGTGGCAAGAGACGCGGATCTCTTGGAGTGCTTGATCCAGGCAAGGGAGTATCAGGCTCAGGGCTGTTCCTCTGTTCAAGAATGGATCAACAACACGGCTTCCAGGCTGCAAACCAACTCGGCCAAGGCTATTGCCCGTGCCTGCATGGAAGGAGACCCTAAGGAGTGGTGGCACCTTCTGAGTGGCTGAGAAGAGGCGGGGCTCTTTCAAGCCCCGCCTCTTTGGACTCAGGCCTTCTTCTTAAGCTTGGACCACTCCTCATCCCTTAGTTGACGTCTCAAGATTTTCCCCACCGTGGTCATGGGAAGGCTCTCTCTGAATTCCACATATTTGGGTCTCTTGTAGCCTGCCATCTTGTCCCTACAATACTCAATGATCTCTTCGGCCGTGGCAGTCTGCCCGGGTTTCAGCTGGATGAAAGCCTTCACAGCCTGACCCGACTTCTCGTCAGGCACCCCCACTACAGCGGCGTTGGCCACCTTGGGATGCCCGTACAGCACCTCCTCGATCTCCCTTGGATAAGCCTTAAGCCCCCCCACATCTATCATGTCTTTCTTGCGGTCAGTGATGACGGTGAAACCCTCTTCGTCCATATGGCCTATGTCACCGGTCAGGAAGAAACGCTTCCCTTCAATCACCCGAAAGACCAGCTCGTTTTCCTCCGGCCTGTTCCAATATCCCTTCATCACCTGCGGTCCACTGACGGCTATCTCCCCGTCCTCCCCCAGGGGGAGCTCCCTTGTCCCGGTCTCCACATCCAGTATCTTTATATCGGTGCCCGGGATGGGCAAACCTATGGAGCCGAATTTTCGGTCTTTGCGGTTGGTGGGATTCACGTGAGTCACCGGGGAGGTCTCAGAGAGGCCGTATCCCTCGAAGATGACTGCTCCGGTCTTTTCCTCGAACTGTCTGGCCAGCTCCACGGGGAGAGGGGCGGCCCCCGAGGCACAGGCCACCAGCGAACTGAGATCGAACTTCTTGACCAGGGGATGATTTACCAGAACGCTGTAAAGTGTTGGGACAGCATGAAGCAAAGTGGCCTTGTGATGTTCTATGAGCCTCAGCACCTCTGTGAAGGGGGGCTTGCCGGCCCTGGGATCAGGCACACAGACGAGACGAGCTGCAAGCTTAACCGCACTTAGCATGGTCAGGGTCAGGCCATAGCTGTGGTACCAGGGCAGCACGCCCATAAAGCAGTGTTTCCCACCCCTTTCAAGCTTCTGAGGCTTTCCTCCATTGGCTGGCTCCAGCCTCATCCACTCTTCCAGGGCCAACACGTTGGCCATGAAATTGGAATGTGTAAGGCAGGCCCCTTTGGGAACCCCTGTGGTGCCTCCTGTGTAAAGGATCAGTGCCAGATCGTTTTGTGCATCTATGGAAACTTTGGGTGCAGTGGTTGATTGCCCTGACAATGCCTCTTCCATGGATATATGGCCAGCCTGGTGGGTTTGGGCCTTTGGGATCTTCCCCAAGAGCCCACCCAAGAATCCCTTCAGAGGGGGCAGAAAGGGCTTCACGTTGCAGTAAACCACGAACTCCACTTCGGTGCCTTCCACAGCCTTACAAGCCGTGGAGTAGAACTGGGGGTGGTCCATCACAAAGACTCCCTTGGCCCCTGAGTCTTTGAGCTGGAAATTGAGTTCTCCTGGAGTGTACATCGGGTTGCAGGTCACACAGGTGGCCCCGCTCTTGAGGATCCCGAAAAAAAGAATCGGATAATGGGGCAGGTTGGGTAGGAATATGGCCACCCGGTCTCCCTTCTTGAGACCTCTGGAGACCAGGAAGTTGGCCACTTGGTTGGCCTTCTCATTGACCTGCCGAAACGTGCGAGATGAGTCTTGGAAAATGGTGTAGGTCAGGTCCCCGTAATCTCTGACTGTCTCTTCCAAGAGCGCGAACAAGGGCACATCGGGAACCTGGATATCCCAAGGAACCCTTTCGGGCCATTTGTGCTTATGCCATATCCTCTCCTCCATGATTCAGCCTCCTTTCCAATTCCATTTTTCACAACTGCGCCTCCCTAGCTCCGCAGGCCTCTCTTGCCCTGCACTTGGGGCAATCAAGCCTCTTGCAGGGCTCCGCGTGGATCAGCACCTTGGCCCTGGGCAGTCTTGTCTGTATCAGGGTTTCTATTTTATCGCATAATGCGTGAACTTGCCCTACCGTGGCCTGGGGGGAGACCACCAGGTGCAGGTCAATGTGGCGTTCCGGACCGGATTTCCTGTGTCTCAACTCATGGAACTCTAAAAACTCCTCTTCCTGTGAGCTCAGGATTTCCCTTATTATCCTATCTTCTTCGGCGGGCAAGGGCTGGTCCAAGAGTCCTTCCAAGGATCTTCTAAGAAGGCTCCAGGCAGCCCTGACTATGAGAGCCGCTACCAGGAGAGCCACTATCGGATCCAGGGTATGAAACCTTATGTTGGCCTCGGGATCCACTATGAGCAGGTCCGAGACATAGATGATCCCTAGGGACCCCATTACTCCCAAAGAGGTCCACACATCTGTGCGCAGATGAAGGGCGTCCGCTTCCAAGGCTATGGATTCGGTTTGGCGCGCGATTCTAAGAAGCCGCCTGGAAACCAATGTATTAACAACCACTGAAAGGGCCATGACTCCAAGGCCTGCCTCCAGGTGTTCAAGTTCCCCTCCCTGTATGAGCTTTCCTATGGCTTCCCAGCTTATAAGAGCCGCAGCAGCCAATATCAAAAGAGCTTCCAAGGCTCCCGAGAGGTTCTCGAACTTGCCGTGGCCGAAAAGGTGCCCTCTGTCTGCGGGCCTGCTGGCCCTGCTCACTGCAATGGCGGCTATGATCGCGGCCAGAAGGTCCATAGCCGAGTGGGCCGCTTCCGACAAAATGGACACAGAGCCCGTGAGCAAACCTACCGCCACCTTGAGACCCACCAACAGGCAGTTGGATCCCACGGAGAGAAGGGCCACCCGGTATTTGCGTCTCCCCTCTCTTGCAATATCCCCCGAGGCCTCGCGGCTGTTGCCCGCCTCCATGTCTCCACCTCTAATGCGAAATATCACCGAGGCTAACAAAATTGGGGGCCTAAATCCCCCAATGCCGCACGGGCGAGTGGGGCGGTGTAACCCCGTGCATGATATCCGGGACGGCTGCGGGAAGCAACCGCGGGTTGAACCCTACGGGGAACAGATACAAAATAGATCAACCAATGTCACTCTCCAAGGAGAACACCATGAGCCAGCCCATAGCTGACAGGGAGACTTGCAAAAGCGTCATGGAAATGACCGGGGACTATAGGTCCAGGCTTCCTGAGATTGTGGAGGGAATCGTTGAGAGCTGCCGAGGCCCGGAAAGCATAGACCACATAGACGCCGCTCTGATCCCATCCCTTGAGTCTGTGGTGGAGATCCTGAAAGACTTGTTGGATCTTCTCTATCCAGGATATTTCGGCCGCCAGGAGCTGGACCGAAAGAACCTGCACTATCATATAGGGGCGGAAGTCAATGCCCTTTTCGACAAACTCTCCATGCAAATATCCAGAAGCATTCAACACGAATGCCGCCGCCTGGACAGCATATGCGTACGTTGCGTTGAGAAGGGTCAGAGAGAAGCCCTGGAGTTTTTGGCCAAGATTCCAAGGCTTCGCCAAATGCTGGCCGGGGATGTGCGCGCCGCCTATGAGGGGGACCCTGCTGCCAAGAGTTTCGACGAGATAGTCTTCTCCTACCCGGGCATCTTTGCTGTTACCATTTACAGGATAGCCCACGAGCTTCACTTACAGGAGGTGCCTTTGCTGCCCAGGATAATGACCGAATATGCCCACAGGGTGACCGGCATAGACATACACCCCGGGGCTGCCATAGGGAGTAATTTTTTTATAGATCACGGCACCGGAGTGGTCATAGGGGAGACCACCGAGATAGGAAACAATGTCAGAATCTATCAGGGGGTTACCCTTGGGGCCTTAAGCCTCCGTCGGGAGGCGGACGGCTCTATGGCCAGGGGTTACAAGAGGCATCCCACCATAGAGGATGACGTGATCATATATGCTGGAGCCACCATTCTGGGCGGGAAAACAGTGATCGGCGCCAGGTCAATCATAGGCGGCAACGTGTGGCTTACCCGCTCCGTGCCTCCTGACTCCAGGGTTACCCTGGCAGACCCGAATCTGAGAATCCAAAGAAGGTGGGAAGGAATGGAGTCACCCTTTGAAGTAAACCTAGGGGGGGATTCCAATGTCCAAAGGGACGAAAATCCCGATTGAGCCAGCCTATGGAAGGGAGGGGATAGAATGAGAAAAGAAAATCGCAAACGTCTCAAGCCCATAGTCATGGCTCTTTTGTTGGCCGTCCTGATAGGTGTGCCCTCTGTTGCCTGCGCCCACGTGAGAACCCATGTGTGGGTGGGTCTGGGGCCCTGGTGGGGACCTTGGTGGGGACCCTGGTACCCTGTGTACACTTATCCGGTAGCAGTGCCGGTGCCTGCACCGTGCAGAAATATCTGGGTGGAGGGACGCTGGGAGAGAAGAACCTTCTCTGACGACAGGGGCTTTAGGACTTATCGGGATGTTTGGGTGCCGGGCCACTGGGAGAGGGTCTGCCCGTGAGAGACCGCTCTTTGCTTTTGAATTCGGCCACAGCCGTCTCTAAGTCCAGCAGCAGGTCCTCCATGGGGAAGGGCAGCACCTCACGGATCCTGGTAGTACCCGACAAAAGCATTATCAGCCTATCCACCCCCAGGGCCACTCCAGCGGCTTGGCCCATTCCAAGTCTCAAGGCCTGCAAGAAAGAGTAATCTACGGGGAAGGTTTCCTTCCCCAATTCTTGCCTTTGTCTTCTTTCAGCCCAAAGCCTTTTTTCCTGCTCCAGGGGATCGGTGAGCTCTGAAAAACCGTTGGCTAGTTCCAAGCCTCCGGCATAGAGCTCAAAACGCTCGGCCCACCTGGCAGCTCCAGGCTTTCTTCTGGCCAGGGAGGCCATCTCCAAGGGATAGTCCACCAGGAAGAAGGGCCTGTTCCTGGGCAGATTGGGTTCCACCTCCTGGAGGAAGATCTTGTAAAAAACATCCTCCCAAGGCCAGGAGGAGTCCACTTCGTGGTATCCCTTTTCGTGGGCAATATCTATGAGATCCTCCAGCCCGCCCACATCTTCCAGATCCACCCTTGCGTGTTCCTTCATGGCCTCCCAAACTGTGATACGAGGCCAGGGTGGTTCTAGATGCAAAGGTTCTGATGAACCTCTCAGGAGCTTTGGGCCCTTCCCCAGCATATCTGCAAGATGCACCACCAGCTCCTCGCAGTCGCACATCATCGAGTCGTAATCCTCTGCGGCCCTGTACCACTCCAGCAAGGTAAACTCAGGATTGTGGGTCTGGGAGAGCTCTTCTGCCCTAAATACGTGACCCAGGCAGTAAATTCGATCCAATCCGGCGGAAAGAAGTTTCTTCATGCAGTATTCCGGGGAAGTGTGAAGATAGAAAACAGGTGTCTCTCCTTGCCCGAGCCCAGCCTCCACTTTCATGGGATCCAGATGTGGTTCCATGCCCGGAAGGGGCACCAAGGCAGGAGCATCTATCTCCAGAAAGCCTCTTTTATGGAAGAAGCATCTCACCCCCATCAATACCCTGGACCGAAGGCTCAGAGTTTCCCTAAGCCTCTGGTCCCTTTTCAGTCTGATCCAATTAGGCTCTTCCTTTGGAAGATCAGCTCTCACGAGAACCTCTCCTGGGTTCAGCTCTAAGAATCCCTTGCTGGATAGTGCTGGCCAAGACCAGCCAGGGGTTTTCACATAGCCGGATCAACCCCTCGGCTCCTGCTCAGGGGGCATAACCCAGGCGCTTCCATCCACCACAAGGCTTCCATCTTGGTTTCTGACCTGGGTGCCCAGCCTCAATCTGTTCCTTCGCTCCAAGATCTCCACCACCTCAACCCTTGCCGTCAAGGTGTCACCTATCCGCACCGGGGCCAAAAACTTGAGCTCCTGGGACAAATAAATGGTACCCGGCCCGGGAAGCCTTGTGCCTATGGCCGCAGAGATGAGCCCCGCGCTGAAGATCCCATGCACTATCCGGCCACCGAAGCGGGTCCTGGAAGCCCAAACCTGGTCCATATGTGCAGGGTTGAAGTCACCGGTGACCCCGGCGAAAAGCACCACATCCGCCTCGGTGACGGTCTTGGAAAACTCGGCCCAATCCCCCAGCCTGAGCTCCTGTATGCTCTTCCCATCCATGTCCGAACCCTCCTGACCCCTTCTCGCAGGGCCATATCTTCTCCCAGGTCAAGCATGGGAAACGCATTCTATCATCTGTGTTTCCAAGACCCAAGGTGGCCTTTGCCTGGAGACAAGAAAGCCTCCCCGATACGCTCTCAGGGAGGCTCAAAAAAAGTGATCCTGGGACAAATATCAGTTCTGGGGAGGGCAGGCCCCAATGCAGGACCTGAACTGCTGCCTGCATTGCCTCAATTGGGCACGGATCTGGGTTTGTTCTCTGCACTGGTCCCTGCACATGAAGGCTTGGACCTGGGCTGTGTCTATGCAGTCATCCAGAGCCGAGGGGTTTCCTGAATACTGCGTTCGGCACTCTGCCACAGCTTGGTCGCGATCCGAATCGCAGTCCTCCTTGCAGGTCTCAAGATCTGCTAGAGAAGGACCGATGCAGTCTGTGAACTGCTGTCTACAACCCTCGGCGCAGTCGTGGCTTACGTCGCGGCAGAGATCCTTTGTCACCTGGAAGGTTTCCCTGCAGGTGGAAAGGCACTCCATGAAATCATCTCTGGCATCTTGCACGCATTGCGGATTGCTGGTTACGGCCCCTAGCTCCTGGAGACCCAGCGGCCCTACCCCAATGGCGGCCACCACCAAAAACAGAACCCACAGACCCTTCATCTTGCACTTCCTCCTTTCCTCGAATTTGAAAAACCACAATTCTAGACGAAAGAATTTCCAGGATGGTTTACACCTATTTTTGTTGATCTGCATTTGCAATCCTGGGATTCGGTGGCTTATAGTGCTTCATAAAGAAGAATTTATTCAGATGGCTTCAGGCTTGGAGGTGGGCCATGCAGCTAAGAGTGCTTGGCATCTGTTCCAGCCCGATTCAAGGAGGCAATACAGAGGTTTTCCTGAGCAGGGCCTTGGGGAGGGCCCAGGCGGAGCCGGGAGTTGAGACGAGGCTGGTTTCCCTTGCAGGGAAGCGGATTGATAGCTGCAAGCACTGCAACTGGTGCATGGGCAAGCAGACGGCCCAAGAGTTCTGCGCACAAAAAGACGACATGGGGGAGATATACCCCCTGGTGCTGGAGGCGGACGTTTTGTTGCTTGCAACACCCGTTTACATAGGGAGGCTGTCGGGCTATTTGGCCAACTTTATGGACCGCCTGAGGGCTTTCATTTACGGAAAAGTTTACAAGGGTCCCCTGGTGAATAAGGTGGGAGGAGCCCTGGCTGTGGGATGGTACAGGCACGCAGGTCTGGAAACCGCCCTCCAGAGCGTGGTGGCTGGCTTTCTTACCCTGGGCATGATACCTGTGAACACCCCCCATTGTCCCTGGGGAGCCCCGGCCGTGGCCTCCCAAGGAGGAACCGGCGGCTTCGACAGGAGAATCCGTCACGGCGTCCTGGAGGATGGCTGGGGGCTGGAAGCTGCAGAGGCTTTGGCAGTGAGGGCTGTGGACCTGGCCCGCAGGATCAAAGCAGGCTGAAGCTCAAAACAGGGGGGTCTGGACAGAACGTGCTCTGGAGGGGATAATCTCCCCATGGGATGTGTTTAAGAGGCCTTAAGGGCCTCTAATTCGTCTGAGAGGGGTTCATGGATCCTATAGACATGGAAGAGATGGACGAAGCTCTGGAAGAGAAAAGCTTCGCCGAGCTATTGGCGGAAACTCAGGTGGATAGGGAACGCTACGACCGTGGGCAGCGGGTTCAGGGCGTGGTGGTGCAGATAACCCCTGAGTGGGTTTTCCTGGACATGGGAGGAAAGAGCGAGGGGGTGGTGGATCGCAAGGAGTTTTTGGACGACTCCGGGAATCTCACCCTGCAGGTGGGGGATACGGTTTGGGCATATTACTTGGCCACGCGCAACAACGAGCGGGTCTTCACCACACGAATCACTGGAGGTCAGGCAGCCAGGAATTTCCTCCAGGAGGCCTACCAGAATTCCATCCCTGTGGAAGGAACTGTGGAGAGGGAGGTGAAGGGAGGGTTCGAAATTAGAGTTGCAGGAGGCTTGAGGGGTTTTTGTCCTTTCTCCCACATGGAACTCCACAGGGTGGTTGATCCTTCGAGTTTTTCAGGCCAAAGACTCCAATTCAGGATCATCGAATACGGGGAAGGCGGAAGGCGTTTGGTGCTGTCCAGGAGAGCCCTGCTTGAGGAGGAGAAAGCCCAGCGAAAGGAGGAGCTCAAGAAGGTCCTCAAAGAAGGAATGATGGTCAAGGGAAAGGTTGTGGCGCTGAGGGATTTTGGGGCTTTTGTGGATCTTGGGGGTGTCCAGGGCCTGCTTCCGGTCTCAGAGGTGGCCTGGGAAAGGGTTCAGCAGATAAAAGATCACCTGAGTGTAGGCCAAGAGGTACAGGTTTCGATTCTCCAGTTGGACTGGGAACGGGACCGCATAACCCTGAGTCTCAAGCAGACCCTGCCCGATCCATGGGAAAACGCTTCCCAACGCTACCCCGAAGGCTCCAAGCACATGGGAAAAGTTGTCAGATTGACGGCTTTCGGCGCCTTTGTTTCACTGGAGCCGGGCCTGGACGGCCTGATCCACATCTCCAGTCTAGGGGGTGGGAAACGCATCAGTCATCCCAAGGAAGTTCTGTCCCAAGGGCAGCAAGTGGAGGTCAAGGTGGAATCATTGGACCTTGATAGGAAAAGACTTTCCCTTTCCATCTGCGATCCAGAGCATGAAGAGGAAGCCTCTTCCTTCCAGGACCTGGAGGAACTCAAACAAAAAGCACCGGGTGCCCCGCTCACCCTTGGAGACCTGCTGAGAGGAAAGATCTCCTCCCCGCCGGATGGATCCCGCTGAATAGCCCATAGAAGGGGTGGTCTTTATTCACATTCAATGGCTGGTGCCGGCTAGGCCACTTGCACATCCAAGGCGGCCATTCCTTTGCTGCCATGCTTGTTGCAGCTTGCCTGGGCGGTCACCCGCAGAGCCCCTTGTACTTGGATCTTTACTTCCCTTACAAAATCAGGGCCTTCGGGAAGCCTGCTGGGTGAGAAATCCCACCTGGCAGCCTCTTTTTCGTTCACCAAGACCCTGGCCCGCTCTACAAAATGGGATGGGGAATTGCTGTTATGGGTGAAACTGACCCGAATTGTTATCTCCTCGCCTTTCTTGGCATTCCGCGGCCCTTGAATTGAGGCCCCAGCCTTGTCAGCATTGGCTCGGCCAGGCAAAACAAGGCTCATTCCTACGCCCAAGACCAATGTGGCAAATTCTCTTCTTTGCAAGAGATTCTTTCCCATTTGAAGCACCCCCTGGTGGAAATTCCCTTGGCTTGCCTTACATCTTAAACCCAGTCATTCCTCTAGCACCTTGATGAGATAGCTGGAATGGGTGGTCAAGAATCCATCCTGGGAAACCTTACGGATAACGCTGGTCCTGTAAACTTTCCCATTGTCCTCATATACGGTGTACCTGGCACCCACCCGAGGCGGTTCCTTTTCCCAACCGATTCTTTGTGTGCCCTCCGGGAACCCACCCTCACCGCTGCCCTTCACCTTTGTAAGAAGCACCTTTCTGAACATTAGAGCCTCCCTCTTGGCCCTCATCCTCCTTCCACGGGCGGGAAAAAGACCAATCGATCACCTTCGCGCAAGCAATCCGAGGGGAGAGCATGCCGCCCGTTGAGAAGTACGACCTTAGGGGTTTTATCAGGGATGCCCAAGGCATTTATTGCCGAGGCCACAGTGGATCCAGGCGGGAGCTCCAAAAAAGAAGCCTCTCCCCCGACAGGGGCGTACCTGCGCAAGGTCGAATAGAGCCTTACCTCCACATGAATCTGGTCCATTCCAGGGCGAGATTCCATGAGCTTTCAAACCATGCCCTCTTCAGAGCAGCCCAAGATCCCTCAGCTTATCCTCTGTGGGCACGCCTTGCTGGTTCCAGCCCCTGACTCGATAATAATCCGTGAGCATTTCATCCAAATGGCAGACCATACCCTTTCCAGGCCCCTCTGGCAGAGGTTCCCTGAGCATGCGCTCAGGCAAGCTGTCCTGCTGCCTGGAAAACCCAGCCTTTACCAAAAACATCCTTTCTGCGTTGAATATGCGCTCCCCTGCTTTTTCCAACTCCTCCAGGGTGTAACCAGCCCCTGTGGCTGCATTCAGAAGTTCCATTACACCTACGGGTGGGGCCATGAGCTCGGGACGGATGAGATTTCGCACCGAAAAAAAGACGCAAAGTCCAGCCGAGTCTATTATGCAAAAAAGATCCTGCCACTTGGCCACCACGGGGGGCTTGTCTTTCCAGCTCAAAGGATCCACGTTACAGGGGACTCCAAGCAGCTCGAAATAGGCGGGATCCCCCCGCATGTGGGAAGCTCCGATGGGAGATGTGGCGTAGGCAAGTCCCATACCCTGCTCTCCCCTAGGCTCGTACCCGGCAAAATCCTGCCCCTTGGAAACCATGGCGAGCTGAGGATGCCCGTAGCGGGTGGCCATTCTTAAGCTCCCTTCAGCCAGCAGATCCCCGAAGCCCTCCCTGAGTCCTGTCATCCGGGTCAGCTCCACCAATGCTTGGGCATCCCCGAACCTAAGCTGGCGTCCCAGTTCTTTCTCAGAGAGGATCCCTTTTTCAGCCAGCTCCATAGCGCAGGCAATGGCTGAGCCCATGGATATTGTGTCCATCCCCAGCTCATTGCAAAGGTAGTTGGCTTTGGTCACTGCAGCCAGGTTATCCACCCCACAGTTGGAGCCCAAAGCGTACACGGTTTCGTACTCAGGGCCTTCACCCTCTCCTTCAAAGGGAGGCTCTGTCACCCGGGTCACTCTGCCGCAGGATATGGGGCAGGCAAAACAAGCTTTGTGCGCCACCAAGAATTTCCTGCTTAGGGTCTCGCCATGAAGGGCTTCCCAGCCCTCAAAAACGCCGGTTTGAAAATTGCGGGTTGGGAAAACCCCGTAGCTCTGCGTGGCCATGACTGTGACCGCTGTGCCGTGCAGGCGAAGAGGAGGAGGACTCTCTTTATATGTCTCATTGAATTTCTTTAGGAGTCGGGCGTTTATGGCCTTGAATCCCTCAGGGTCATGAAGAGGAATCTTTTCCTTGCCCCTCACAACCACCGCCTTTAGGTTCTTGGAGCCCATCACCGCCCCGACACCTGAGCGACCGGCTGCCCGATCCTTGTCGTTCATGATAGAGGCGAAGCGCACCAGCCGCTCCCCTGCAGGCCCTATGCAGGCAACCTTGGCCTGCGGGTGTGTTTGGGCCCTAAGGGCCTCATCACTCTGGTGGGTGGTCTTCCCCCAAAGCTCTGTGGCATCCCTAAGCTCTGCCTTGCGGCCGTCCACCCAAAGATATGTGGGCTGAGAGGCTTTCCCCTGAAAAATTATCCCGTCCCAACCGGCCTTGCGAAGCTCGGCCGGGAACATTCCTCCAGAATTGGAACAGGTGATGGCCCCAGTGAGGGGGGAGAGGGTGGTGACCATGTATCGCGCCCCCGTAGGCGCCCCGGTCCCGGTCAGGGGACCGGCCATCATGATAAGAGGATTTTTTCCGCAAAACGGATCCCCCTTGGGGTCCCCCTCTTGAAGCATGTAATGTATCCCGAAGCCCCTGCCGCCGATAAAATCCCTGGCCACCTCCTCCCTTAGCTCTTCCTCCCATATCCTTCCTTGGCCAAGATCCACCCTAAGAAGCCTACCGTTCCAGCCCTTCATGCGCCTCCTCCCTGCAAAGCCTTAAAGCCCATACCAGCCAAGTTCAAGTCCTAGATTATCCCAGGAAAGCTCCTCCTGCAAATACCCATCCAGGCCGGAAAGACATCAGCGCATAGTGAGGATCATCTTGCATGATAGGCCAGGGGGAAACGTTAACCAAAAAAACAGGCTGATTTCCGGTTCTAAACTTGGCCCTGATTTGAGTCGAAACATGTTAAACTCTAACCTGGTCTTGGGGGCGAAGCCAAAAAAGTCAATGGCTTTGGAGAATAATCCGAGTTAAACAAAGAGTATTGCTTTCCTGCTGGATAAGGGTTATCTTCTGCCCGAAGCGTCTTCCAGCGGCGATTCGGCTTGGGTGCTTCGAGCTCAAGGGAAGAAGCGCCAGGGCTGCTATTTAGGCCCTTGCTGGGAATCCGCAATGGGATCCTGAGAATTCCTGAAAAAACGGGGTCAGAGTTATGAAAACCACCCGCACCAAAGAGTTCCAGGCACGGAAGATCTCTTTTTCCAGGGCTGAACATCCGGGCCAATCAGAGCCAGACTCTGTGGTGGCCTGGGAGTACTCGCCTCCAATCTTGGGAGAGCGTTACTTGGTTTACTTGGGGAAAGGCCGTCTTCTGAGAACAAGTCCAGTTAAGAAAATAGAGGAATCCCACGGAATTCTTTGGATAGAAACAGCCAACTCCACATATCGAGTGAAGTACATGGACTGAGCTCCCAGCCCCGGCTGGTCTTGTGGGCCGCACTTTCCCACTAGGAAGCAGCTGCTTTAGCCCATGGGCTTATCGCAGGCATGCCACGGCTTGGAGAGCCCCCTATAAAACCTACTGCTTTGAGTTTGAGCTGCTGTTGCTTGGGTTTCTTTATACCCTGCTTGCTTCTCACTCCGCTTTCCGAAAATATCCTTGCTCGTTACTAAGTCTGACAAGCAACTCCAAGCTGCGAAGCGCTGCAGAGGAGTCAATGGATTCGGCGGCCATGGCCAAACCCTCTTTCTCATCTTTGGCCCGACCACATGCCGTCAATGCCAAGGCCGAGTTGAGCAAAACCAGGTTCCTTTTGGGGCCTGAACTCCCCTTCAAAATCTCTCTTATGACCAAGGCGTTCTCTCTGGCTGTACCCCCGCGCAGATCCTCGGGTTTGCACCTGCTAAGTCCCAGATCCTCGGGTACCAACTCCTTGACCTGATTGCCCGAAGGACCCAGGACACAAACTCGTGTGGTTCCTGTTATACTGGCTTCGTCCAGGGTGTGATCCCCGTGAACCAGCATACCTTTCTCTACCCCCAGCGCTCTTGTCACCCGTGGGAACAGAGTCAGATCCGAAATCTCATACACTCCCAGGTACACCGAGCCGGCTCCGCAGGGGTTTGAAAGCGGGCCTGCCACATTAAGCAAGGTGCGGAAGCCCAACTGCATGCGAACCTGGTAAACCAATCTTGCCGCGCGGTTCAAGGCCGTGCTGTACAGAAAGGCCACCCCTGTCTCCTCCAGGCACCTGCGAGCCAGGCTGGGGGTAACCTCCGGCTGGATGCCCAGTTCTCTGATTACATGCTCAGTCCCCACCCTTTGTGATGGGATCAGGCTTGCATGGCGCACCACCTTAGCTCCAGCCCCGGCCACGACTAAGGCTGTGGCTGTTGAGACGTTAAAGGTGGCTGTGCCACGGTCGCCAGGAAGGGAGGTCCTCTCAATTGTTTCCCGATCCAAATTTATTTCCTCCCTGTCCATGGAAAGAAACCCGTTCTCCAGCCCCGCCCATGGCTCCAGGCTCTCCTTAAAGGCCAGGCCTGCCCCTATCAGCTCCGAGCAACTAAGCCCCTTCATGCGCAAAGCTGTGAGAAGGGCCGCCATCTGAACAGGGGCCATTTCTCCACCCAACATGGCCTTGACCGCATAGTAAGCTTCAGTTTGTGAAAGATCCTTCCCACCTATGGCCTTCTCCAAAGAATCTGCAAGCATCTGCCACCTCCTGGTTCGTTGTGTTACCGCCCGAGGGACGGGATTCGAGAAGAAAGCTGTTTCTACCGGCAGAGACCGGCTCTTCACAAAAAAGAAAGGCCGCGGATCCCTCAGGACCCACGGCCTCCCATGTTATCTCCAACCCGGCTATGGGCCCTGCGAGGCGCGCCCACGGCCCAGGTCATATAATTGCTCTTTTAGCCTAAACGGCGCACCTCACCCCCCTATGTGAGCCGCGCCAGCACCAGTTAAGTTTCCCCATGCTCCCAGCCGACACCATCTTTCCTCTCCAAGGATCTACAACAAGACTCAAATACCACCCTGAGGCTGCCATGTCAAGGAAATATTTGACAGGGGGGTCCAAAGGGCTCGCAAAGACATCCTGAGCACTCCAAGGGTCTGGCCCTCCCCCATCTTGGTCCCCACCCACCCGGAGTCTATAATGGGGTCCCTAAGGCAAGCAAAGTGATTGGCCTACAAAACCGGAAAGCAGAAGTGGCCAGCAAGACCTCACAAGTCAAGCCTCACCGTGTTGTCCAGGTTGAGCTTCTTCGTGGTGCGGCAGTCACGGCCGTGTTTTTGTTTCATGCCTGGAGTGCCATGCCCGAGATCCAGCAGACAGGCCACCTGGGTTACCTCCTGGCCAGACTGGCCTCCTGGGGGCATATGGGCGTTGTGGTGTTCAACATGCTCACGGGGTTGGTGCTTTCCCTTCCCTACCTGGGGTCAAGCAAGAGCAATGGGCCAAGTTACCTGGCCTTCCTCCAAAGGAGGTTTCTCAGGATCCTGCCCCATTATTGGATCGCCCTTCTCTTCTGGAGCTTGCTGCTTCTGGGTTCCTCCTCCTCCCTTTCAGACCTTTGGATCCCTTTGCTGGCTCACCTGCTTTTCGTGCACACCTTTTCACCCGCCACCTTTTTCTCCATAGTGCCGGCATACTGGTGGCTGGGGCTCCTGGCGCAGTTCTACCTGGTCTTTCCCCTTTTGCTGCGGCTGTTTAAGAGATGGGGACCCCTCAGGTCTTTGTTGGTAACAAGCCTGCTTTGCTGGGGCAGCTGGTTCATCCTCCATCAGTTGTCTCTCCATGAGACAGGAGGGATCCTGGCACGGCTGGATTACCTCCTCTACTTCAACCTCCCATCTAGGCTTCCTGAATTCGCAGCCGGCATGTGTCTCGCCTGGGCAGGCTCCGATCCTGGGAGGGCAAAACAGACTGAGGGCAGCAAGCCTGCCCTGGGATCATTTTTCTCAGGGAAGTTCCTGGTTTGCTCGGCCATCATCCTAGGGCTGCTCGGTTTTTGGGTGCCGCCGGACCAACTTCCCCTGCACCACCCTTACCTCTCAGCTTGGTGTATGCTCCTGGTGATTGCGGTGCTCAGATCCCCACTGGCAGAAAGCCTGGGAAGCCTGGCCTGGATCAGGAGCTTGGGAAACACCTCTTACAGCATCTACCTGCTCCATCAGCCGGTTTTGACATATGGGGCCGTGGGCTTCGGCTTGGTGGGGCTTAGCATCAATTACTGGCCGGTTCTCTTTTTGACGGCGGCTCTTGTGACTCTGGCGCTTTCCCTTGGCCTGGACCTCCTGGTCAGGAGAACCCCTCTCCAAGGGTGATGCCACCTGGGCCGGGGGCCACCAATTTGCCCGGCACCACAGGAGGGCTTGGAGTCTGTTGCAGGGTTTTGTGCCGGTGAGACATAATGGTGTGTCTAGGATGGAGGTGAGTCATGTCCCAACAGGAGATAGTCTTTCTTACTGCCTGCGAGATGGCCAGATTGATCCAGGCCAGGAAGCTCTCGGCTCTGGAGGTGGTTGAGGCCCACTTGGCACAGATTGAAAGAGTCAATCCTCGGGTTAACGCTGTGGTCACCCTGGTGGCGGAGCAGGCCATGGAGGCAGCCCGCCGGGCAGACCGTGCCTTGGCCAACCAGGGGGCAGTGGGCCCCCTCCATGGGCTTCCGGTGGCCCACAAAGACCTGGTGGAGACAAAGGGCATCAGGACCACTTACGGATCTCCCATTTTCAAGGATCACGTCCCAGAGCAAGATGCTTTGATCGTAGAGAGGTTAAAGGCTGCGGGGGCAATAACACTGGGCAAGACCAATACCCCTGAGTTCGGTGCAGGCTCGCAGACCTTCAACCCGGTCTTTGGTCCCACCCGCAATCCATATGATTTGAGCAAGACTTGCGGGGGCAGCAGCGGCGGGGCTGCCGTGGCCTTGGCTTGCGGCATGGTCCCAATAGCGGATGGGAGCGATCTGGGAGGCTCCCTTCGCAACCCGGCCAGCTTCTGCAATGTGGTGGGTTTCAGGCCCTCGGCCGGAAGGGTCCCCACTTGGCCCACCCCATCGGCGTGGTTCCCCCTGACCGTGGAAGGCCCCATGGCCAGAACGGTCCAGGATGTAGCGCTTATGCTGGGAGCCATGGCAGGGCCAGATCCTCGCTGCCCCATCTCCATAGCGGAGCCGGCGGATCGCTTCCGTGGGCCTCTGGAGAGGGATTTCAAGGGGGTTCGAGTTGCCTGGAGCCGGGATTTGGGCGGGCTTCCTGTGGAAGCAGAGGTGATAAGCGTTTTGGAGAGTCGTCTTGGGGTGTTGCAGGATCTAGGCTGCACCGTAGAGGAGGCAGAGCCTGATCTTTCGGATGCGGATGAGGTTTTTCGGGTCTTTAGGGCCTGGCGTTTCGAGCTCTCCCACGGAAGGCTACTGGATGAGCACAGGCACCTCATGAAACAAACGGTGGTATGGAACATAGAGGAAGGTAGGAAGCTCACAGGCCCTCAGCTGGGCCAAGCCGAACTGAAAAGAACGGCCCTTTACCACAGAGTAAGAGAGTTTATGAGCCGATATGAGTTCCTGCTCTTGCCGGTAAGCCAGGTTTTACCCTTTCCAGTGGAACAGGAGTACGTAAAGCAGATAAACAACATACCGATGCACACATACCTGGACTGGATGCGTTCCTGTTACTACATAACCGTAACAGGCCTTCCGGCCATATCAGTCCCCTGCGGCTTCAGCTCCCAGGGGCTTCCTGTGGGCCTTCAGATTGTGGGGCGTCACCAGCATGACTGGCAGGTTCTGCAGCTGGCCTATGCTTTTCAGGAGGCCACAGGTTTTTGGAAAACAAAGCCTCCTGTAGTGGAAGGGGACCAAAGGTGAGCCTCAAAGAAATATTTGTAGGAAACCGGGAATCAGGGCAGGAGCCAGTGGTACTGGAGGGAGGGCTTTTTCTTCTGCCCCACGGGGGTACCTTGAGGGGTTCCCTGGCATTCTCCCAAAGAGGAATATGGGCTCTCGGGGAATCGGCAGAAGTTATAAAGGCGGCAGGCCCCAAGGCTAGGAGGATAAAGCTTGATGGGGCATTTGTCCTGCCTGGACTCTGGGATGCACACACTCATATGCTTTCCGGGGCCTTGGAGCAAGCTCAGGTGCAAATGGGAGGGGTTAAAAGCAGGGCTGAGTTCAGGCAAGCCGTTTCCCAGTGGGTGAGGCAGAACCCCAAGGAGCCCTGGATTGTTGGGGCGGGTTGGAACGACGCCCTTTGGGGTGGAGTTGCCCCCACCAAGGAGTGGATAGAGGATGTAAGCCAAGGAAAGCCTCTTTTCCTTTTGCGTTACGATATGCACAGTGGACTTGCCAACTCGGTTGCCCTCAGGTTGGCCGGGATCCAGGCCCTAAGCCATGATCCCCCGGGGGGAAGGATTGTGCGTGATCCTGTGACAGGGCAGCCCACAGGATGGCTCCTGGAGAAAGCCATGGAGCCGGTTACCAAATGCATTCCTCCCCCTTCTCTTTCCAGGAAGGCTGAGCTCCTCTCCAAAGCATTTGAAAGGGCGGTTGCTTTGGGGCTCACTTCCATTCAGGACTTGGTTTGGGATTTCAGGGATTTAGAGGTGCACAAAGAAGTTTTTTCTAAAGAGGGGAGCCGACCCAGAGTTTTTCTGAGGACGCCGATAGAACAGCTGGCAGAGTTCCTGGCTGCCAGGGACTCGCAGTTGCCCTCAGGTATTTTCCTTCAAGGAGTGAAAGGGTTTTTGGACGGTAGTCTGGGTTCCCGCTCCGCCTGGCTCAGAAAACCCTATGTGGGAAGTGAGTCGGATTGCGGGGTGAGCTGGGTTTCTGAGAGCAAGGAGTTTCGTGAAACGGTGTTTGAGGCTGTTGCCCAAGGGGTGGCTGTTTCCCTTCATGCCATAGGGGATGCGGCCATAGGAATGGCCTTGGAAATTTACCGTGAGTGCATTCGGAGAGGTTTGGGAAGTGGATCCTTGAGGATAGAGCATTTCCAGCACCCCTCTGAGCAGGACATCTTGGAAATGGACCACCCCAGACTCACGGCCTCCATGCAACCTCTCCACATGGTCTTGGATGCAGGGGCCACTGAGGAAAGACTGGGACCAGAAAGGGCCCGACTCTCTTTCCCCATCCGCACACTCATGGGCCTTAGATGCAATGTGGTGTTCGGATCGGACTGGTCGGTGGCGGATCTGAATCCTCTCTTGGGCATCCAGGCGGCAGTGACGCGCAAGGATCGGGATGGGAAGTGGCCCGGCGGCTGGATCCCTCAGGAACGCATAGGGGTGATGCAAGCCCTCAAGGCCTACACCCTGAATGCAGCCGCCAGCGTGGGACTTGGGGATGTCTCAGGTTGCCTGGCCCCAGGCAGGCTTGCCGACCTGACCGTTTTGGATAAAGACATAACCTCCTGTGACCCGGAACAAATCCATGAGGCCCGGGTATTGATGACAGTGGTGGAAGGTAAAATAGCCTACCAAAGGCTTTGATCTGCTAAGACCTGAGGGGGGGGAATGCCCCCCTTTTTAGGCTGGCTGTAAAAAATGGGGGCTGGGGGTTCAATATGCTGATAAAATCTTGGGAGCTTCTAAGCTCTGAGATCCGAGCCGATTATCGGATATTTCGCTTGCGGGTGGACAGGTCCAGATCTCCCCGCACCGGGGAAGCCCATGATTTCTTTGTGCTTGAATCCTCGGACTGGGTCAATGTGATCCCCCTCACACCGGAGGGCCGGGTTGTGCTTGTGAGGCAATGGAGGCACGCAACCCGCTCTTTCAGCCTGGAGGTGCCTGGAGGCCTCTTGGAAGCCTCAGACAGCCCTGAAAAGGCCGCCCACAGGGAACTCCTGGAGGAAACCGGCTTTTCAGCTTCAAAAATGCTTTACTTGGGGTTTGTGGAGCCCAATCCAGCATTTCTGAACAATAGGTGCCACACCTTCTTGGCCAAGGATGTTCAAAAAGTCTCTGAACTAAACCAGGACGAGAAAGAGGACATAGAGGTTCTCCTGAGGCCCCTGGAGGAGATACCAAGGCTCATTCGAGATGGAACTATCTCCCACTCCCTTGTGGTGGCGGCTTTCTACAGGCTCTTCATGGAAAAAGAAAGCTGGCTCTGAAAACACACTTTGATTTTGCTTTCGGGTAAGCCCTGGTTTTGAATCTGCACATGACCGCTTTTTTCAGGGCCTGGCGGGCTTTCCACCACAGCTCACCTGCCCTGGCGAAACCCTGGCTAACCCACTGGGAAAAAATCCGGGCCTTCCCGGTAGCCAAGACCCAAGAGGTATTCCCGAATCTGCTCCTTGGCCCCTTTGCTTCTCACGTAGACCAAGACCAAGGGCCTTGGGCGCCTCTCCTCCAGCCAATATGGGGGATAGACCTTGAGACCCCAAATCTGTTTGCCTATTTTCCGTGGATCCACGTCTATCCAGGCTGCAGGGACCATACCCTGCTCCATGAGCAGGCGGGCTCTTTTTCTGCTGCTCCTGCCGGCCCCCCATATGACCCATTCTCTTCCGGTTAGAAGCCTGCGGTCTTTCACCAAATAAAAGGCTCTGATCTTGTCAAAAGCCTCTCTGGAACACCTAGGGTCCACCCTGGAGAGACGGTCTGGATGCTCCCTCCATTGAAGAAGCACTCTTGGAAGCTTTGCCATGGGGCCACCTGCCCGGAAAATACGAAGCCAAAGCTCGTAGTCTTCCGGGAAGGGGCCTTCCATGTAACCACCGAGCTTCAAGACAAGACTTTTTCGAAACATGACCGAAGGGTGGGCAAAAGGGCTCTCCCAATATATGTTGGCCGCTATCTCCCAAGGTTTTGTCAGACTGTTTTGCCAGCGCAAGTACTCCAGGTAGCCCCTTTTGACCAACTCTGGGGGGAACATCTCCACTCGGCTGGCAGTCAGGGCCAACTCAGGCCTTTCCCTCAGGAACCTCCACTGCAGCTCCAGCCTTTGGGGATGCATGATATCGTCAGCATCCATTCTGGCCACAAGGGCTGCCCTGCTTTCCTTCAGACCCAAGTTGAGAGCCTTTACCAGGCCCACCTTTCCAGGGGAAAACATTCTGAAGCGCGAATCAGACTTGAGCCGGCTTTCAAGAACCCCTGCCGAGCCGTCCTGAGATCCATCGTCTATTCCCAGCAGTTCAAAATCCTCCAATGTTTGCGACTGAATGGACTCCAGCGCCTGGGCAAGAGTCTCGGCTGCGTCTCGAAAAGGCATGACCACCGACACCAAAGGCCGCTTACACCTCTTTACAGCCAAAGCCCTTCACCCCCAGCGAGTTGGATCATAAACTTTCGACGGCTATAATCATGTTCCCATGGAGCTCCCACTGCAATATGCAAAAAACCACGGGAAATGGTTTGCAACTTCAGTGCTTAGAGCCCTGACACGCTACCGGATGATCTCACCCGGGGAGCTGGTGGGAGTAGCTCTCTCAGGCGGGAAGGACAGCTCGGCCCTTCTGGTCATACTGGACTATTTGAGACGTCACTCCCATATCAAATTCCAGCTCCTAGGGATACATGTCCGCATGGGCACATATGACACCACACCCCTCCAAGAACTCTGCAGAATCCTGGATACACCCTACAGAGAAACACAGCTGAAACTTCCCGGCCAGCTCCCCTCAAAGGGACTCTGCTCCTTGTGTGCCAGGCTCAAGAGGGGAGCTATGGCAAGAGTCTTGGTCAGGGAAGGAATCAGAAAGCTGGCTCTGGCTCACCATGCAGAGGACATGGCCCAGACCCTTTTGATGAATCTGGCAAGAGGGGCCACACTGCGAGTCTTTGCTCCTTCGGTGTGTTTGCCCGGGGAGCCTTTGGAACTGATCCGTCCCCTCATCTATGTGAATGAGGACACCTTGGCACGCATACACAAAAAAAGCAGGATACCCCTGGTGGGGGAGGACTGTCCTTTGGGCCAAGACACATTCCGAAAAAAGGCCAAGCAGGCCCTAGAGGGGCTGAAGCTCTCCATGGGTGACAAGCTTCCTCTTAGGATGGTAATTGCAGCTGAAAAAGCAGGGCTTTGGAGCCACTCCAATCCAATTCCCCCTCCCCAGGCTGCGGGATAAGGCGCTATACTATCAAAGGATAAAGAAACAATGCCCGGGCCATGGAGAAAGAGATTTGCAGACCGAGGAAAAGGAAGCCCAGCTTGAGTTGGAGAGATCCCTAAAAAGTTTTGAGCCCCAGCGCAGCAACCTTATCCCTATGCTTCAGAGAATGCAGAGCCTCTTCGGGTACCTTCCGTCCTGGGGGATGGAGGAGGTGGCCAAGTATTTGTCAATTCCTGTGGGGGAGGTATACGGGGTTGCCACTTTTTACAACCAGTTCCGCCTGATCCCCCCGGGGAAGTATCAGGTGAAGGTTTGTACCGGAACCGCCTGCCACGTTAAACGCTCTTATGTGATCCTTGAGGAATGGGAGCGACGTCTGGGCATAAAGGAAGGGGAAACCACCAGTGACAGGCTTTTCAGCTTGGAGAAGGTGGCCTGCGTGGGATGTTGCGCCCTAGCGCCGGTGGTGGTGCTTCGCCAGGATTCCACAGAGACCTTCTACGGCCAAATGATGACCAGCAAAGTCAACGGCCTTATTCTGGAGGTGGAAAGGAAAGAGGGGAATGGGCCCACCCAATGATCTGCAGGCCAGGTTCGCACAAATTCAGGAAGAGGCCTCCAGAAGATGGGAGGCTCTCTGGCAAGATCCCAGACCTTTGATAACAGTGGGAACAGCTACTTGCGGACTGGCTCAAGGGGCTGCTGAGGTGCTTGGTGCCCTGCGGGATTGCTCGGCCAGGATGGGCTTGGAGGTTCAAATCCGGGAGGTGGGCTGCATAGGGCACTGTTATGCTGAGCCGTTGGTTACGGTGAAGATGCCAGGGATGTCACCTTATTTGTACGCCCGGGTGAACCCCACAAAAGCGGAACTCCTGCTGCGTTACCTGGTGAGGGATGGGGATCCCTTTTTGGATTTCGTGATGGGGGCACTCCAACAGGATGAGCTTATGCCCCCGGTATGGGATCTTCCCAGGTTCCATTATGAAAAAAGGCTGATTCTGGAGCATTGCGGGATCATAGACCCAGAGGAGATCCACCAATACATAGCCAATGGAGGCTACAAGGCTTTCATAAGAAGCCTCTGCCTTGAGCCCGAGCAAATCATAGGGGAGCTGGCAGCAGCCGGACTTAGGGGAAGAGGCGGGGCAGGCTTCCCCACGGCACGCAAGTGGGAGATCTGTAGAAAAAGTTCTTACGGCTTACCCTTTGTGATCTGTAACGGGGACGAGGGAGATCCAGGGGCTTACATGGACAGGGCAGTGCTGGAGAGCAACCCTCACCAGGTCTTGGAGGGCCTGGCCATCGCGGCTCTGGCTGTGGGGGCTTCCCAAGGATACGTATATGTGAGGGCCGAATACCCACTGGCCATAAAGAGGGTCAGAAAAGCCCTGCAGGATGCCAGGAGTGTAGGCCTCATGGGAGAGGACATCCTAGGAAGCGGGAGGCAATTGGATATAAAGCTGTTCGAGGGCTCTGGAGCCTTTGTCTGCGGGGAGGAGACGGCCCTCATAGCCTCCATCCAGGGGGAAAGGGGGATGCCTAGGCCGAGGCCTCCCTTCCCTGCCGAGAGAGGGCTCTGGGGCAGGCCCACCTTGGTGAACAATGTAAAGACCTTGGCCCTGGTACCAAAGATTCTGGGAAACAACAACGGCTTGTTCTCAGGAGTAGGCACAGAGTCCAGCCCTGGCACCATGGTGTTTTCGGTTGTGGGTAAGTCTCAGCAGCCCGGCCTTGTGGAAGTCCCATTGGGCACCACCCTCAAGCAGCTGGTATTTGACATCTGTGGAGGCATATCTGGAGAAAAGAGTTTCAAGGCCCTTCAAATAGGAGGTCCATCGGGAGGCTGTGTGCCGGCGTCTCTGCAAGAAACCTGCATGGATTACGAAACACTCCAAGAAGCTGGAGCCATGATGGGTTCTGGCGGCATAGTGGTGCTGGATGAAGAAGACTGTATGGTGGAGGTGGCCCGCTTTTTCTTGGAGTTCACTCAAGGGGAGTCTTGCGGGAAGTGTACATTTTGCCGCATAGGAACCCGTCAGATGTTGGAGCTGCTCACAGCAACAACCTTGGGGAAAGGCAGCTTGGAGGATCTGGAGCTTCTGGAGGAACTGGCAAGGGATGTAAAGCAAGGATCCCTTTGCAACCTTGGAGCCACGGCACCCAACCCGGTTTTGACCACCCTCAAATACTTCAGGGAGGAGTACCTGGCTCATGTGCATGAAAAGAGATGCCCTGCCCTGCAGTGCAGGGAGCTTACAGCCTACTACATTATTCCTGAGCTTTGTGCTGCAGGCTGCGATGCTTGTGTGGGGACATGTCCCACAGAGGCCATATACACCATGAGAACCCGCAAGAAAGCTGTGGATCAGGAAAAATGCGTTAAGTGCGGGGAGTGCGTGCGGGCTTGCCCGCCGGAGTACAAGGCGGTGGTGCGTATCTCTCCAACCTCAGAGGTCCCACCCCCTCAGGCTCCAAAGGCGGAAAAAGATTCTCACTGAAAGGTGCATATCCAAGATGGAACATGTCCTGTTGGAGATAGACGGTCTTCAGATAGAGGCAAAACCTGGGGAAAGCGTGTTGGAAGCTGCCCTGAACCACTCCGTTTTTATCCCCCACCTGTGCCATGGAGAGGGTGACCAGGAGCATTTTGGGGGTTGCAGGCTCTGTTTCGTGGAAATCCAAGGCAAGCCCACACCAGTGACTTCCTGTACCCAGCCGGTGAAACCAGGGATGATAGTCCGCACCAACACCGAAACTGTAAGGAGGCTGCAGCGCTCAGCCTTGAGGCTCCTTCTTTCCAACCACAGGGTGAACTGCGTTGGCTGTTTTGCCCACAAAAGGTGCAGGCTTCAAGAACTGTCCAGAGCTTTGGGAGTGGGCCTTAAGGTCTCGGGGCTAAAAGACCTTTCTTTGGAGGAATGCATAGACAAGAGCTTGGGAAAGGTGCTCTACGACAGGAGCAAGTGCGTACTTTGCGGACAGTGTGTAAGCTGGGCCCGCGCCAACAAGACAGGGGTCTTCCAGTTCGTAGGGAGGGGGCTTGCCACACGCATTGGCCTTTTCCCTTTTGAAGGGGATCAGGAAATACTGGAGGGCTCTTGGGATGTCTGCCCGGTAGGGGCTCTTTTCCCTGCAGATGCGGCCAAGGCCAAGCAAGCCCCTTCATAGGAAGCTCTTCAAACCCAGTTCAGACGGCTTCCAAAGGCAGCCCTCTTTGGGCGAGATGGAACCCGCATATTCAGAATCAGTGGACAATGCGGGCTGTCTTTTTGTTCCAGATTTGGTCCTGGTTTGAGTCTAAATGTGCCCAAGGTTACCTGGGCTTTGGGGGCTGAGCCCCCAAAGCCACAGACTTTGTAAAATAATCCGGGTTAGGCCCGAACCTTGAACCTAGAATCCAGGTTTTCTTGAACATGCACTGGCTTTTCCTGGCATATCATCAGATAGCCCACAGGATCCATAGCTCTCGGATGATTCGGGCTAATCCTTCTCTCCCGAGCCTATCAGAGGAAGCACCTTATCCACCTTGAAGAAGACAAGGTGGCGTCCCTCTTCATCTCCCTCGTATCTGCGCCTCTTGAGGGTTCTGAGTAGCTCCGTGTCTTTCTCGTCCCTGAGCTTTCTCAGGAAAAGCCTTATTCCCTTCCAACCCGGGCCGTCCTCCATGAACATGTAAGCAGCATGGGGGTTTGATTCCAGATTGTGATGGGTTAGCCTCTCAGGCATTATGAAGGCCAATGTGCCGTCTTCCATAACGTGGGGTCTGCTGAAAACGGCCAGGTCCACCTTCCCGTTGGAATCCGCCGTGGCAAGCACTCCCTTTCCAGAAGCCTTTTCAAAGTACTCCCTGAGCTCCATTTCTGACCTCCTGCGCAGTCTTCTCCAACCTCCCACCTCCAAACTCTGTCCTTTGGACGTAAGGGAAGTGGGAAAAGATTCCGAGAAATGCTGGTTGGTCTCGATTCTCCCTTTGGATTGCAGAATGTGTCAAGGGGGCCCACGGAGCAAAAGGGGTCTTTGAAAAGGTTGACGCAGAGGCCCGGATGTTCCATCATCCCCTTCCGAGGCCGCAAAAAGGGCTTCCTGGCTTGCTGGATGGGAAGTGATGCTTTTAGGAGGTTGGCTTCATGCCGGGAAACGGGCTTTGAAAGAGCGGCAGCTTTTGGGGAAGGGACTGAATATCTGGATTTGTTTCTTGTGTCTTTTGGCAGCAGTGGCTTTGGAAAAGAAGGCTCATTGTTGGGGAGGTGAAAATTTGACACGGCAGCAGGATACAGCCAGCATTGAAATCCTCAGGGGTAGGGATGAGCTTCAAGGCTGGATAATTTCTGTTAGGCGCAAAATAGAAAAGCAGCTTACCCCCGAACAAAGGTTTTTTTTCAGGGAAGAGCTCTTCCCCGAACAAGAGTTGAAAATTTTTAGCCAGGGCTCCTCCAACGTCTTGGTGGTGGCCCCTCATGGCTTCCCGGGAGACGACGATCACACCGATTACCTAGCCTACTTCCTGGCAAAGGAACTGAACGCCTCCTATCTCATAAACAACAAGCTCTTTTATAAACCCGGCAAGCAACATCCCACAGGCCAGCCTGCTAATCTGAACCAGCCATGGAGCAGCAATCCGCATACCCGCAAGTTCGTGGACATCCTCGTGAAAATGGTCAGCACAATAGGGGCCAGAACCAAGGCCACCCCCCTGGTTCTCTGTATTCACGGCATGTCCGACGCAAATGCAAGAAGGCTCTGCGCCGGGGATTTCTGTCTTGGGGCTGGATACACCTCAGAGGAGAGAGAAAAGGCATTGGCCCCAGGTGGTGCAGCCACAGCTTCCAAGGAGGTGATCGAGGGAATCCTTCAAGGTTTGTGCAGCAGGGGGTTTTCTGCCACAGACGGTGTGCCGCAATATTGCGCTAAGAAAGCCATACCAGGCTATCTGAAGTCCATGGAGCACAAAATCGGCCCAACCCACGCCGTGCAGGTGGAAGTGCGTTATCTAGGTTTGAGGGATCCGGCCAACCTGGTTAAGACCGCCAGGGAATTGGCCTCAGTTGTGAGGGGACTCCAGGCCTTCAAGAAACCCTAGCCCGCATTCTTCAGGATGAGTGGATAATGCGGGCTATCTTCATGATGCGTCAAAACAAAATGCTCAATGCTAAGAAGCACCCTTGGGTTTCACATTTGGCGCCGGTGTGGGTCGCAATATTCCAAAGCGTGAGCGGGGGCTTGGGCCCCCAGAGTCAAAGGCTTTGGGGGATGAGCTTGGCTGATAAAGAGGGTTAACCCCCTGAGGCTCTTAAAATTAGAAGCCGAGGGCTTCCATGATACCTCTTCGCGACAGCAGCCGTTCCCAAACCTTCCCTTTGGTGAATTACACCCTCATAGCAGCAAATTTGGTCGCCTTTCTCTGGCAGGTAAGCCTGGGTCCCCGTCTGGAGAAGGCCTTTTTCCTCTACGGTCTTGTACCAATTCGTTACTCTGATCCAGCTGTGGCCGCCCATTTCACTGGGTTGGAACAGTTGCTCCCTTTCCTTACCTCCATGTTCCTACACGGTGGGCTGCTGCACCTGGTAGGCAACATGTGGTCTCTTTACCTTTTCGGAGACAATGTGGAGGATCGTCTGGGACATTTTCGTTACCTTGTGTTTTATCTGCTTTGCGGCTTGGCGGCAGGCCTCACCCACCTTTTTACCAATTGGAACTCTTCTGTGCCCACAATAGGGGCCAGCGGGGCCATATCAGGGGTGATGGGAGCATACCTGATCCTGTTCCCGGGAGCCAGAATACTCACTGTTTTGCCCATCTTCTTTTTCTTCCAACTCATAGAGGTGCCAGCCTTTCTTTTCCTGGGACTCTGGTTCCTCATGCAGCTACTCTCAGCTGGAGCCAGTTCGGGCCAGGCGGGCGGAGTGGCCTGGTGGGCTCACATAGGGGGGTTTGTGGCTGGCATGCTGCTTTTGAAGCTATCCCAGTTGATGCCCAGGGCCGGAGTCGGGGGGACTCTGCGAAGGCGAACCTTGAGAAAGAAAACACCCAGACTCCAGCGGCTGGGAGGATTTCAGCCCGTGGAAGATTTGGATATCAGGGGCTGGATCAGCGTGAGTCCAAAAGAAGCCTTCTTGGGCACGCGAAAGCTCATATCTGTAAAACAGGGTCTTGCTCAGAGAAGCTTCCTGGTTACAATTCCCCCAGGCACAAGGGACGGGACAGTGATCAGATTAAAGGGCCTTGGCTTGCGAAACGCTCAAGGAGATGCAGGCGACCTTTATCTGGAGGTCAGGCTCACAGGAGAAAATTTCACGGGATGAGTCTTGAGTTGCGCACAACCCGGATTTAAAAGCGCACAAAGTTCCTCTGGGCAATAGACTCAATCCTCAGGGCTGGCCCAAATTATGTGGGCCTTGTTGATGACCAATACGCTTTCACCCCTGCCCCGGGAGGTGGCGTTGAAAACCACTATGAAAGGTTTTTCACCTTCGGTGAAAATCTCGCTTACCCGGTCAAAGCCGTCCGGTTCGCAGCTTAAGTTCACGTGACCTACTATGGTGCTGCCGTCAGCACATCGTATCCTTACCTTGGCGGGCCTACAAACCCTCTGATACTTGCCCTGGCGATCCCTGGCCTCCAGAGTGAACCCCACTGTATCCCCCAAAGCAGGACCTACCCTCAGGGGCACCTCTTCCAGCTCGTACTGAGAGTTCTCGGTCTCGAAGCCTCTGAGAGTCAGTTTTTTCACAATCCCTGTGCGAAGCACCTTGCCGTTGTCCTGAAAGACGTAATAACGTCTTCCTTCCTCGGGTCTGTGGCGCTCCCAGCCTTCCCGGACTTCGTCCACCGGGAACACTTCCTCCTCGGCGCCTCCCATCTTTCTTATTCTGACCCTTCTTGAGAATTCCCTTTCCATGGTGCCTCTCCCTTTGGTGGGATCTGGGAACCGGGGGAAAACCCTATTTCCAAAGCCTTGCCAAAGCCGAGTGCGAGAGGGGGGAGTCGAACCCCCACGGGTTGCCCCACTGGATCCTAAGTCCAGCGCGTCTACCAGCTCCGCCACTCTCGCTTTGAAACGCGTTCATATTCTCTTACGGAAAAGCTGCCCTGGTCAATCCATACTCCACACGGCTCCTGAGCTGTGAAAGGCCTTTGGGGGGGGTAGGCCTGGCAGGCCTTTATTCTTATTGGAAATCCCGGCTGGGTGCATGGGCCTTCTGAAGGCACACATTGGGTATCCAAAGGCTCCTGGCCACCAGGTTCACCACCTCCCCCTGCACCTGAAGCGTACCTGAGACCCCCAGGAAGGGAGCTGTTTTCACAAGGGGCATGTGCTTCACATAGAGGCTTGGCCAGACAACCACGTTCACAAAGCCCGTCTCATCCTCCAGGGTCAGGAAGGTCACCCCTCGAGCCGTGCCGGGACGCTGACGACAGATGACAAGTCCGGCATAGCGCACCTTGCTGCCTTGGCCCATGCCCGAAATTTCCCTGGCTGTGGGAAATCCCATCTTTCTGAGCCCCTCCCTCACCATTGCAAGGGGGTGGGCCAGGGGGCTGTGTTCCTGCGTTCGGTAGTCCCATATCACGGTTTCCCAGGCGGTGAGAGGCATAAAAGAGGGTTGAGTCTCACGCTCTCTTGTGGGAAGGGGACCTTTGGGCTTTCTCAAAGCCCCCAGCACCCCCCAAAGGGCGTCTCTCCTTCCCTGCCGGAGAGCTTCCAGTGCCCCTGCCTGGGCCAGGCTGGAAAGCGCTTCCCGATCCAGCCCGCATCTTTGGACAAAATCTTCCAAGGAACTAAAAGGCGCTTTGCTCCTTGCCTCCAAAATACGCTCCCAATGGCCCCTGCCAAGCCCTTTGACGAATCTAAGACCCATGCGCACGGCAAAGAGGGAGTTGGCCCCCTTAGATTCCTGTTCCCCAGAACACTCCACTTCATCCATGGGTTCCAGGGTACAGTCCCAGAGGCTCTGGGTTACCGAGACTGGCCTGATCTCTATGTTGTGACGCTTGGCATCCTCTATGATCGTGGCTGGGGAGTAAAAGCCCATAGGCTGAGCATTCAGAAGAGCGCATGTAAACTCCGCCGGCCAGTGACACTTGAGCCAGGCTGAGGCATAGCTTATAAGGGCAAAGCTGGCCGCGTGGGACTCGGGGAACCCGTATTCCCCAAAGCCCTGGATCTGTTGAAAGACTCTCTCTGCGAACTCTCTGGCAATACCCTTGGCCAGCATCCTGGAGATCAGCCGCTCCCTGTGCCTGCCTATACGCCCCCCTCTTCTCCAGGCAGCCATGTCCCTACGAAGCTGGTCCGCCTCCCCGGGGCTGTAGTCCGCTGCCACCATGGCCAAGCGCATGACCTGCTCCTGGAATATGGGAACTCCCAGGGTTTTCTCCAGGACAGGTCGCAAAGACTCGTGGGGATATTCCACCGGCTCCTGCCCGCTTCGCCTCCTCAGGTAAGGGTGAACCATGCCTCCTGTTATGGGCCCAGGCCTGATGATACTGATCTCGATGACCAGATCGTAGAAACACCGGGGTCTAAGCCTTGGGAGCATGGACATCTGAGCCCTGCTTTCCAGCTGGAACACCCCCACTGTGTCTCCCCTGGAAATCATCTCGTAAGTGGCTGGATCCTCGGCCGGGATCGTGGCCATGGATAGACGAAGCCCTTGGTGCTTCTCCAAAAGGCGCAGGCAAATATCCAGATGACTCAAGGCCCCGAGACCCAGCAGATCCACCTTGAAAAGGCCCAGATCCTCTATGTCCTCCTTGTCCCACTGGATCACCGTGCGGCCTTCCATGGAGCCTCTCTCTATGGGCACCAGGGTGTGAACCGGCTCGTGCCCCAGCAGGAATCCTCCTGGGTGGATTGAGAGATGACGCGGCACATCAAGAAGCTCACAGCTGAGGCGGATGAGGTGTTGAGAGATGGGCATGTCCGGGTCCATGCCAGCCATTCGAAGATGCTCTGGAGCTATTTCCCCGTGATGAGGAAGCAGCTTGGCAAGTCTGTCCAGGCTGGTGCGGGTAAATCCCAGCACTTTCCCCACGTCCCGCACTGCCATCCTGGGCCTGTAGCGGATGAAATTGGCCACCATGGCTGCATGGCTTCTACCGTAGCGCTCGTAAACATGCTGAATCACCTCTTCCCGTCTTTGATGCATGATGTCCAGATCTATGTCAGGCGGCTCTGCCCTCTCCCTGGAGATGAAGCGTTCGAACAGAAGTCCCATACGAACAGGGTCTATGGCCGTAATCCCAAGGCAGTAGCAAACCGCGGAGTTGGCTGCAGAGCCCCTGCCCTGGCACAGGATGGAGTGTTCCCGGCAGAACTTGACTATTTCCCACATGGTGAGGAAATAGCCGCTGTAGTCCAGCTCCTCTATGAGATCCAGCTCCCGCTCCAGTTGGGCTTTGACCTCCGGCGGGATAGAGCTCCTCCCGTAGCGCTCCATTGCTCCCCGAAATGTCAATTCCCTAAGCCACTGGTGGGAACTAAAGCCCTGCGGTAGCCGCTCGGAGGGGTACCTGTATCTGAGTTCGGCCAAGGAGAATTTGCAGCGTTCGGCCACTTCCAATGTGCGTTCCACTGCCCCTGGAAGGTCTTGGTAAAGAGTTTGGAATGAAAAGGGAGACAGAAGCGCATATTCGGAATTGGGACGGGTTAGTCTTCCGGCCTCAGCCAGGCTTACCCCGTTTCGAATGCATGTGAGCACATCTTGGAGGGGACGTCTGGAAGGGGTGTGGTAAAGCACCTCTGAGGCCGCCACCAGAGGTATGCTGTACCTCCCGGCCCTATCCAGGACCCTTCGCTCCTGCTCCCTCTCCTCAGCCCTTCTATGCCTCGCCACCAGTGCATAGAGCCTGTCCCCGAAAACATCCTTGAGCGTGTCGAGCAGCAGGGCCGTCTCCGCCTTGGAGGCCAAGGGACTTTCATCCCCGCCCAGAAGGGCTATGAGCCCTTGGGAATGGGAGCATACCTCCTCCCAGCTCACAGAGCTTCGGCCTTTGGGAGAGCGAAGCCTGCCCAGGGTGAGCAACCCGCAAAGATTTCCATAACCCTCCCGGTTAATAGCCAAGAGAACTATTTGGGAGGGAGGAGCCTCCCCCACGCTGACCTGTGCCCCCACCAAGAGATGGATACCCGCCTCCCGGGCAGCCACATGGGCGCGCACAATTCCGTAAACCCCATCCCTGTCTGTGAGGGCCATGGAGGTAAGGCCGAGGCGCCTGGCCTCCTCCACCAACTCCCCGGGGCTGCTGGCCCCCTCCAGGAAGGAGTAATGGCTCTTTACCCAAAGCGGAACGTATCCCACCCCTTCCACCGCCCACTCCCAACTCTTCACTCTTCACTCTTCATTCTTCATTCTTCACTCTTAACTCTTCATTCTTCACTCTTAACTCATTCCACCCTTCCTTGGAGAAACCACCTCTTCCTGGATGCGTCGTAATAGACCCAAAAGATGTCCCCCCTCAAAGTTTCCAGGAAGTAGTAGGAACGATGAACTTCCTTGCGCCACCAGCCGCCGGATATCACGTAAGGCCCCCAGATGCGCGTAACCGGCCCTGAACGCAAGTCTTTCACAAGCCATCCGTCCGGCTCGTGGCGAGGCCTCATCCCAAGGCACAAAGGTCTGCTGTAAACTCTGCGGATCATGTTCCAGTGGCCTGCCTTGGGCCTGGGTTTGGGGGGGCGCAAGTGCTCCAGTGGCTCCCAAGCAAAGCAGGCTTCGGGCAAATGCCCTTCCATGAGGCGGGGCCTTACCACCGACTCCTCTCCAAACTCGGTTCTGAGCCTTGCCAAGGCCCTCTCTCCGGCAGAGAGATCCCTTCCGGAGGTCTCCCAAAAAAGTCTCAACTGCTCCGGATCCACAGAAGATCCGTGCACTCTTAGGTGCATCTCCTCAACGGAGGAAGGCAAAGGAAAGGCTTCAAGCTTTATACGCACCAGATCCAGGATAAGGGACTCCTGCAAGTTGGGTCTGGCAGGCCGGATCAGATCCGTACGCTCCCCATCCCTACCCATAAACCATCGGATCTCAAGTTCCCCCAAGGCTTCTCCCCTACTGGCCAGCCTGCGAAGCAGAGGGTGAAGGTGGCGCCGCACCAGGAATAAAAGGGGGACTGTATCTGAGAGAGGTTCCTCCAGGAACACCACGCAGCCCACCGGCTCCTCATGAGGGCTAGGCACAAGGGACTCATGCCTGGTGCCTGAGGCCGATTCATACAAGTCGGCCGCCTCCTGACCGAAGCGGCGTCTGATCCCATGTGCTGGGAGTTTCAAAAAATCCCCTACAGTTAGAATCCCCAACCTCTCCAAGGTATCCCTAAGCTCAGGTTCCAAGGAGAGCTTCTTAAGAGGCACTGCCTTGAAGAGCACATCCTCTTCTTGAGGGGTTCTCAACACACGGATCCCATTGGTGTGCCTGGCAATCCCGTAAGTTCTAAAACGAGAGAACCCAACCACCACAGAACCCCTCCTGCCCATGGCCCCAAGGGCCCCCTGAATCTGCCTGGCCCAGGCCGAGGCTGAGAGAAAAAGGCTCCCAAGACCGCCGGCCCCCAGCCAAAAGACTCCCGGTTCTTTGGCCACCTCCACCTCAGGTGAGAAACTACGAAGGAGCTCTGTGAGTCTGTTAAGCTCCTCTTGAAGCTCCCTGGGGGTCACCTGGGCCGCTTGCAGTTTAGGCTCAAGGCTCAAGCCCTGGGCATAGCGCATGCCCACGGAAATCCCTGCCGAGCGGGCCTCGGGACTCACCCAAAGAATCTTTGCCTGCGGCCGATCTTGCGCCACTACCGCCGCTGGGAGCCCTTTCCACTCAGGATGGCGATCCAGAAGGATCTGTAGAGGAAGCTCAGGGAGATCAACACAGGCCAGGCGGTCCATGACATGCGACCTCCTTGCTCCAGCCCGGACCCCTCATCTTGTCCTTGAGGGCGTAGGCCCTGCACAAGAAGAGCACTCCATCCAGGCTGGAACGCTCGGCCATCAGCCTTATAGAGACCAGGGAGCTTACAGAGGGGGCTTCTTCGGATTTCTCGGTCAGGAACACCAATGCGATGTCGTAGGTGCGGGCCAGACCAGCCAGCCTTGTCTGGAGAGGAAGCGGCAGATCCATGACTCCCCCTAGGTCCAAAATCAAGAGCCCGAAGGCTCCTGAACGTGCAAGCCGATCCACCGCTTTGGCTGCGCAACGTACTTCCGGGCACCGAACTACAGCCATTGCCCCCAAATCCACTCCTGCCTTTTCCATGTCAGGGGGATAGAAACTGCTCTCCATGGTGGTAATCCAGGCCACTGCCTCTCCTTCCAACTGGGCTTCCAGGACCAACCGGCCAGCCATGGTAAGCAAAGCGCTGGGCCCGTATCCTGAGATCTCCACAAGTCTTCCCGAGAGATCCCTCCTGGTAAGCTCCATGTTCATGGAAGATCCAGAGGGAATCTTTGAAGAAGCGGGCCTCACCAGATACTTTCCCATGCTGAGTTTAAGCCCTGCCCTTTGTACGGCTCTCATCCCTCTACTCCCGTCTGCAACCCCAAACGAACCGGCTCCCCGCCATCCCTCGGCCTAGGGGAGGATTCCAGATCCCTCCGGATTTGAATGACTTTGCCCAGGATTCTCACCTCCCAGGGCTTGAAACGCATGGCTGGAAAATCCTGATTCTCGGCATGGAGCTCTACGTGTTCACCCCTTATCCGAAGTCGTTTCAAAGTGGCCTCATCCTCCACCATGGCCACCACGATATCCCCGTCCTGGGCCACGGCCTGTCCTCGCACTATGGCGATATCACCTGGTAGGATGCCTGCCCCGATCATGCTCTCACCCCTGACCCTAAGGGCGAAGAGATCTCCCCTGTCTCTATCCGTAGCTACCGCCAGGTACTCATCCGGCTCCTCCAGAGCCGTGGTAAGGGGCCCGGCATGGATGCGGCCCAACAAGGGCACCAGCACCACCTCACAGGCCTCCTGGAGAAGCCTGTAGCCACGAGCCTTCCCAGGTTCCCTCCTCAGCTTCCCCTCGGCCACAAGATTCTCCAGATGACGACGGGCAGTCTCAACAGCCCTGAAACCCATGGCTTCCTGAACCTCACGCACTGTGGGAGGTCTGCCGGCCAGGATTCGTTCCCTCACAAAACGAAGCACCCGCTCTCTGGTCCTCCCATCTGGGGTATAGGGCATGGCTTCCTCCTTTGCCCGGACCTGTTCTTCACACTCTCTACGCACACTTACTATTTAGCAGACATTTGTCTGCTTTGTCAAGCCCAAACCGCTCAGCCCTGAAAAACGCCCTGATTCCCGATCTCGGGACCAAACCCGTGGGTTGACCTGAAAACACTTAACCCGCATTATTCAGGATCAGTGGATAATGCGGGTTATCTCAAGGACACCCTTGGACAAACCGGTTCCATACCCAAAAGCAGCCTGATTCTTGGTTTCAGATTCAATCCTGCTTTAAGTCTGAATATGTCGAAGCCTACCGGGTGGGGCCTTGAGCCCCCCAAGTCAAAGGCTTTGGAGAATAAAGGGCTAGCTGCACAGAATTGAACCATGAATTCCCATTTGGACTCCCGGCCCCCACCCTTCACCAGGAGTGGACAATAAGGGCCCTCTTGGGGATGCGGCAGGATAAATTGATTTAAGTTCAAGAAAGAGCCTGACTTTTGATTGCAGGTTCTGGCAGGGGTTGAGTCAGAATGTGAGCTGCACTCCAATCCAGCTCTCCCACGGCACGCTGCTTGCTTTCAGAAGCTGCAACAGAAGCATCCGCCTAAGATCAGCTTGGGAAGGAGTTACCCATGTCCCGCAAGGTATCCATCCAGCGAACCCTTGGAGAGAAACACCCCAATTTTCCTGTGGGCACAATCTGGGAGGGCTGGGAGCTGACACCTCCCAGGGTGGGAGAGATCTATGTGCTCTTCACTGAAAAAGGCTCTGTATTTCGAACATCCAAAGTCACGCAGATAAACCCAGGAGGTTTCAGGACCAAGAACTCCACCTACAGCATTTTGGTCCTTCAGGACGAAGAGGATTCAGCTGGGAATATCACCCAGGAATTGAGCGGAGTCTCCACTCATCCCGAGAGTCCACGCAGCCTCAACTTAAGACAGGAAAGCCGACGTTGAAATAAGATCAGATCTCCAATACCATCCCGTCTTCAGCCATCTCCATCTCCACCTCCCCCATGCGCTGGATCATCTCCGGGCCTGGATGGAAAAGCAATATTCTTCGGGCCCTTAACTCCCCTTTGTGCTCCAGGATATCTTTGTAGCGAACATGGGAGTGATGGTCCTGCTCAAAGAAAAAACACTCGCAAAGAAGCAAGTCACACCCCTCGGCCAGGCTTAAAATCTGCGGGTTCCATCTGGTGTCACCCGTGTAGCCCACTACAGCCCCTCCCCAGTTTATCCTGTAGCCCCTGGAAGGTATGCCCCCATGCTCCATCCCGAAGGCCTCCACCCGTATTTCCCCTTCCCAGAAATTCCTGCCGGCCTCCAGACCCACGTACTTAACCTCGAACCTCCAATTGTGAACCTGAAGCACATCCGGATATGTGGCCTGAAGGAGTTCTCTGCACCTCTGCTCTATTCCCTCAGGCCCCACCAACAACAGGGGAGAACTCCTTTGGGACACAAATTGGTAATCGATAAAAAAATAAGGCAAGCCCCCGAAGTGGTCCCCGTGACAGTGGCTGACAAGGATCGCCTCCACCCGGGCTGGATCCAACCCCGCAGCCTTAAAAGCTGGCAAAGTCGAAGGCCCGCAGTCCAACAGCAAATAACGCTCCCCATCGCTTAGAACAAAGGCTGAGAAGTTCCTGCCTCCTGATCCAAAAGCATCACCGCTACCCAAAACAATCAGTCTTATCATTACATCTCCCCCGCCAATTCATTGCCTAGATGCCCCTCTAAGTTCCAAAGCAATTTTTGTGCTGAGCCCCTCTTTCCCTTCCACCCTTAAAGCCTTGGCCCCTGTTCAAAGCCCTCTAGACCCTCCGGAGCATTGAGCCTCAAAACTCTTTTTTGCCGGGCACCATGGGCACGAACCTGACTGGGAGCAACCTTTCCACCTTGGCGCCCTGTTCTGTGCGGGTGATCCTGAGAAGCTCCTGCTCCCCTTTCCCCACTGGAACCACCATGCGGCCGCCTATTTTTAACTGTTTCATCAGTTCCTGGGGTATCTCTGGGGGGGCTGCAGTGACCACTATACCGTCAAATGGAGCCTCCTCGGGAAGTCCTCTGTAGCCGTCTTTGCAGAAAACCTTCACGTTTTGGTACCCGAGCTCCTTTAGTCTGTTGCGGGCGGCTTCAGCCAAAGGCTGCAATATTTCTATGGTATACACCTCCTTTGCCAGCAAGGATAGAACCGCCGCATGGTAACCTGATCCGGTTCCTATCTCCAATACCTTCTCATGCCCTTTCAACTCCATGGCCTCACACATATAGGCCACTATGAAAGGCTGTGATATTGTCTGACCGTGCCCTATGGGAAGGGGTGAGTCCTGGTAGGCCTTTGAGGCCTCCGAGTCCGGAACGAATCTGTGACGAGGCACAGAGCCCATGGCTTCCAGCACCCTGGGATCCTTTACCCCCCGGGCCTGGATCTGTTCCCTGACCATCCTGAGTCTCTCTTCAAGCATAGAAGGCTCATGGGCCAAGACCCATCCCTTGCCCCAAGCCCCCAAACCCAGGAAGGCTGTTGATACGAACAAGCCTGTCTTGATCCATCCTCTGGTCCAAAAAACTCTCTTATCCCTCTGCCTCGAGCCCATACTTGACCTCGCAGGTCTATTGTTATAGCTTGCAAAGCAAGGGTCTAAAAGGATATTTGTCCGTTTTCCCATAGGCTCTTTTTTTGGAAACCCTTGGGAAAGCATAACAGAGGCTAAACGCCTACTTCAAGCAAGGCCCGCAACTTTTGGGAAAGGCGATGCATGGGTAGGGATATGCGTTTGGCCCTGCCTCGGGCAGCCCTCGAGGAATCCCGGAGGAGTATGAACCACAGTTCTCTTTGCAGGCAGAAAAGCCAGCTCGGTCAGTTGCCCCCGCAATGCAAGGGCACAAAAGAGGAGGAGGTCTTATGAGCGATCAAGCTTACAAAGACTTGTGTCAGGCCATGGCCGAAAGGGGGGGTGCATACCCCGGCATGGATATCCCGGAATTCTACAATTTGGTCAGGGAACTTTTCACTCCGGAACAAGCCCGGCTCTGTGCAGCCATGCCCAGGAGACCCTCCAGCGCGCCGCAGATAGCCCAATCCACGGGTATGGAAGAATCTCAGGTTGGGGGAATCCTGGAGAGTATGGCAGACAAAGGACTTTGTACCACTCTTACCGGACCCCAGGGGGAGAGGCTTTACGCGGCCATACCCTTCGTGCCCGGCATCTTCGAGTTTCAATTCATGAGGGGCACCAACACTCCTAGAGATCAACTTCTGGCAAGACTTATTGGGGATTACAAGAAGGCGGTTGACGCTCGAAGAGGCGGGGCTCAGCGTATCAGCTTCCCCCTCAACAGGGTGATCCCAGTGGAGCACACCATCCAGGCCGGGGGCAGGCTTCACACTTACCAGCAGGTCTCGGCCTATATCGAGAAATATGAGCCCATCTCTGTTTCAACCTGTTTTTGCCGACACGAGGCCAGGCTCACAGAAGGGCAGGATTGCGGAAAACCCAACGATGTATGTATGCAGTTCGGCTCAGGCGCCAAGTATGTCATAGAGAGAAACATGGGAAGGCGGATTTCCAAGGAAGAGGCAAAGGCAGTGCTCAAGAGAGCAGAAGAAGCCGGTCTGGTGCACGCCAGCATGAATACCCAGGAGATAGATTTTATCTGCAATTGCTGCCCTTGCCATTGCATGATTCTAAAGACCGCCTTGGCACAACCTAATCCAGGCGCTGCCCTGCAATCCGGTTTCCAACCAAGTTTTGACCCCGGAAGGTGCGTGGCCTGCTCCACATGCGTGGAGAGGTGCCCTGCCCAAGCCTTGACAATGGTGGAGGATTTCCCGAAGCTGAATGAGAGCAGATGCTTTGGTTGCGGGGTGTGCGCCAGCGGTTGTCCATGTGAAGCCATAGAGTTGGTGGAGAAACCCCAGGTGGAGCCTCCCCCTCTGGATCGCAAGGCGCTCAAACAGGCCCTTTCCTCGGCCGGTTGATTCTGACTTCTGGGAATGGACCTGTCAATAAAGGGATGATACCCGAGGAGGAAAAAATTGTCCGTATTGTTTCAGGAGACCAGGATTGGAAACCTTGCCCTCAAGAACCGTTTCGTCAGATCAGCCACCTGGGAGGGAATGGCCGAAAGCGACGGGAGGGTCTCTTCCCAACTGCTTGAGCTGATGGGGGAGCTGGCCGCCGGAGGGGTGGGGCTCATAATAACAGGTCACGCCTATGTGAGCAAAGAGGGCCAGGCAGGGCCCAGACAGATGGGGATCTACAGCCAGGAGCTTGTCCCGGGCCTGGCGCAGATGGTCCAGGCCGTCCATGAGCGGGGGGGGAAGATAGCGGTGCAACTGGCCCACGCGGGTATACTGGCGGCTTATAAGCTAAGCGGCATGGAACCCATGGGCCCCTCGGCCCCCAATACAGAGGGCGCACCGGGAAGGGAGATGAGCCCCCAGGAAATAGGGCAAGTGGTGGAGGCCTTTGGCAGGGCTGCTGCCTGGGCAGTAGAGGCCGGTTTCGACGCAGTGCAGATTCATGCTGCCCACGGCTACCTTCTAAGCCAGTTTCTCTCTCCCTATTTCAACCGTAGGCAAGACCGGTATGGGGGCTCCGTGGAAAACAGAGCCAGGGCCTTACTGGAAGTGGTATCCAGGGCCAGGGAGGCTATAGGTCCTGAAAGAGCCTTGCTTGTTAAAATGAATTCTCAGGACTTCCTGGAAGGAGGACTCAGCCTGGAAGATTCCGCTCAGGTGGCCCAAATGCTGGCCCGAGCCGGTGTGGACGCCATAGAAGTCAGCGGGGGGATGAGGCTTGCCGGTCCCAAGTTCATGCCATCTAGACTGGCTATCAAGGAGGAAAGGCAGGAGGCTTATTTCAAGGATGCCGCCAGGGCTATCAGAAAACGGGCTGGGATCCCGGTGATCCTTGTGGGAGGGATCAGATCCTTCCAGGTGGCCGAGCGCTTGGTGGAAGAAGAAGTGGCTGACTATATCTCCATGAGCAGGCCCTTTATAAGGGAGCCTTGGCTGATAAACCGATGGAAAGCGGGGGACCTGAGAAGAGCCTTTTGCGTTTCAGACAACCAGTGCTTTGGGCCCGCCCAGGCCGGGCAAGGCATTTATTGTGTGGTGGCCCGCAGAGAGGCTGCAGGGGACTGATGGGGGTTAGACAGGCCCATTAAGACCTTTTCCAACCTCCTTTACAACCTGTTCCATCACACGACCGCACGAATCCCTGATCACCAAGTCGGCTAAGGGGTCCAAAGGGGTCAGATCCCGGTTCACTATTACGAGCCTGGCTCCTTTCCCCTTGGCCACAGCAGGCATGGAGGCTGCAGGCTGCACCAAGAGCGAGGAACCCAAAACCAAAAAGAGTTCCGCCTCTTGCGAGCGCCTGAATGCCTCGGCTGTCTCTCTTTCGGGCATGGGCTGTCCAAAAGAGACTGTGTCCGGTTTTAGAAGCCCCCCGCAAACGTCACAAAGAGGAACCTTCACCCCGGCCAGGACCATCTGGTGGACCTCCTCCCTGGGCCAACGCTTTCTGCAGGAAAGGCATGAGACAGTCCTGCAGGTACCGTGAAGCTCTATTACCTTGGAGGGAGAGTTTCCAGCGAGCTGATGCAGTCCGTCTATGTTCTGAGTTATAACGCAATCCAAAAGCCCCATCCGCTCCAGCTCCACTATGGCCAGGTGAGCTGCATTGGGTCTGGCCTGACTTATGCTGGCAAAAGCCTCGGTGCTCATCTCCCAGTAACGCTCCCTAGAAGACCGGTTCGAGAGGAACCTCTGGAAGGTAAAGTCCTCCGGGTCGTACTTCTGCCAAAGCCCGCCTGGGCTTCTGAAATCGGGTATGCCGCTCTCTGTGCTAACCCCGGCCCCTGTGAAAATCACGGTCCTCACGGACTCGAGGATCCATCTGGCCAGTTGTAAAGACTCCTCCATTTCCGCCCCCCCCGGAGAGCATGGTTCACACCTCGAAAAGAGCTATATTCAAGAAGCGTGAAAATAGAAAAAAGGCGCTATAGCCCCTCGGGTGATATTCTAACCCACCGGACTGAGCCCTGGTCAAGAATGGGAAGACACCGCCACGAAGCAGCAGAACGCACCCTCAAGGATCCCCTCAAGCTCCGCCCCGTCTTCCAGTGGACGCACAGGAGGCTCAGGGCCCCTGTGATGATCTGTCTCCTGGCCTGCCTTCTCCAGAAGGTCCTCAGCATATACTGCGAGAGGGCCAGGCTCAAGCTT
>CAYPWF010000016.1:0-31923 GCA_964414345.1 uncultured Desulfarculaceae bacterium
GTTCATCCCCGCCCGCAATGGGTTGGAGGTTTGGTTTCGTCCGGGCACATTTTATATGCGCCCGTAAAACGGGCCAGACCCAAACCAAAACCCCAGGGCGGGGATAAACCCCGCCCTTGCACCAACCTTATGTTATTGCAATAGGTCAGGGGTTGGGGGCCGTCGGGCTAAGGTTGGTCCTTGCCCGGCATGGATTGGGTGTGTGGTTTGGTCGGGGCGGGGTTCATCCCCGCCCTGATCTGTTTCCAGAGGCCCTCACATCCACTGTGTTGTCGTAGAAAGTGCTGCCTGCGCCTTTGTCTGTTAGTCTCTGGGAAGTGAGGGCGTTGACCGAACGGTTCCCCGGGCAATGGGCCAGCCACCAGACCCCTTCGGCCACAACCACACCCCGGGGCACCCCACTTGTTACCTTGAGGATGAAAGGAACTTCCCCCAGCTCATTGAAGGCCACAATCCTCTGGCCCTGCGAGAGCTTTTTCTGCGCAGCATCCTGAGGGTTCATGAGCAGGGACATGCCTCCCTCCAGCCTCCTTAGCCTTTCCTGCTCTCGAAAGGAGGAGTTGAGCCCATAAAGGCTGGGAGCCGTCATCAGCCGAAACTCCCCAGGCCCCCCGTATGGAGGAATGTAATCGGGTAGAGGACTGGACTCCCTGGGGTTCAGGATCTCTATCTTGCCTGAGGGGGTCTCAAAAGGTCCGCCTGGGTCTCTCTTGATCTTGAGCTCCACGGCCCTGCCCTCCCCAAGGGCCTCCTCATCTATTCCCTGGCGAAGGGGACTTGGAATCGACAGGAGAAGTTGGATAAGCTCCCGGGCAGTCTTCCTGAAGAAGGGCTCCTCAAAGCCCATGGCCCGGGCCAAAAGCCCGAAGACCTCCAGGTTGGACTTGCTCTCCCCCACGGGGGGAATCACGGTTTCTGCCTTCTGGATGCAGTAATGCCCGTAGGAACGATACAGGTCGTCGTGCTCCAGGGAGGAGGTGGCAGGAAGAACCAGGTCCGCGTAAAGGGCCGTGTCGGTCATGAATCGCTCGTGGACTACTGTGAAGAGATCCTCTCTGGCAAGGCCCTTGAGCACCTGGTTCTGGTCGGGGGCCACAGCAGCCGGGTTGGAATTATAGACGTAGAGAGCCATCACGGGGGGATCTTTGGTCTGGTTGAGGGCCCTGCCCAATTGGTTCATGTTGATCCTGCGGGTCTCCTCGGCCATGAGGTCTTCCCTTAGAATCTGCCTCATGTCAAAGGCCTTGCTGCTGGAGGTGGAGGCCAGACACCCTCCCCCGGGCCTTCCATAGGCTCCCACGAGGGCCGGCAGGCAGACAATGGAGCGAACACTCATGGCCCCATTTGCGTACCTGGAAAGCCCGCTTCCAAGGCGTATAAATGGAGCTTGCGCCCGGCCAAAGGCCTCGGCCATCTCCTCCAAGGTCCCCTCATCCACTCCTGTCAGCTCCTTGACTCTCCGCGGCCCGAATCTGGGCAGAACCTGCGAGCTGAACTCCTCGAAGCCCTGGACATGGGAGTCCAGAAAGCCCTGATCCAGGAGGCCGTCTCTTACCAAGAGATGCATCAACCCCAGTGCCAGGGCTCCGTCGCTTCCCGGCCGCACCAGGAAAACCCTGTCAGCCTCTGAGGAGGTGCGTGTCCTGTAGGTCTCCAGGAGCCAGACCCTGGCACCCCGCCTCCTGGCCTCCCTGACCCCGTGAAGGAAGTGAAGGTTTGTGGCAACTGCATTGATGCCCCAAAGGATAACCAGGTCGCTTTGGGTCACACTTTCCGGATGGGGACCCGGGGTGTCCCCCATGACCGCTGCCCACCCTGCCTCCTTGGCGGGAGAGCAGATGGTTCTGTCCAACCGTGACGCTCCCAACCTGTGGAAGAAGGGATGCCCAGCGTTTCTCTGGATGAGGCCCATGGTGCCTGCGTAGGAGTAGGGAAGTACGGCCTCAGCCCCGAATTCCTTGATTATGGCAACCCATCTGGAGGCGATTCTCTGGAGAGCCTCCTCCCAGCTGATGGGCCGGAAATTCCCCGAGCCTTTGGGACCGTTTCTAATAAGGGGCCTTGTGAGCCTAAGGGGGGAGTGCACCGTGTCTTGGTACCTGGTCATCTTTGGGCAGAGTGTGCCCCTGGTGAAGGGGTGCTCCGGATCCCCTTTGATTCCAACCGCCCTACCTTCTCGGACTTCCACCAGAAGCCCGCAGGCATCCGGGCAATCATAGGGGCAAACCGAGCGTTTCATCCCCTTGCTCATAGGCCACCTCCCCATGCTTTGCTTGTTCTTGCATCATGGCCCATAGCCCGGGTGTCTCCTTATCTTGCTAACCCAAAATGCTAGGGTTGAGCTGCCACAGGGTATAACTGAGCACCGAGGCAAAACCCACCCAAAGCAGATATGGAATGAGCAAGACCCCTGCCAAGGCTCGGATCCGGTAAAATGCAATAGCGGTTGCAAGAATCAAGCCCCAGAGCAGGACCACCTCCGCAAAGGCCAGCGCTCCTAGATTCCAGACAAAGAAAAGCCAGCTCCACAACGCATTGAAAGCAAGTTGCACGAGGAACAAGAAAAGAGAGAAGCGGCAAGCTTTGGAGCTCCCTGCCCGCCAGACAAGCCAGGCTGAAATGCCCATCAGGAAATATAGAAACGTCCAAACCGGGCCGAATACCCAGGAAGGAGGAGCCCAGCCAGGACGGGTCAGTTGGGAGTAGAAGCTGCCGGCTTGCGCTGAGCCTGCGCTGCCGATTCCGGCAGCAACGAAAACAACAAGCAGCCAACCCATCAATCCTAGCACTTGTCTTGCACTTGAAGGCAAAGGCATGAGAAACCCCCAGTCTTGGATGGCATCAGCAAGGTTTTGGTTCCCAGCTACTATTTGCTTGCAAAGACCTTCCCGCACCTTCCCAATAGGAAACTCATACCATGTCGCCATATCTCCTTCAAGGATGTAGCGCAATTTAGTTTCCAAGGCTGCTCAGATTGGGGGCTGAAACCCTCAAGCCCACCAAACCCTTTGGGGCATATTCCGACTCAAAGCAGGGAAGACCTGAAACCAAAGATCAGGGTGTCTTGGAGCATGGAATGGTTTCTCCTAACATTTCCTCAAGATACCAAGCAGCGTCCAATGATGGTGAGTAATGCGGGCTGGGGGAGTGAGCTGGGAGTTTAGGGCCCACTGTGCCCTAATGATTGGAGCTAGAAATTGTAGATTGTAAAAAAAACAAACCTTCTGGCGGGTTCGCGGCGTTCCCCGCCCGTTAGTACGTCGGTCACCAGGTTGAACCTTTGGTCCAGGAGGTTGTCTACCCTGCCTCCAATAGTCAACTGTTTGTTCCAAAGCTCTTTTTGAACCGCCAGGCTCAGGAACCAGAAATCGCCCGGGGCCTCCTGTTGAAACCCCCTTAGGAACTGTTTCACATAAGTGGCAATGAAGCTGGCCTTCCAGCCTGTGGGATGCAGGAAGTGAAACCCCATCTGCAACTCATGATCTTCCCTCCAGCGCTCGGGGTAAAAGGAGTGCGTCCAGGTGAGTTCATGGTCTTTGCTCCTGAGGTACCTGTAACCTGGAGTGAATCCGAAGTAATCCAGGATCATGATGTTGGCATCCAGTCTGCCTCCGTAGAAATCCCTCTTGCTGGATGAGAAACCTCTCAGAAGGGGATCCTCCAGTTGCTCGGTGCGCTTGCTCTTGAAGATCTCGGCCCTAAGGAAGACCGGCCTGGAAAGGTGCCCCTCCCACGCGAGGGACAGATCCTCCTGTAAGGCGCTGTTGAAGGCGTCCTGCCCTATGGTGAAACCCGCCATGTCTGAAGGGCGAAGCTCCCAGGCCGCCAAAAAGGGGTTCATGATGTATCTTGCGTAGCCCAATCGGAAGGTGTGGTCTCTTGAAGGCTGAAAGATGAGCCCCGCCCGGGGATGCACTCTTTCTATGTCGAACTCCCGCGAGGAAAAGTATGGTGTGGCAGAGCCGTCCTCGGTTCTTTCATAGTACAAACCGGCTTCTATTGAAAGCTCTGGCAGCACGCGCCATGTGTCCTGGGCATAAAGGGTCAGGTAGAAAGGCCTGATGCGGTTCCGCACGTTCAGAGGCGGCAGCAAATGTCGGGGGGACAAGTTGATGACCGCGTTGGTGGTGGTCTCCCCCAACTCTGTTTCTCCGCGAAATGCATCGAAGCCATACACAACCCTGTGCTCTCCCCAACGGAATGTGTGGCTTCCCCCCAAATGCCAGTAAAGAGTATGCAGATCCACCTTATCAGAGATTTGTTGAAGCTTGAACGGCCCCACGAACCACGGAATCTCGCCCAGCTTCCCGTCCAGATCTTTGAGCTTGAAAGTTTCCCTTTGAACCACCAACAGAATGTCTGAATGGGGTGCTGTGCGCATATGGTAGCCGAGGGTCACGTTGCTGGAGTCAAAATCCTCGGTTAAGTCCCTGTCCTCCCTGAGAAAGGCATTCTGGTCAGTGGAGCGGTCTCCTGTCCTGCCCTCGCGGTACTGGTAGAACAAAAGAAGCTCCTGGTTCCAGTCCGCCTGGTACTTGAAAAAACCCATGTTGTCCCAGCTTCTCTTGAAGTTGGTATCCTTGAATCCTGCATCAGAGTCGTAAGTCAGGGCCTGCCTTGCCGCCAGGTTTTCGTAAGCCCCCCAGATCACACCGTTGTACCTTTGCCAGTCCTGGGTTCCGGCCTCCATCTCCAGGCGGCCCTGTATCTTGGGGCGCTCGAAAAAGGAGGTGTAGTCGTTGAAGGTGTTAAAGGAGTTCTGGTTGGCCGGCATCAGCAGCAGGAATTTAAGCAGTTCGCTGGAACCTGCTGCAGTGCGGTCTTTCTCGTTTATCAGCGTGTTGGCCATAAAAAGATGCGCAGAGCTGTTGCTGGGGTCGTCCTTCAAGGAAAGCAAGGCCCTGTTCCTGGCCATGGAGGTGAGGCCCAAGTTCTCATAGGAACGGGCGAGGTCTATATTTCGCACTGCCCGGTCCTGATCCAGGAGGAACCTGGAACGGTACACGGCCCTGTTGTCGTTGAGCTCCACCGACTTCTCCAGGTCCCTTATGGCTGGACCAGCCTGGTTTAGGTCTGTAAGGATGATCCCGGTGTATAGATACGGCGTGGGATCCCTGGGATCCAATAGCTTGGCCCATTCCAAGGCTTGAAGGGCTCGGTCGAATTCCTTCAGGTCATAGAGCGCCTTGCCTAGGTACGTGAAATTGAGGGCTACCCTGGGCTCCAAGAGGGTGGCCGCGAGAATCTCCTCGAGGGCCAGAGGTGTATCCCCTTTGCGCATGGAGGCAATACCCATGCCCAGGTGCGGCTCGGCTTGAGAGGGGTCCAGTTTAATAGCCTCCTGGAACCCGGCTAGGGCCTCATCTGTCCTGCCCCGGCTAAGAAGGAGGTATCCCTTGAGGCTGTGGGCCAAAGGCTCCTGGGGATTGAGCATCAGGACCTCTTCCACCAGCCCCTCGGCTTCAGTTACATACCCGGCGCCGAAGAGCAATCTGGCCAGCGTCATCTTTGCCCGAATATGGGCCGGATCCAGTTCTACGGCCTTTGTTGCCTCGCGGGTGGCTCCCTGCAAGTCGAAATGACTCTGCAGAGCCCAGGCCAGGTCCACGCGGGCCCCCGAGGAGAAAGGGTTCAGCTTCACGGCTTCTTGGGCCCAGGCCAAGGCCTGGTCTTTTTGGTTTAGAACCAGGGAAATGTTGGAAAGAAGCCCGTAAGCCTGAACAGTGGGCTTGAGGGAATTGGCTTCCTGGAGTTGGCCCATGGCCCCGTTCACATCCCCCCAAAGGAGCCTAAGAAGTGCCGATTGAGTCAAAAGCAAGGGCCTTGGGCCCAAAGAGCGTAGACCCCCATCCAGCACCTCAAGGGCGGCCTCAGGTAGGCCCTTGCGGTACAAGGCCACAGAAAGCCCCGCAAGCGACATCTCAGTGGCTGGGGTCACTCGCCCAAAATTCTCCAGGGCTTCCTCTGTGTCCCCGGTTTGAAGCGCTACCCAACCCAAACCCTCCAGGGCCTCGGCGCTGCTAGGGTTCAAGATGAGGGCCTCTCGGAAGGCTGAGCTGGCCTGGTCCCAAAAAGCCAGGTCATGCAGGAGCTTTCCCTTTCTGACCAGGAGGGTCGGATCTGGGCCCTTTTTCTCCAAAATTTCCTCGGTCTCCTTGAGGAGCCCCTTTAAACTCTTAGGCTCAAAGGAGATAAATACGTAGTCCCGAAGGCTGGTTTCCTTGGGGTAGAACAGGGACCACTGGACAGCATCCTCAGGCCTCACCAACAAGCTCTTCACTGGAGCTTCCCCTGGCCTTGCAGTTCCCATCTCCCCGGCCCCCACACTGATTCGACCCTGCTGGTTGTACATCTCTGCCACGCCTTCCAGCATTGAGAGAATGGTTTCTCCATCCCCTTTCACTTCGACGCCAAATTCGGTTCCCCTCACAAAGATGGCCGCAGCAGGGGTTTCCACCGTAAAGGCCCCCCCGCTTCTGCACCAGATTCGGCCTCCCAGGAGTTTGGAGAGGGATTGGCGGGCCTTGGCCACCGCGGCCTTTACCACAGCCCCGAACCGAAGTTTAGTGGAGGGAGCCACATCCACAAGCCCAAGCCTGGTGTTGGCATCCATCTTTAGGAGGGTTCCGTCCGCCAATAGAATGGAGGCACGGCTGTGCTGCGCTGTCTTTATGATGTCAGCTCGAAAGAGTTCCTTTGAGGGGGAAGCTGCCTGCCAGCTTTGTCCCCCGTCCCTTGAGATCTGAACTTCACCTTGGAGGGTCACTATGCGAGCCACCACCGCTTCTTGGGCGCGACACGGGCTCAAGAAAATCGAGATGATTAAGAGGACAGGCACAAGGACACGGACAGAGCCCTGCATGGAGTAAAATCCTTTTTCTGAACTCAAAAGCTAAACCTGTGAATTCAGTGGTACCCCTGCCTGTCTGCAGGTGCCAAATAGGCAGGCCTCAGAGTAAGAGTTCTTGCTTTCAAGTTAAGAAGAAGTGGGTTTTCCGAGACGCTTGCATATCAGGTTGGAAGGTGAATGTCAAGGAATTTCTAACGCGGATCATTCTCCAAAGCCTATTACTGCAAAAGCTCAAGCCCCTGCTCACGCTTTGGGATATTCCCAGTCAAAGCAGGACCAAAGGTGAAACCGAAAATCAGAGTGTTTTTGAGTGCGGGACGGGGCAGGCGGGCAAGCCTCTTCGAGAAACGGAATCACCCTTTGATCGCTTGGTTCTCATTTCCATTCCCCTGCCAACATTTGGAGTTGGCAGAGAAAAAAGACCGCCCTAAAAAGTGAGGGCCTAGGCGTTTAGGCCTAAGCCCTTGAAACTAATGGCGCGCCCAGGGTGATTCGAACACCCGACCTGCGGATTCGTAGTCCGACGCTCTATCCAGCTGAGCTATGGGCGCGTGCCTGTTTGCCTTCCCAATGAGTGCTATATTGCGATAAGGTGGTGTGGGTGTCAAGGATGTGCCCTCGGGCTTAAGCAGATCTCAAGATGGGAGGGGGAGATGATCTACGTGATAGCAATGGTTGAGTGCAAGGAAGGCTGCAGAGAGGCTTACCTGGAGGTGCTAAAGAGCAATGTGCCCAGCGTGAAGTCCGAAGCCGGTTGCATCATGTATGAGCCCACGGTGGAGACCAACTCAGGGATACCCCTACAGGGGCCGGTTCAAGAGAATCTGGTGACCATAGTGGAGGCCTGGAGAGACCTGGATTCCCTCCTGGCCCACTTCCAGACCCCCCACATGATAGCTTACAGGGAGAAGGCCAAGCCCTTTGTGGCCGGGGTGAGCGTACGGGTCCTCAAACCGGCTTGAGAAATTTCAGTATCCCCTTTGGGGATCAACCCTGTTGAAAGGCTTCAGGCCCCGGCAAATCCTTTGGTAGTTCTCCAGGATCTGGGGGGCAACGGCCTGGGGCTCCGTGAGGCTGGATATATGGGGTGTGACCTGTATCCTGGGGTGAATCCAGAAGGGGTGATCCGCAGGGAGGGGCTCCTGTCTGAACACATCCAGGCGGGCCCCGCAAAGCCATCCTGAGCCCAGGGCCTCCAGAAGATCCTCCTCCACCAGGTGTTTCCCCCTGGCCGCGTTTATGAGAAAGGCCCCCGACCTCAGCCTGGAGAAGGTCTCCCTGTTTAGGATCCCCTCGGTCTGGGGTGTCAGAGGCAGAAGGCACACCAGTACGTCGGTCTGGGACAGGAAATCCCCGAACTGCTCCTTCCCCCAGAAGCTTGCAACCCCCTCCACGGAGCGGGGAGTGCGGCTCCAGCCCAAAACCTTGTAACCCAATTCCACCAGTTTTCTAGCGCAAGCGCTCCCCAGTTCCCCCAGACCCATGATGCCCACCCCTAGCTCTGCCCTGGGTCTTGGAAAGCGTGGGGCCCAGCGCCGGTCTCTCTGGTCCTGCCTGTAAGTTTCCATGTCCCTGCAGAAATCCAAAACCGACAGCAGCACATACTCCACCATGGACCTGGTGAGGCTCTCATGAACAACCCTTGTTACGGGCACTCCCGGGGGTAGGTCCGGGTCCGAGAGTATGTGGTCCACCCCAGCCCCCATGGAGGCGATGCACTTGAGATTGGGATACTTGGCCAGCTCCCCCTTGGGGTGGTTCCAGACCAGGGCCAAAAGCACATCCCTTGGATGACCCACATTGGGCCAGACCCTTATGTCACAATTTGGGTCCAGCTCCTGCAGGCTCAAAACCCATGGCTCAGGATCTTCCCCCGCACATAGGATCAAGATGGCCACCTTGGAGCCGCCTCCTTCATATGGATTTTTCCCGGATTCGGAAGGGATCAGATCCTGATGTCCACCAGGAGTCCTCTGGATTCAAGAAGCATATTGTGGGGCCTACCCTGGAAGTCGTAAGTGTTAGGGGGGGATTCCGAGGCCTTCACGGGAAGAGACGGATTTCTGGACTGGTCCCCCCAGGCCTTTTCAGACCTGGGAATTTCCATGGCCGAGACAGCCTGCATGTGTGTTCGAAAATCCCGGTTCTGAGCCTGGGGATCCCCGGATGTGGCACCCACCCACTGGATTCCCCCCAAGGCAAAGCCCAGGAGGTTCCCGAACCCCCATCTGAGTCCGTACACCAGCATCTCTTTATCCCCTTGCCTGCCCCTATATTACTCGGGTCTTCCAATTAGTCAAGTCAAAGATATTCCCAGTGGCTTTACAGACTGTAAAGAAAACTGGCAGAGGAGGCCCTGGGTTTGAAGCTGGGGCAGATGTCTTATTCTTCTTTGGTTTCCCGCAACTGCACCCCAAAAAGGCTTCCCTCCTGGGTGGCACATGGGTTGCTCACCAAAATTGCTGAAGCCCTTAAAAAGGGCTCCCGGCGGATTAGGTCCCGCCTGCAAACTCTTCCTAAGGAGGTCACCCCGTGTTGCCCGAAAAAGCACCTCAGAACGCACAGGAGGAGGAGTTCAGCCAAGAAGAACTTGCAGCCGTGGACACCATCATCTCCCGCCACAAGGGGACTCCCGGCTCCCTGATCCCCGTGCTGGAGGAGATTCAGGAGCGCCTGGGATACCTTCCCAAGTCTATCCAGAAGAAAGTGGCAGAAGGCCTCGGCCTACCTTTGAGCGAAGTTTACGGGGTTGTGACCTTCTACTCATTTTTCACCATGGTGCCCAGGGGAAGACACACGGTAAGGGTTTGTCTTGGCACAGCCTGTTATGTCAGGGGCAGCAAGAGGACCCTGGAGGAACTCTGCTCCAACTTGGGGATACACCCGGGGGAGACCACCTCCGACCGCCGCTTCTCCCTTGAGACCGTGCGATGTTTGGGGGCGTGCGGGCTTGCCCCGGCCATGGTTGTGGATAATGACACCTTTGCCCAGGTGAAACCGGCGCACCTGGAGGGGATACTCCAACAGTACGAGTAAACCCCTTAGTGAAGGCTCTTGCACAAGGAGAAGGAGCGGCCATGAGCAGACTCTCACCCGACAGCCTCAAGAAACTGCACCAGGATATGGCCTCTTTCCTTGCCCCTAGGTTGAAGCTGGAGTTCACCCCGGGGGTGCCCGAGTATCCCTACCACCTCTTGGTCTGCGGGGGAACAGGATGCCACGCCACCCGAAGCCTGGAGGTGATGGTGCGCTTAAGGAGGGAGATAGAGGGGAGGGGTCTTCAGGAAAAGGCTCTGGTGATAGAGACGGGATGTAACGGCTTTTGCGCCCAGGGTCCGGTGATGACAGTCTACCCGGGAGGAATCTTCTACCAGTATCTAAAGCCCGAGGACGCTGTTGAAATTATCCAGGAACACGTGCTCGAAGGCCACCCGGTGGAGCGTCTCATGTACCACGACCCCGAGACGGGTAAGCCCGTGTACCGAATGCACGACATACCGTTTTTCGGGCTTCAGGAGCCTCGGGTGCTCAGGAATCGGGGGCTCATAGCTGCGGAACGCATCGAGGAATACATAGGCAGGCAGGGCTACCAGGCCGCCTGCAAGGCCCTCTTGGAGATGAGCCCGGAGCAGATCATAAAGGAGGTTAAAGACTCGGGCCTCAGAGGCAGAGGAGGGGCAGGTTTCCCCACGGGCATGAAGTGGGAATTTGCCTCCCGCTCCAGGGCCAAGGTCAAGTACGTGCTTTGCAACGCAGATGAGGGAGATCCCGGGGCCTTCATGGACAGAAGCGTTCTGGAGGCCGACCCCCATGCGGTCCTGGAGGGCATGATAATCGCCGCCAAGGCCATAGGGGCCCACCAGGGCTACATCTACTGCAGGGCCGAGTACCCCCTGGCCGTGAAGAGGCTCACCTTGGCCATAGAGCAGGCAAGAAACTTTGGTCTTCTGGGCAGGGACATTCTGGGTTCTGGCTTCGACTTTGACTTGGAGATCTATAGAGGGGCAGGGGCCTTTGTATGCGGCGAGGAGACGGCCCTCATGACCTCCATAGAGGGAAGACGTGGAATGCCCAGGCCCAGGCCCCCTTTCCCGGCTGTAGAGGGGCTTTGGCGAAAGCCCACGGTTTTGAACAACGTGGAGACCCTGGCCAGCGTTCCCCAGATCATCCTGGAGGGGGCCAGGTGGTACAACGCCTTGGGCACCCTCAGGAGCAAGGGCACCAAGATCTTCGCACTCACCGGAGACATTGTGAATGTGGGGCTGGTGGAAGTCCCCATGGGCACTCCGCTGGGAACCATAATCTACGACATCACAGGAGGTATCAGAAAAGGCAAGCGCTTCAAGGCCGCTCAGCTGGGAGGCCCTTCTGGAGGATGTATCCCGGCCCAGCACCTCAATGCGCCTGTTGACTATGAGTCCATCACTCAGCTGGGGGCCATCATGGGCTCAGGTGGCATGATAGTGATGGACGAGGACAAGTGCATGGTGGATGTGGCCAGATTCTTCATGGAGTTCTGCCAGGATGAGTCCTGCGGCAAGTGCACCCCCTGCAGGGTGGGCACCCAAAAGATGCTGGAAATATTGACCAGGATCTGTCAAGGAAAAGGGAAGGAGGGGGACATAGAGACCCTGGAGAGATGGGCCTCAATAATACAGAACACAGCCCTTTGCGGCCTGGGCCAGACGGCTCCCAACCCTGTGCTCTCCACCCTTCGATACTTCCGCAACGAGTATGAGGCCCACATCAGGGAGAAGCGATGCCCGGCTGTGGTCTGCTCGGCTCTTTTCAAGGCTCCCTGCATCCACACCTGCCCCGTGGAGATGGATATCCCCACTTACGTGACTCTTGCCCGCCTGGGGAGGTTGGAGGAGGCCTACCAGGTGCTGCTTCGCACCAATCCTTTCCCCAGCGTCTGCGGGAGGGTCTGCGACCACAAGTGCGAACTCAAGTGCCGCAGGGGTACGCTGGATGATCCAGTGCACATAAAGGCAATAAAACGTTACATCACCGACCACGCCCCCATGCCCAAGCAGGAGCGGGTATCTCCAAGCCGAAAAGAACGCATAGCAGTGGTGGGAGCCGGTCCTTCGGGCTTAGCCGCAGCCAGGGAACTGGCCCTCAGGGGTTACCCGGTGACCGTGTTCGAAGAGCTCCCTGAGGCAGGAGGAATGCTCCTTTGGGGAATACCCGAGTACCGTCTGCCAAGGGACGTGCTGAAAAAGGAGATCCAGGCGATCCTGGATCTGGGAGTGGAGCTGCGCTGTAACACTAAAGTGGGCAGGGAGATCTCCTGGGATGAGCTCAAAAGGGAGTTCGAGGCGTTTTACCTGGCCGTAGGTGCCCACAGGAGCGTAAAGCTGGGGGTGGAGGGCGAGGAGCTGGAGGGAGTGTACGGGGCTGTGGAGTTCCTAAGAAGGGTGAACCTGGGTGAGCCGCCTCCTTTGGGAGAGAAAGTGGCTGTGATAGGAGGTGGAAACTCTGCCATAGATGCTGCCCGCTGTGCTTTGCGCCTGGGGGCCAGGGAGGTCACGATCCTTTACAGGAGGCTCCGTGCGGACATGCCGGCTCAGGAGGAGGAGATCAAGGCGGCGGAGGAGGAAGGGGTCGAGATAAGATATCTGGCTGCGCCGGTAAAGTTTCTGGGAGAAGACTCCAGGCTAAGGCAGATCCTATGCCAGCAAATGGCCTTGGGGGATTTTGATTCCAGCGGCCGCAGAAGGCCCGTGCCTGTGCAAGGCGAAGATTTTTTGGTGGAGGCGGACTCGGCTCTAATTGCCATAGGCCAGATGCCAGTGCTTCCCTTCCCTTCGGATGGGGATGAGATAAAGGTGAGCCGCGGGGGGCTGATTCAAACCCTGGCCGGGAGCAAGACCCGGGTGAGCGAGTCCATGATCTTTGCTGGAGGGGATGCGGTGAGCGGCCCTGACACCGTAATCGGGGCCATTGCCGCCGGGAAGACGGCCGCAAGGGAAATAGACTCTGCCATCAGGGCCAGAAACGGCGAGGAGCCCTTCCTGGAACCTGCCGAACCAGAGATCCAGATCCCCATGGAGGTAGTGGAAACGCCCCAGGGTCCCCGGGTGGCCATGCCCCACAAGGACCCCCAAGGGCGCATCAGGGATTTCACCGAGGTAGAACTGGGGCTTCCCGAAGAGCTGATTGTGGGGGAGGCTTCCCGCTGCATGCGCTGCGACATCCAGGTTGCCTGAGGGGCAGGAGGCGGATCCATGGACCAGACAGCCACGGTGCGATTGACCATAGACGGTAAAGAGATCAGGGTGCCCGAGAACATGACCATACTGGATGCGGCCAGGGAAAACGGGATCAGGATCCCCACGCTGTGTCATCATCCTGCTCTTTCCAATTGGGGAGGCTGTCGCATATGCGTGGTGGAGGTGGACAAGGCCCCCAGGTTGGTGGCCAGCTGTGTGATGCCGGTGCGGGAGGGCATGGAGGTTGTGACCAACAACCAGCGTATCCTGGAGAGCCGAAGGACCATACTGGAATTTCTTTTCGCGGAGCGCAACCACTACTGCATGTTCTGCGCTCAAAGCGGAGACTGCGAACTCCAGAGCCTGGCCTACGAGCTAGGAATGGACCACCTCACTGTGCCGCCCTCCTTCAAGGAGTTTCCGGTTGACGCCACAAACCCGTTCATGGCCCTGGATCACAACCGTTGCATCCTTTGTGGGAGATGTGTGAGGGCCTGCAAAGAGCTGGCGGGCAATTCGGTGCTCAACTACCAGAACAGGGGGGCGCGCACTCTGATCTGCAAGGATTTGAACGCGCCCACCGAGGAGTCCAACTGCGACGCTTCAGGTGTGTGTGTGCAGGTCTGCCCTACGGGGGCCATGTACGAGAGACTGAGGCCTCACCAAATGGTTTTGGGGAAGAAAGCTCCGCTGCGGGTGATCCAAACCAGATGTCCTGTGTGCGGGCTCCTTTGCGAAACGCAGTGCAGCGTGCGCAATGAAAATCTCATCCGCATAGAGGGCCTTCTTTCCACCAGCAGGCCCGACCGGGGACAGCTCTGCCGCAAGGGGCGTTTCGAGCCCATGTTGAGCGGGGGGAAAAGGATCCTGGAACCAATGGTGAGGAGAGCCGACAACCAGATGCATCCCACGACCTGGGAGGACGCCCTGGAGAGGCTCAGCGCAGCTCTCCTGGAAGCAAAGCAGAAAAAGGCAGGGATCCTAGGCCTCGTCTCCTCAGAGTGTTGCTGTGAAGAGATATGGCTCATGAGGGAGTTGCTGAGAGAGGGGATGGGGGGCCACGTGGGGCTCCTGGAAAGGCAGGCGATCATTCCCATCCAGCAGGCTTTGAAAGAGATGGAGCGCACCTTTTTGGGGCTTAGGGAATGCTCCTGGGTGCATCTAGCCGAGGCGGACTTCATACTCTTGGTGGGGGCCGATCCAGAGGAATCCCAGCCGCTTCTGGCCTCCATGATAAGGAGAGCGGCCATGGAGCGGGGGGCTTCTGTGGCCTGCATGGGTAGGTCTCCAGCACTTTCCTCCTGTAAGACCCTACATGTGGGAGTTGATCCGGGGGATCTTTCATTGGGCGTAAAAGCTCTTCTGGCCGGGGCTATCCAGGCTGCAGGAAGCTCGGATCCCATAACCAGATGGCGCAGGATTCTCTCAGAGGTGGAGCCCGTCAGCTCAGAAGCTCCTTTGACAAGGCTTCCCCAAGAGCTCAGGAATGGAGCGGATGAGATTGCACTGGGTTTCATGAGGTCCCTTTCCCCCTTGATAGTGGCAGGCGGTGAGCTGAGCTCTAGCGGGGACCACTCTGCTTTGCGCCGGCTCATGTTCCTGGCTCTTCTGAAAGGGCTTCTCCCTCAAAACGCCCTCAGGCTCATTCTCTTGAAACCAGGGGGGAATGCGGCCTCGGCCATGCGCTTGAACTGCCTGGAAATTCCGGCGGAGATGGAGACCCGGGGGACTGCAGCCTGTCTAGTGCTGCTGGGAGGGGATCAAGTCCGGGACTTGAACGGGGCTGTGCCGCAGTCCGATTTCCTGGCGGTCATTGGGTCTCATGTCCCCCAAGAGCTCCTTGGGAAAGCCCAGGTAGTGTTGCCTAGACCCCTCTGGCTGGAACAGGGAGGCAATTACCTTTCCCTGGACGGGCATGAGGTTGGGTATGTCTCAGCGGTCTTGAGTCCCCCGGCGGGGGTCCGCCGCAGCTGGGAGACACTGTTGGCTGTGGCGGGTCGAACCGGGGTAAGAGGTCTTCCTGGGGAGCTGGAGCTCCTCAAAGCGAGGACCATGGCTACCATGAACCTGTCCTGACAGGAATCTTTAGGGCAGGATCCTCAAAGGGGAAACTGGAGACTGCGTCATGGAGAAGCCCAAGGTCGCAACTGTCTGGCTGGAAGGGTGCGCCGGTTGCCACATGTCCTTCCTGGACTTGGACGAGAAGCTGCTGGATGTGCTCCAGGCAGTGGAACTCACGGTGTCCCCCATCACAGATTACAAGGACTATGATTTCCCGGAAGTGGTTGTGGGCATTGTGGAAGGTGGGGTGGGCACACCGGAGCAAGAGGAGATCCTCAAGAAGCTAAGGAAAAGCTGCCGGCTTCTGGTGGCCTGGGGGGATTGCGCTGTGTTCGGAGGAATAAACACCATGCGAAATTGGATCCCCAAGGATGAGGTGCTTCGTTGCGGTTACCTGGAGACCATATCCACGGTGGAAGGAAGGATCCCCTCTGACCCGGATCTCCCAGAGCTCCTCGACAAGGTGCTTGCGGCCAACCAGGTGGTTCAGGTGGACCTCTATGTTCCAGGGTGCCCGCCTTCACCCGAGGCCATCGCTCAATGCCTCACCGGGATCCTTCAGGGACGGCCCGAGGCCCTGCCCACGGCCATTCTCCATTTCGACTGAGGAGGTCAAACCATGGCCCAGCTCAAGAAGATAACCATAGATCCTGTGACTAGGCTGGAGGGTCACGGCAAGGTCACCATTCACCTTGACGAAAAAGGAGAGGTGGCCGAGGCTCGTTTCCATGTGACCCAGTTTCGGGGCTATGAACGGTTCTGCCAGGGCAGGCCCATGGAGGAGATGGTGGCCATAACCCAGCGCATATGTGGCATCTGCCCTGTGAGCCACCAATTGGGCTCGGCCAAGGCCTGCGACGCTATTCTGGGGGTGGAGATTCCGGAGACCGCAAGGCTCCTCAGGGAGCTTTTGCACATGGGCCAGTACATTCAGTCTCACGCCCTTCATTTTTTCCACCTGGCCAGCCCGGATCTCTTGCTGGGCTGGGACTCTGAGCCAGCTAAGCGAAATGTGGTGGGGGTCCTGCAGGAGTTTCCTGAGGCAGCTCTAAAAGGTATCCGCTTGAGGCGCTTTGGACAGGAGATGATCCAAGCCCTAGGGGGCAAAAAGATCCACCCGGTCTTTGCAGTGCCGGGAGGAGTCAGTAATCAGTTAAGTCCTCATGACCGGGACAGGCTCCTAAAGGGATTTCCCGAGGCATACCAGGCCTGCTACACGGCCATGGAGCTCTTTCAGAACTGGTGGGAGAAAAACAGGGAGGAGGCAGTCTCCTTTGCCTCTTTCCCCTCCAATTATGCCGGGTTGGTGGACGGGGAAGGAAGGCTTGCCCTTTATGACGGGCACATTAACATCTGCGGTCCGGCCGGGGAGCCCAAGGCCAGCTTTGCCCCCAAGGATTACATGCAGTACATTGGAGAAAAAGTTGAGCCCTGGTCATACCTTAAATTCCCTTTCTTCAAACCTGAAGGGTATCCTAAAGGCTTTTACAGGGTAGGGCCCCTGGCCAGGCTCAACACCTCCAGTGGGATCAGTACCTCTAGAGCCCAACAGGCCCTGGAAGCCCTTCGTGCCTCGGCCGGCTGCGCACTACCCCAGGGTTCCATGTACTACCATCACGCCAGGTTGGTGGAGCTTCTGCATGCTCTGGAGAGAGCGGAACAAATCCTTCAGACAGAGGGAATCTGTTCCAATGATGTGAGGGTCACCGTGTCCAGACCAGCCCACGAGGAAGGGGTTGGGGTGGTGGAGGCGCCCAGAGGCACCCTCATACACCATTACCAGGTAGATTCCCACGGGGTCATTCAAAAAGTGAACCTTATTGTGGCCACAGGACACAATAACCTGGCCATGAACCAGGCTGTGACCCTGGTTGCCCGTCACTACATAAACGGCTCCACAGTGAAGGAGGGGATGCTGAACCGGGTGGAGGGGGCCATACGCTGCTACGACCCATGCCTTTCCTGTTCCACCCACGCCCTGGGTCAGATGCCCCTGCGCCTAGAGGTGTTAGGGCCCCAAGGAGAACCGATTCTTCAGCTGAGCCGGGATTTATGAGGGAAAGGCGAAATGGCGGAAAAGGTCTGCATAGTTGGCTACGGGAACCCCCTTCGGGGAGATGATGGAGTCGGCCCTCTGGTGGTTCAACGTTTGCGGGCTGGTCTGGGGCCCAAGCCGTGGCTGCGTTTTTATATTTTTCAACAGCTGGAAGAGGGGCTGCTGGATGATCTGGGGAATGCTTCCCTGCTTATCCTGGTGGATGGGTCGGCCGAGGAGAGCGGGGAAGATGTGTGGTGGAGAAAGCTTGAGCCGAGACCCAGTCCCTCCCCCTTCACTCATCACATGGAGCCGGGTATGTTCCTATGGCTCCTAGGGCTTGCCAGGGGTTCCTGTCCAGAGGCTTGGCTTGTTTCCATACCAGGCAGAAATTTCGGGCAGCAACAGGGCCTGAGTCCCCAGGCCCTTTCCCTGGCATGGCGTGCCCAGAGGGAGATAGAGGCTTTCATAAAGGACCGGTTGCAGTTGAGGGGATCAGGTGAAGAATTCTCTTGCAGGGCTCCGCAACCCCTTGTGCGGATCCGCAAGAACGGGTAAACCTATTGCAGCCTTGGAAAGGGAGGTCTCCATGAGCGCAGGGGCTGAGATTCTTATCATAGACGACGACAGAGACCTGGTGGCCTCCATGAAGATAATTCTGGAGAGCAGGGGCTTCCAGGTGCGAACTGCCCACGATGGGAAGGAGGGATACAATCGTATTCTGGAGAAGACGCCAGACCTGATTCTACTGGATGTCATGATGGGCACGGACACCGAGGGTTTTGACCTGGCCAGCCGTCTCAAAGGGGATACCCGTTTCGCCGGGATTCCAATAATCATGACAACGGGCTTCCCGCAGAAGATGGCTGAACATGGTCCCGAGAGGTTTCAGCATATCCTGGGCATGGAGTGGCCGGTGTCGCAGTTCCTGGAAAAACCAATAGACCCTGAGGAGCTCTTGGCTGCAGTTGAATCTTTCCTTAAAGAAGCAGGGAAACTTTAAGCAGGCCGTTTTTGATTCCAGCTGAGCCGAGCCAGAGCATCCCGGGCCTCCTACCATTCAACCTCAGGCGGACCGGCGGCCGCTCTTAAGAGGAAGGCTGGCCTGAGTGATTAGGGGGGGAATAAGCGGTCAAGGCCCTGAGCCCCAGGGGAGCCAGCTTCATGCAATTGGGCTATGAGCTCATCCGGGAACAGATATTCTTCCGCAGAGAGCTGAGGGAGAGGGTATTTTGGTTCATCCATTTAAGATGGATAGCCGTGGGGCTGGGGCTGCTGGGCTGCTGGGCAGCCTTCCTGGCAGGAGAACCCCTAGACTTTACCGCCTTGATCGCGGTCTTGTTGAGCATTGCCTGCTACAACATGATATTTCTTCTCCTGGGAAGCCGCATGCAGGTGGAGACCCGGGAGGTGGGCTCTTTCATAATCTTCGCCCACGTGCAGATCTGCCTGGACCTCTTGGCCCTTTTCCTAATCCTGCATTTCACCGGAGGCTCTGCTAGCCCCCTTGTCATATTTGTAGTCTTTCACATAGTCCTGGCCGGGATCTTGCTCTCCAGGATGAGCTGTTTTCTTTACGCAGCAGCCGTGATCTTGGCACTGGCCTGTATGATTTGGCTTGAAAAGACTGGGTTTCTGGCACAAACCTCCCCCCTTCTTGGGCCTGAAAACTTGATGTGGGCCAGATTCGGGGCCCTGGGGGCGGCACTTTTGGTAGGGGCTTTTCTTATAACGCAGGTTGTGCACTCCCTCCGGCTCAAGGGCAGGGAGCTGCTTAGGGTCTCGGCCGAACTTGAGTTCACAAGTTCCAGACTCAAGGCCCTGTACGACATGGTCAAGGAGATGGGGGGGGAAACAGATCTTCAGAAGCTCATGGATTCGGCCACCCGCCTGGCCGCCACCATAATGGGGATAAAGGCCTGCTCCATAAAGCTGTTGGATCAGGAGCAAAGGTACCTTAGGTTCGCCTCCACCTACGGGTTAAGCCAGGATTATCTTTCCAAGGGGGCTATTGAGGTGGCCAAGAGCCCCATAAACCAGAAGATAATAGAGGGGGCCTTTTATGCCATAGGCAGCATCAGGGAGAAAGATTATTTCCAATACCCTGAAGATATCCGCAGGGAGGGAATCGTTTCCATGCTCTGCCTACCCCTGAAAGTTGAAAAGAGAATCCTGGGGGTATTCTGCGTGTACAGTGATCAGAGCTATCATTTCGCAGAGCATGACACAGCCTTTTTTTCCCTAATGACCGACCTGACCGCCCTGGCCATAGAAAGGCTAAGAGGAGAGCTCACAAAAGCATGGTTCTTTCACAAGGCTGCCCATCAGTTGCGCTCCCCCCTTCATGCTCTGCTGAGCATGTTCAAGGTGCTCCAGGATGGGTATCTTGGGGAATTGAACCAAAAACAGGCTGAGGCAATATCCCGTTGCCAGAGAAGAATAAGGCTCATGGGAGAGCTCATAGAGGATCTCCTGAGGGTCGGACAGAGGAGGTCTGAGACCTCTCCCAGGCCTTTGAAACCCATGAATCTGGGGGAGGCGCTAAGACAGGTTTGCTCCTTTTACATGGAACAGGCTAAGGGGAAAGGGGTTTCGTTGGAACTGGAGATCCAGGAGCCGATCCCGGACGTGCTGGCCGAAGAGGGATTGTTGGATGAGCTACTGACCAACCTGATATCCAACGGCGTCAAATATACCCCGGCAGGGGGAACGGTTAAGGTCTTGCTGACCAAAGAGGGCAGGGGATGGCTCAAGTTGGAGATATCTGACACCGGGATAGGAATCCCAAAGGAGGAGCTTCCGCAGCTTTTCACAGAGTTCTTCAGGGCCTCCAACGCCAAGGCTTTGGACGAGCATGGAACAGGCCTGGGTCTTGTGATCGTGAAAGAGGTCTTGAACCGTATGAGGGGATCCATCCAAGTTAGAAGCAAGCAGGGAGAGGGGACCACATTCACCTGTCTGATTCCAACCATCCTCCAGCCCACTGAGTCATGAGCCGGCCTCGCCTTCCCCATGGAGATCAAGAGAGAGCCGGATGTTAGCCTTCCTAAAAGCACCTCCAGGAGCCGTAAGCGATCACGCCAATGACCACGACCGGACCCTTCCGCATTGGGCCTCGGTGATGTATGCTCCTGTCTGAGGGGCTCTCGCCCAAAACTCAAGGGGATTTTGGGGGCTAGGTAGAGAGGAAAGAGATGGAGAGCCTAGGAGACATCTTGGCCAGGGTCATGGAAGGGGAGGCCCTGGAAAAGAAGCTGAAACATGGCGTGCTCTTTCGAAGCTGGTCCAGTATAGTGGGGCCTTTGTTGGCCAGAAGGTGTTGGCCTGTGTCTGTAAGAAAAGGAGTTCTCCTGGTAAGAGTGGCCGGTCCAGTTTGGATGCAGGAGCTGCAGTTCCAGAAGAGCGAACTTCTCAAAAAGGTGACGGAGGCGGCAGGCCCCGGCAGGATAGAGGACATTCGATTCACCCTCAGAGGCGCAAGAAGTGCGGCCTCCAAAAGGGGTATGGCCTGTGCCAGTGAACCCTTTGAGCAGAGGAGCCTAAGCCCTTATGAGATCAACTGGGTGGAGGGAGTAGCAAAAAAAATAGAAGATCCGGCCTTGAGGGAAAGTCTCGAGAGGATTTTGGGACACCACCTAAGGGCCCGCAACAAAAGATGAGCCTATTTAGGCTCACAACTTCCAAGCTCCAGAGCCTCAAAACATGATCAGGGCTGAAGCCCCGCTTCGGCCTATTGGTACACCTCTTGAAGCTCCCTTGTGTACTGCCTTGCTTGCCTGTAAAGGATAAGAGGCGGCTCTACACGCAAGGCGCCTTTTCCTCCCCGCACTGCCTCCAATAGACACATGCGGGCCGGCAGCTCGGCTCTTCCGTGAACGAATCTGAGTCTCACTGGAACAAACCCTCCTTCTCCCAAGGCCCTCATGAGGCGGCTTAGGCGGGAGGGGGAATAGGTGAGCCACAGCCTCCCTTTGGTGCCCAGCACGTACTTGGCAGCTTCCACCAGCTCCTCTATGGAGCCTTCCTCTTCATGGCGCGAGAGGGCCTTTTGCCGCTTGGGGCTTCTTCTTCCTTCACCTGGGTCATGATAGGGAGGATTGCTTAGCACATGATCAAAGCTCTGGGGGGGGAAAATATCCCTTATGCACCTGAAATCCCCCTGCAGGATCTTCACTTTTCCCCCAAGCCCGTTGAGCTTTACCGACCTGCCTGCCATTTCCACCAGCTCTTCCTGCAGCTCCAGGCCGAAAGCCTCCAGCACATCCCCCTTGTGGGCCAAGATCATGGGGATAACCCCGCAGCCTGTGCCCAGATCCAAGACTCTTTTGCCTCGCAGATTGGCTGCGAAATACACAAGAAGCACAGGATCCATGGAAAATCGGTATCCGGAGCGCTTTTGCAGAATCTTTAGCTTGCCCTGGAAAAGGCTGTCGAGGGTTTCGTCCTGCCTGGGACCCAAGGACTCCACGCCGCCTCCTGCCCGTGATGGCGGCCGCTTTCTCGCGGCTCAGGAGATGTAAGACTCTTGCGTGTCCATGGTGCGAATCAGAAGTCCTGAGAGCAGCTTGGGATAAAAATAAGTTGCCTTCTGAGGCATCTTGCATTTTGCCGCTGCCACTTGTTTTAAGGTTTGTATGGGGATTGGGTTCATGAGAAAGGCTGCCTGGACTTTTTTCCTGAAAGCCATATCCAGGGCCTCTTCCAGCTCGTGGGAGAACAGAAGGTGGGACTGGCCCTGCCTTCCTATGTCAATACCCATTCTGTTCTTTAGTATGAGCTCGTGAAGCAAGGTCACATCAAGCCTCCTGAGGGGCTGTTCCAGGTGGCCCAAGAAGCTCTCAATTTTGGAGATGTCCTTGGGCCGGATGATCCAGTAAGACTCCTCTCCAGGCAAGGCCAGGCCGATGGGGAGGCTTTCCAGAGCCCATCTCTTCATCCTGGCCGCAAGCTCTCTGCGGGCCTGAGGCTCCCCATGAGAGAAAAAAGGCAGCTCCTCCAGATGAAAGTCTCTCTCCAGATCTTTCAGAAAATCCTTAGGGCTAAAATCCCTCAGGCCCCTTACCAGCTTGTGGGTCGGAAAAACTATAAGCCCGGGATCCTCCATTGGGGAGAGGTACATGAGGGTCCAGTTGGCGGGTGACCTGGGATCTTCCTGCCCTTTTTGCTCTGACTGGAAACGCAAAGAAGTCTCGTACCTATGATGCCCGTCCGCTATGAAGACAGCTTTAGGGGCCATGGCCTCAACCAGGTCTCTGATGAACCGGGGGTCATCAAGGCCCCATACAAGGTGATCCACTCCTTGCTCGTCCGAAACCAAGAGGTCTGGATCCGGCCTGGGGGGCTCCAGGAGTTTGGCCACCTCTCCGTTCGGGTCTGGAAAGATGGAGAAGACCGGGTTGAACTGGGCTTTACAGGCCCTCAGAAGCTCCAGACGATCCTTCTTGTGTTTTGGAAAGGTCTCCTCATGGGGAAAAACAACTCCCCCTCCCAGGGGCTCGAGATAAAGCAGCACCACCAGCCCCTTTCTGGTTATCCTTTCTCCGTTGAGGCCCTGAAAGCGGTGCTGGTACAAATAAACCGAGGGTCTTGGATCCCTGACAAGCACACGGTCCCTTCGCCACTTTTTAAGAAAGCCTGCGGCCCTGGTGTACCTGTTATGCTTTTCATTGTCGCCCGGGAGCTCCTCTCCCAGCTCCAGGCGCACCACGTTCAAGGGATGCCGCTTGTGGAGCTGCTCTTGCTGCTTTCGGTCAATGACATCATATGGGGGTGAGGTAACCCTGTAGAGTTCAGGAATCTTTTCCGGATTGTAGCGCCAAGCGCAAAAAGGGGCGATTCTGGCCATAAAACGGAATCGAGGGGCGCCCTCCGGCAACCCCTGCATCCTTCCACAGCATCACATATCTTGATACCATATAGTTTCTTCCAGAGCAAGGCCGGCTTGAAACTGTGAAGGGTTTGCGATTATCATACAAGACAAGTCGTCTATTGCCCACTCCTTCAGCCGGGGGTAAGCCATGACCAAGGAAGTTTCCAAAAAAATAGTACTTTACTTTTCCAAGTCCACCTGGGACAAACCCATTGTTTACAAGCTGGTGAAGGACTTCGACCTGGTCTTCAACATTCTAAAGGCCCAGGTGCTGCCCAGGCAGGAAAGCTACATGGTCATGGAGCTGACAGGCCCCCAGTCCAACTACCGCCAAGGAGTTAAGTATCTTAAGCAGTGCGGTATTACTGTGAAGTCTGTGGACAAGGACGTGCAGAGGGATGAGGAGCTCTGCTACCACTGCGGGGCTTGCACGGCCATTTGTCCCACCCAGGCACTTCACGTGGACCCGGTGAGCATGGAGGTACGTTTTGAGAACAAGCTGTGCAGCGGCTGCGGGCTTTGTATGCCCGTATGCCCCAGCCGCGCCATGCAGACGGCCATGCTCTGATTTTCGGTGAACTCTCCCATGGGCTCTTCCGGCAGACCTGTCTGGGCCGCCTTGAGCGGCGGTGTGGACAGCGCTACGGCCGCTGCCCTGTTGATCCGCCAAGGCTTGCGTGTTGAGGCCGTATTCATGGAACTGTGGGACTGCGGGCTTGTGGAACGCAAAGAAAGGCCCACTTGCTGTTCCCCGCAGGACATGAAGGATGCAATCCGTGTGGCCGATCACCTGGGCATACCTTTCAGGAGTGTGAACCTAAGGAAGGCCTTCCAGGAAAGGGTCATAGGGGAGTTTGTGGATTCGTATCTAAAGGGCAGGACCCCCAATCCCTGCATCCGTTGCAACCAATGGATAAAATATGGGCTGCTTTTGGAGTTGGCCCTTGCGCAAGGGGCCCAGGCCATGGCAACAGGTCATTATGCAAGGATCTCAAATGGAGTCTCTGGAGGGGCCCTGAGGCTGCTAAGGGGCAAGGACCCCACCAAGGACCAGTCCTACTTTCTGTTCCCTTTGGGCCAGGATCAACTAAAAAGAGTGCTTTGGCCCCTGGGGGAAATGAGTAAGGCTACCGTCAGAGGGCTGGCTAAAGAATGGGGGCTCCCTGTAGCCCAAAAAAGGGAGAGCCAGGAGGTCTGTTTCTTGGCAGGAGGAAACTACCGGGGATTTGTCAGGGATTACATGGGGCCGGCCGCATGCTCTCCTGGAAAGATAAAGGATGAGAAAGGTGTGGAGTTGGGCACCCACAAGGGGGTCTGGGGGTTCACCGTGGGGCAAAGAAGGGGCCTGGGCGTGCCCTGGCGGGAGCCTCTGTACGTGCTTGAGGTCCTTCCACAGAAGGCCGAGATAATCGTGGGGCCCAGGCAAAGCACTTTTGCAAGAGGGCTTCTGGCTGGGAATGCTTCCTGGGTGGCTGGGGAGCCTCCGGCCAAGGGGTTTTCCTGCCAGGTCCAGATCCGCTACCGACACAAGGCAGCACAGGCCTGGGTTGATCTGCTGGGGGGTTCCCGTTTCCAGGTCACCTTTTTCAAACCACAGCCCTCCATCACCCCTGGGCAGGCCGCAGTCCTTTACAAAGGAGAAGAAGTTCTGGGAGGGGGATGGATAGAGGAACCGCTTAAGGAGCCATGAGCTGTTTGAATCCCTCCAGCCGCCATGCCCTTAGAAGGCCTGGATTCCTCATCCAGAGCCTTGGCTGCAAAGTGAACCAGTTCGATGCAGCCTCTTTGGCTCAGGCCCTCAGAGGCTCAGGCATGGAGCCGGTCAGACTCGGGGAGTCCCCCTCTTTGATAATTGTACAGACCTGCACTGTCACCTCCTCCACGGACAGACAAAACAGGCAGCTTATCCGAAGCCTCAAGGCCAAGTACCCCAAGGCTCTGCTTGTGGCCACAGGCTGCCAGGCAGAGGCCTTTGGATGGAGCCTGGAGGAGATGCCCGAAGTGGATCTGGTTTGGGGAAACAGGCACAAGGAAGCTCTTTTGGATGAGATACTGCTCAGAATGGGCATGGGGCCGGCCGGGCTCTCAGGAGAAGAGCTCTTGTGGGGGGATAGGCTGGCAAAGCTTCCGGGCCGCACCAGGGCTTTTCTCAAGGTTCAAGACGGTTGCGATGGGGGCTGTTCTTACTGCATAGTGCCCAAGGCAAGGGGCAGAAGTCGCTCCAGGAGCCCCGAGTCCATCTCCAAGGCCCTGGCTCTCATGGAAAGAGCCGGGGTACAGGAGGTGGTCCTAACGGGCATTCACCTTGGCTCATACGGGAGGGATCTCAGCCCCTCTTCCTCCCTTTGCGGGCTTCTGGAGCAAGTTCTCGAGGAGTCCTCCATTGCCCGCATCAGGTTGAGCTCCATTGAACCCCAGGAACTGCAAGAGGGCATCCTGCAACTCATGGCCCAGAACCCCAGGATTTGTCCTCACCTCCATGTGCCTTTGCAAAGCGGCTCAGAGGAGGTGCTGGCACTGATGAACAGGCCCTACAGCAAGGGAGATTACAAAGCCAAAGTCCTGGCGGCTGCAAAAGCGATCCCGGATCTCACATTGGGTGCAGACCTAATAGTGGGTTTCCCTGGGGAGAGTCAGGAAAATTTCCAAGAGAGCCTTGGTTTCCTGGAGTCCATTCCATGGACCTACCTGCATGTTTTTCCTTTTTCGCCACGTCCCGGGACCCAAGCTTGGGACATGGGCCCCAAGGTATCCCCCCAAGAGGTGAAAAGAAGGGCAGCGCTCATGAGGGAACTCTCCAAGCAGAGGAGGTCAAAGGCCATGGCCTCATGGGTGGGGAAGAGCCTTCCGGTGCTCCTGGAGAGGGCCTGCAAGGAAAGGCCTGGATGGCTGGAAGGATTGAGCCACAATTACTTTAGGGTGGCTGTGGAGGCAGGAGAAGAGCTTTCAAATAGCATCAGGCAGGTGCTGGTGAGAGAAGTGAGGGAAGGTCTTTTGATAGGGGTCTTGGAAGAGGAGAGACTCTTGGGGCTTGACGGCGGCTCAGTGAAGAGCTTATTATGAAAGCCAAGCTAGGATTTGGAAGGAAGAACATGAGAAAGGGCACAGGGTTGCTGGGACTTCTTCTTGGGCAGGAGCTGGGGCTCATTTTGGGCCTTAGCCTTACCAGCAGCCCGCAGCCCGGTGGTATGAACTGAAAGAAAATTAGGGAATCCGGGCCGTGGGCAAAGGGGTTGCCCACGGCTTTTTTGTCGGTGAAGAGGCCGTCGGGCAACCGAGGGCCTCTTGCTTTTTGGGCTCTAACCCGCATTACTCACGATCACTGGAGAATACGGGGTATCTTAATGAGATGTTTGGATAAACCGGTCCATGCCGAGAAACACTTTGAGGTTTTATTTCAGGTTTTGCCCGGGGTTGAGCGGGCATATGTCGAAGCAGACCTGGGGCTTGGGGGATTAGTCCCCAAAGTCAAAGGCCCGGGAGAATGATCCGGGCTAAAAAGGCCTGATCCATGAACTTTTCGGAGGAGGGGAGATGGAAAGATCGTATCATGTGGCTGTGATCCCGGGAGACGGTGTGGGCCCCGAAGTAGTGCGGGAAGGTCTCAAGGTCTTGGAGCGAGTCTCCCGGCTGGAGGGTTTTTCCCTTTCCACTGTGGAGTTTCCTTTCGGTGGGGAGCACTACCTTCGCACCGGCATCATTCTTCCTGATGAGGCCTTGGAGCAGATGCGGGGAATGCACGCCATTTACCTTGGAGCCATAGGACACTCGGATGTGAGGCCCGGTCTGCTGGAGAAGGAGATCCTGCTCAGAATCAGATTCGAGCTGGATCTCTATATCAACCTGCGTCCTGTGGAACTGCTGCCAGGGGTGGACACACCCCTGAAAGACAAGAAACCTCAGGACATAGATTTTGTGGTTGTAAGGGAAAACACCGAGGGCCTTTACACAGGGGCCGGGGGGGTGATGGCCAAAGGGACCCCCTTTGAGGTGGCGGTGCAAGAGTCCATACAGACCAGAAGAGGGGTGGAGCGCTGCCTGCGCTATGGATTCGAACTGGCCAGGAAGCGAAACAAGAAAAAGAAACTTACACTTTGCGGGAAAAAGAATGTGCTCACCTATACCTTTGATCTCTGGGACAGGGTCTTCCATGAACTGGCCCGCCAGTATCCAGATGTGCAGACCGAGTACGCCCACGTGGATGCCACCTGCATGTGGATGGTCAAGAACCCCGAGCAGTTCGACGTAATAGTAACTGACAACATGTTCGGGGATATCATCACGGATCTGGGAGCGGCCATTCAAGGAGGGCTCGGGATCGCAGCCTCAGGGAACCTGCATCCGGGGGGTGTTTCCATGTTCGAGCCCATTCACGGCTCTTCCCCCAGGCACGCTGGAAAGGGCGTGATAAATCCCCTGGCGGCCATCCTGGCCGCGGCAATGATGCTGGATGAGCTGGGAGAGCATGGAGGAGCCCAAAGGATCCAGAGGGCTGTAAGAAAGGTGGTAAAGGAGCTCAAGGGCATGGGGGCAGGCCAGATGGGATTGTCAACACCCCAGGTGGGCAATAGGGTCTGCCAGTTGCTGAGCCAGGAGAATTGAGACCAGGAGGTTAGCCATGGAGGATTATGTTCGCATATTTGACACCACCCTGAGGGACGGGGAGCAATCCCCCGGAGCAAGCATGAATATCGAGGAGAAGATCCAGGTGGCCCTGCAACTGGAGAAACTGGGGGTGGACTCGGTGGAGGCGGGCTTCCCCATAGCCTCTGAGGGGGATTTCGAGGCGGTTCGAAGAATAGCGGAAAGGCTTCAGGAGGCTAAGGTGGTGGCCCTTGCCCGCTGCGAAAGGCAGGACATAGAGAGGGCCTGGGAAGCAATTAAGGGGGCCAGAAGGCCCGGGCTTCATGTTTTTCTCTCCACCTCGGATATCCACCTGCGCCATCAGCTAAAAAAGGACAGGCATGAGGTTCTCCAGTGGGCCACAGAAATGGTGCGTTTGGCCAAAAGCATGTGCGGGGATGTGGAATTCTCCCCCATGGACGCCTCCCGCACTGAGCCTGAATTCCTTTTCCAGGTGCTGGAAGCCGCCATAGCTGCGGGGGCCACCACGGTCAACATCCCGGACACAGTGGGCTATGCCACCCCGGATGAGTTCGGGGAGCTCATCGGCCGCATACGCTCCAGGGTCAAGGGTATTGAGGCTGTGGTTCTAAGCGTGCATTGCCACAACGACCTTGGGCTGGCCGTGGCCAATTCACTGGCCGCAGTGCGCGCAGGAGCCAGGCAGGTGGAGTGCACCATCAACGGGATAGGGGAAAGGGCCGGCAACGCGGCCCTGGAAGAGGTGGTAATGGCTCTCAAGACAAGAGGGGACCACTTCAGGGTGGGAACCAGGGTGCGCACAGAATACCTCTACCCCACAAGCCGCATGATCTCCCGCATCACCGGGATCCCTGTCCAGCCCAACAAGGCCATAGTGGGGGCCAATGCCTTTTCCCATGAGTCGGGCATCCACCAGGACGGTATCCTCAAGGAAAAGAGCACCTATGAGATCATGAGGCCCGAGAGCGTGGGCTGGGGTCAAACCTCTTTGGTCTTGGGAAAACACTCTGGGCGCCACGCCCTCAAGGACAGGTTGGAGAAGCTGGGTTATGAACTGACCCCTCAAGACCTGGACCGGGTTTTCCAAAGGTTCAAAGCCCTGGCGGATCGCAACAAGGACGTGTACGACGAAGACCTGGAGGCCCTGGTGGAGGATGAGGTCTTGAGAATGCCGGCCAGGTACAAGCTGAACTATCTGCACGTCACAAGCGGAAGCGTGACAGTGCCCACAGCCAGCGTGAAGTTGGAGATAGACGGAGTGGAGCATGCAGGGGCCGGCTTCGGCATAGGCCCAGTGGATGCCACCTTCCAGACCATAGCCCGCATAGCAGGGGCCAACGCCAGGCTCAAGCGTTTTGCCATTAACGCCATAACCGGCGGCTCGGACGCCCAGGGGGAGGTTACGGTGAGGCTGGAGGCCAACGGCCACGAGGTGGTGGGCCAAGGCACCCATCCTGATGTGATAGTGGCCAGCGCCAGGGCTTACGTGAATGCCCTCAACCGCCTGGACTACAGGAAGCGCTACCCAGTGCAGGTAAAAGAGGAGATGTGAAAGGAAAGATGCCGATGAAGGGAAAAGCCTCCACAGCAATGACCATGGCGGAGAAGATTCTAGCCCGCCGCGCAAAAAAGCAGGAGCTGGAGCCTGGGGAGCTGGTTCTGGCAGAGGTGGACCTGACCATGGCCAACGACATAACCGCCCCTTTGGCCATAAGGGCATTCAGGGAAGCAGGCGGGAAAAAGGTTCTTAGACCCGAGAGAATAAGCCTTGTCATGGACCATTTCACACCCAACAAGGACATCCCCTCTGCGGAGCAGGTTCGTGAAAGCCGTGAGTTTGCCAAGGAGCAAGGTATCAAGCTCTATTTTGAGACGGACGGCATAGCCCACGCCTTGTTGCCTGAGAAGGCTTTGGTGGGCCCGGGGCAACTGGTCTTGGGAGCAGACAGCCACACCTGTACCTACGGGGCCTTGGGGGCCTTTGCCTCGGGGGTGGGGAGCACGGACATTGCAGCAGCCTGGATCTCGGGACTGGCTTGGCTCAGGGTGCCCGAGAGCATAAAGCTTCACTACAAAGGGAAGCCTGCCCCTTGGGTTACGGCCAAGGATATGATTCTTAACACCATAGCAGACCTGGGAGTGGAGGGTGCCAACTACATGGCCTTGGAGTTCCACGGTGAAGCCTTGGAAAGCCTATCCATGGAGGCCCGCTTCACCATGGCCAACATGGCCATAGAGGCAGGAGCCAAGGCAGGTATTTTTCCTGTGGACCGCAGTACCCTGGACTACCTGGGAGGGGATGAGAGCGGGCAATGGGACATCATCTCCGCAGACCCAGCTGCCCGGTACTCTGATAGAAGGGAATATGACACCTCTCGCATGACTCCTGTTGTGGCGGCCCCCCACTCTCCTGCCAATGTGAAGCCTGTTGAGGAATTGGCCCATGTGGAGATCCAGCAGGTGGTCATAGGATCCTGCACAAACGGACGTATGGAGGACCTTCGCATGGCCGCCCGTGTGCTGGCCGGCAGAAAGGTTGCCCCGGCTACCAGGCTGCTTGTGATCCCGGCCACAAGAAGCATTTATGCCCAAGCCCTGAGGGAGGGGATCTTGCAGGTCTTTCTGGAGGCAGGCGGGGTTGTCTGCCCCCCCTCCTGCGGGCCTTGCCTTGGAGGTCACCTGGGTATCTTGGCCAGAGGGGAGAGGTGTGTTTCAACCACCAACAGGAACTTCCTGGGCAGAATGGGGCATCCTGAAAGCGAAATCTACCTGGCCAGCCCGGCTGTGGCGGCCGCATCTGCAGTGGCCGGAAGAGTGGCGCACCCCCAAGAGGTTGTCTCCTGAGGGGGTCAAACGGGCATGAAAGCCAACGGAGGTAAGAAAGGTGATATACGAGGGAAGGGCTTGGATTTTCGGAGACGATGTGGACACAGACCAGATCATACCGGCCAGATATCTCACCACCCCCGACTTGAGCGTTTTGGCTCCCCACTGCCTGGAAGACCTGGATCCTGAGTTTGCAGGATCCGTCAGAGCTGGGGACTTGGTGGTTGCAGGCAGGAACTTTGGCTGCGGCTCTTCCAGGGAACATGCCCCAGGGGTGCTCAAGAGCCTGGGTGTAGCTGCAGTGGTGGCCGAGAGCTTTGCCAGGATCTTTTACAGAAACGGCTTTAACCTAGGTCTTCCCCTCATCCAGTGTGCAGAGGCCCGCGCAAGGGTGGCGCGCGGGGAGAGGCTTAGATTGGATCTCAAGGCAGGGTGCCTCATCAATCTCAGCAAAGGTGAACTCTACAGTTTCAAGCCGCTCCCAAAATTCATGATGGAGCTCATCGAGGCAGGAGGCCTCAGCGCGCTTCTTCGAGGCGGTGGCTGGAGAGAGGCTTGCGAGTCAGGGGCCTGAGAATCCAAGGGCTGGACAGGAAGGCAGCCAGGAAGCTTCCCGCTGCCACAAGCAGAAGGGGCACCTCATAAGAGCCGAATCTGGTGAAAAGGTACCCGCTCAACCAGCCCGAGATGAGACCTGCCCAGGCCTTGGCTGTGTATGTGAGACCGTAGTTGGCAGTGGCGTATCGGCTCCCGTAGTAGTCGCCTATTGTGGCCGGGTAAAGGGCAAAGGGTGCTCCGCCCAAAAGGGAAGCCGCAAGCACCGTGGCCACAAAGAGGGCAGGGATTCTCCCCAGGCCCAATAGGGCCAGTACGCTTGTTCCCAAAAGCAGGTAGAAGATCACCATGGTCTTCTCCCTGCCCAGCTTGTCCGAGACGGCTCCGGCCAAAACCCTGCTAAGGCCGTTGGCAAGAGGGAAAAGCACCAAGAGGGCCTGGAAGTGGGAGTCGGGAAGCAGGTAGTCCCTTGCCATGGTCTTCATCTGGGCCCCGAACATGAGCACCACAGAAACGGTGAGGCTGAAGGAGAAATAGATGGCGTACCACTGGGGGGTCTTGAGCATCTCCAGGGGCCCAAAACTTCTGGGAGCCTCTGGGATGTTTGCCCCCACCGAAATGGTTCTGGGGGAAAGCTCAGGATATTTGTAAAGAAGGGAAAGGGGTATGAGGGCGGCCAGCATCCCCCCCCCGAGCCAAAGCAAGGTGGCCTCCAGGCCTCTATGCTCCAGGAGCCAATCTATCCCAAGGTTGAAAAGGGCTGTGCCGGCCCCGAAACCGAAGACCACAAGCCCTGAGGCAAAGCCCCTCTTGTCCGGGAACCACTTTATGGCAGTGGCTGTGGAAAGTCCGTATAGGGGGGGGGGGGGGGGGGGGGGGGGGGGGGGGGGGGGGGGGGGGGGGGGGG
>CAYPWF010000016.1:31933-60214 GCA_964414345.1 uncultured Desulfarculaceae bacterium
GGCCCGGCGGCGCGCGCCACGCGCCCCGTTGCCACCCCACCCCCCACCCCGCCCAGACCATAGAAGATCCTGAAGCTCCATTGCTCAGGGAAGACTGCGCAAAGCATGAAACCTGCCCCCACCATCATGGATGCGATCAGGGCAACACGGCTAGGACCATAGGTGTCGGCCATTAATCCTGAGAAAGGCAGGATCAAGGTGGAGGTGTGGTGGAAGACAGTGTAGATCAATCCCAAGGAGGCCATGCTCCAGCCCAGCTCCCTTTGAATCCGATCAGCAAAAAGAAACCAGGAATACTGGTAAAGGCTTATCACCATCATGACGCAGAAGGAGGCTCCCAAAAGAAGCCACCTGCTTCTGGGAAAGGACTCTTCACTGGCTGCCATGAAAAATCCGGGTTCCTTTCAGTTTTGGGGGAAGCTGTTCCTCAGGCAGGTCTCCCCTGGAAGAATTTCTTGAAATGGTATCATGCCATGCAAATTCCCTCCAGGTGTCTTTTCCCTTGACTTCAAGGAGTTGTTTTGGTTTCCTCGATGGCGCAACTGCTCTTATGGGACCCCAAGCCTTGCCCGGGGGCCGCAAGGAGATGGGGGCCCATAAGAAAAGAGATCTTTGGGCTTAGACACAGGCCCCTGATGCCGGATGAGCGATACAGGGCTTGGCTATTTTGGCAGAATTCCCGAGGTGGGAGCATGGCCAGAGCGCTTAGAAAAATAGCCGGGGTGCGCCTGGGAATCGCGGTGCAGGTGTTCACCACTTTGCTTATCCTGGCTGTGGGCTACTTCGTTATAGAAAGGAACTTAAGAGAGCTTACCCTCTCTCCCAGGCCCGTATCCCCTTATCAGATCAAGATGGTGCTTTTGAACATTCGAAGCGAGGTCTTGGCAGTAGCCCTGGTGGCCTTTCTTTCCGGGCTGGCCCTCACGCTCACCATAAGGAGGGAGCTCAAAAGCGCAGTGGAGCAGGTAAGGCGCATCTCAGATGGAATAGTATCACCAGCCCTCCCCGGGGACCTAAGTCAGGAGTTTGTGCCCCTGAACACTGCCATCCGGGAACTGGCTGAGTCTGTGGGGAGATTCCTGAGAAGCAGTGTGACCGATGCCATAATCCTTTTCGGAGAGGATCTAATCATACGAAGTTTGAACAATAAAGCTGAACTGCTTCTTGGGTACAGGTCCCAAGAAGTGACTGGGAAATCCTTGGGCCTCATTTTTCCGGAACATGCCGAAAACAAGGAGCTTTACGCGTGGATCAGAAAAGGCAAGGGGGAAGAGATTTCCTCAAGGCCCTCTTTCGGAGCAGTTCTAACCAAGAGCGGGGAGTGGATTCCTGTGAGACTTGGGGTCTTCCAGTTGGGAGTCGAGCAGGATCACCTCAGGGGGATAGTGGCCGGGGTTTTCGACGAAGGGGAGTGGGAAAGGATACACTCTGAGTTTCAAAGGGCTGAGAGGCTTTCCAACCTGGGGCTCCTGGTAAGCGGCTTGGCCCACGAAATCAAAAACCCATTGGGCTCCATAAAGGGTCTTGTGCAGCTGCTTGAGGAGGAGTTCCCACCAGGTCACCAGAAGCGGAAATACCTGGAGACCGTCCTGGAGGAGGTAGCCCGCCTGGACAATATAATGAAGCGTTTGTTGGATGTTTCCTCTCCTACCAGGTGGCAGAGGCAGCTCGTGGATTTGGTGGCCCTGTTCAAAGAGGTGGGCACCCTGATGGAAGGGGAGGCCTCCACCAGAGGGATAGCCTTGGAGGTAGGGGGTTTGGACAAGGAGCTCTTTACCCTGGGAGACCCCGAGAGGCTGAGGCAGGCCCTCATAAATGTGATGAAAAACGGTCTTGAGGCCACAGCGCGGGGAGGTTGCGTAAGATACGGGGCTAAGAAAGAGTTTCCATGGTGCGTTATCTGGGTGGAAAATGAGGTTTCAGAGCCCTTTTCCCCAGGCAGTGCCAAGGAATTGAATCTTGCCTCACAGGGAAAGGTGAAGGGAAGCGGCCTGGGGCTGCTCATAACACAGCAGATTCTGCAGTATCATGGGGGAAGACTGGAGATGGAGGCCCCCTCGGAGGGCCGGGTTCTGGTCAAGATGAAATTCCCGACCCAGCCAACTCACTCCCCGGCTCTCCAGGGGGGCCTTGAGCCCTCAGGGGAAAACACAGGGGAAAAGGCCCAGCCATGAAATCCCAGGTAAAGGTTCTTGTGGCCGATGATGACCGCTCCATGTCCTTTTTTTTGAGCGAGCTTATGAAATCTGAGGGGCACCAGGTTCTTTGCGCGTACGACGGCTTAGAGGCCCTGGAAACGGCACGACGGGAGACTCCGGATGTGGCCCTTGTGGATGTGAAGATGCCGGGGCTGGACGGCCTTGAGGTGCTAAGCCGCGCAAGGCAGGAAGGCTTAAAGACTCAGTTCATAGTGATCACCGCATTTGACAGCCGTGAAATAGGCGTGGAGGCCATTCGTCTGGGAGCCTTCGACTATTTCCCAAAACCCCTGGACAAGGATGAGGTGCGCATAGTGGTTAAGAGGGCCGCCATGTACAAGGCCCTAGAGGAAGAGAACCTAAGGCTCAAGGCACAGAAGGAACTCAGGATCCGCTTCGGGGGGCTTCTGGGTCAGTCCCCGCAAATGCAAAGCCTATACGAGCAGCTGGAAATGATTCTGGATGTGCCGGTGACGGTTCTAATCACAGGGGAGAGCGGAACCGGCAAGGAGCTTGTGGCAGAGGCCATCCACTTCTTGGGGCCCAGGAGGGACAAACCTTTTGTGAAGATAAACTGCGTGGCTATCCCGGACAGCCTGTTGGAGAGCGAACTGTTCGGCCATGAAAAAGGGGCCTTCACAGGTGCCACTGAGCGCAAGCTGGGCAGGCTGGAGAGGGCAAACGGAGGCAGCGTGCTTTTGGATGAGATAGGGGATATGGGACTGCCCATACAGGCGAAGCTCCTTCGGTTCCTCCAGGAGCATGCTCTGGAGAGGCTCGGGGGCAGCGGGAGTATTCCTGTGGACGTGCGGGTCATGGCTGCCACCAACCGTGACCTGCCTGGGCTGGTGAGAGAGGGCAAGTTCAGAGAGGATCTGTATTACAGGCTGAATGTGGTGAGCCTCAGGGTGCCCCCTCTCAGGGAGCGAACCCAGGACATACCCTTGCTGGTGGACCACTTCCTGGAGATGTACAACCGTGCTTTCAGCAAAGAGGTGGTCCTCTCCAGCCAGGCCATGGAAACCCTCCTGAGCTACAAATGGCCTGGGAACGTAAGGGAACTGGAAAATATGATCCAAAGGGCCGTGGTGCTATGCAAGGGGGGCGTTATCTCACCAGAGCTTTTCCCCGATTCGGTCTGGAAAAAAGGCCAATCAGAGCAACAGCCCGCTTTGAGCCTGGAGCCCGGCTTGGACCTGAATTCTCACTTGGAGAGATTTGAGCGGGAACTCATATCCCAGGCACTTTTCAAGACAGGCTGGAAAAGACAGGAGGCCGCACAGCTCTTGGGCATCACGCGGCAGACCCTTCATAACAAGATGGTGCGCTACGGCTTGGCTCTTGAAAACAACACGTAAAGAGGCTTTTACGGTTCACGTCAAAAAAAATTGACCTGAAACCTACCAAAACTCAGACCTTGCACACGGTTGGGTTCTTAAGCTGTCCTGTGTAAGAAAAAGTCATTTTATTCCAAGCACTTAAAGCTCAAGGGGAGAACCTGCAAACATATTTCCTTTATGGCACGCAGGTTGCTATACAAGGCCACAGCAAGCATTGCAATCACCTAGCCGGAGAGGGGAAATGAGAGGGAAAAAGGATAGGGGAAAAGAGAACCAGAGGGGATTTACTCTGGTGGAGATGATGGTGGTCATCATCATAGTGGGGATACTGGCTGCGGTAGCCGTGCCTCTTTACACGGGGTACGTCGAGAAATCAAAGATCACCGAGGCCACCAGCATCATCGGGGCCATAATAACCTCCGAAAAACTTGAAATGCAAAGAGTGCCGGCTCAAGGGTTTTATACGGCCGCCGATAGAGCCGCTTTTGCAGCCAAAGGCCTTGATCTCTCGGACACCAAGTACTTCAACTACTCGGTTACGGCCAGCGGAGGGCCTCCCAACACCAAATTTGAGGTCACGGCCAGTGCAACCACCGATTACAGGAGTGACCCCAGCGGATGCTGGATAAAGTACACATACGACCCTGCAGCCACCCCGGTGGGAAGGTGGAGCAGCGACGGAACTTGTATCACAGCGGATATGATTCCAGCCTCAGGCACCTGACCTGCATTAGTCAAATTTGGCGGATAATGCGGGCTATCTTAATGACATGTTTGGACAAACCGGTCTATACTCAAAAGCACCCCGGCCTTGGGTTTCAGATGTGGTCCTGGTTTGAGTCGGAATGTGTGGAAGTGTACCAGGGCTTTAGCCCCCAAAGTTACGGGCTTTGGAGAATAATCCGAGCTGAGAGAGGATCTCCATACATAAGGCAAAGCCGACCTGGGCGGGCTAGATACGGCCTTCAAAGCAAGTCGCCTTATATTTTTTTGGCCCAGCATCACGCAAAGGCCGGTCCAGGAGGTACCCGAGGATGTCCTGGAGAGCAACAGGCCGGGGTTTCACCCTCACCGAGCTGATGGTAGTCATCCTGCTCGTGGGGGTCCTGGCCGTGATAGCAATTCCCATCTATGAGGGATACATAAAACAGACCAAGGTCTCTGAGGCATGCTCCATGATAGGGGCCATAGTGGCGGCCGAGAAAGCCTATGCCCAGAGAAACGGAGCCTTCCTGGCAGTGGCCAGGAACAGCTATCAGGATTTCCTGCAAAGACTAAGAGTTGATGTAAAGGAGTCGGAGCTTTTTGACTACGAGGTTACCTCGGTTTCGGGGAAGGACACCTTCACGGTCATAGCCTGGGTGAATGCTCAGGGGGTCAAAGAGCGGCTTCCGGCCTCGGGATATGTGAGGTACGTTTATGACACAACCAAATCCCCAAGGGGGAAATGGGAATCCGACCCCAAGGGTCTTTGTTTGTCTGAGGAGTAAGAGAAAACAGCTAAACCCCTTTGGGGACGGATCCGGGGCTCGGGCTTCTGCATGAGCGTGTGGAGATCTCAGAAGAAGTTCCCTCGCAAAGCCATAGCCTGCAGGGGTTGTGCCCAAACCTTGGGCCTGGGGAAGTGGATTCGCAAAAGGGTGGTCTGCACCCAAGGATTCAGCCTTTTGGAGGTGCTTGTGGCCGCCACAATTCTGGCAGTGGCGGTCATAGGAACAGGCTACTTGTTTGTGGCCGGGCAGGGGGGTCTTGAGGAGGAGGAATGGCACAGGGCTGCCTTGCAGATGGCCAGCCAGAAGCTTGAGGAGCTAAGGGGGCTCCCCCTTAGCGATCCTTCTCTTGCAGGGGAGCCCGAGCCCGGCAGGGAACATGTGGAGCCCTCAAACCCGGTATTGCTTGAGGACAAAGGTACAACAGACCCCCTTGACGACCTGAAGGGTTATCTGAGATGGCAGGTGATACTGCTGGAGGATCCCCTAAAGGGCGCGGGTGGGGATTATCTCCTTGTGAGAGTGGAGGTAAACCAGGATTCTGCTTTTTCATCCTTTTCTCCGCGCATCACTTTGGAGACGCTTCTGGCCCGCTGAGGTGATATAGTGCAAAAAAGCCTCATGGGAGAGAGCTGCTTTGAGCCAAGAGGGGATCTTGGTATCAGCACCAGGGTGCGAAAAAGGGACTGGTCCGGCCTGAAGGAACAAAGGGGATTTACTCTGGTTGAGCTCTTGGCAGCAGGGATGGTCTTCGGGCTTGTGGCTTTGGCCATGGGGCTTTTTCTGGTTTTCGCCGTGGAGCGCACCTCGGAAGGAGAAGCCAGGGCTGAACTCCAAAGAAACGGATGGCTTTTGGCCGAAGCCTTTCGCAGGGCTGTGGAAGCCGCAAAGGAGGTTAGGGTGCCGGCTGCTGGGGAGTCGGCCGGAGAAAACAGTTTTACAGCCCTGTTCCCGCCTGAGCCCTTTTGGGACGAGAACCGGAACGGGATTTGGGATTCCACCGGAGCAACCGGTGCTTGCGCGCCCAGGGAGTGCTTCGAGGATCTTAACAAAAACGGTATCTGGGACTCAAATCCTTTCCCTTCGGTCTCCTTCAGGCTCAGGGAAGAGGTGCTGGAGGTGCGAGAAGGCGAGGGGGAGTGGAAGGAGTTTTTGGAGAACAGGTACAAGGAGCCGGGCTTATCCAGCGTGCGGGTGGAGGAATTCAGGGTCTTTCGGCCGCAAGCCTCTGATTCCAGGCTCTGGCGTATCAGGGCCGTGATCAGAGACGACCGGGGCAGTGCAACCGATTCTCCGGATCACCTGAGAAGAGCCGTTGAGATATTGGTCAGACAAAGGAGCTGAGATCCTCCCCGGCAGCCAGAGCCGAGGCGCGGCGTACTTGGCCGTGCTCATTCTGGTCCTGCTAATATCCCTGGCAGGACTGGAGTTCCTGAAGCTAAGAGAGCTGGAGACACACCTAAGCCAGGAGGCCGTGAGACAGGAGCAAGCCCGCCATGCGGCCCAGGCCGGGGTGAGCAAAGCCACTTGGCTCTTGCGAAGACTTGCTTCGCTAGGGGTGAGCCCCACTGCCAATCCTTTTCACCGGAAATGGTACGGCTCGCCTGCCAGTCCATCCAAAGACACTGATTTCCTAGAGCTGGCAAGACCGGGTGAGGGTCAGCCTTTCTATCCGGCCCAAGCCAAGCCCTACTATTTGTTGGGGGATGTGCGGGGGGCAGGAACCAAGGTGAGAGTCAGGGTTCTGGGATCTGTGGATCTGAACGGGAACGGCTGGAACGGACTCTCAGACCAGGACAAAGACGGTTACCCGGATCTGCAGGACGCAGACCCCCAGGACAGCAATTGGTTCTTGGAGACTTACCTGGGGCTACCCGGATCTCTGGGGGAGGATCTGCTCCTTGCGGCAGGACGGGTTTTAGACTCAGGCGGAAACGAGATCAGCCTTCAGAGCGGCCTTGCCCCTTTGCTCCTGGCAAAAGGGATAGGGGTAAAAGGATTTAAATTTGATGTGGCCTTGTCCAATGATTCCTTCAACACACTGCTGGCAGGTCAGGTGAATCTTGGCTCCAGGCTGCTTCCCCCACAGCTCTTTGATGCGCAGGGGGCACCCATGAAAAGCTATTTCCAGGGGATTCCCCTCAAAGAGTTGGAAGGCCCCCAGGTGTTGGGGAAAAACCCGGATCCGACTTCCGATCTTCCCGCGGGGGGGGTGATCTGGGTAGAGGGGAATCTGACAGTCCAAGACCTGGACCTGGAGGGGGATGGGGCTCGAGACTTGATCTTGGTGGCAACCGGGAAATTGAGCCTGCAAGGAGTTAGCAGCGGGTGGGGTGGGAGGATTTCGGCCGTAGCCAAGGAGATTGAAGTATTGGCAGGGCCCGAGGCGTGGCTGAACGGTCTGTTGGTGGCAGGCAGGGATATTAGCCTGGGCTGCCTGGGGGAGCCAAGGCCGGTTGGTTGCTCTGGGAGCAGCCCCTGTTCTGCCAGATACTTTTTCGGGAGCATTGTGGCAGGAGGGGATCTCAGGATCCAGTCACAGGGCTGGGCTTTGGTATTTGATCCATTGGTGCTCAACGGGGTCATGGGCCGGAGCCCTCCTCCGGTTCTGCTGGAGAGGTTTGAGCGGGAGGGGCTGGGTGAGTGGTGGGAGAAAACCGGAGGCGAGCTGGCCCAGGGCGTGTATCTCCAGGACGAGATCCTTCACAGGGCCGGGGACTCGGGGGATGTGGGTAACGATGGAGTGGCCCAGGTGCTAAGATTCACCTTGAGGCCGCAATTGGCAGATGCAGCCCTCGGTCGGGAGGCCCAGCTTGCTTTGGACAGATGTGAGGGATGCCTCCAAGACTGGAGGCCTTACACCTACTTGGACATCAGGATGGCTTTGGACAATTACAAAAAAATTCAGCAGCTAGGCCAGGGGGTGACCCTTGTAACCCAACGGGAGGCCCTTTTCAGACTTTTTCTAAGGGATTCTTTAGGAGGGGAGCTGTCCTACCCTTTGAACCAGGGGGAATCGGCTGAATCGGACAGATATCTTTCTGATATGTGGGGTACCCAGGCCTACAGATTGCAAGGGGCTGAGATCTTGGATCCTGATCCCGCAGTGGATGATTACCAAGAAGGGGTACTACCCAAATGGAAACGCTTGAGGATCCTGTTTTCCTCAATGGAGGGCGACAAGGCCAGCTTCGATTTCCAGCGGCTGGGCCAGATGGCTTTCCGTTTGGAGGGCTGGGGCATCGGCTGGGTTCGCTCCGAGGGGCTGGGCAGCTCCCAAAGGGAGCTTAGGGCCTTGGGGAGTCAGGTTCTGTTTGACCCCGACGGGCCTGGCCCCATGGAGGCCAAGCCCACCTTCACAGGAGCAGGAGGCAATATCCAGTGGCAGAATCCCTCTACAGGGGAGACTCTGGATGTGCCCTGCGTGGCCCCGGGGGATTGTTGGGGGGTTCAACCCTTGAGGGAGGAGGATTTGGCCCTCACCATCCGTTTGGACCGCTTGGAGCTGCCCGGGGCCACCATGATGAACTATGGACTTCCTGCGGCTTTTTCTCTTGAGCCTCGGCTTTGGAGGGAGCTGGCCGAGGATGAACTGGAACCCTGAGATGGAGTATTTTGAACTACTGAAGCTCACGCGAGAGCCCTTTTCCAATTCCCCGGATCCTGAGCTTTTCTACGCCACCCCAACCTTCCTGCAAGCCCTCCAAAAACTGGAAATAGCCATAAGGCTCCGACGAGGCCTAAACCTGGTGTTGGGTGATGTGGGCACTGGGAAAACCACCATGAGCAGGGTGCTGCTGAGGGCCTTTGAGTCGGAGCAGGAGCGCTTCAGCGTGCACTTGATGCTGGATCCAGGCTTTCCCTCGGACGAGGAGATGCTGGCCTACTTGATAAGACTCCTGGGAGGGGAGCCTCCGAGCAAAGGCTCCAGGGTTTCCCTCATGGACGGCCTTCAGCACATCCTGTTGAGGGAAACCTTGGAGAAAGCTCGAGTGGTGGTCCTGTTCATAGACGAAGGGCAGAAACTCAGCCCCTCGGGCCTGGAGACCCTAAGAGAGCTCCTTAATTTCGAGAGCAACCAGTGGAAGCTCCTCCAAGTGGTGGTCTTTGCGCAAGTGGAGCTCTGGGACCGTTTGTGCAGGATGCCCAATCTCTTGGACCGGGTGAACCTTATTGTGAGGCTCCAACCCTTGAGTCTCCATGAAACCAGGGCCATGCTGCACCATAGGCTCACACAGTCCGGGATGGATCCCCAGAAACAGCTTTTCACCCCCAGGGCTGTGCGACTTATTCAGAAACTTTCTGCAGGACATCCCCGGAAGATAATAAATCTTTGTCACCACTCACTCCTCAGGGCCATAACAACCCAGGCCCAGCAGGTGGACCTGGACTCCGTAAAAGGGGCCTATGCACAAATAAGGGAAATTCTGACCGGTGAGGGAAAAGAGCAAAGCCCAAGAAAAAGCTCAGCCCGGGCAGCGGCCTTGGGCGCCATTGCGGCCGCAGCCCTGGTGGGGCTGGCAGTCATGTGGCTTCCCGCCCGGCTCTCCCCTCCTGAGAATCCGCTCTTGGAATTCCAGGAGAAAACACCTCAGCCCCAGAGCAAGGAGCATGAGGCAAGAGAAGCCCAAGCCCAGGAATCCACATCAGCCGGGGAGCCCAGGGTCAGTCAAGACGTCGCGCTCGGGCAGAACACAGCCCCAGTCAAACAGCTTCTGGCCCTATCCCCTGAGGAGTGGTTGGGAAAACTTGGGGAATCAGGCCGGCTTGATTCAGGTGTGAGAGTCGTGGTAAGAAAAGGCGACACGCTCTCCGCTTTGGTGGAGAGGAACCTGGGCATGGTCCTGGATACTGACTCAGAGTGGATGAGGAGGTTCAGGAGGGCCAACCCAGGGTTGATCAACCCGGATCGTCTGCAACCCGGGGACAGCTTGATCTTGCCGCTTCAAAAGGAGCCCGCAAAAGAGCTGGAGGCAGAACCGCTGGCCTGGTTCCCCTCGAGGGAAAGGGCTGAGGCCTGGGCCCGCCAGGAGCTGGAAAGGCTTGGAGAAGGCACTTTGTTTCTGGCCCCTCAACACAGAGATGGTTCTGGGGGCTACGGGGTATTCAGGGTTGCGGTTGAGGGGGAAACCCAGGTGCAAGGGTTTGCCCGCTCCAAGATAGGGGCTGGGGAGATGTTGCAGGTTTTCACCATTGGGGTCCAACCTACGAGAGTAGAGCCTTGAGCAAGGATTCAGAAACTGTGGCCACCCAAAAGCTTCTTGAGGTGATTCGGGGGGGGCCGGTTTCCGTGAATCGTTCCCTCTCTGGGACTCCTGAGCCTGCAAAGGGGAACCCCTTTGCTCTTTTGGGAACAGAGGATGTGCTGCTGAGCCCCCCCCAGGCGCCCCGTTCCAGGTTCCGTGCTCGAGTCAAGGTAGGCTTGGACATAGGCCACAGCATGGTGAAAATGGTAAAGGTGGAACACACCCCAAGAAGCCTCCGCCTGCTCCAGGTAGGGATTGCCCGGGTAAAATCCTCAAGCCCAGAGAGCTCCCAGAGGCTGGAGGCTGCTAAAGCCCTCCTCAGGGATGTGAAAGGAAGCCCTGTGGTGACCTCTCTTGGGGATGCGGACACACTGGTGCGCCAGATAAGCTTTCCCAGGATGCCCCCTCGCCAACTGGCCCAGGCCATGGAGTTTGAAGCCCGCAAACACATGCCCTATGATCCGGGCAGGATGGTGCTGCGCCATCAAGTCTTGGCTGAGGACAAAAAAAACTCCACATGCCAAGTGCTGCTTGTGGCGGTGGGCAGAGAGGCCCTCAGGGAGCACAAGGCCCTGCTTGATCGGTTGGGCCTGGAGCCTTACGCCATAGAGGCGGCCCCTCTGGCCTTGGCCAATGTTTCCCTGCTGGCCGGGGGGGATTCTGAGGAAACAATGGTGGTCATGGACATGGGCTCTTCAGGCACCCTCATCTCCATTCACCGCCAAGAAGGTATGTTCTTCTCCAGGTACATACCCTTCAGCCTGGAGGCAGGGGAAGGGGACTCCCAAGAACTGGAAGGATCAAGCTTGGAAGGGCTTGTGGTGGAGACCCGCCGTTCCCTTGCTTATTACGACAATGTCACGGGCAGAATGGGCTTTTCCAGGGTGATGTTGGTAGGAGGGGGGGCCATGCTTCGAGAGGTGTCCTCAATCCTTCAAGAGAAGTTGGGCCTTCCGGTGGAGCCCTTGAACCTTTTGGCCCGGGTTCATTGGGATAGAGACACCCTTTCCCAGGATTGGGTGGCTGAAACCGCCCCTCTGTGGGCACAGGCTCTGGGGCTCACACTGGGCCATTGAGGCCCGGGGAGCCTTGCAGGGATCAGAAGGCCATGAAGGCTTCGGGTGGAAAGAGGACCTGGTTCGGGGTGGATCTGAGAGAGGGAGTCTCTCCAGGGGGGAGTTGGTTTGGTTTTTACCCGGGCCTTTTGGAGCTCCTAACATCGGCTTACACGCTGGTGGGGCTTGTTCTAATTGTGGTTTTGGCAGCGGGTTATCTGATGATCCTGGAGCCACTTCTGGGAAGTGATGCAGCCCAGAGGGAACAGCTGAAGGCTTTGAGAATCAGGCAGGCGGCCTTGGCTCAAGAAAAGGAGATTTTGCTTCAAGAGGCCGCTGAGCTGGTAGGCCTGGAGGCCCAAAGCCCCGGGTGGGCCGGGCTGCTGGAAGCCTTGGCCGAAAAGGTGGTTGAGGGGGTTTGGCTCTCAAGGGTCTCCTTGGAAGAGGAGAAAGGTTCCAAGGCACGTAGGAGCACAGGTGGCGCCCAGTCGGAGCTCAAGGAGTCCAGACTCCTCATGGTGGTGGAAGGCAAAGTGGACACTCGAAGATACCCTTCGGCCTTGGAACCAGTTTCGCAGATGATCAGGGAGCTGAAAGGAGATCCAAGGTTCGGCTCGGTTGTGTCCAATCTGGAGCTGGCCTCCACCCAGGTGAGCAAGGATGACCCTTTCTTGGTCAGCTTCGAACTGAAGGGGATCTGGAGCCCAGAGGCCTGGAAAGGCAAACCCCAGGAGAGGGTGCGACAGATCCTCTCTCAAGCCGCATCCCCCAAAGGCGGGCCTGCGGGGGGGAAATCTCCGTGAGCTGGGAGCCTCTATCACCTAGGGGTGTTTGGGATTTTTGTAAGGAAAGGGGATGGGGGATTTGAGCAGGAACCGCTTGGTCTTATTGGGAGGGCTTGTGACGGCCTGTCTTATGTTGCTCATCTACTCCCTGATTATCCACCCCCAGAAATCCAGAAAAAGCACTTCCTTGCTCAGAGAAACCAGGGAACTGCAAGAAGCTAATGCGCTTCTTCAAAGGGAGGCCGAGGCATTGAGATCGGCTTTGGGCCAGGCCGCCGAAAAAGGGCTTGCTGTTTATCCCCGCTCTTCTGACGGCTTTAGGGAACAAACCGCTCAGATCATAGCAGGTGTGGATCTCCTGGTGCGTTCCAGCGGGGTGACTCTGGTGCGCTTGGAGCCGCAGCCTAGGGAACAGCGGGGCTCTCTGGCAATGTATCCATTCTTGGTGGAGCTGAAGGGGGGGTTCCATCAGATAAATGGTTTTCTACAGGGACTGGAAAAGGAGCTCTTGCTGGTTCCCACCCTTTTCAGTATAGAGGCCGGGGCCAAGCCTTCAGAGGGCCTGCGGGCTTCCCTGAAGCTGACCGCCTATGAGTGGTTGGGACAAAAACTGGAGCCAAAAGCCAGGCACAAGAGCGGGCCCGGGCTGTTTTCACAGGCCCTGCAGAGGGATCCCTTTGCTCTTCCCGGCCCTGGATTGGGCCTGGAGCGTCCAAGAGCTCAGGGCCCTGTGCTGAGCGGGATTCTCATGGTGGGCGGGAAGGCCAAAGCCATCATCGACGGGAAAGCATACTCCCAGGGGGAAGTGGTGGCCGGAAGGAGGATTCTGTCTATCACCCAGGAAGAGGTGTTCTTGGAGGGGGAGCCGAAACCTCTTCGAATAAACAGGCCTTTCAGGAAAGTGGGGCCCGGCTGACACTGTTTTCCGGGCTTGGGGCCCACGGCCCCGATACCGCAGGATCCCTGGAACAAAAGCCCGGGTGGCCATGGAGAGAACCCTGAGGCTCCAATGGAGACGGAGAAAATGAGAAGAGGCATGGGTATTGTGGCGGTTGTGCTATTGGCCCTCGCAGGTCTTACGCATCCGGGCTTGGGTCAAGAGGTGCAATACAGGGGGTTCCCCGTGTCCCTCAATCTCAGGGAGGCGGATGTAGTCACGGTGCTTCACGTGCTGGCAGAGGAAGCAGGGGTAAACCTGGTGGTGGGTGATGATGTGAGGGGAAAGGTGGACGTGCACTTGGTGAATGTGCCCTGGGATCAAGCTCTGGAGGAGATACTCAGAAGCAGGGATCTGGTGAAGCGGCAGGTGGGCAATGTTCTCCATGTTTTTACTACAGAAGGGCTCAAGCGGGAGCTGGATCGCAAGGAACTGCTCCGCCTGGAAGAGCGAAGGGATCTGGAGGCCAGGCAAAAGACCAAGGAAATACTGGCCAAGATGCGTGAAGATGAGGAGTTGGCAAAGCCGCTTGAGACCCGCACCTTTCCTGTAAGATATGCTAAGGCGGCTGAGCTTCAGAAGAACCTCCTGCCTCACCTGAGCCGGGACCCCAAGGGCCAGCCCAGGGGGAGCATAGAGGTAAACGAATTTGCCAACATGCTGGTGGTAAGGGATCTGCCAGAGATACTGGATGAGATCTCGGCTTTGATGGCCCGTTTGGACAGGCCCACCCCTCAGATTCTCATAGAGGCCAGGATCGTGGAGGTGAACAGCGAGGCCGTCAAAGACCTGGGGATTCAGTGGGGGGGACAGTACAGCTCCACCTCCGGAGGGGACACCAATGCTGTGGGAGGGGCCAGGGGGTTCTCCCCAAGCTCCACCTCGGCCGTGAACATAACCGAGATCGCCGGAAGGGCTTTTGCCGTGAATCTGCCTGCCGCTAACCCTGTGTTGGGCTTGGGCATGACCTTTGGAAAGCTCCTGGAAGGGCTTATCTTGGATGTGCAGCTCACCGCCTTGGAAAGCCAGGGCAAGGCCCAGATCCTCTCCAGACCAAAAATAGTGACCATGGACAACCAGGAGGCTGTAATAAAGAGGGGGGAGGATATTCCCTATGTGTTAAGACGGCAGTCCAACGAGGTCCCGGACGTGCAGTTCAAGGAAGCCCAGCTGCAGCTCAAGGTGCGGCCCCATGTCATCGGACAGGAAAGAATAGCAGTGGAGGTCGCCATCAACAACGACGCCCGCACCGGGGACGTGGTGGTGGCTGAAGGCTCGGTATTCCCCATAATTGCCAGGCAGGAAGCCAAGACCAGGGCCCTCATGAAGGACGGGGACACCATGGTTTTGGGAGGGATCATTCGCCAGGAAAAAAGAAAGAGGGAAAGGGGTGTGCCCTTTCTCCAGGATGTGCCTTTGCTAAGTTGGCTTTTCAGAAGTGATTTCAGAAGCCAGGAATCCAGGGAACTTCTCATTTTCATCACCCCTAGGGTCATAAACGAGGAGGGTGCATGAGTCCGGGGCAGCCCGGCAAGGGTTTTCTGGCCGGTTACAGCCGGCTTGGGAGCCTTCTTTTGAACCAGGGGCTCATCACCGAGGCTCAGCTCCAAGAAGCCCTTCGCCGCCAGGAGCAGAGGGGGGGCAGGCTGGGTCAGATCCTGGTGGAGATGAAGGCCATAGGAGAGGAGGAACTCCTCCAAGGGGTGGCCAAGCAACTAGGGGTGCCCAGGGCCCAGATAGCCCAGGCTGGCATTCCCCCCCAGGAGATCCTGCTCAAAGTTCCAGAGTCCATGGCCGTAAGGTACAGAATGGTGCCCCTGGCCCTCCATGGGCAGGTCCTCCAGGTGGCCATGGTGGATCCCTTTGATATCCCGGCCTTAGACAACCTGAGGGTGGCCACAGGCTTTCATATCCAACCCCTCATTGCCTCTGAAAAAGAGATACAGGAGGCCATAGAGCTCTTCTACAGGAGGCACGAGGAGGAGCAACAAGGGGTGCTCAGCCAGGAGGTGCTGAGGGACATTTTGCAGTCCCAGGTGGAGCTCCAGAAAAAAGAGGAGGAGGTTCTGGATCTGGAGCGCATAAGGGCGCAGGTGGAGGAAGCGCCCGTGGTGCGGCTTGTGGACTACATCATAGTCAACGCGGTCAAGGAAAGGGCCAGCGACATCCACATCGAACCCAGGGAGGATCGCCTGGACATCCGTTACAGGATAGACGGCATACTGCACCACGTGATCTCCCCCCCTAGCAATCTGCAAAATGCAATAATCTCCCGCATCAAGATCCTGGCCGACATGGACATAGCCGAAAGGCGCCTGCCCCAAGACGGCCGCTTCACCATCCGGCTTGAGTTCAGAGAGGTGGACCTGAGGGTCTCAACCCTGCCCACCTCCCACGGGGAAAAGATAGTCATAAGACTCTTGCGCAAAGGGCCTTTGTCCTTGAATCTTGAGGATCTGGGATTTGAACCGGACTCCATATCAGTCTTCAAGAAGTACATTCACAGGCCCTACGGGTTGATCCTGCTTACAGGCCCCACAGGAAGCGGCAAGACAACCACTTTGTATGCCGCCTTGAGCCAGATAGCCTCCTCTGAGAAAAACATAGTCACTGTGGAGGACCCAGTGGAGTATCAGCTCAAGGGCATCTACCAGATGCAGGCCAACCCGGCCATAGGCCTCAGCTTTGCCGTGGGTCTCAGGGCCATCTTGAGGCAGGACCCTGATGTGATCATGGTGGGGGAGATCAGGGACTATGAGACAGCGGAAATGGCAGTGAGGGCCGCCCTCACAGGTCATTTGGTATTCAGCACCCTGCACACCAACGATGCGGTGGGCACCATAGTAAGGCTCCTAAACATGGGCATAGAGCCCTTCCTGGTCTGCTCTGCCCTGACCATGTCGGTAGCCCAGCGACTGGTGCGCAAGATCTGCCCGGATTGCAAGGAGACGGTGCAGCCCAGTGCAGACATGTTGGCAGGCTTGGGGCTTGACCCCAGGGACCCTTCGGTGCGCTTCTACCAGGGAAGGGGGTGTCCCAAGTGCAAGGGAACGGGCTACTTTGGCAGAACCGGGATATTCGAGATCCTGGAGGTCAACCAGCGCATAAAGGACCTGGTCTTGCAAGGGGCTCTGCCCGAGACCATTCACCGGATGGCTACAGAGCAAGGCATGGTGACCCTGAGACAGTGTGCGGTTAAAAAAGTCCTCTCGGGGGTGACCACTTTTGCTGAGGTCTTGCGGGTCTGCATAGAGGAGGAGTGAAAAAAGGGGGGGGCGATCCGGAATTGGGAAGAGGCAATGGGCAAGTTGAAGTCTGAACGGATTTGGGGGAGTATTTGGGCAGGAGGGGCTCGTGCCTGTATTCGCTTACCGGGTCTTAGAGCCTGATGGAAGGGAATCCACGGGTTGGCTGGAGGCTGAGAGCGAGGAATCCCTCATAGGCTTGCTCCACGGCCAGGGGAAGGTGATCCTGGGCCTCCAGAAAAGGGAGGCCCGAAGGGCCCCGGCCACCGGGGAGATGGCTCTTAGACTCGTGGAGCCAAGGGTTCGGCAGGCAGAGCTGGTGGTCCTGGCCACCCAGCTGAGTGCCATGGTGGATGCCGGGCTCCCGCTTCTCAGATCCCTTCAGGTGCTGGCCCAGGAAACAGAGAACCTTAGGTTGCGTCGCACTCTGGCGGATGTGTGTTTGCGCGTGGAGGCGGGAAGCTCATTGTCTCAAGCCCTGGCAGCACATCCAGTGTTCGGGAACCTCTTTGTAAGCCTGGCAAGGGCAGGAGAGGTGAGCGGGAAGCTGGGCGAGACCCTAAGACAACTGGCCAACTACCTGGAGCGCGTGGAAGACCTGCGCAGAAGAGTCCGCTCGGCCCTCACCTATCCGGCCTTCCTCTTGAGTTTTTCAATGATGGTGCTCCTTGTGCTTGTGGTTTGGCTTATCCCGGCTTTCTCAAAGGTTTATGATAAGTTCAAGGCCAAGATACCGGGGCCCACCCTTTTGCTCATGGACCTAAGCCAACTGCTCAGGGGTCACATGGCTGAGATATGCGCAGTGGCGGGCTTTTTGGGCCTGGGTTGGTGGCTCTTCATCCGTACTGAAAAAGGGCTTTATTTCAAGGACTGGATCCTGCTCAGGATACCTGTCATGGGGCCCCTGATTCTAAGGTCCACCTTGGCCCGCTTGTGCAGAACCTTGGGGGTGCTGGTGGGAAGCGGCATTCCCTTTTGGGAAGCCCTGGACCTGGCCACCCAGGCCACGGATCACAGGGTGGCCAGGAAGGCCCTTGTGCAGGCGGCCTTGGCCATCGAGGGGGGCAGCCCCATTTCCGGGGCATTCCAGGAGACCGGATTTTTCCCGAGGATGCTCTTGTCCATGTTGGCTTCCGGAGAAGAAGTGGGAGGCCTTCATGCCATGCTGATGAAGGCAGCCGACTTCTACGATCAGCAGCTGGAAAGCTCGGTGAAAGGATTCATGTCCTTGCTGGAGCCTGTGATGATTTTGTTTTTGGGGGGTGTGATAGGAGGGATCCTCTTTGCGATGTACCTGCCGGTCTTCACACTGGGCAAGGCCATAAGGTAGCCCAATGCTCAAAGACCTACAGATGGAGTTCCCAGACAACCAGTTGGCCAATCTGCTCTTCGGCCGCAACAGCGAGCACCTCAGAATCATTTCCCGGCAGCTGGATGTGCGTTTGAACGCCAGGGGAAATGTGTTGAGGATTCAAGGGGAAGAGTCGGGGGTGGACCTGGCCGAGGACCTGCTCAAACAGCTCTACGCAATACTCCAGAAGGGTCACCCGGTGTATGAGACAGACGTTAGTTATGCGGCCAGGACCCTGGCGCAGGACCGCAACATAAAGCTGGAAGAGATTTTCTTGGACACCATCTTCGTCTCCGCCAAAAACAAGCTCATAACCCCCAAGAGCCCAAACCAGAAGGCTTACATAGACGCCATTCGGACCCATGACATGGTGGTGGGAATCGGCCCTGCCGGAACCGGCAAGACCTATCTGGCCATGGCCATGGCTGTCTCATTCCTGCTCAAGAAAGAGGTTCACCGCATAGTGCTGACCCGTCCTGCAGTGGAGGCCGGAGAGAAGCTGGGATTCCTGCCCGGGGACCTGGCCGAGAAAGTAAACCCCTATCTGAGGCCCCTGTACGACGCGCTTCACGACATGATGGATTTCGAGAAGGCGGCATCCCTCATGCAAAGGGGAGATGTGGAGGTGGCCCCCCTGGCCTTCATGAGAGGCCGCACTCTAAACGACGCCTTCGTTATCCTGGATGAGGCTCAAAACACCACCTCAGAGCAGATGAAGATGTTTCTGACCAGGCTGGGCTTCGGCTCCAAGGCCGTGATCACAGGGGATGTGACCCAGATTGATCTGCCCTCTGGAAGCCGCTCCGGACTTGTGGAGATCTCCCAAATTCTAAGGGGCGTGGAAGGCATAAGGTTTGTGTTTTTCACCGAGAAGGACGTGGTGCGCCACCCCCTGGTCCAGGAGATAATATTGGCCTATGAAAGGGCCGAGAGAGCCCTCAGGGGGGAGCCTGGCAAGACAGGACCGGCTGTTGAGAAAAGCCAGACCGGGCAAGCAAGAAGTGGGAGCGGAGACACAAAAGCTTAACCCGGATTATTCTGCAAAGCCCATGACTTGGGGGGGCCCCCCCAAGCCAGCCCGCATTATGAACCAATGCTAGAGAATGCGGGTTAGACCTCTGAGAGTTAGATGAAGATCTGGGTGGACTTAAGAAGCAAGAAAAGGGGTGTCAGGCGGGATGAGGCCCGCAGGAAAGCTTCCCGGGTATTGAAAGAGCTGGGACTGAAAAATGTTGAGCTTTCCCTGCTGCTGGTGGATGACTACGAGATGGAGAGGCTTAACTCTCAATTCCTGGGTCGGCAGGCTCCCACCAATGTGATTGCCTTCTCCCAGCTGGAAGGTGAAGGGCCGCCCGGCTCCCCTTTGCTTCTCGGGGATGTGGTCATATCCCTGGACACCTGCCAGAGGGAAGCCCAGGAGGCGGGTATAAGCTTTTGCGAGCGTTTCCTGGAGCTCTTGGTGCACGGTACACTCCATCTACTGGGATATGAGCATGAAGGTGATGAGCAAAGAGCAGCTCTCATGAGCCGGGAAGAGAAAAGAATTCTGGAGGCCCTTGCCTGCAGTTCCAAATAGCCCTTGAACCAGTCAATGTTTGTTGGATCAAAACCCAACCAGCACTCCCACAAAGCCTGTGATCCCATTTTTCTTCATTTCAAGTCCTTGGACATCAATTTTCCAAAAGATTTAGCCTCCCCCCTTCCTGCGCCAAGCGGGGGGAGGCAGGAAAGCCGCTTTGAGAAACGCCATCACCTTCTTATCGCTTAGCAGAAGCTGTTGAGAGTCTGTGCGGAGAAATCCCCATCAAGCAACGCGCTGTAGCAGATAATTCTCTATGAAAATATCTATGTCACCGTCCAAGACAGCCTCCACGTTTCCCACTTCCACTCCCGTGCGGTGGTCTTTGACCAGACGGTAAGGTTGAAGCACGTAGGAGCGTATCTGGCTGCCCCAAGCTATCTCTTTCTTACTTTCATGGAGCCCCTCCATTTTTTGGGCCTGTTCCTGCCTGTAAAGTTCGTACAAGCGGGCCCTCAAAATGGTCATGGCCATGGCCCTGTTGCGCTGCTGGGACCTTTCATTTTGGCACTGAACCACTATTCCTGTGGGCAGGTGGGTTATGCGAACGGCTGAGTCGGTCTTATTCACATGTTGCCCGCCCGCCCCAGAGGACCTGTAAGTGTCCACCCTTAGGTCCTTCTCATCCACCTCCACTTCCACATCTTCCACCTCAGGGTACACAAAAACCGAAGCAAAGGAGGTGTGGCGCCTTTTACTGGCATCAAAAGGGGAGATGCGCACAAGCCTGTGTATCCCCACCTCGCAACGCATGTAACCGTAAGCGTAATCCCCCCTCAACATGAAGGTCACGCTTTTCAAGCCCGCCTCGTCCCCTTCCAGATAATCCAATATCTCGGTTTCGTATCCTCTTCTCTCCGCCCACCTAAGGTACATCCTGAGGAGCATCTCGGCCCAGTCCTGCGCCTCAGTGCCTCCTGCCCCTGGGTGGATGCTTACAATGGCATTGCCCGAATCGTACTCCCCGCTCATAGCCTGGCGGAACTCCAGCTCCTGCAGGTCCTTAGCCAAATCTTTAAGCCTTCTTGCTATTTCGGCCTCTGTCTCGGGGTCGCTTTGTTCCTCCACCAGCTCTATAAGGACAGAGATCTCCTCTGTCTCGCTCTCAAGTTTTTTCCAGGGCTCCAAGATCCCCAGGATCTGAGAGCGGGTTCGGTTTACTTCGCGGGCTTTGTTCTGGTCATCCCAGAAGTGTGGGTCTGCTATCTGTCTGTCCAGCTCTGAAAGGGTACGTTCCTTGCCTTCCAGATCAAAGATGACCTCGGAAAAGTTCCAGTTTTTCTCGGATGCGGTTCAGCTTTTCTTTCCATTCAGGGGACAGCATGTTTTCTCCGGTAACCCTTGCACAAGGCTGAAGCCAAAAGAATTGTGCTCCAAGCTGTACAGGCCCAAGCAAAAATGTCTCCATGGACCACGTACAAGGAGTGTAACTGAAGCCTAGGCACCCTGTCAACGAGAGAGCCTGTTTGGAAGAGCTGGGTTTGGGATCTTATCCTTCCGCAGGGATCTATGAAAGCGCTGATGCCAGTGTTGGCCGCCCTTACTATCCAGCGTCTGGTCTCCACAGCCCTAACCGCCAACATGGAGAGGTGTTGATAGGGTGCCGCGGTTTTCCCGAACCAGGCGTCGTTGGTGAGATTGGCCATCAGATCCGCCCCTTTGCTGACCTCCTCCCGGAAAATGTCAGGGAAGATGCTCTCAAAGCAGATGCTTACCCCCAGGGAGGCCCCTCCTGAGGTGAGAAGGGGAAAGGGGGCCTCCCCCGGATGGAAATCCCCTATGGCCGTGACCATCTGCCTGATGAAAGGCAGCAGCTCTTGCAAAGGCACGTACTCCCCGAAAGGCACCAGGTGGATCTTGTCGTACCATCCTCTAATCTGGCCTTGAGCCCCCAAAAGGTATGCCCTGTTGTAAAAGACCCTTCTGTCCCCCACTGATCCGAAAGCCGGAGAGCCGAAAAGGAGATCCACCTTCAGCTCCGAGGCCAACCCCAAGAGCCTTTCCCTTAAGGGCCCCTCCCTCTGGAAAAAGAAAGGCGCAGCTGTCTCGGGCCATACCACCAGCTGCGCTCCTGCTGCTTGCACAAGATCCCTGCTTAGCTTCTCATACCTGGAGAGGGTGGCCTCTTGTAAGGCCGGCTCCCACTTGAGGGACTGCTCCAGATTCCCCTGTGCTATGCCCACGGTGGTGTAGGGGGCTTCCAAGGAAAGCTTTGAAATCTGAGCTATCCTCCCCTGACCGTAAAGCCAGGCCCCTACTACAAGGGAAGCGCAAAAGGCCAGGTTCAAGAAACACCACAGGCTGGGTCTTCGCCTTTGGGCCAGCTCTGAAACCAGTGCATACAGGCCCAGGTTCACGCTCACTATCAAGAAGCTTACCCCGTAGATTCCCGTTATGTCCGCCACCTGCAAGATGGGCTTTAGGCTCCACTGGGAGTATCCCAGCAGAGCCCAGGGGAAACCGGAGAGGAAAACCGACCTTAGGATCTCCAGGGAGACCCAAAGAGGGGGGCCCATGGTCATGCCAGGAACCCCCAGCCTTTCTCTCAGATAACTTGCAAGACCGCAGAAAAGAGCCCAGAAGCCCGCCAGGTAAAGCACAAGCAGCACCATTGCGGCCCCTGCCAAAAGCAATGGCAGCCTGCCATAGGTCTGCATGGTGCCTACCAGCCAGTACAAGAGAATTCCATAGTGCACTGCTCCTGCCATCCAGCCCAAAGCAGCAGCCTGACGGGGGCCGGCTCCGCAAAGTGCCCAAAAAAGAGGCACCAGACCCACCCAGGCCAAAGGCCAGAGTTCCCAGTGAGGGAAAGCCAGGGCCGTAACAACACCACAGAGCAGCCCCGCCCATACACTCCAAGGCCTCAATGCCTGGCCTCCCATTCAGGTTGCTCTTCCTTTAGCCTTACTTTTTTCCTCAGGGCCAGGGTTTCCTTCACAAGGGGGGCTATCTGTTCTATGCTCTGCAGGCCAAGGGCCAGTCTCTCGGCCCAGGGTCCCCACACCATGGTGGGAACTGGATTCCTGGTGTGGGTGCGCACCGAGAGGTCCTCCAGGTTTCCATGGTCGCTGCACACCAGCACGTGACCTGAACTGAGGTCAGCCTCCTCCAAAACTCCCTCCAGGAACTCCCTGATTCTTCTCATTTGGAAACAGGCTTCCTGGAGGTCCATGGCGTGTCCGGCCAGGTCTGTGAGGAAATACTCAAAAAAAGCCATGTCGAATTCCATGCTCATGCGGGCCAAAATCCTGCCAGCCTGCTTGGGAGTCCACCTGGGAAGAGGTTCCCCTTTTAGGATAAGAACCCCGTTTGTGAAATCATGATAAAGAGCCTTGCGATCTCGGATGTCTTGGATGGACCTAAGAGGCTTTCCATTTGCCAGGGTTGCTATGGAGGCGGCGCTCTTGAGGCCTTTTCGTTTAACCACCGGGTGCATGGGAGCGAAGGCGTTCAGATATTCGGCCTTGTAACCCCATTGCTCCAAGACTCCCATGAGGTTGTAAGATTCTATCATGCGCCTCAGGGTTGGGGTGGGAAACCCCGGCACATGCCTGCCCATGCAACGGGCTGCATTGATTCCGGTCAGAATAGTGGTGTGGCCCGTGGCGCTTTGGGGCAGTCCTCCCACTCCCAGATGGGCTAAAGTGGGGGCTGCCCAGCCCCCTGCCGGCAAAGGCGCTGCACCCTCCTGCCCCAGATCTTGAAGCCAGGTTAGATTTCTTCTTACAGGATCCCCGTAGCCCTCGGGAGACAAGCCTATACCGTCCACCAGGATCATCAGGAAAAAACTCTTCGAGATTCCAGAACTCATCATTCACCACGGGGTTCAAGGCTGTGGGCTCAAAGGGCTCTTAAGAACTCGGGCCTAAGCATACTTCCATCCCTCTTGGCAAGCACCTCTTGGATAAGCCTGAGGGCCTGTTCCTTTTGCCCAGGCAGCCTCACCTTCAGGGGCAGGTAATTGGAAGCGTGGTTCGAGGTGAAAAAGCAGTCGGTGAATTCCGAGCGGGAGATCATGATTCCCAGCTCCTCAATGAGCTGGAAAGTGTCTGGAAGTTTGAAATCACCTCTGCGCATCTCCTCATGGAGCTGTGTGGACTTGACCACCATCAGGGTAAGGGCTCCCACATAGTGGGGATCCATCTCACTCAAAAGGGAGGCTGTCTCCAAAGCATGGCGGTGGCTTCCCTCCACACCCCCCAATCCCAAAAGCACTGTCACCGACAAGACAAGACCCGCTTCCTTGGCCCTGAGGCCTGCTCTTAACAGCTTTTGACGATCCGCCCCTTTGCGCACTCGTCTTAAGACCTCATCGTCTCCTGACTCAACTCCCAGGTACAGAATACCAAGTTTTCTCTTCCTCAGCTCTTCCAGCTCCTGAACAGACTTGTTCAAAATGCTCCTGGCATTGGCATAGATCCCTATTCTTTCCAGGCGAGGAAACCGTTCGTTGAGAAGCTCCAGAATCCAAAGCAGCCTTCTTTGAGGGATCACCAGCGCATCTCCGTCGCAAAGAAAGATCCTGCGGGTGTGGGCAGCCCATTGCTGAGCCTCTTCCACCATGGCTCGAATTTCCCCCATCTCCCGGATACGGAACCTGGTCTGCTTGTACGTGGGGCAGAAGGTGCAGCGATTGTGGGAGCAGCCCACTGTGACTTGTAAGATCAGGCTTTGGGCCTCGCTGGGTGGCCTGATGATCAGGCCCTCGTACCTCATGGGGAGCAAGGATCCTTTGCGCAAAGGAAGATCTCCACCTGGTTCCCGCCCCCCCTCTTGGCCCTGTACATGGCCTCGTCGGCCTTTTTTATGAGGTCCTCCATGCCGTCTTTTTCCACATTCAAGCCGGCCACCCCCAGGCTGAGGGTGCAGTTGTCTATTTTCTTGGATTCGAAGGAACTCCTGATCCTCTCGGCCACCTTGGAGGCCTGCTCCAGGTTGGTCTCTATGAGCAGGACGGCGAACTCGTCCCCGCCGTAACGGTATGCAGTGTCCACGTTCTGCCTGATGGAGGAGTTTATTATGGAGCCCAGGGTTACCAGAACCTGATCCCCGTCCAGGTGCCCATGGGAGTCGTTGTAGTCCTTGAAGCGGTCTACATCCAGTATTATTAAGGCCAAATGCCTGCGCTGCCGCTTGGCCCTCTCCACCTCCTCCTGAAGCTTCTGGTACAGGTATCTTCGGTTGAAAAGGCCTGTCAAGCCATCGTGGATGGAAAGATAGAGCAACTCGGCCTTGAGCTCTCTTTCCCTGACAATACGCTTGAGCTTGGCCAGGAGCTCATCTTGGTGAAACGGCTTGGCAATGAAATCCGCTGCCCCAGCCTCGATCACACGGCTGAAGATATCCCTGGAATCGAAGCCGGTCATCATTATTACGTCCACCTCTTTGTGCCTGGCCCTTATCTGCTCCAAGAGCTGCATGCCGTCCATGGAGGGCATTCGCATATCAGAGATCACCACGTCTATTGCCTGCAGCTCGAGCAACTCCAGGGCCTCCTGAGCATCCCTGGCCACCAGACATTCATAGCCGGCGTGTGTCACGATCCTGGAGAGGGATTCCAGGATGGTGGCCTCGTCGTCAACCACTAACGTGCGCACAGCCATTTGTCCAGTCCCATCCCCACAAGAAGTTGAAGAATGTTAACTCAAAAGCCGCTTGGGGGCAACACATTCAATAAGGGTGAGGTTTGGGAATTCATGGGCTATAATGGCAAAGCCGAGGCAGCGCATTCCAAGCAGCAGGAGGTGAGCCCGTGGCAGTCATTACCATTTCCAGGACCCTTGGGAGCAACGGGGCGGCCATAGGAAAAGAGGTGGCCAAAAGGCTCAAGTATCGTTACTTCGACCGGGAGGAGCTCCTAAAGGAGGCCAGGCAAAAGAGTTACCTGAAGGCAGAACTGGAGGTGCTTGACGAGAAAGGCCTTTCCCTCTTTGACGTGCTCTTCAGGGACAGACCCAAGGAGTTTCTGGGCTTTCTATACGAGGTCATCTGTGACGCCGCCGAGGCTGACAATGTTGTCATCCTGGGCAGGGGAGGGCAGGCCATACTGAGGGATCTTTCAAACGCTTTTCACGTGCGAATAGATGCTCCCCTGGAGTCCAGGCTGAAGGCGGTGATGGAGCGTTATGGGGACTCAGAGAGGGGGGCCCGCAAGCGGATCCAAGAAGTGGATGAGGAGAGGGCCTTATTCGTAAGGCAGGCCTTTGGGGTGGATTGGGCGGATCCCATGCAATATCACCTGGTGCTCAATACCGGATTGGTGGACACCATCACCGCGGCCAAGATGCTCCTTCAGGCTTTTCGCCAGATAGACTGGGTTAAGAGGGCCCAGCAGGCCAAGGGGCTCTTGCAGCGCTATCGTATGGCAAAGGCCATACGGGAGAGCTTGATCAAGCATCCTGAGATCAGTTGCCCCAGCTGCGTGGACGTAAGATGCGACGAGCAGGGGGTCGTGACCCTGAGCGGGCGGCTTCTGGAGCCCAAGGACAAAGCCCTCATAGAAAATGCCGTAAGAAAGGTCAAAGGTGTTCAGAGGATAGTGAACAAGCTCAGACCTTGAAGGGCTGTGCAGGATGTTTTCCAAACAAGTCTCAGACAGAAAGGTAATCATAGAGGGGGTGGAGCTGCATCTGGTGCATCCGGATGAGCTTCCCACAGGCTGGGTAGGCCAGCAGGAATGCTGGAAGCAGCTTCTGGCCGCATGGCTTGTGGTGGAGCCCCAGGACATACCCATGAACCCCAGGTTGGTGGGCAAGCCGGGGGTTGGAAAGACCACCTTGGCCTATGCGGCAGGCCGCTCCTTGGGCAGAGAAGTGTACATATACCAGGCCACTATGGACACAAGGCCCGAGGATCTGCTCATAACCCCGGTCATATCCCCTGAAGCCAGGATCCAGTATGTGGCAAGCCCCCTGGTGACGGCCATGATAAGGGGCGGGGTGTGCGTGTTGGACGAAGGCAATCGCATGAGTGAGAAGGCCTGGGCTTCCCTGGCCCCTCTTCTGGATCACAGGAGATACATAGAGTCCATTGTCACAGGTCTGAAAATAAGGGCTCACAAGGACTTTCGTTTCGTGGCCACCTTGAACGAAGATGCCAGCACTTACGAGCTTCCGGAGTACATCCATTCCAGGCTGCAACCCCAGATACTAGTGGACTTTCCTGAAAGGGAGGAAGAGCTTCGCATACTGAGGGAGAACCTCCCCTTTTGCCGTGAGGAGATCCTGCGCTACGTGGTGGATTTCCTCCAAAGGGCCCACGAGGCGGAAGAACGCTTCACTGTGCGAGACGGGATCAATGTGGCCAGGTATGCGGTCAAATTGCTGCACCAGGGAAACCCATCTGATGCCGGCTCAGCCGTGGTGGAGGGGGTGCGCATGATCCTGGGGGAGGAGGCCTTCCAGTACTTGGAACCATGAGCTTCCGAGGGCGGTTCCTGAACCGGTTCGGAGTCCAACGCCCAGCACTGTGAGCTATGGAAAAATTCTGGTACACCCTCCAAGAAGACGGGGTTTACATCCTGCCCGTGCTTCACGAAAGGCTGGAGTTCGCCGAGGCCGTGCGCCTCGCCCTGGAGGAAATCCGTCCCCAGATCGTGGCCGTAGAACTTCCGGCCTCTTTGGAGGCCCAGGTTCTAAAGGCTGTGGAGAGACTCCCTCAGGTAAGCGTGCTGCTCTACGAGTCCTCCAGGGGGGAGCCTTTGTACCTGCCTGTTTGCCCTGCAGACCCGCTGGTGGAGGCTCTTCGTTGGGGAATGGAGCATGGCTGCAAAGTCTGTTGCGTGGATGTGGACATAGACAGCCCCATGCTCTGGCATGAGAAGCTGCCTGATGCATACGCTGCTATGCGCATCGGGCACAAGGCTTTCTACAAGGCTGTGACCGCCCATGGGTTGGGGGAGGTTCACCCTCTGGACCGCCTAAGGGAGCAAGGTATGGCCTTGAGGCTTCAAAGACTCCTGAGGCTCGGGGGGCCGGTGTTCTTGGCCTGCGGGATGGCCCACGCTCAAAGGATCCTAAGGGATTTGAGAAGTACATTGCCCGAGCCCCTGGACAGGCTTGAAAGAAAAGGAGTCCAGCTCTTCCACGTGCATCCGGATTCCATGGTGGAGATAATGGCAGAGCCCCCGTTTTTCCACACCCTGTACGAGCTTCGCCGAAAAGGCCTTCCAACCGAGCCCAAGGAGCGTGAAATGAGCCCAAAGGGCCGCAGCGTGGGCGGATTGCACCTACTCTCAGGGGGAGGCCCCCTGCTGGAGAACAGGTCAGAGGCCTGTCTGAATGCAGCCCGATGGTGCGCCAGGCGTTGCCACGCAGATCACCAAGAAAGCCCATCTGTCCCGGTTGGACTCAGGGAACTCCTGGAGGAACAGGGGCCTGAGCCGCCTCCCAAGGCTCATCTTCTCCCCATGGATCGCCAAAAGGCTCTTTGGAGGTGGCTCCAGAGCACGGCCAAGATGTACCGGCATAGAACAGGGGAGAGTCTCCAGCCCTGGCAGTTACACGGGCTCATGAGGTTTTCGCGCAACTATGCCTTTTTGGAAGGGAGGCTGCTGCCGGATTTCTACCAATGGGTGGCTTCGGCCAAGGCTTGCGTGGATGAGGATTTTGCCTACGAAGTGTGGGAGTTGGGCCGTACCTATCCATGGCAGGGGGAGAATGCCGCGGATCTGCCCACCACCAGGATCAAGGGAGAGGATCTCTGGCTGGGCATGAGACGCTTGCGCATCAGGCCCAGGCTGCCCAGAAAAAAAAGACCTAGGCGTTTCCCGGTCAGGGAGCGGAAAAAGGAAACCCGCCCCGGACAGTGGGCTGAGGCCTTGGACGGAGATGGGCTTTGTTCCTATCCCCCCGAGGACTTGCTAGTGGAGCGCTTTGGGGGCTACCTAAGGCAAAAAGGGGTGCGGTTGCTCTCAGAAGAGAAAAGCAGGGTGGAGCCTTTTACCAGTTCCCTTCTGGACGGCATAGACCTCAGGGAAACCGTGCGCAACTGGCACCAGGGAAGGATCTACGTGCGGGAAACCAGAAGGGTCAGGGGCGGGGTGGGGGCTGTAGTG
>CAYPWF010000017.1:0-60097 GCA_964414345.1 uncultured Desulfarculaceae bacterium
AAGACTGGCTGGATGATGAGACCTGCAGCGCCGCAGATGCCACCTGCTCGGAGCCTGGTTTTAAGCCTGCGACCGCTCTGTTAACAGGTCTTAGGATTGAACGGGTAAGGAAAAAAGCTAGCAGACCCCCCAGGAGCAGTCCTGTTAAAACGGAAGCCAAAGAAATTTTATTGGAGGTAGCTACTATCCCTTTGGTATTCTCGCTAACAACATCGTTTTGGCTCCATGATTCCGCCTGGAGCTCTTGTGCGCGGGCCAGGAGCTGATCCCAGGTTTTATACATGACTGGAAAAATTTCTTTGTTTAGTTGGGAATAGTTAGCCTCCCACTCGGTTGCGGCTTTCGAGTAAGCCTGGACAGCCTCCCAAGCCTTATCAATCCCCCCTTTATCCTGGCTTGAGGAAGAAAGCTTCTTGAGCTCTTCTAGCGCACTTGGAAGCGAAGAGACCAAACGATGAAATTCCTCCCAGTCCGCCGGATTGTTATGGGCCAAAAAGGCTTTTTCAAATCTCCTGGCCTTTAGAGTAGTCTCTCCTATGTCTCTAACCAGAAAAACCGACTGGATAATCTTTTCCACAGCCGGTTGCTTGGCGCGCACATACTCATCCGTGAACTGATCCAGGATGTCACCGGTTCTGTTCATTGTCTTGGCCAGCTCCGCAAGAACCTCGGGCCTGGCGCTTTCTCCAAACTCGTTAACCCAGGACATGAAGGCCTGAAAGTAATCGGACAGAGCCTTCTTGGCTTGGGCGATCTGCTTGCTTTCAATCTCGGTGGGGTGCAACCTGTCCAAACGCTCAAGATTTTCCAAAGCGCTCTTTACATTTCTTTCCAGACTCTGAAGGTCCAAACGGTCTTGCGTTTCTTGGTACTTCTTCTCTCTGAAGCGGCTTTCCAACACCAAAGACCTCATCTCGTTGACCAGACCCAGACTTTCAAGCGCCTCCTGGAAATCTTTTTTCTTGGAGGCCATGAAGGCTTCCCTCATGGCATCCAGCTCCCGCCCCTTTTCATCCATCTGCGATTCTTGAGCCCTATTGGCAGCCAGTGTACCCATGGCAGACTCGTAAAGGCCTACCAACTGCGAAGCAAAACCCTCCAGTTGAGCCGCCTTGGAGGCCAGTTCGCTGTTTCGGGATCGCTCTGACAATATTTTGATATCATTGATGGTTGAAGACAGTTCTTTCAATTTTTCCTTTGCACCGCCACCCCGGTTCGCCTCGGAGGATTTCCTGAAGTCGGTTTCGGCCAGGATCCGCGAGCCAAGGGCCAGTCTTTCCAGATTGACCGAGGATCGCACCCCAGCCAGACTTTGGGAGGTCACGAGATCCACATTCCCCTTTATGCGATCCAGCATCAGGAAGCCGCCCAGGCCCATGGCCACAATCAGAACAGTCATGCTGCCGAAACCTGTTTTCAGCCTTAGCGATAGTCTCATGGCAAATCCTCTCGTTTGGGGAATACGCTTCTTGTCTACAATAAGACCTGGTATTCTGCTCCTCATATCAGAGGTCCGCTTTCAGACCGGGCCCGATCCGCGGGCCCGGCTTTTGTGGCTTTATTTGTACACTCCGCAGCCGAAAATAAGCTCTCCGTGTTTTTCCAAGTACATCAGTTTGGGCTCGATCTGCTTGGTGACGGGATTCATGAATTTATACTCCTGCCAGGCGGTGTTATTGGCCTTCATCAAGGCTATCCTCTCTTTCATGAACTCCTTTCCGTCTATGTCCTTGTTGTCTATCAATTCTCGGCCAACCATTTTCTGGTTGGCTCCGTGCGCAAGACACTTGCCGTTCATGTCATAGACCACAACATAGAGATCCCTGTCCACGAATTGGCCTTTGGGATTGTTGATCTCAGAGAAGGCTTTCTCATTGCCATTGGCTTTGGCGTACTCTATGGCCTTTTTCACCATGGCCACAGCTTCTTCCTTGGTACCTTTTTCGGCAGCCGCCGCAACAATGGGAATGACCAGAAAACACAAAACACCAGCCAACCCCCTCCATCTTCTCATGACCCACCTCCTGATTTGATGTTTGGCGGGGGAACGTCCCGCCTTTCTGTTTTGTCCTTAGAAGTCTATCTAAGGACCATTTTTGACTCTCTTTATCGGTCAGGTGTCCGAGTGACTTTAGAAAAAGCCGTAGCGCCCACAGACCCTTCGCGCCCTGAGGCCCTGGGATGGGCCGATGAGGAGTTCGGGGAAACAGGCTGCGAGCCGTTTTGGGTATAGAGCAGCACGCTGATCCTCCTGTTCCTGGGATCGTATGGGTTGTCCTTTATGAGGGGGTCTGTTGCCGCGAACCCCGCAACCCTTACAAGCCTCTCTTGAGGCAGGCCATTTCCCTCCATCTCCCTTCGAGCAGCAGAGGCTCTTTCGGTGGAGAGCTCCCAGTTGGTGTACCTGTTGGTTGGGTAGCTCAAGGCGTCGGTGTGCCCCTCTATGGCTACGGGGTTATCGTTGTCCTTGAGGCTTTCGGTTATTACCTTAAGAATTCTCCTGGCATCCTGCGTGAGGTCCGATTTCCCCAAGGCGAACATGGGATTCCCGTCCTTGTCCATCATCTGTATCCTGACCCCCCCTTCAAATGTTTCCACCAGGACCTGGTCTTTTACGTCTGCAAGGCGGGTTTCTATCTCATGTTTAAGTTTTTCCTTAAAGTCTTCAGGATTCAGGAGACGCCTCCCGTCTCGCCTGGAGCCGGGTGTGGAGCGGTCCGAGGGACTCACGGTTTTCTCGTTCATGATATCGGTAAGGTCTTTTCTGGTGCTGGTATCAAAAAGGGACTCCCCGCTTTTTTCAAAGATGGAGAATTTCTTGAAATAGTTTGAGACCCTGGCCCTCTTTTCAGGCTCCACCATGGTGATTAGCCAAAGCAGCAGGAAAAAGGCCATCATGGCCGTGACAAAATCGGCATAGGCCACTTTCCAGGAACCCCCGTGGCCTCCTTCATGGCCTTTTTTCCTGGCTTTTTTTATTATTATGTTTTTTGCTTCCACTGCTTTATGGCCTCTTCAAGTTCCAGAAAACTGGGCCTCTCCCCGTTGGGGATGGCTCTTCGGCCTGATTCCACAGCTATTCGTGGTGCGGCATCCCCCAGAAAGGCCACCAAGGCCGTTTTAATAACCTGAAGCTTGGTTTCCCCGTCTTTGGCGATGTGCTCCAGCCGCGTGGCCAGGGGACCCACGAACCCATAGCAGGAGAGAACCCCCAAGAATGTGCCCACCAGGGCCGCCCCTATGCTGTGCCCCAACACCTCTGGCGGCTCGCTTATCTTGCCCATGGTCAAGACAACCCCCAAGACAGCCGCCACGATTCCAAGCCCCGGAAGAGCGTCGGCCACCTTGGCCACAGCCGAGGAGGGAAGCATGGCCTCATGCTGCTGCGCCTCGATGTCTATATCCAGCAAAGAGTCCAACTCATGGGGAGGCATGTTGGTTGAAACTATCACCCTGAAGTTGTCGCAGATGAACTCAAGTGCGGTCTTGTCGGCCATGATCTTGGGAAAGCGCGAGAACACCTCGCTTTTGGAGGGATCTTCCACATCCGCCTCAATGGAAAGAAGGCCCTGTTTGCGCACCTTGGTGAAAAGCTGGTATAGAAGCAAAAGAAGTTCCAAATAGGTCTCCCTGCTGGTGGCCGAGGCGGAGAAAATTCTGGCCAGATTCCCGGCTATCATCCCAAGCATCTTGCCATGGGAGGATATAACCAAAGAGCCTGCCGCTGAGCCGAAAATTATGAGCACCTCTGCAGGCTGGATGAGTACACTCAAGTTCCCTTTCTCTATTAGGAACCCACCCAGCACAGCCACCAGCACCACACCTATTCCTATAGCGGCCAGCATGGCCTCTCCAACCCGTAAGACGCCTTGCTCTTAGAGCTGCTCATCCCGCAGCCTGAAGCAGGCTTTGTCCTCAAAAAACTCCAAGGAACGTATCAAGCCGTCTCTACTCATACGGCTTCCCGCAGTGGATCTAAAGCTCCAAAGTGCCAAGAGCCCCTGAGCTCTTTTCTCACTGCCTAGGCCCGGATGAGCCTTCGTAGGCGAATATTCCAGGCTAATAGTGTTATCGGAGGCTCCCCTCATATCTTGAGTCAGGCCGCAGACCTCAAAGAGCTGGCCAACTCCCCTTGGCAAGACTGCCTTAGCCTCTGTTCTTATCGGAGGCCCGGCCTGAGGGCTTTAGCTTCATATCTTGGAGACGGCCCTGATCTGCGGCTCTTGGTGAATGAAGTCTGCAAACATACTGTTCTGCAAAGCTTTCCTGGGCCGCGTCACAGTGTTGACAAGCCCAGGGGGCCGGGCACATAATTGCTCACGAACCGGCAGCGGGAGTTGTGCATGGGTGAAAAAGGAAGGATTCTTCTGGCAGAAGACGACAGCTCGGCCCGTTCTGCATTCAGCCAGTTCTTGAGTCATCTGGGCTACGAAGTCACAGAGACTTCCAACGGTCCGGACGCCCTTGAATTCTTGTCCGACGCCCACTACGACCTGGTGCTTACAGATCTAAAACTTCCCGGCATGGACGGCATGGAAATACTTCGTGCCATCCAGCCGCGTGCCCCTCAAACCCTTGGTATCCTGATGACCGGTTACGGGACCATCCAGAACGCTATTCAGGCCATGCGTCTTGGTGTTTTCGAGTATCTTCTCAAACCTGTGAACCTGGAAGAACTGCAGCTGGTGCTTGAACGGGCAAGGGAGTATCAAAGGCTGCACCTGGAAAACCAGCAATACCGCCAGGAGATTCAGCGTCGTTTCAGCCCTCAAAACCTCATCGGGCACAGCGACTCCATGAAGCAGATTCTGGAGCTCATAGAGAAAGTTGCAGACTCAGACAGCACCGTGCTTATCTTCGGGGAAAGCGGCACCGGTAAAGAGCTGGTGGCCAGGGCCATACATTACAGAAGCAACCGGATGGACAAGCCGCTGGTTCCAATAAACTGTGCGGCCATTCCTGGGGATCTGCTGGAAAGCGAACTTTTCGGGTACGAGAAGGGAGCCTTTACCGGGGCTCATAAGACAAAGGTGGGCCGTTTTGAACTGGCAAGCGGGGGCACCCTTTTTCTGGATGAAGTGGGGGAGATGAGCCCTCAGCTGCAAGTTAAACTTCTGAGGGTGCTCCAGGAAAGATCTTTCGAGCGATTAGGTGGAGTCAAGTCCATAAAAGTGGATGTGAGGATCATCGCGGCCACCAACAGGGATCTTGAGAGCTCTATAGAAGAGGGGAAGTTCCGGGAGGATCTCTACTACAGGCTGAGCGTTATCCCGATCCAGATCCCGCCCCTTCGGGATCGAAGGGAGGATATCCCCCTGCTGGCCGAGCATTTCCTGGAAAACTTCAACAGGCAAAAGGGTAGAGACGTGCAGGGTATCAGCCCCAGGGCAATGGAGGCTCTGGTGCAGTACAGCTGGCCCGGAAATGTGAGGGAACTGGAGAACTTGATGGAGAGAATGGTGGTATTGAAAAGGGCCGGCATAATAGACCTGGAAGACCTGCCTGAAAAGGTAAGGGGAACAGGCTCACAGGATGATCTGGGGCGGATTCTTCTTCCGGAAAGCGGTATTCATTTGGATGCTGCCGTGCACAAGCTGGAAAAAGAACTTATTCTTCAAGCCTTGAAGAGAACCGGCGGGGTCAAGAAAGAGGCTGCCCGCCTGCTTGGAATGAAGCGCACCACGCTCATACAGAAGATGAAAAGAAACAACATCATCTTTGAAGATCAGGCCAGTTCTTCAGGGTCCACTTTTTGACACGGCCTGTCACCTGTACTCTTCCCCAACTTCTTTGCAAGGATCCCTAAACCCAGTTGGCATCCACTCGTTTTTCTTGAACTGTACTGAATCCCGCCTCCAGGAAACCCAAGCCTGCATCGGAATCCCCGTATCGGCAGTGGTGGGGTTTGCCCCTTCCCGCTGCTCCTCAATGATGCGGGGTACACAGAGATTCTTTCTCTGAATCCCTGGCATGGGGATTGCTTTCCTTTGGTGCCGTGCATTGGGCTACTGGAGCCTTCTCCAGGGCCAAAGCCTTGGAGGCTGAGGGCAAGCCTGGAAAAACATAAGATCCTACAGTGCCCAAGCCGCGTGAGGGGCCTGGCAGCCCAAGTAAAAAAAGAAAGCTCCGAAGGGAGATCCGGTAGCTTGAAAAGACTTCTGCTCTCTTTGCTGCTTATGGCCTCATGGGCTTTGAATTGCTGGGCTCAGGAGCATTCTGGGCCTTGGGCTGAGCGCTCCAGCGGAGCTGTTTTCCCATGGTTCCTGAGCCAGCCCAGATCAGGTTGGCAGGTTTTGGGCATGGCTTTCTCAGAGTCCTTGAATTCAGCCCACCAGGAGTTCCAACAAGGGATTTTGAAGGGAAACTTCCACTTTTCCATCCTGTCCTTCCGGGAGCAACTCTCTCAAAGCCAAGAGCCCCCCTTTGAAGCCGAGGCCCTGTGGCACATAGCAGAGGGATATCAACGCATGAGACATTTCCAGGAGGCCTCGGCATATTGGGCTCAGTTCCTCAGAATAATGCCCCAAGGCTCCCTTGCCATAGCGGCCAGGGCCGCGTTGGCCGAAAGCCTTTTCCAGAGCCGTGAGCTGGAACAAGCCCTTGAGCTTTACCGCATGTTGATTCAGGAGCTGGAGGAAAGAAGGGGCATTTGCTGGGCTCTTTTCAGAGGCGGGGACTGTCTTTTCTACTTGGGGGAAAAGAAAGAGGCTGCTCTTTGGTACCAGAGGGCCATGAAGGTAAGCTCCCCTTTGGGATCTGCACCCCCTGAGAGCCTTGAGAACCTCACAAGATTGGCTTTGGACAGGGGAGACGGCCGGGAGGCCTCTCTGATGTGCATGACAGCACTTAGTCTTTACCCAGAACATCCCAGGGCCGGCTCTTGGATGTTGAATCTTGCCAGAGCTATGAAGATGCAATCCAAGTTTTTTCAGGCAAGCTTAATCCTAGAAAGACTTCTGGATAAGGATGAGGGATCCATGGAGTCGGGGCTGGCCAGGTTGATGCTGGCCGCTTTGGGCTCACCCTGCCTCAAACAGGCCGGTTTGTTCCCAGCGGCCCACGGTATGGATGAGCCAGAAACACTCAAGAGGTTTCTTTTCAACCAGAACCCTCAAGACAGGGAGCTCCAATTGGCCCTTGGTGAGCTTGCAGAGTGCTGGTCAAGCTCGGGAAAGACAATGGAGGCTTGGGAGATCCTAGAGAGCTTCAACAAAGGCTTAGATGAGGATTCGGTTTGGCCTGAGTTCCGCAAAGCCGCATACAAAACCGGAGCCGCTTTGGTAGCCCAAGCGACCGATTCCAACAGACTCGAACCGGCCATGGAGGCTTTCCATTGGATGGCTGAGCGGATTGCAGGCCTCTGGAACGACCCAACACTATTACTCAATGGGGCAAGAGTGCACGAGAGGCTGGGTTTCTTCGGCACGGCAGCTGATCTTTATAGCAGGGCAAGAGTTCTTGTGGGCCTGGGGCCCCGCGCCCAGGAAGCTGCCCTTGGTTTGATTCGCTCTCACCTGGCGGCCGGTCGCCTGCAGGAGGCCTTCAAGGCCCTGCAGAAAGAGCCGTCTTTGGGGGCTCTCAAGGGAAAAGAGGCTTCAGTGCTGGAGTGGGCGAGCAAGGTCTCATCTCCGAAAGGTTATGAGGTGGCGGCGCGTTTCCTGCAGGAGATTTCCTCAGGGAGGCCTACTCTTGAGGCTTCCAAGTCCTTGGGGCTTTTGTCTTTAGAGAGCAAAGTCTGCGCGCCGGGGGCTGAGCTTCTGGCTTTGGGATTGGAAGCTGTGGAAGAGCAGGAAAACCACTCTGTGGCCGAGGCTCAGGTTTTAATGGGGGATTTGCTAGATTGCGCCGGGAAAAAGCAAGAGGCTCTCAAATGGTATGAGAGGGTGGCCCGCCGCTCTGAATGGGGTGACACAGAGAAGTGGGCTGCCCTACGCATGGCACAACTGCAATTTGCTGAGAAATCACATAAAGCTTCCTTGCCTTATTTGGAGCGGCTGGCCAAAGAGCCCCCCGGGAGCCCCTGGAGGGTCTTAGCCGAGGAGTTGAAGCAGGGGAAAACGTTGGGGGAAAACTTCTCTAGAAAGGGATCTTCATGAAGCCGCAGGGAGAAGAGGCTTGCATACCTGAGCCACAAGAGACTCCGGGAGTCTCAGGGCAGGCCGTTCAATGGCTCAATTTTGCTTCCAGGTGGGAGCGCTCCAGCCGGGACCTGATCCTGGCCTACCGGGCTTTGGAGCGCAAGATTAGGGACCTGGACACTGCCCTTGAGGCCAGAAACCGCGCCCTGGAGGCAAGTCTTCAAGAGAGGGAAAGGCTTCAGGAACTCCTTGTGCGTATATTGGAAGGGCTCCCACTGGGAGTCTTGGTTTGGGACCTTGAGGGAAATCTCACGAGGGTAAACGGCACCGCAGCCGGACTCCTGGAAAGAGAGGCCTGGGAGGGAGGTGGCTCCATTGGGGAGTTCTTAAACGGTTACCTCTCCGAAAACCTGCTCAACAGGCTCCTGAGCGCTGTGAGCTGCGGGAAATCCTTCCAAATCGAGCAGCGGATGGTTTCCCGCTCCGCAGGCGGCAAACCCTGGCTTAGGTTCCACGGGGTCCCCCTTAAAGACGGCGCCGGAAGGCAGCTGGGGGGTCTTCTTACCCTCGAGGATCTAACCGAGTTGAAGGCCATGGAGGAAGAAATAGCCAGAAGCCACAGGTTGGCTGCCATGGGCGAGATGGCGGCCTCCATAGCCCATGAGGTTAGAAACCCATTGGGAAGCGTCCATCTTTTTGCATCCCTCATGGCAGAGGAGGAATCCCCCCAGGAGCGTCTAAGGATGATGGAGCAGATCCAGGGGGCCATAAGGTCTGTGGACCAACTCCTTTCCAATCTGCTTAATCTTGCAAGACCCCTTAGGCCCAAGCGGAAAAACCTGGATCCCATGGAGCTTTTGCAGGAATGTTTTAAGTTCGTGGAGCCTCTGGCCAAGCAAAAAGGAGTAGAGCTGTTGCTGGAGCCTTCCAACTACGGCCTCAAGGTTTCGGCTGACCCGGAACTCTTAAAACAGGCTATCCTCAACATTCTTCTTAATTCATTTCAGGCTACCCCTCAGGGCGGCATGGTATATGCATGGGTTGCAGTCCAGAAGGACAAAGAAGGTGTGAATTCGGAAATGGATGAATTCCTGGAGATCAACTTGGAAGACACCGGGGTTGGGATCCCTTCGGAGGTGCTCCCGAGGGTTTTCGATCCTTTTTTTACCACCCGATCTGATGGTTCAGGGCTGGGGCTTTGCCTTGTGCATAACATTCTTAGATGTCACGGGGGAAATGTCTGGATAGATTCTGAGGAAGGCAAGGGCACCAGGGTAAGACTCAGGATTCCCATGATCAGCCAAGAGAACAATTAGGAGTGAGTTTCAATGGAAAGAGCTCGGATCCTGGTGGTTGAAGACGATCCCCACATGATGTGCGGGCTGACAGCGGCGATTAAAAAAGAAGGCCATGAGGTGGAACCAGCATCAGACGTGTCCCAGGCTTTCAAGAAACTAAATTCTGACACGTACCACCTGGTCATCACCGACCTGAAGATGCCGGGAGGCTCGGGCATGCAGGTGCTGGAAGAGGTGAAAAGGCGTTCTGAGCTTACACCTGTGATAGTGATCACTGCCTTTGGCACTGTGGAGAAGGCTGTGGAAGCCATGAAGGCTGGGGCTGTGGACTTCATACAAAAACCCTTCTCCTTCGAGGAATTAAGAGCTGCCATAAGAAGATCTTTGGATGGGAAGCAGTTGCTTTGCACCATGAATCCTGCGGATGAAGCCTGCGGGATTCTTACAACAGACCAAACCATGTTCAGGATTCTTCAAAGGGCCAGGGCAGTTGCTGCCACAAGGGTGCCTGTGCTCATCCAAGGGGAGAGCGGGACCGGGAAAGAGCTTCTGGCCAGGTTCATCCACAGCTTAAGCCCCCGCAATGGGAAACCCTTTGTGGCTGTAAACTGTGCTGCTATTCCAGAAAACCTCCTGGAATCGGAGTTGTTCGGGCATGAAAGAGGCGCTTTTACTGGAGCTGTGACCCGCAAGTTGGGCAAGTTTGAACAAGCCAACAACGGGACTCTCCTTCTGGACGAGATCGGAGAAATGAGCCTGAATCTGCAGGCCAAGCTTCTGAGGGTGCTTCAGGAATGGGAGGTGGATCGGCTGGGTGGAAGTTCTCCTGTCAGGGTGGATGTCCGGCTTGTGGCCACTACCAACGCGGATCTGGCCGAATGCGTTCGGAAGGGGAAATTCAGGGAGGATCTCTATTTCCGTCTGAACGTGATCCCTTTTCACCTGCCTGCCCTCAGAGAGAGGCCAGGGGACATCCCCTTGCTGGCAGAACATTTCCTTAAGCGCGCGGCCAAGGAGCACGGCCGCCAGGTGGTGGGGATAGAGCCCAAGGCCCTTGAGAAACTGGAGCGCCACACCTGGCGAGGCAATGTGAGAGAGCTTCGAAACGTCATGGAAAGGGCTGTGCTGCTGTCTCAGGGAAAGATCCTAAAGCAGGAGGATATTTTCCTGGAGTACCTTCAGGACACCCCTTTCACGCAGGAGCAGGGAAACGGCTCACTCAAGGATGTGGAGCGGGAACTCATCCTTTGCACCTTGGAAAAGGAGGGATGGAACCGCACGCGGGCCTCGGAAAAGCTGGGCATCAGCATCAGGACACTTCGCAACAAGCTGCATGAGTACAGGCGGGAGGGTTTTCTGCCTGCCCGAGCAGAAGGGGGAACTCCATGAGCAGCAAAAGTGTGGAGAACACCTTGAGCCTTATCCAGCGAAGTATGGACGCCACCATCCGCAGGGGGAAGCTTATAGCCTCAAATGTGGCCCACAGCGAAACCCCCAACTACAAGGCTGCGGACTTGGACTTCGAGCAAGTCTTGGCCTCAGCAAAGGGGGAGAGTCAAGTGGTTTTGGCTAGAACCCACCGCACTCACCTTGAGGACTCCTTCTTGGAAGCTCGTTTCCCCGTGCGCTACAGGCTGGAGTCAGAAGGAGAAGTGAGAGCCGACGGGAACACCGTGAGCCTGGAAGAGGAGCTGGCCAAGTCTGCCGAAAACCAGATTCGTTTCCAGGCCCTCACCCAGGCCCTCAATAGGATATTTGCCAATCTCAGGGAAGCCATAACCGAGGGAGGCAGGAGATGAAAGAGTTCTTCAGGGTATTCGCAGTGAGCGGCTCGGCCTTGACAGCCCAGAGGTGGCGTCTCAACGTCATTTCTTCCAACTTGGCCAACGCAGAGACAACCCGGACTCCACAAGGAGGCCCCTATAGAAGAAAGGATGTGCTTTTTGTGCCTTCCAGCGGGCAGTTCCCGGAGATCTTGGGCAGGGAGATCGCCACAGCCCAGCAGGGCGTGCGAGTCAAAGAAATAGTGGAAGATCCCAGGCCCTTCAAGTCGGTTTACAACCCCGGTCATCCAGACGCAGATCCCTCGGGCTACGTGCTCTTGCCCAACGTGAATCCCATGGAGGAGATGGTAAACCTCATAGCAGCCGCACGTTCTTACGAGGCCAACCTGGAGGTGTTCAACGCCGCCAAAGCAATGCTTCTTAAGGCCCTGGAAATAGGCAGAATTTGAAAGGAGAAGGTTCATGGAAGCCATTCGGTTCGGGGACTCGGTTAAAACATTACAGGGGAGCCCTCAGCCCACCAAATCCAGTGCTCCCAATGAGGCTTCCTTCGAGAGAATGCTCCAGAAATCCATGGAGGAGGTCAACTCCCTTCAGGAGCAGGCCGAGCAGGCCATTCAGGAGCTAGCCACAGGCCAAACCGAGGACCTTCACAAGACCATGATCCTCATGGAGAAGGCCGAGTTGTCTTTGAAGCTCATGGTTCAGGTCAGAAACAAGCTCCTGGATGCTTATCAGGAGATAATGCGCATGCCGGTCTAGGCAGACAAAAGGCTCAAACCTGCAAGTGGTTATCGCCGGAGGTGAAAAGCAATGGCTCCACCCCTGGAGGCTTTCTGGAAACAATGGCAATCCCTCTGGGGAGGGCTGAGCCCTTCCAGAAGGGCCGCTCTCATAATGGTGACTCTTCTCATGTTGGGAGGGTTTGCTCTCCTGGTAGTGTGGGGGGGAAGGCCCAGCTATCGTCCCCTCTTCTCCAATTTGGGTGAAGAGGAGGCAGCAGCCATAGTGGAGAGGCTCAGAGAAAGAAAGGTGCAGTATCGAATAGGCAATGGGGGCCGCTCTGTGGAGGTTCCCCAGGAACAGCTCTACGAGCTTCGTTTGGCCTTGGCCACCGAAGGTCTTCCCATAGGGGGCGGAGTCGGCTTTGAGCTCTTCGACAGGAATTCCTTTGGGGCCACAGAGTTCGTGCAAAGAGTGAACCTCCAAAGGGCTCTTCAGGGAGAGCTGGCCAGGACCATCAAACAATTCCCCCAGGTGGCTCAGGCAAGGGTGCATTTGAGCGTGCCAGAACGTTCCCTCTTCGTGAGAGAGCCCCAAAGGCCTCAGGCCACGGTGGTGTTGCAGTTGCATCCAGGGGCCAACCTACAGCAATCCCAGTTGCAAGGGATAGTCCATTTGGTCTCCAGCAGCGTGCAATCCATGCAGCCTCGGGACGTTCACGTGGTGGACACAACAGGCAAAGTGCTCTATTCCCCCTTGGGCGGGCAGGAAGCAGAGATGGCATTGGGCCGCATACTGGAGCGGCAAGCAGAGATGGAAAAAAGGCTGGAGGCCAAGATACTCGGGATACTGGAACCTGTTATGGGGCCCCAGAAGGTGGTGGCGCGGGTCCATGTGGATCTGGATCCGCGTCAGGTGGAGCAGACAGAAGAACAGTATGACCCAGACAAGGCTGCTGTGCGAAGCGAACAGCGAAGCACCGAACGCTCATCAGGCAACTCCGGCGGGGTGGGCGGAGTTCCGGGGGTCATGTCCAACCTGCAGGAGGCCAAACCCCAAGCCTCATCTCAGTCCTCTTCTGTTTACCAACGCGAGAACGAAACCGTCAATTACGAGGTGAACCGTCTTACCCGGCGCACCGTGGCGGCAGCCGGGGAGCTGAGGCGCATCACCGTGGCGGTTCTGGTGGATGGGATCAAACAGGCTGCGGCCGGATCAGAAGGGAAGGAGACGGTTATGCCCAGATCGGCCGAAGAGCTCAAGCAATATGAGGAGATAGTGAAGCAGGCGGTAGGTTTCAATGCCCAAAGGGGGGATGTGGTACAGGTGGCCAGTGTCCCCTTCGAAAGGGTCAAAGAGGCACAAGAGGAAGGCGGCGGGATCCCTCAGGTAATAGAGAGGTGGAGCTCGGCTCCCATGGTCCGCCATGGTGTGGTTCTGGTTCTGGGAGCTCTTTTCCTGCTAGGGGTTGTGAGGCCTTTTGCCAGGGGAGTTGTCACAGCCCTTCAGAGCAGGCCCAAGATGCTTCCGGCCGAGCTTCCAAGGACTCTGGGTGAAATAGAGGCCATGAGCCATGCTGCAAAATCTGCCCCCTCAGGGCAGCTACCGGCAAACACCAAAGCCCCTCTTCCCGCCGAAGTGGTGCAGATGGCCGAGATGGATCCGCAGCGCTTTGCCGCAGCGCTCAAGGCTTGGATGAAACAGGGAGATTGAGATGGCTTCCCAGAGCAAGAGAACCCCTTTGGAGAAGGTTGCCATTCTGCTCCAGCTCATGGGGGAGGAGACTGCCGCCAAGATACTCCAGAGCCTGCCCATGGGGGAGGTGCACAGAATGACCCAGACCCTCATGAGGATGAAGCCTGCTGAAATAGAGGAAGCCAGGGCAATAGCCGAGGAGTTCACCCAAATGCTGCTGGGGCGAGGTGGGTTTCTGGTGCCCGGGGAGGACTTTGCCAAGGCGGTGATCTCCAGAGCCTTTGACAAGGTCTCGGCTGCCAGGCTCATGGATGCCGTGGCCATGAACGACCATCAGACCTTTGAGAGCCTTAACAAGGTGGACCCCAAGGTCATATCGGAATTCACCAAGGCTGAGCACCCCCAGACCACTGCGCTGATCTTGGCCCACCTGGAGCCCTCGGTGGCTGGCAAAGTGCTCTCGCAGCTCCCGGAGGTGGTGCGCACAGAGGTGGTTTTGCGCCTGGCCAAGCTGAAAGACGTCTCCCCGGCGGTCTTGGAGGAGATCGTGGATGCGCTCCAAAACGACCTTCTCAACATGGCCTCAGCGGGAGAAGAGCTGGGCGGCCTCAAGAAGGTGGCTGATGTTTTGAACCACACCGAGAAAAGCGTTGAGAACGACATCCTAAAGAGGCTCCAGGAGGAAGACCCGGCCTTGGCAGAGGGGATCCAGCAGCTCATGTTCACATTCGACGACCTTGCCAAACTGCATGACAAGGCCGTACAGGAGGTGTTGCGCGAGGTGGACATGAAGCTTTTGGCCAAGGCCTTACGGGCGGCAAGCGAGGAAGTGCAGCAAAAGATCTTCGGGAACATGTCGCAACGGGCGGCAGAGGTCCTGAAAGAAGAAATGGAATCCCTTGGTCCCACAAGACTTTCAGAGGTGGAAAGCGCTCAAATGGAAGTGATCAAGGTGGTTCTGGCCCTAAGAGACGAGGGAAGAATAGTCGTGAGCGGGGCAGGGGAGGAAGATGTCTTCGTCTGATTGGAAACCCATGGGAAAACCCGCAAAGGGGGACTTCCTGCCCTTGTTCATGGGAGAGGGCCTGGGGGACTTCCAGGTGCTGGGCGGAAACTCAGAGCAGGAATCCCCGAATCCACAGGATGAGGCAGACAGAATACTGCGGGAAGCCAAGCAACGGGCGGATCTTATCCAGAGGGAGGCTTTTGAGAAAGGCTTTTCCCAGGGGGAGAAGGCAGGCCGAGAATTGGCAGAGAGGGCCATGGAGGAGACCCTGGGAGCCTTGCAGCAGGCCGTGGCCCAGCTGGACTTGATATTAAGGGACACCAAAGGGGATATGGCCTTCGAGGTGGTGCGCCTTGCCCTGGCTGTGGCCGGGAAGATCCTTCAGAGGGAGGTCAGCCTGGAAAGGGGCACAGTAGTACAAATTGTCAAGGCGGCTTTGGCCAAGGCCAGGGTTAGGGAGGACGTCATAGTTAGAGTGAATCCCATGGACCTGGAAAGTCTCTTGGAGGCCAAGGGGGAGCTTCTTAGGGAACTGGAGGAGGTCCGCTCCATAAGAGTCGAGGCCGACGAGAGTGTGGAGAGAGGAGGAGCCTTGGTGGAGTGCTCCATGGGGGAACTGGACCTTAGGTTGGAAAGGCAGTTCAAAGAGATAGAGCAGGCTTTCCAAAGACTCCTGGAGGAGGAAAAAGGGCCCACCCGCTCATGGGAAGACCTCTCAGAGGCTGAGCCGGTATGAGCATGACCAAGGCTTTGGAGAAATTTCACAGGCTTCTGGATGAGATGGACACCGTGCCCCTCAACGGAAGGGTCAGCAGGGTTGTGGGTCTGCTCATAGAGGGGCACGGGCCTGGGGCCACGGTGGGCTCCCAGTGCTGGATTTATCCGAAAGAGCTTGGATCTTCGCCTGTTTTGGCGGAGGTTGTGGGCTTCAGAGGCAGGGAAGTGCTTTTTATGCCCTATGGGGAAACCAGGGGAATAGGTCCTGGCTGTCGAATAATATCCTGCAACGCGCCCGCTGCCTGCCGTGTGGGGGAGGAGCTCTTGGGCAGGGTGGTGGACGGGCTGGGGGAGCCCCTGGACGGGAAAGGTCCTATATTCTCCAAAACCTGGTACCCCCTTTACAGCCAAGCCCCTCACCCCCTCAGGCGGGCTCGGATCAAGGAGCCTTTGGATCTGGGCATAAGAGCCATAAATGGACTGTTGACATGCGGGAAAGGACAGCGCATAGGCATCTTTGCCGGTTCAGGTGTGGGGAAGAGCACTCTTTTGGGCATGATGGCCCGTTTTACCAAGGCTCATGTGAGCGTAATAGGCCTGATAGGGGAAAGAGGTAGAGAGGTAAGGGAGTTCCTGGAAAGGGATTTGGGCGAAGAGGGGTTGCGAAAAAGTGTGGTGGTGGTGGCCACATCAGACAAACCGCCTCTGGTAAGGATGAGGGGAGCTTTCCTGGCTACTGCCATAGCCGAGTACTTCAGGGACCAAGGCGAAGATGTGCTTCTGGTGATGGACTCCCTGACCAGATTCGCCATGGCCCAAAGGGAGGTGGGGCTTTCGGCCGGGGAACCGCCCACCACCAAAGGATACCCCCCATCGGTATTTGCCATGATCCCGAGGTTGCTGGAGAGGGCTGGGTGTGGTGAAGAAAAAGGCTCCATAACAGGGCTTTATGCAGTGCTGGTGGAAAACGACGACTTCAACGAACCCATCTCGGATGCCGTCAGATCAGTGTTGGATGGGCACATAGAACTCTCGAGGGATCTGGCCAACAGGGGGCATTACCCTGCCATAGATGTGCTTACAAGTGTAAGCAGGGTCATGCGGGATGTGGTAACTCAAGAGCATGTCCGGCTGGCCTCTGACTTCCTGAGGCTTCTGGCCGTCTATAGAAGGGCGGAGGACCTGATACAGCTTGGGGCTTACGCCAAAGGGAGTGATCCAGAAGTGGACAAGGCCATAGGCTGTATCCGTGAGCTTCAAGATTACCTCTCTCAGCCCACAGACCAGCCGGCAAGTTTTACCGAGGCCTTGGAGGAGTTGAAGAAACTCATGCGGTCATAAACCAGGCAAGAAGGCTCTGGACAAGGATCCAAGCAGATCCCGAGGCAGGCCATGGGAAGCTTCGGGCGTCTGGAAGACCGGGTTTGGAGGGATATGGTTCAGGGCAGTAAGAGGCTTTGGAAATTGTGAGAGCCATGCTGAGGAGGTAGGAGTTGGTTTTCAGGTTCCGCTTGGAGAGAGTGATGCGCTACAGGGAGGAACAGGAGCGGCAAGCCCTGATCTCTTTTGCCAGGACTCAAGCCCAAAGGGATATGGTGTCAAAGGGCCTGATTCTGTTGGAAAAGGAGCTTGAGGAGGTAAGGGGATTTTTTAATGGCCTGAAGGGTGCTCAAGTTGAGGCGCAGCAACTGTTGCTTATTAGCCAACGCTGGAGATGGCTCAGCCTTGAGAAAGCACGCCAAAGTCAGCTGCTTCAGGAGTGGGAGAAAAAGGTGGAAAAGGCCCACGAGCTTTGGCTTCATTTCAGAACCGCCAAAGAGGCTCTGCTTAGGCTTAGGCAGAAGGCCTTCAGGGAGTTTGTGGGAGAACTGGAGAGGGCCGAGAGCCTGGAGCTGGATGAGGTGGGCCTGAGGGTTTTTTCATCTGCGGATGATGCGGGCTATCTTAATGACATGTTTGAACAAAACGGGCCATGCTCAAAGACACCTTGATTTTAGGTTTCAGATTTGGCCCTGGTTGGAGACGGGATATGCTGAAGCGTACCGGGGGCTTGAGCCCCCAAAGTCACAGCCTTTGGAGAATGATCCGGGTTGGTCCGGTTGCAGCGGGGGGGGGGAGGTTGAGAAGATGGGCAAAGGGACTTTTTGGATCCTGGGTATGAGCTTTTCTTTTCTTTGCCTTTGTATGGGTGTTGAGCCCGGCAAAGGAGGCGAGCTTCCCAGCCCGGCTCTCAAGCCTGTCTCTTATCAGGAAACTCCGGCCTCCATGGCGGTTCGCATGATGGAGGAGGCAAGAAGAAAAGAGCAGGAGGTCCTCCAAAGAGAGCAGGAAGTAAAGACAAAGGAAGAAAGGTTGGGGGCATTGAAGCAAGAGCTGGAGAGCCTTTCCAGGGAAGTGGACAAGAGGGAGAAAGAATTAAAGGCTTCCCTTGAGAAGAGCCAAGATGGGAAAGAGGGCTCAGACGGGGGGATAAGCCAACTTGCCAAGCTGGTTGAGGCAGCGGCCCCGGAGCAGGGTGCCAGACTCTTGGCCGGGATGGACCCCGAGACTGCAGCCAAGGTAATATCCCGCATGAACCCCAAGAAAGCAGGCCGCCTGCTGGGAAGCATGGAGCCTGAGAAGGCCCTCTTGGTAAGCCAGGCATTGATCAAAAGCAAACGGTAAATCCTTCCAATTTCAAGCCCCTAACCCGCATTATTCACGATGAGTGGATAATGCGGGTTAGCTCAATGACATGTTTTGACAAACTGTTCCATGCTCAAAAGCACCCTAATTTTGGTTCCCAGATTTTGTCCTGCTTTGGGTTCGAATATGTCGAATCGTACCTGGCGCTTGGGGGCGCAGCCCCCAAAGTCAGGGGCTTTGGAGAATAATCCGGGCTAGAAGGGTGATTGGTCGCGGGGGTGACGGCTTAGCTAAAAGGAAGCTCACGCTCATGCAACGGCCAACCTTCAAGGGCACCCAGAAGCCTGAACCTGTCAGGAAAACCTTTGGAACTTAAACATCCCTCAAGCGCCCACTTCCAACCATACACAGGCAAAAAAAGCCATTGCCCTAGGAAAAAACTGCCCCAGGCGCTGAAGAAGGATTCTTATTCGATTCATAACTAGTTGATATTCAAATGTAATTGGCAACAGAAATAAATTGGCACCAGGCTTGCTCACAACTGCCTGCCAGAGGGAGTCAAAGTATGAGGATATGGCAGCCTCAGGTAAGCCAGATTCAGGCTTCAGAGCTTTTGGGCTCAAGCCCTGGGAAAGCACCCCAAGGCTTCTCAGAGCTTTTGATGGGTGCTCTTCTGGGGGGAAAGGGTCTAAGCCAAGAGCCCTGCTTTCCTCTCTCTGGTGCGGTCTTCCCCGGGGAGCTAGAGTCAGGCCAGAGGGAGCCCCATCAAGGGGTCAAAACCGATTCAAACGCTCTGCAGCTTTTAGGCTGGCTGAGTTTTTCTGCAAGCTGCGTCTCTTCCCAGGCTCCTCTTTTCTCAGAGCTCAAGGAAACAGGGGATCCAGTGAAAGGTACGCAAGAAGACTATCTCACAAACTCCTTCGAGTTCCCTCAGAGGCCGCAGGGCTCTGGGCCTGAGTCATTGGAAGTTACAGTCTGCCAGGAATACCCTTTCATGCAGCCAAAGCAAGCCGCGGGTCAGTCTGAAAAGGAGATTCTCGGGATTCTTAAAAACCAAGCCAAGAATTCCATCTCCTCGGGGTTTTCTCTTGCAGACCCCTCAAAGGAGTCCTCGGGCCGAGAAAGTGCTGCTTCGCAAATTAGTGAGAAGGCCTTGAAAGAGGCAGCCTTGGCCCTTAAGGGTGCTCAAGGGGCCGATCTTGTGAAGCAAGAGGTAAAAAGCGGCCTTACTTGGGGGATCAGCACGCAGGGGGTTCAAGACAAGCCCTTTGAGAAGAGTCTCACGGGTTCGGATGAACCCCCTTGCATCCAACCCGGATCATCCTCCAGAGCCTGTGATTTTGGGGGCCACGCCCCCAAACCCCCGCTACACTCAGGGGTGTTCCAAGTCCAACCAGGGCCAAATCTGAACCGGGAAACCAGTGTGTTTTCCAGCATTGAGCGTTCTCTCCTAGGATATTATGAAAAAAGCCCGGATTACCCACTAATTGTGAATAATATTGGCCAAAAAGCTTTCCAGCCCAAAGAGGAAGAGTCGGTAAAGCTTTTTGTGGACTCAGGCAAAAGCCCCTCGAGTCCATTCTCTGGATCTGGCCCCCAAGAGCAACAAGCAGGTAGTGTTGGGCAGAGCCCAGAGGGAAGCGATATGGCTTCCCCAAAGTTTTACCTCAGCCGGGAAGGGCTTGAGCAGCCAAGCTCTCCAGAGGAGCTCCACCCAAGAGGAGGATCCTCTCATGGCCTGCAGGGCTCAGACCCAGGGGCTTTGGCACAGAAGCCCCTGGGGCAAGCAGCTCTAAACCAAATTGCCCCTGAAGCCCAATTCTCGGGGAACAGCCAGGGTATTCCCCCTGAGGCTCCCAAGACAAAGCTCTTCGGGGAGGTGACAACAACCGGGTTTGCCACCGAGCCCAAAGCCCAAGTGCAGGCCGAGCAGTTCAAAGACCGACAAGTGGTGCACATGCAGATGGAGCCTCCTGATTTGGGGCTCTTGAGGGTTCGTCTCAAAGTCCACAAAGAAGGGGTGGAAGCCTTGTTCCTGACCCAGGGACCCGAGCAAAAGGCGGTCCTGGAGCAAGGCTTGTCCCAGCTTCGCCAGAGCCTTGCCGAGCAGGGCTTCTTAAGCCAGCGCCTGGCCGTGGATGTTGGCGGAGGCGGGGCCCAGTGGATGTCTCAAGGGAAGGCTGACCCAAGCTCAGCCTGGGGCCCCCGCAGCGTGAAAAGCCAAGAAGAATCAGAAAAGAATCAGGAATCGCTCCTGCTGCAAAAAGAGCAGGGGATCCTTCACCTTAGGATATGAGCAGGAGGTGAATCGTGATCACAAGTGTGGCTTCAAATACCAATTCGCCTGAAAAGGCTTCCCAGTCTACCAGTAGCAGCCAGGCCGGTGCCACCAAAGAGCAATTTCTAAGACTCTTGGTGGCCCAGCTTCAACATCAGGATCCCCTGAACCCCATGGATGCCATGCAGTTCACGGCCCAGCTGGCCCAGTTCAGCTTGGTGGAACAGGCCCTTGAGACCAACCAACAGCTAAAGACTCTCAATCTTTACGAGGCCTCGGCCAACAACGCCAGGGCCGTGAACCTAATAGGGAGGGAGATCCTGGCCCAGGGGGACAAGCTGAGAATTAGCGAATCTGGAGTGGGCCAACTCTCATTTAGGCTCTTGGGGGAGAGCGCCCAGACCCAGGTTTATGTGTATGACTCCTCCGGAAGGTTGGTTAGAACCCTTGAGCTTGGAAAAAGGGCCTCTGGGGAGCACTCCATTGCCTGGGACGGGCTTGACCAACAGGGCAGGGCCTTGGGCTTGGGCACATACAGTTTCCAGGTGGCGGCCAAGGATGTGAAGGGTAAGAGCGTGGATGTGGAGCAGTACCTTAGGGGGAGGGCTGAAGCCGCAACTTTCAAGGAGGGGGTTACCTCCCTTTTGGTCAATGGAGTCATGGTACCCCTCGGGAGCATCCTAGAGGTGAGGGGATAAGGGTAGTGTTAACAACCTGCCCGTCGTTGCGGGCAGAGCCAGAACTTTGAGGAGGTGAGAACATGTCCCTTTCTTCCCTGTACACCGGTATCAGCGGCTTGGATGCCTACAGCCAGGCAATGAGCGTAATCGGAAACAACATAGCCAATGTGAATACCGTAGGCTTCAAGGCCAGCCGCATCTCTTTTGAGGACATACTGAGTCAGAGCCTGGTGGGAGCCACCGGTCAGTTCCAGATAGGCAGGGGCGTGCAGGTGGGCTCTGTTCAGAGGCTCTTTTCCCAGTCCACCTTCCAGACCACCAGCTCTGCAACAGATCTGGCCATAGACGGTGACGGGTTTTTCATAGTCTCAAGGGACGGTACTACCCTTTACACCAGAGCCGGCCAGTTTTACCTGGATGAGCAGGGCATTCTTGTGAATCACAGGGGATATGCCCTCCAGGGCTGGATGCTGGATGACCAGGGCTCTATCACAAGCACTCTTCAGGACATAAATCTCTCCAACATCTCCTCGGCCCCTAGGGCCACCAGCAGGGTGGTGATCAACGTGAACCTGGACGTGAATGAGGCCATCCTTGCGAATCCTTTTGACGTGACTGACCCTGTCAACACCTCAAGCTACATGACCCCCATAACAGTGTACGACGCCACAGGAAACGGCCACTTGGTAAATGTTTACTTCAGGAAACAGGACAACGACACCTGGGAATGGCATGCCCTTTTGGATGGGGCTGAGTTGGAAGGGGGGACCCCTGGGAATCAGGAGGTGGCGGCGGGCAGCCTGGATTTCACAGACGGTAAGCTTCAAACCGAGACCTTCACCACCCCTTTCAGTGTCCAGTTTTTCGGGACAAGCGGAGCCCAGGGCATTGACTTTGATTTTGGAAGCAGCATCGATGAGGGCGGAACAGGGCTTGACGGCAGCACCGAGTTCGCCGGGGGGTCCACGACGAAATTCTTGAGTCAGGACGGGTACACCCAGGGGAATCTCATCTCCATCCAGATAGACAACGAGGGAGTTGTAAGCGGTGTTTTCAGCAACGGACAGTCCCGCCAGGTGTATCAGGTGGCTTTGGCCCGTTTCACCAGTCCCTGGGGGTTGACCAGCATTGGAGGGAATCTATTTGCAGAGACAACCCATTCAGGCCCCCCCATTGTGGGAGAAGCCGGCTCCTCGGGGCTGGGGCAGATAAACTCCAATTCTCTTGAGCTCTCCAACGTGGACCTGGCAACAGAGTTTGTAGAGATGATTAAGACTCAACAGGCCTTCCAGGCAAACTCCAGAATCATCACCACCACAGACCAGATGCTACAGGAGATAGTGAATCTCAAGAGATAAAAAAAGCTCATCCCTCTCTAAACCATGCCATGGATAGTTAAAATCGACCTATCCATGGCATGGCCCTCATCTTTTCCCCCAAGACCCTCTGGCGGACGGGCAGAAGCAAATCCCTGCAAGACATCTAAAGTCTTGGGAGATCCTCTCCAGGGCACGCCCAGCCCTATTCTCCAAAGCTTTTAAGTTTGGGATCTAAACCCCCCAAGCCGCAATTAAGTTTTGGCGTATTGGGAGCTAAACCAGCAGCAAAGCTGCAGCCGAATATCAGGGTGTTCTTGAGCATGGAGCGGTATGTCCAAACATGTCATTAAGATAGCCAGCATGATTCACTTCTGGTGGATACTGGGGGCTGGCGGATTCTGGATCCACACATAGGCCCGTGTAAGCAAGGCCTGTCACAGCGGTGACAGCTAGGCTCTCTCTTGGTGACAGGCCGGGCTGTGGAACAAGGCCTCCCTATTCAACAGACACGGCTTGCCCAAAGGAACTTAGAGAGAGTGTTTGGGCCCTTGAGGGTAGAGATGGGCCCTAAGCCCCCTTTGGCATACCCCTTGCTTTTTCCCGGGCAGGGCCTGGGAATCAGGCCCACGTTCCTAAGCTTGGGGAGGTGCCATGGCTGAGAAAGAACAGGCTGCTGGGGATCAGCAGTCCAAAGAGGCTGGTTCTGGGAAAAAAGGTGGAAGCAAGCTGATCTTCATTGTTCTGGGAGCTGTGGTTGTGCTCGGGGCTGGAGGGTTCCTGGGCTGGAACCATCTGAAAGGGGGAGCTTCGGCTCCTGAGAAGGCCCCTCCTCCTACTCCCCCGCCGGTTGTATCCCTGAAGCCCTTTGTGGTGAACCTCATGGGCGGGGCCGATGCACCGCGTTACCTGAAACTGGAGTTTGATCTGGAGCTGCGTCCAGGCAGCCAGACCAAGGAGCTGGAAACCAGGATGTCGGAAATTAGAGACTCCATCATCGTGCTGCTGGGCAGCAAACGCTACGAGGACCTAGCTAGCATCGAGGGTAAGGAGAGGCTAAAGGAAGAGATCATCTCCAGGGTCAACACCAGGGTTCAGGGCGTAACAGCCAGCAGGGTTTTCTTCAAGGAATTCATTATACAGTGAAAAGCGGAGTCCAGAAGTGGAGAACATCCTAAGTCAGCAAGAAATAGATGCGCTGCTTCAGGGGATTTCCTCTGGGGAGGTCCCCACCTCCAAAGACACCCCTGATGATTCCAAGGCAGTCAAGCCCTATGATCTGAGCCACCACGACCGCATCGTCCAGGGCAGAATACCCGCTGTGGACGTGATGACACACCGTTTCGCCCATCATCTGATGGGCACCTTCACCTCTGCCCTTAGGCGGATGGTGGAGGTGACACCGGTTTCCTCTGAGGTCAGAAAGTTCCGGGACTTTCTCAAAGCGCTTGTAATGCCCACCAGCATTCATCTTTTCCGGGTGGAGCCCTTGCCGGGTGTGGGGATGTTGGTTTTGGAGCCGAATCTGGTTTACCTGCTCATAGAGTTCATCATGGGCGGAAGCCTGGAAGGGCGCCTCAAGATAGAAGGCCGGGATTTCACAAACATCGAGATGCGCCTCATTCAAAGACTGGTGAGGGAGGCCCTGGGAGATCTGAACAAGGCATGGAATTCCTTGCAGCCCGTTAAGGTGGAGTACGAGAGATCTGAGATGAATCCCCAGTTCGCCGCGGTCCTGCTTCCCTCGGATCAAGTCCTCTGCATCCAACTGGAGCTGGAGATGGAGATGGCCCGAGGGTTTCTGGTGCTGTGCCTTCCCTTGGGAATGGTGGAGCCGTATAGAGACAGGCTGCCTGGGTGGGGCTCGGACAGGGAACGCAAAGAGCGAAGCCATAGTGCTTCTATCCTGGCTCATCTTGATGAGACTTTGGTGGAGCTCTCGGTGGAGCTTGGGAGTTCCTGGGCCACTGTGGGGAAGATCCTGGAACTAAAGGCTGGTGACACCCTGTGGCTGGAAGCAGGGCATGGGGGGCTACTGCCTGTGAGCGTGGAGGGAGTTCCCAAGTTTCTTGCCCAGCCCGGGGAATCAAAAGGAAAGATGGCGGTTCGCATAGCCGGCACACTCGGGTCTGCCGGCTCTTGCTCTTAGGTGCGACTTTCAAGCCTCGGCTAGGTCTTAGGGCAGGCTTTTGAATTCTAGGTCCGGAGGGAGTTTCCCAATGTCAGAACAATCTCAGGCCAAGACCGTGCAGGTTCCGGATGAGACGGGAGAGAATCTTGAGGAAAAGATCCGATCCCTGGACAGGATCCTGGATATACCCATGCAGATAAGCGTGGAGCTGGGCCGAACCAGGATGCCTGTAAAAGACGTGATCCAGCTGAGCCAAGGCTCGGTCATAGAGCTCTCCAAGATGGTGGGGGATCATCTGGAGATATTCGTGAACCAAAAGCTCATAGCCAGGGGCGAGGTGGTGGTGGTGAACGAGAAGTTTGGAATCCGTATTTCCGAGATTCTGAGCCCTCAGGAAAGGGTGGAAAGAATGGCATGAACCAGGTCTTCTCCCAAAGAAAACGTCCCCTTGCCTGGATTCTCTCCGCAGCGGCAGTTGGGGCCGTGTTATGGGGAGCGGGCTTTAGCTTTCAGGGAAACCTCTCCAGAGGGCTGGAGCCTTTGGGTGGGATTCTTTTTGTGATGGGGCTTGCCTTCCTCTTGCCATGGGCACTCAAAAGCCTGGGGAACCGTTTACCGCAAAGCTCGGGCTTGCAAGGCTGCTTGATTGAGGTCAAGGGAGCAAAATCCGTGGGGCAGGGCCGAACTCTTCTGGTGGTGGAGGTGGAGGGGGAGAGGTTCCTGCTTTGCTCTGGGAAAGAGAATGTGGAGTTTTTGGCCAAGCTCTCCAGTGTCCAGAAGCAAACCTCAACCCAGCAGGAGGAAGAGCTGTGAGAAGAGGTTTGTTCCGGCTTGTTTTCTTTGCAGGATCAAGCTTGCTCCTCGGGGGCTCGGCCTGGGCCGGTCCAGAGCTGAGTATAAAGCTGGGAGATGCGGGGGAAGTGGCCCCTGCACTTCAGATTCTTTTTTTGCTGACAGCCCTTTCCTTGGCCCCTGCGCTGGTTTTGATGCTCACATCCTTCACCAGGATAGTGGTGGTGCTCTCCCTCCTTAGACAGGCCATAGGCACCCAACAGCTGCCGCCTGGGCAGATTCTCATAGGACTGGCCCTTTTCTTGACCGTCTTCATCATGACCCCTGTCTGGAGCCGGGTTCACCAAGAAGCCCTGGAGCCCTACCTGCAGAACAGGATCTCCCAGAAACAAGCCCTGGAAAAAGCCGTGATTCCGGTCAGGGAATTCATGCTCAAACAGACCCGCCAAAAGGATATCCTGCTGTTTTTGGACTTGGGTCAAATGGAGAATCCCAAGGAACCCTCGGAGATCCCCATGAGGGCCCTGATCCCTGCCTTTATGATCAGCGAACTGAAGACAGCCTTCCAGATAGGCTTTGTGCTGCATGTGCCTTTCCTGATCCTGGATCTGGTGGTCTCCAGCCTTCTTCTTTCCATGGGTATGTTGATGCTCCCCCCGGTCATGATTTCCCTTCCTTTGAAGCTGATGCTTTTTGTCCTGGTGGATGGCTGGAACCTCCTGGTGGGTTCCCTTGTTAGGAGTTTCATATGAAAGAGAAGAAAGAGGTGAGATCTTGGATCAGACAACGGTCATAGCCCTTGGTAGAGAGGCTTTGCAGCTAACCATACTGCTTTGCGGTCCCATGCTGGGCTTGGGCCTTGTGGCGGGTTTGGCCGTGAGTCTGGTTCAGGCCGTCACCCAGATCCAGGACATGACCCTCACCTTTGTCCCCAAGCTTTTGGCGGTGGTGGCTGCTTTGGCTCTTTTTTTTCCATGGATGCTGAACCTGCTCATGGAATTCACAATCAGGATGATGGGAGACGTGGGACTGTGGATGCGCTGAGTCTCATGTGGGAAAGAATCCCCATGCTGGGGCCGGTCCTGGCCAGGATGGCCGGGCTGAGCTTGAGTTTTCCCTTGCTGGGGGCAAGAGCGGTTCCCACATACGTGAAGATCATGCTGGTGCTGGGTCTTTCCTGGGCACTGCTTCCCATTTTGCCCATCTCCCCCAAGGCCATGCCCTTGGATTTGGCCTCCTGGACAGCCACGGTGGTGCGTGAGGTTCTGTTCGGGCTTTGCGTGGGTTGGCTGGCGCAACTGGTGCTGGCTGCCGCGCCTCTTGCAGCCCAGATAGTGGGATTCCAGATGGGAATAGGGATCGCCAATGTCATGGACCCAGTGGGGCAGCAGCAGATGTCTGTGGCAGCCCAGTTCATGCAGCTTTTGGCTCTTTGGCTTTTCCTTCTTTTTGACGGGCATCATCTGGCCATCTGGGTGCTGTTTCAGAACCCGGGTCAAACTCCTCTCACCGGGGCCTTGGGCCTGGCAGAGACGGTCTCGGAGTTCGGAAGAAACCTTTTCAACTCGGCTCTTTCCCTGGCCGCACCAGTCTTGCTTCTGCTCCTTTTCGTGCAGATAGGCCTGGGCGTGCTGGCCAGGATGATGCCTCAGATGAACATCTTTATTGTAGCCGCTCCGCTCCAAATAGGGGTGGGGCTGGCTTGCATGGGTTTGGGCCTCGGGATCCTGGGGAGTTGGTCTGAAAAGGGCATGGGTTGGCTCACAGAAGCTTACAGGACTCTGATGTGGGACTGAGTCATGGAGCCTGAAGAATTGGGCTTAGTTTTGCTGGCTGGGAAAAGCGCCCTTGGAGGGCGGTCAGCTTTGAGAGGTAACTGATAATGGCCCCGAGGAGCGATCAGGAGCGCACCGAAGCCCCCACCCAAAGACGAAGGGAGGAGGCCAGAAAGCGCGGCCAGGTGGCCAAGAGCCGCGAAGTCTCCTCTGCCGCGGTTCTGCTGGCCGCCTCTGGCTTCTTGGTCCTGGCCGGTGGGGGGCTAAGCGGTTTTGCCATGAACACCTTAGGGGTGCTCATAGCCAAAAGCGGAGAGCTCCAAATCACGGCCCAGGAGACCCGCCAGATACTCATGGAATTGCTGGCCCGCACGGGCCTCATTGCAGGACCCATCTTGGGGCTTCTGGTAATTGTTGTCATAGCCAGCCATGTGGCCCAGTTCGGTTTCCTGAACGCAACGGAGGCCCTGGCGCCCAACTGGTCCAGGATCAACCCCGTAGAGGGCTTCAAAAGGATGTTTTCCCTGCAAGCTTTGGCCGAACTCTTGAAGGGGCTTCTCAAGATGGGGATTGTGGCCTGGGTCATATGGCGAACGGTCATGTCCGAGTGGGAGACCCTGGCTTCCATGGGAAGTGTCTCGCCTTGGGCCATGGGTTCAGAGATGGCCAGGGGGATTTTAAACATAGGGCTCAGAGCGGGGATGGTATTGGCCGGCCTGGCTCTTCTGGATTTCCTCTATCAAAGGTGGGAACACGAGCGCAACCTTCGCATGACCAAGGATGAGGTCAAGGAGGAGTACCGGCAAAGGGAAGGGGATCCCAAGGTAAGGGCCAGAATCCGGCAAAGACAAAGGGAGATGGCCAGGCGAAGGATGATGGCTGCCGTGCCCAAGGCCGATGTTGTGATAACAAACCCAGAGCATTTGGCTGTGGCCATTCAATATCAGAAAGAGAATATGAGCGCTCCAACGGTTGTGGCCAAAGGAGCCGGTTACGTGGCTGCCAAGATCAAGGAAGTGGCCAAAAAGCATGGCGTGGAGATTGTGGAGAACAAACCTTTGGCCCAGGCTCTCTACAAGATGGTGGAGGTGGGCTCCCAGATTCCGGTTGAGCTGTACAGAGCTGTGGCCGAAATCTTGGCTCACGTGTACAGCAAGAGAAATCCAAGGACTCAAGCCCTTGGATCCCGCTGATGGCTGCTCCAGCGGGCAGCCAAAGGGGCATTGCTGAGGATTTTAGGGGAAGAGCAAGAAAACCTGGGTGAAGGAGCAGGAAAGAAGTGAGCACTCAAAGAGTGGCTATCCCATCCGCAATGGGTCTTCTCAGGAGCGGCGAGGTGCTTCTGGCCGCCGGGGTAATGGGGATTTTGCTGGTGATGGTGTTCCCCCTTCCCAAGCCCCTCCTGGATCTTCTTTTGGCCTTCAACATAACCATCTCGGTGCTCATCATGATGGTGGCCCTGTACATAGTGCAGCCCCTGGAATTCTCTGTTTTCCCAACCATGTTGCTTGTGGCCACTTTGTTTAGGCTGTCGCTCAACGTGGCCTCCACCAGGCTCATATTGCTCCACGGCCATGAGGGTCCGGATGCTGCAGGACACGTTATCCGGGCCTTTGGGAGTTTTGTGGTGGGCGGCAATTATGTTGTGGGAATGGTTGTGTTTTTGATCCTGGTTGTGATCAATTTCATAGTCATAACAAAGGGTTCGGGTAGAATCGCTGAAGTGGCTGCCCGCTTCACCTTGGATGCCATGCCCGGCAAGCAGATGAGCATAGATGCTGATCTGAATGCAGGCCTCATAGACGATCGCACCGCCAGGGAAAGACGCAAGCTCATAGAAAGAGAGGCGGATTTTTACGGAGCCATGGACGGTGCCAGCAAGTTTGTAAGAGGAGACGCCATAGCAGGCATGGTCATAGTGTTCATAAACATAGTGGGGGGCCTCCTCATAGGGGTCGGCCAGAAGGGAATGCCAATTCTGGAGGGGCTTCGCACTTACACAATTCTGACCATCGGGGATGGGCTTGTCTCCCAGATCCCAGCCTTGGTGGTCTCAACAGCGGCAGGCCTGGTAGTCACCAGGGCGGCCTCCGACTCCTTCCTTGGCACAGACCTGCTAAGACAGGTGGTCCACAACTTCAGAGCCGTGGCCATGGCATCCGCCATTCTTCTGGGCCTGGGCCTGCTGCCCGGGCTCCCGGCCCTGCCTTTCATGGCCTTGGCCTGCGGGGCAGGGGTTCTGGCCTGGAGGATTCACAGCACGGAAAAGAAAAGGCAGGAAGAACAAAAAGCCCAGGCCTCTGGGGCAGCACAGCCCTCTTTAAGCTCCAGGGAAGAGGTGGAGGCGCTTTTGCCCATGGATCCTTTGGAGTTGGAAATAGGCTACGCACTAATACCTCTTGTGGATTCCGAGCAAAAAGGCACGGTGCTTGAGCGCATAAGAATGATCCGCAGGCAGGTGGCCTTGGAAATGGGGGTCGTGATCCCCTTGATGCACATCAGGGACAACCTGCATCTAAAGCCCAACCAATACGGCATAAAGCTAAACGGGGTGCAGGTGGCTTCAGGTGAACTCATGATGGGTCATTGCCTGGCCCTGGATGCCGGCTCGGTTAGGACTCCCATCAAGGGGATTCCCACACAGGAGCCCACCTTCGGGCTTCCTGCCCTCTGGATCCCCCAGAGTGAGAAGGACAGGGCCCAGGCCTTGGGATACACGGTGGTGGACCCGGACACAGTGCTTGTGACCCATCTCTCGGAGGTGGTGCGTTCACATCTCCATGAGCTGTTGAGCCGTCAGGATGTGCAAAGGCTTTTGGAGAATGTGGCCAAGGAGCATCCCAAGGTGGTGGAAGAGCTGGTGCCCAAGCTCCTCAGCATAGGGGAAGTGCACCGGGTGCTCCAGAACCTTCTGAGAGAGCGGGTCTCGGTTAGGAACTTGGTGCAGATCTTGGAAAGCCTGGGGGACTGGGCCCCCCATACCCGAAACCCAAGGATTTTGGCTGAACATGTGCGCTGTTCCCTGGGCAGGGCCATTACCAGGAAACATCTGGACGAGAATCGCTGTCTGCCGGCATTGCTGCTGGATCCGGCCCTGGAGGAAATGCTCCTTGGGTCCATGAGGAGAAACGAGCTGGACTCTTTCCTGGCCCTGGATCCTGAGACAGCCCGCCGTGTCATTCTTGCCATACAAAGAGCCCTGGAGCCTCACCTGCACAATCCCCATCCCCCTGTTTTGCTTTGCGATGCAGCCTTGAGGCCTCACCTAAAACAACTCACAGAGCGTTATATCCCCACCCTGACGGTGATGTCCCATCAGGAGGTGGACCCCGAGGTCACAATCCAGGCTTTGGACAATGTGAGGTTGAGCCATGAAAGTTAAGACTTACAAGGCCATAGACATGCAGGAAGCCCTTCGGCTCATAAAGAGGGATCTGGGTCCACAAGCCGTGATCCTTTCCACCCGAAAGGTGGTGGATGGGAAAAGAGCCTTTGGTTTGCTGGGCAGGCCAATGGTGGAGGTGACCGCAGCCCTGGATGGGCCCGGGATTCCCTCCAGCGGGGCACCTCAACAGGAGGGAGAAAGAAGAGAAGAAGCCGGAGCCAAGGCCCTAGAGTCGCTCAAGCAGGAACTGGGTGACCTGAAAAAGGAGATGTCCCAGGTGCTCAATGCAGCCAGGCAGCCTGCCATGGAGTTGAAACTGAGGCTGGAGTCCGAATTGGAGGAGTTGAGATGGTGGACATCCAAGATGGTCCAGCACGTAAGATCCAAAGACCCCCAGGTCTCCACATCCGCCGGCAACTCCATGCTGCTTAAGCTGGTCCGCCAGGGCATGCGTGAGTCTCATGCCCTTCAGATAGTGATGCGCATCGAGCAGGAGATGGGCCCCAACAGGGTTGAGGAGGAAACCTTTCCAGCCATGGTGGAAACTCTTCTGGCTAGGTTGGCCAGGAGCAAGGATCCTTTGGCCAGAGACCCCTCTGAGGGGCCTGCTGTGCTGGCCCTCATAGGGCCCACGGGAGTTGGAAAGACCACCACCGTGGCCAAGATAGCAGCCCGCTGCAGCTTGGATGGAGGAAGGAAGGTGGCCCTTGTCACCAACGACACGTACAGGATCGCGGCTGTGGAGCAACTCAGAACCTATGCCAGGATCATGGGCGTGCCCCTGGAAGTTGTGCTGGAGCCAGGGGAGCTTTCCCGAGTTTTGGACGCCCATTCGGACAAGGACATCATCTTGATTGACACAGCAGGCAGAAGTCCCATGGACGGCTCCCAGATGGGGGAGCTGGGGGATCTGCTCTGTGCAGACCCAAGAGTAAAGACGCTTTTGCTGGTGAGCGCAACCACAGAGTCCTCGGCCCTGGAGCGGGCTGTAAAAAGATTCATTTCTTTGAAACCCGTTGGCTTGATAGGCACGAAACTGGACGAGGCCTCCCATTTCGGCGCCCTTTTCAGCGTCTCGCTCCAGATGCGGCTGCCTTTCACCTTTTTCACCACAGGACAGAGGGTTCCGGAAGATATCAGATCCGCAACCAGAAAGGACATGGCCTGCTGGGCCTTGTGGGGATTGCCTTTGTTCTATCCCGAGGCGGAAGCTGTGCAGGCCGCGGGATGAATATCATTGGATGGAGGCCACAGGAAATGATCTTGGTTAGAGACCAAGGCACGACGCTTCGGGAGATGCGCTTTCGCAGCCGCATGGAGGAGGGGCTTGCGAAGTTCCCACTGAGGAGTCTGGCTGTAACCAGCGGTAAAGGGGGGGTGGGAAAGACCAGCCTGGCAGCCAACCTGGCTTGCATCCTTTCGGACATGGGCACCAGGGTTCTTCTCCTGGACGGGGACATGGGGCTGGCAAACGTGGATGTGCTTTTCGGCCTTTCCCCAGAGAAAACCATTAGGGATTTCCTGGCAGGTCGTTGCAGCCTGGAAGAGGTTCTCCTGAAAGGGCCCTCAGGCATCGGCATATTGCCTGGAGGCTCCGGGCAGTTGGATCTTACCCATTTGAGCAGGGAGCAGCGGCTGAGTCTTTACTCAGGCATAAACGACTTTCGCTATGAGCACGATCTGGTGCTCATAGATACTGCGGCCGGGGTCTCTCCCAATGTGCTGCATTTCAATGCCATGGCCGAAAGGCTCATGGTGGTGGTTACTCCCGAGCCCACCAGCATAACCGACGCCTATGCCATGATCAAACTAATGTTCATGCACTACCGAAGGCAGGACTTCTGGATTCTGGTGAATGCCGCACGCTCCAAGGCAGAGGCCGAGGAGACCTTCCGGGGACTCAACAGGGTGGTCGAGCGTTTCCTGAGGTTCTCCCTTACGGATCTGGGTTGGATCCCCTGGGATTCGGCTGTGGCCAGTTCGGTGAGAAGTCAAAAACCCTTTGTGCACCTATATCCAGAGGCCAGAGCCACCGTGAATCTGCTGCAAGTGGGGGCAAGACTCAAAGAAATGGCCGGACGTGAGAGTTCCTGTTCTGAAATGGTTTTATTCGGACCCTATTCGTGAGGTAGCCATGAGGGGACAGATCCTCTTGAAGGAGAGTTCAGAGGCCTCGGCTCTTCCCAACTCTGTGCAGAGTGCATCTGAGCGTGAAAAGCAGATTCAGGCCTTCCTGCCTTTCATCAAGTACCAGGTGCTCAGGTTGGTGGGAAGAATACCGCACTGGGTGGATGTGCAGGATTTGACCCATGCCGGCATCCTGGGCTTGCTGGATGCACTGGAGAAGTTCGACCAAAGCCGAGGCACGCAGCTCAAAACCTATGCGGAGTTCAGAATCAGGGGAGCCATACTGGACGAGCTGCGCTCCATGGATTGGGCAACCAGGACCACCCGGGAAAAGATGAAGAAGCTGGAAGAGGCTCAGATCAGTCTGGAGAGAAAACTTCAGCGTTCTCCGAGCGAGGAGGAAGTGGCCGATTTCTTGGGATTGGGATTGGAGGGCTACCACCAGCTGGTAATGGAAACCAAGGGATCCGGTCTTGTGTCCATAGATGATCTTTTGGAAGGTGAGCCTGGGGAACAACGACTGGCCCTTGCCTCAGAGGCTGATCCTCACGAGTCTTTAAGCACCCGGCAGCTCAGAGCCAAGGTGTTGGAAGGCCTCAAAAAGCTCAATGAAAAGGAGCAGCTTGTGCTGCAGCTTTACTATTACGAAGAACTCACCATGAAGGAGATCGGCATGATCCTTGAGGTGACTGAATCCAGGGTCTGCCAGATCCACTCCACGGCCCTCAAGAAGCTGAGAGCATGCCTGCAGGGCCAGATCTGAAATGGAGGCAGAAAGCTTGGGAGGGGAAGGCTCCAAAAAGCCCAAGGTCTTGAAAAGAAAAGGAAGGGAAGTGGAGGAGGCCCTCCTTTTTGAAGACCAGATGGACGAGGCTGCCCTCCAGGAGTGGGAGCGCAAGATGGGGCTTCGTCAAGAGGAAGCCTCCCAGCCCCCTTGCTCAACGCAGGAGCCTACTATTCCCTCTGAAGAATCCGAGGAGGTTCAGCTGCAAGTTGGGGGCCAAGAGGAACAGTCTGCAAGAGATGTTCCCACCAAAGGCCAACCTTCTTGGCGTCAGTCCGGCAAGCTGAGGTGGCTGGGCTTGACTGGGGTGCGTCTTTACTTGGAAGAGAAGGGCCCGGTGGGGAAATCTTTGTTCTTGGTGGGAGCAACATTTTTGTTGGGTTGTGTTTTCTTAGGCGCTTTGTTGTGGCTAGGCCATAAGCCTGAGGCCATCCAGGAGGTGTCAGGGGGGGGGGAATCCCACCATATGGTCCTAGAGCTGATTGTGCCTTTGAAACAAGGGCAGGCTGGGCTTTTGTTGTCCCTCTGCTTGGAGCTGGAAAAAGAGGGGCTTGAGAGCTGGGAGATAAGAAAAGAGCTATTTGAGCTAATAACTCAAATGGAGCCGGCCCAGCTTGTGGGGGATCAAGGCATCAGAAGGCTTAGGGCCACCCTAGGCGAGAGGCTCAGCTCCAGGTGGCCTTGGGTGAAAAGGGACGGGATCAGGTTTCTGGAATACCTGATCCTTTAAGAGGCCGGTTATCTCGGCCAAGCATAAGATGGAGAGGCAGGGGTCCGGCCTGGGAGAAAAAATAAGATAGGGCTCCAGGTCCTAGATGGGCTTGGGCTTTGGGCCGGGGAGGTGATCATGGAAAACGGCGGACCGTCTGCCATCTTGGGGCCTCTTGAGAGGCTGGGCCAGAGCAGGGTCAGAGACGGCAAGGGGCGCTCAGCCAAGGGGCAAACCCAGCGAGGCTCCCCGGAGAGCCAGGTTACAGAGGAAAATGACAAGAAAATGAGCAAAGAGGAGCAGGATTCTCAAGGGAATATAGACATCAGGGTCTAAAGCGGCCTTTTTAGGGAGGGACAAAGGGTGGACCTGAAACTCATGACGCTTTTGCAACTGGCTTTTGATCTGGTTGCAGGAGGCCTGATTCTCTGGTGTGTCTTGAGAGGGGGCAGCTCCTCCCGATCTTTCTCCAGGATGCACGAAACTCTCCTAAAAGAGATAGACGGCCGGATGGAGCAATTCCAGGACACAGCTAGGGAACTCATGGAAGGCCTGGACCGCCGCATTCAAAAGCTTCAAGAAGCTGCCGAGGAACTGGACAGGGCCGAGATCAGGGCCTGTGAAACCTTGGACAAGCTGCACAAAGCCAAAGAAGACCGCGGAGCTGGACAGGCTTCCTATGATATGGCTGCTGAGTGGTTGCGCCAGGGGTTCCCCATGGCTGAGGTGGCCAGAAGAAGCGGGCTTGGCTTTGGGGAGCTGAAACTGATTCAGGAACTGGGCTCCAGGAGCAGGGCCCAAGCATGAAAGTTGAAGGCTCCATAGGCCCCGCCCTGATCCTTTCGGCTCAAGCCTTAGGCTCAAGACCTCAGAGTATTCACCTGGGCCTGGGGCGGGTTGTGCAGGCGGTTGTGCTGGCAACCACAAAACATGGAAGAGTGCTTGTGGAAATAGAGGGCCAGCAAGTTTGGGCCAGATCTTCCATAGCAGTCCAGCCAGGCCAAGTGCTGAGCCTTGAGGTTCAGGCTCTGGCCCCCGAATTGGTGCTGCGCTGCATGGGGCCTCTGCAGACTGATTATGAGGCTTTGCTGGCTGCGTGCCTAAAAAAGGGGCTCTCACTCATGAGCTGGGAAGCCCTTGGCCGGCTTTTGACAGGGGCTCAAGAGGAAATGGAGCAGGCCGGCTTTGCTCGGCCAGAATCCTCGTGGCTCTTTCCCGAGGGCTCCTCTCCCGCCCAAGCAAGCCATTGGAACCTAAGAGAACTCTTGAGAGCAAGCGGGATTTTTCTGGAGGCCAAGCTTCGAGAGATGGCATTGGGAAGAGCAGACACAGGCCCTTTTCCCCCAGACCTGAAAGCGGATCTGCTCAAGGCTTTTCATCAGGCCGGAGGTTCCGGGAGTCAGGAGGGAAGCCTCCGTGGCATGTTGGATATGCTCACAGCAGCACAGTCCTTGGCGCTTTTGGGGCAGGAGCGGGACAGCCTCCAGGTGGTAGCCAGCCTGCCTCCTTGGTGGATGCCCAAAGGCAGCTTGGGGGATCTCAGGATAGGTCGGTGGGTAACTGTCAAAGATGGGATTCCTAAGAGGGGCTGGTCGATTACGCTTCGCATGGAAATGGAGGAGCTGGGAAGGATCCTGGGCAGGGTCTACTTGTTGGGGGAGCTCCTAGGTTGCGAGCTTAAGGCTTCCAGGGAAGATGTGAGGGAGAGACTCCAGGAGGAAATAGAGTCCTTGAAGGGCGCACTGGGGGGCATTTGGCCCACCTCGGTGGAGTGTAGGGTTGGCTCCTTGGATGAGTCATTGGATTGGAGCCAGCAGGAGCTGGAACTTCCTGAGAGTCTGGTGGGGCTCACGGCATGAGAAAACATTTCCCATCCCCGCTTTCCCATCTTGAGGAAACACCTCGCAAGGCTGTGGCCCTGGGGTACAGAAAAGGGGTTGACAATGCCCCTAGGATCCTGGCCAAGGGCAGGGGGGAAATAGCCAAGAAAATAATCCAGATAGCAAGAGCCAAGGGTATTCCTATTCAGGAGGACCCTCTTTTGGTGGGGCTTCTCTCAGAGGTGGATCTGAACCAAGAAATACCCCCTGTGCTTTACAAGGCTGTGGCAGAGGTGCTGGCCTTTGTTTACAGGCTTAGGGAAAAACAGGCCTCCCACCCGGCAAGAAATGCCCCCTGAGGGGAAGGGGCTTCCTCTTCCCCATTGGGTTTGGAAGTCGTAATAGGGCCTTAGGAGCATGGGATGGAATTGGTATGGGAGTTGCAATAAACGGGGTTGGGCCAATGGGTTTGGAGCCTAAAGTGTAGGCCCCACCAGCTCACAAAGGAGCAAAGGATGTTTGCGGAACTTTATGTCACAGCCTCAGGAATGGCGGTCAGGCAGGAGAAAATAGACGTCTTGGCTCACAACCTGGCCAACGCCAACACCGTGGGCTTCAAAATGGGCGAGGTGGTCCTGGAAGAACGCCCCCTGGAAATCCCAGGGGGTAGGTCTGAGGCTCCAAGTCACGTAAGGCTGGTGGAGAGAAGAACAGACTTTTCCCCAGGGGAGCTTCAGTACACAGGGGAGCCTCTGGATGTGGCCCTAGGGCAGGAAGGCTTTTTCGTGATCCAAACTCCGGAGGGGATCAGGTTGAGCCGGGACGGACACTTTTCCCTGGATGGAGAGGGCAGGTTGATCTTGAGGGGCATGCCAGTGCTTGGAGATAACGGGGAGATACGCTCCGATGGAGGCAACCTCCTGATCAACAGGGAAGGAAACCTAAGCTCAGGAACCACGCCTCTGGGAAAACTCAGGGTAGTGAGGGTGGAGGATCCCCAAAAACTAGTGCCTCTGGGGGATGGCCTGTACGCTGTGCCCGAGGGGGTCTCGCTCCAAGAGCCCCCCAAGGTGGAGGTTTTCCCAGGCCATTTGGAGATGTCTAACGTGAACTCCATAAAGTGCATGGTGCAAATGATAGAAGCGGTGCGCGCTTTCGAGATGAACCAAAGAATGGTCCAGACCCTGGACAGGTTGGGAGAAAAGGCCGTGCAGGAACTAAGCCGCACAGCCTAAGCCCTTTGTGTGAGCAAAGAAGGAGGTAAAAATGCTCAGGTCTCTTTGGACGGCGGCTTCCGGTATGGAGGCTCAACAGCTTCAGATAGACGTCATATCCAACAACTTGGCCAACGCAAATACCACGGGTTTCAAGAAGAGCAAGGTGAATTTCCAAGACCTTCTCTATCAGTCCCTAAGCTACCCAGGGGCTGCCTCCTCGGCACAAAGCCAGCTTCCCACAGGTTTCCAGGTGGGCCTGGGGACGAGGCCGGTCGCGGTTCACAAGCTCTTCGGGCAAGGCGACTTCCAGCTCACAAGAAACGAACTGGACCTGGCCATTGAGGGGCAAGGGTTTTTCAAGATAATCCTGCCCTCCGGGGAAAGCGCATACACCCGCGACGGAGCATTCAAACTCAACGCCCAGGGCGAGGTGGTAACCTCCGAGGGCTACAAGCTGGAGCCGGAGATAAGCATTCCCCAAGATGCCACTGCCATCTCCGTTGGGGCGGACGGGACCGTCTCTGTAATGAGACCAGGCCAGAACGGTTTCTCCGAAGTGGGCCGCATAACCCTTACCAGGTTTCCCAACCCACCCGGGCTGTTCGCCGTGGGACGCAATGCTTTCATGCCCACCGATTCCTCAGGGGACCCTGTTGAGGGCACCCCTGGGGACCAGGGTCTTGGCACCCTGGCCCAGGGCTTCCTGGAGATGTCCAACGTGAACATCGTGGAGGAGATGGTGGCCATGATAGTGGCGCAAAGGGCGTACGAGATAAACTCCAAGGCCATTCAGACCTCCGATGACATGCTGCAGATGGTGAACAACTTGAAGAGGTAGTCAGAACCAGTGGAGGGAATCATGGGCAGGAGCTTTGAAACATACAGGAAGTACTTCTCAGTTGCCCTGACAGGGCTCTGCCTTGTTTACTGCAACTGGGCTTGGGCAGGGGGTACCAAAGAGGCAGACGGGGTATGGGTTCTCACCCGCTCTATTCCCAAGGGGGGCGCCCTTGGACCCGGGGACCTGGCCAAGAAGCCTCTCCCCCCAGGGGGTCTTCCGGCGGGTGCTGTGGAGGATCCATCTTCACTCATAGGGATGAGGGCCGTCAGGACATTGCAGGCCGGAGGCCTGCTTCGTGCGGATCAGTTCAAGCCAGAGCCCATATTGCGAAAGGGGCAAAAGGTGGAGATCCTTCTGGAGAAAGGCGGTCTCAAGATAGTGGCTCCCGGTGAGGCCCTGGAAGAGGGGGGATCAGGCCAGAGAATAAGGGTCTTGAATATCTCCTCCAGGCAGGTGGTCTTGGCCAAGGTGGAGCACGCAGGCGGGGTAAGGGTGGAGTTCTAAGACCGAAAAGGGGTGCAGGGGAATGATTAAGAAGCGGTTTGCCATGGCCGGCTTAGGGTTCCTGGTACTTCTCAGTTGGGGCTGCAGCCCCAGCCTGCCTCCTCCCCCGCCCTGGAATGCTTTGCCGCCCACCAGTAGGATTCCAGAGCAACCTGCTGCCGAAGGAAGCCTCTGGAGGCCAGGTAGCAGACTCGGGGATCTTTATTCGGATCTTAGAGCCAGGCATGTGGGGGATGTGGTAACGATTCGGATAGTGGAAAACGCAGAGGCCCTCAAGAGCGCCAGCACCAAGACTTCCAGGGACAGCTCCCTTTCTGCTTCCGTAAGCAGCTTCTTTGGGGCTCCCCTTAACATAGGGGGCTTTAAGCCTGAGGCCTCAGGCTCCCTCAAGAACGACTTCGAGGGCTCTGGAACCACCCAGAGGAAGGATACCTTGGTTGCCACCATGACGGCCAAGGTGGTGGACGTGCTGCCCCATGGCCTGCTCAGGGTGGAGGGCTACAGGGAAGTGCTCATCAACAATGAAAGACAGTACATCTTGCTCAGGGGGGTGATAAGACCCGAAGACATCTCCTCGGATAACACGGTTCTCTCATCCTCCATAGCCGACGCCCAGATAGCCTACTCAGGCCAGGGCGTGGTGAGCGATAAGCAGAAACCCGGCTGGGTGGGCCGGCTCTTGGACCACATATGGCCTTTTTGAGGAGGGGCAACTGGTGAGGGAAGTTAACGGCATTTCTCTTCCCTTTGATCACTTATTAGGAGGGAATGGATGAAGGCCAAAGTGGGCATCTGGTTTCTCGCCTTCTTGCTTTTCTTGAATTTTTGGCCATTGCACGCAAGCGCGGGCGTGAGGCTCAAGGAGATCTCCTCCATAGAGGGGATCAGGTCCAACCCCCTTGTGGGATATGGGCTGGTGGTGGGGCTACAGGGAAGCGGTGACCAAAACAATACCCAATTTACAGTGCACTCCTTGGCCAACATGCTCCAGAGAATGGGGATCCGGGTCCCACCCGAGGCTGTGAAAGTCAAGAATGTGGCAGCAGTCATGGTCACAACTCAGCTGCCGGCCTTTGCGCGGCAGGGCCAGAGCCTGGACGTGCATGTCGCATCCATAGGGGATGCCAAGAGCCTTCAAGGAGGAACCCTCTTGCTTACCCCCTTGCACGGCCCTGACGGGCAGGTCTATGTGCTGGCCCAGGGAGCTGTTTCAGTGGGAGGATTCACCTTTGGAGGAGCCTCCGGCGGGAAGGTTCAGCAGAACCATCCCACAGTAGGCATCGTGCCCAACGGCGGGACAGTGGAAAAAGAGGTAAGAAGCTCTTTCGGCCAGAAAGACATCTTCAAGCTTGTGCTCCATCAGGAGGATTTCACAACCGCACAGAGGGCCGCAAGAGCGCTCAACAACAAATTGGGCCCTGGGGTGGCCAGAACCATAGACGGTAGAACTCTGGAGCTGGTGGTGCCCAGTGCTTTCGAAGGGAGGCAGGCGGAGTTTTTGGCGGCCGCCGAGGCGGTTGAAATCCAGCCTGACGCCTCCGGGAAAGTGATTCTGGATGAAAGGACCGGAACGGTCATCATGGGGGAGAGGGTACGCATAGACCCAGTTGCCGTAGCCCAGGGAGGACTCACGGTAATCATCAAGGAAACTCCTGAGGTGGTACCTGCTGCTCCATTCTCTCCCAAAGCCCCAAAGGGGGCCCAGCCCTCAAGCGGGGCCACAACGGGCGCCGACATGGCCCCAGGGGGCCAGACCGTTGTGGCCCCAAGAAGTGATGTGAAGGTGGAAGAAAAGGGACAGGGCGTGACCCTCCTGCAAGGGGGTGTAACCATAGCCGAGCTGGTCCGAGCGCTAAACGCCATAGGGGCCAACCCAAGACAATTGATCACAATCCTGCAGGCAATTCACAAGGCCGGAGCCTTGCACGCCACCCTGGAGGTGATGTGATGGGAGGCCGGATAGTGTTCCCAGATCCCACAAATGCGCTTTCCAGCAGATTGGGAAGCAATGCCGTGTTTAGGGGTGTGGGAGGGGGACAGAGCAAGGCTGCGGGGCCTGAGTGGGAAAGAGAGAGGCTGGCCGGGGCCTGCGAGGAGTTCGAAGCCATCTTCATAGAGCAGATGCTCAAGGCCATGAGGCGCACCGTGAACTCCTCGGAGAGCCGCCAGGAAGCCATCTACAGAAGCCTTTTCGACGAGGAGGTCTCCAGGGTCTTGGCAAAAAAAGGTTTGGGCCTCAAGGAGTTGCTCCTTGGGAACTTGCAGCAGAAGGCTTTGGCAAACCAGGAGAGGTTTGAAACTCAAGTTTCCGTGGTTCCTGCCGATAAAGAGTCAGGAGAAGGAGAGTGAGCCGAATCCCTGAAACTATCCAGGAACCAGGAGTAAGCCCATGAAGATAAACGGAAGCGGAGGGTACACCCCCATACAAAGCCTGATCCAGCGGGTGCGCTCGCAGGAGGAGTTGAGGGCTTCCCAGCCCCAGGCACAGGGCCAAGCCGTGGGGGAAAAGGTGGAGATATCCCCCCAGGCCAGGGAAATCCAGAAGCTCAAAGAAATCCTGGAGCAGATGCCTGAGGTCAGGGAAAAGAGGGTGGAGGAGCTAAAGAGCATGATTCAGGAGGGGAGATACAAGGTGGATCTGGAGAAATTGTCCGACCGGATCCTGGAAGCCCTCCTATTGGGAGATCTCTGATCGGGGATGAAATCATGATCGGGGTTGAGATCGGACGGGATCTCTTGGGTCAACTCAGGCTTGAGAGCAACCATCTCAAAGAGGAGCGGGAACTGCTTCTCAAGGAGCGGGATTGCCTCATCAGGCAGGACCTGGAAGGGATCTTGGAGGTTTTGAAGGAGAAAGAAACTCTTCAGCTCAAGGGCAGGATCCTGGAAGAGTCCAGGTCTGCCATGAGGGAGCGGATAAAGGGGGCGGTGGGGGCCGCTGAAGGGGAAAGTCTTTTCCAGAGGCTTCTGGGCCTGATGGAGAGCTCCTACAAAGAGGAGCTTACCGACTCCAGGCAGGAGCTTGAGAAGCTTGTGGGGGAGGTGGAGTACCTTAGTGCAGGAAACCAGTATCTCATTCGCTCCACCCTGGGGCGCATAGAGGGGGCCATAGGTCTTTTGACAGGCGGGCTGGGAAAGGGGTTTAGCAGGTACAACATGGAGGGGAGGCTTGAGGCAGCAAACCTCTCCAAGACAACGCTGCTGCAAGAGGCCTGAATATAGGGCGGGCAAGCCGAGGCACACCCAATGGCTGGAATTCAATCGGTTCTGGACATAGGCCAGTGGGCTCTCCATGCACAGCAGTTGGGCATGGCTGTTACGGCCCACAATGTGGCCAATGTTAACACTCAGGGCTACAGCCGCCAGCGGCTCATACTGGAGCCTGCCACCCCTGAGAACTATCAACCAGGTCAGATAGGCAGAGGGGTCAGGGCTGCCAGTATCGAGCGGGTGTACGACAGATTCCTTGGCCTCCAACTCAGAAATGAGTTGAGCACCAAAGGAAGTCTCCAGGCCCAGTCTTCTTACTACAAACAGTTGGAATCCATTTTCTCGGGCCTCTCGGAGTCGGACCTGGGATCCGAACTCAGGGCCTTTTGGTCTGCATGGGACGAGCTTTCCATCCACCCCGAAGGCGGCACAGAAAGGGTTGGGGTAAGGGAAGCGGCCTTGCAGGTAGCTTCCCGCATAAGAGGTCTGAGAGAAAAACTTGTGGGTTTGCAAGAGCAGTTGAACCGCTCCATCAGGGTTTCCCTGGACAGAGTCAATGAGCTCTCCTCCCAAGTTGCACGACTCAACATTCAGATCAAGCGAACCGAAGGTTCGGGTCAAAACGCCAATGACTTGAGGGACATGAGGGACAAGGCCCTGGATGAGCTGGCAGGCCTGATGGAGATCCAGTTTTGGGAAACTCAGGACGGTTTTTCCGTGGTGGGACCCGGCGGGGTGGCCCTGGTGGAAGGCCCCAATCACTGGAGTCTCACCAGCCAGACCGCAGACACAGGCCTGGAGGAGATCTTTTGGAAGAGTTCCTCAGGGGCCTTGGTCCCCATCACCGATAAGATAGGAGCCGGTTCCATTGGCGGGATGCTCAGGTTGGAGCAGGAAGTGGTCTCCAGGGAGCTGGACAGGCTGGATAGGTTCTCCGTAGAACTGATTTGGAACGTGAACCAGCAACTCTCTACCTCTTCAGGCAAGACTCCGTTTACCTCCCTTGTAGGACAGGCAGTGAGCGATCCATCGCAGCCTCTCAGAGATTCGGGTCTGCCTCTTGGGGAGAGGATCATTGACGGGGAGATCCACATCTGGTTGTACGACGGAGGGAATCCTCCCACAGCTTTGGGCCGTATAGAGGTGAATGTCACGGCAGGTGTCACCACGCTGCAGGACCTGGTGGATCAGATTCAGAATGATCCGGACAATGCAGGCAGGCTTCAGGCATCTATAACAGCGGAGGGAAGGCTCAACTTGCAGGCCGCAGGAGGGGGCGGCTTCGCAATCTCTCAAGATACCTCGGGGGCCTTGGCTGCGCTGGAGATCAATACCCTTTTCACTGGCTCTGGCAGCCTGGACATAAACGTGTCTGGGGCTGTGATGCAGGACTCCAGGCTCATCGGGGCGGGTAGGGTAGAGGATGTCACAGGAGCCTTCAGCCCTGGGGACAACAGGGCTGCCCTAGATGTGCTGGCTCTTAGGGATTCTCCTCTTTTGGACGGGGAGAGCTTGGAGCAGGCCTGGTCTTCGGCTGTTGCAGGCCTGGGGGTTGAAGCCTCGGGAGCTTACAGGGTGGCCGATTACCAGGATCAGGTGGTGGAGCAACTGGATCAACAGCGTTCTTCCACATCTGGGGTGAATTTGGACGAGGAGATGGTTAAGCTCCTGCAATACCAGTGGGCCTACCAGGCGGCCGCCCGTCTCATAGAAACTGGAAGGGACATGATGCAGAGTCTAATTGAGATGATGCGCTGAGGGAAAAGGCCATGCGGGTAAGCCAAAAGCTTCTAATGGAGTCCACTTACAACCAGCTCAACAGGGCCGGGGAGGGGCTTCTCAAACTGCTTGAGCAGGCCTCAACCGGCAAAAGGGTCTTGAATCCCTCAGACGATCCTGTTTCAGCCAACCGCATCATGGAGATGAAAAACGAGCTCTCCAGGATAGATCCTGCCAAGCGCAAAAGCCAATACGTCAATTCCTGGCTTTCCATGAGCGAGTCGGCCCTCCAGAACATGGAGGAGGTGCTTGTACGGGCAAAAGAGATAGCCTTGTCCCAAAGCAGCGCGACAGCCACCAGCCAGACCAGGGCCGGGGCCGCAGTGGAGGTGCGGCAGCTATATGACCAAATAGTGGCCCTTGCCAACACCAGACTGGGGGACAGGTACATCTTCGGAGGCACCCAGACCCTTGTCCCTCCGGTTGAAAGGGACGATGATTATCAGGCCTCTTTTAACGGGAACGAGGAGTCTATTGAAGTGGGGGTGGGCCTGGGAAGGTCGGTGGCCATGAACGTGGGGATCACCGGGTTGCTTAGGGACAATCAGGTGCTGGATACCCTGAGGGGACTCATACAGGGTTTGGAGAACAATGATCCCCAGGCCATTTCAGCCAGCCTGGATGGTTTGGACAGCGGCTATGATGCTCTGTTGCAGCTGCACGGGGAGGTGGGCTCCAGGGTGAAGGCCGTGGAAGCCAACTTGGAGAACCTTGGGGATCTGCGGTTGAACCTTGAGGAGACTCTTTCTGACTACCAGGACGCTGACATGGCCAAGCTCCTCACAGACCTGGCAAACCAGCAGACAGCCTACGAAGCTGCCCTCAGGACAACGGCCATGATAACCAGGTTGAGCCTGATCGAGTTCTTGAGTTAGAGACATAAAAGGAGCTGAATGAAAGAAGGCAGGAGGCCTTCGGAAAGAGCGCCAGGGAGGGTGCAGGAATGTTGATTCTGACAAGAAAGGTTGGGGAGAGTATCGCTGTAGGCGATGATGTTGTGATAAGGATCCTGGATGTGAAGGGGAAACAGGTGAGGCTGGGTATACAGGCTCCGGCCCAGACCTCGGTTCACCGTCAGGAGATCTATGAGCGCATCCAGGAAGAGAACAGGGAGGCTGCTCAGGCCGGGCTCATGGATTTGAATCTCGCCGCCAGTCTCCTAAAAACAGGGAAAAAGGGGAAGGCGAATCCGGATGCTTCTTGAGACCACGAGATTCGGTACCATAGAGGTGGATGAGGCAAGGATTGTGAGCTTCCAAGAAGGGCTGCCAGGGTTTCCGCAAGCCAGGCGCTTCGCCCTCTTGGAACACTCCCCTGAGAGCCCCTTCCACTGGCTCCAAAGCGTTGAGGAAGGGGCCCTGGCCTTTGTGGTAATGGACCCCATGCTCTTGGACCGCGACTACTTGAAGGCCATCCCGCAGGAAGCCCTGGCCGAGCTGGATTTGGAAGAGGCCGCTCAGGCAGCGGTGCTGGTCATAGTGAACATCCAAAGGGCGAGTCGCATGATCACGGCCAACCTATTGGCCCCCCTCATCATCAATCCCCAAAGCAGAAGCGGGAAACAGGTCATTCTTTTGGGCTCTGGCTACGAAATTAAACAGCCCGTCTTGACCAACGGGCAAGCCCAAATGGAAAGCCAGTCTTGATGGGGCTGGCCCCACAAAACCTCTTGAACTAGGACCCTCTTGAGAGCCTCCACCCGGTGCACAAAGAGGTTGGCCGTAAGTGATCACAGGGTGGCGGCGTTTCTCGGAGCGGCTTGGCGGAGGCGCTTCGATTTTCCAGGAGTTGGACCTGGGGGAAGCCCTCTCGGCCGAAGCGAAGCTGAGGCCGACCGATAAACCCGCCGACTTCAGTCGGCGGATATCCGCAGGCTGGGCCTTGGGCTCATACTAAAGTCTTGGCCAGAAGGCCAGGCTTTTTCCCCCCTTCCCCGAGTGGGAGAATAATATGGCCAGCTAATCTCTCATGTCACATGTGTGACTTGAACGTGTCACTCCCTTCCATAGTTTTTTTGAGGATTGGCTTTTCAAGGCCCCCCAAAACATGCTTGGGCCTTCTTTGCGCCCAGGCTCAGACCTAAAGAGGCCTCTGGCAGTTTAAGTTCCACCACAGGTTATTGAGAGATCCAGAACCCTCCATTGAAACAAGATGGGAAATGGCATGCTTTTCGCTTTTCCAGGGGAGGCAGGTCCGTGGAAGAGTCGGAAAGAGAAGTTTAACAAGAGAGATTTTGGGACAAATGAGAACCCGCATCATCGCCGATATGAGTTCCAACCACATGGGAAACATGGCCATAGCGGAGGCCATGGTGGGTGCTGCAGCCGATGCTGGTGTGGACATAGTGAAATTCCAGTCCTGGCAGGCCAGGAAGCTCAGAACAGATTTTCCAGACTACCGGGCAACTTTTGCCAGGCACCGCTCCACAGAGCTTTCGGATGAAGACCATCACCACCTGTTGAAAGTTTGCCGTGAGAAAGGGGTTGAGTTCCTCACCACTTGCTTCGATCTGGAGAGGGTGGACTTTCTTGCAAGTCTGGGCCTTAAAACCATCAAGGTAGCAAGCCCTGACTGCGCAAGCCTCAGGTTGCTGGATCGCCTGATGGAGAAATTTGAGCACATCATTATTTCCACCGGTATGGCCACGGATGAGGAGGTGGAGAGAATGATCCAGCACACCCGGGGTCACAGTGTCACTGTGTTGCACTGCGTTTCCTTGTATCCCACCCCATTGGAGCGAGTGAATCTGGATAGGATGAACTGGCTCAAATCCTTTGGGGTAAAGGTGGGCTTCTCGGACCACAGCTTGGGGGTGGAGGCTTCCATGTTGGCCATAAGCATGGGAGCTGAGGTGGTGGAGAAGCACTTTACCTTGAGCCGCAGTCTGCCTGGTAAAGACCAGGCCATGTCCAGCACCCCGGAGGAGTTCGCACAGTTGGTCAGGTGGGCTTCCCTGGTGGAGCAGATGAGGGGAGAGCCCCACCCAAGGATGTCGGATGAGGAGCTTAGGCTCAGGGGCCTCTATGTGGGCAAATGGGGAGATAACAGATGAAGAAGAGGATCTTGGTTGTTGTGGCCAGTCGAGCCAATTACGGCAGGATCAAGAGTGTGCTAAAGGCCGTAAAGGAACACCCTGATTTGGAATTACAGCTTGTGGTTGGGGCCTCGGCTTTGCTTTTTCGGTTCGGAAGCGCCATAGATGTGATTCGGCGCGACGGGTTTGAGCCCTCGGCCACAGTCTACTGCGTTGTGGAGGGGGAGACCCCCACCACCATGGCCAAGTCCACCGGCATGGCCATCATCGAGCTTGCAACCTTGTTTGAGAACCTCAAACCCCACCGAGTCATAACAGTGGCGGACCGCTATGAGACCCTGGCCACTGCAGTGGCTGCAAGCTACATGAACATTCGGTTGGCACACACCCAAGGGGGCGAACTGACGGGCTCCATTGACGAGAGCGTGAGGCACGCTATCACCCGCCTGGCCCACATCCATTTCCCGGCAACCGAGCAAGCCAGGGAACGCCTAATAGACATGGGCGAGGACCCGGAGAGCGTCTTTTGGGTCGGGTGCCCCTCTTTGGACCTGATCCCCAGCACCGACCTTGGCCTCAACGGACTCTTCGACCGGTATACCGGGGTAGGGGCCCCGGTGGATCCATCCAAACCTTATCTGGTGGTGGTGCAGCATCCTGTGACAACGGAATATGGTCAGGCCTGGGACCAAGTGTGGGAGACTCTAAGGGCGATCGCCTGTCTAAAAATGCAGACCGTGTGGCTTTGGCCCAACGTGGATGCCGGCTCGGACGACATCTCCAAGGGACTGCGGGTATTCCGCGAGCAGCACAAGCCTGAGTACATACACTTTTACAGGAACTTTGCGCCAGAGGATTACCTGAAGCTCATCAACAACTGCGCCTGCCTCGTGGGTAACAGCAGCAGCGCCATCCGGGAGGGGGCCTTCCTGGGAGTACCTGCAGTGAATGTGGGAACTCGTCAACAGGGCAGGGAAAGGGGACCCAATGTGGTGGATGTGGGCTATGAGGAGAAGGAGATACTGAGGGCCATCAAGCGGCAGATGGACCACGGCAAATACCCCTCGGACCACACCTACGGAGATGGCCACGCCGGGGAAAGGATAGCCAGGGTCCTAGCAGAATACGAGCCAGCGGTGCAGAAAAGACTCTACATGGGAAGATGGAGTTCATGGAGCCATCAACAGGCAGCGGCCACATTCTGGGGGTGATCCCGGCCAGGGGGGGTTCCAGAGGAATCCCGCTCAAGAACATTCGCCCTCTTCTGGGTAGACCCCTCATCTCCTACACCATTGAGGCAGCCCGGAGAGCCAAGGGCATGGATGCCTGTTTGGTTTCCACTGATTCTGAGCAGATAGCTCAAGTGGCCATGGAGGCCGGTGCCTGGGTGCCATTTCTAAGGCCGGCGGAGCTTGCCACGGACGAGGCCCCCACCTGGAACACCCTGCGCCACGCCATAATGTTCTACGAAGAGATCACAGGGGCAAGCGTGCACAGTGTGGTCACGCTTCAGCCCACAACCCCCCTCAGGCTCCCGGAGGATATCGACGGGGCCATAGAGAAATACATGGCTGCGCAGCCAGAGGCGGATTGCTTGGTATCCGCTTGCCAGGTCAACCACATGCACCCCTTGACCCTGTACAGGGCAGAGGGGATCTGGCTTAGGCCCTTTTTGCCTGGCGAGAACCACACCCGCCGAAGGCAGGAGTGGGAGAAAGTCTTTTGGCGAAACGGGGCCGTGTACATCTCCAGGCGAGAACTTGTCATGGAAGGCAAGAAGGTGGTGGGAGACAGACCCCTGCTCTACGAGATGCCAGCTAGCCGATCTGTGAGCATAGACACAGAAGAGGACCTGAAAATGGCGGAGATTCGTCTTAAGTTCCGGTGTGCGCTGGAAGCGGGGGGGGTGGAACTTGGCTGATCGCATCAGGCTTCTCAACCTGGAGCCGGAGGGCTACAGCCAGGAGGCCAGGAACATCCTGAAAGAGTTCGCAGAACTGGATGAGAAAGCCATCCCACCCGGAGAACTCATCAGGGAGATCGGGGTATACCATGGGCTCATCCTAAGACTGGGATACAGGATCGGCAAAGACATCCTGGCCCACAAGGGGAGGCTGGAGCTTATCGGAACCCCCACCACGGGCCTTGACCATATAGACGTGGCCGAGGCCCAAAGACAAGGGGTGATGGTCATATCCCTCTTCGGGGAGAGCAAGTTCCTGGACACTGTTCGTGCCACTGCAGAGCATACCCTCGCCCTCATTTTATCTCTCCTGAGGAGGATACCATGGGCCCATGAGTCTGTGCTCCGGGGGGATTGGAACCGGGATCTGTTTCGCGGCCATGAGCTCTTCGGCAAAACACTGGGGATCTTGGGGCTTGGCAGGCTTGGGAGACAGGTGGCTTCCTATGGCAAGGCCCTTGGGATGGAGGTGCTGGCCTTTGATGTGAGAGAGGGCATCGGAGCGCCCGGTGTGGAGATGGTTTCCAGGGAAAGGCTTTTCCGGGAGTCCCATGTGGTCTCTGTTCACGTGCCTCTGTGTGCTGAGACCGTGGGGCTGGTGGGAAAAGAGGAGCTTTCATGGATGAGGCCCGAGGCGGTCTTAGTCAATACCAGCAGGGGGGCAGTGGTGGAGGAGGGGGCCTTGCTGGAAGCTTTGGAGAAAGGTGCCATTGCAGGTGCGGCCCTGGATGTGCTTTGCCACGAGCCCGGGCTCGGGAGAGCCTGGCAGGAGTTGCCCGCTCTGGTCCGCTATGCCAGAGAGCACACGAACCTTATCCTTACCCCCCACATCGGGGGGGCCACCCACGAATCCATGGCCAAGACAGAGATCTTCCTGGCTAAGAGGGTCAGGGACCATTTTCAGGGCCTTCTCCAACAAGGAGCAGGTGGCCGGACATGAAAGAAAAACGCCGGGGAAAAACCAGAACCGGGGATTTCAGAGTGGCAGACCGTGTCAGCCTAATACTCTTGGGCCAGGATTCATGGGAGCCGCCCAGGTTGGGGAACGTTGAGTCCTTCAGACTGGCAAGGGGGCCCTCCGGCCGATTGGGGCTCCTCCCGGTCGGCAGTTCAGCCTTTTCCTCTTCAGACCAGGGGAGGGCCAGCCTGGAGCCCCAGGCCATCAAGACCCCATGGATTCTCCTTATGAAGGAGGGAGAGGAACTGGACGCCCAGGGGGTGGCCATTTTGCGGGATCTGCTCTCCTCGGAGCCTTGCTGCGCCTGGGATGTAGCCATCGAAAGCATGCTCGAAGAAGAGATTCTCTCGAGTTTCGAGTGGGTGACCACTCCTGATATGTGCTCGCTTCTTGGGGCAAAGGGTAGGAGATATTACTCCTTGGAGCCACGCCTGCTGCCAAGCAATGCGCTTTGGGCTCTAGCAGGGGGCGAGAACGATCCATTTGATTTAGCCTCAGTTGTGTCGCCAAGCCTGGACAGAAGGCCTTCTCCCCTCGTGATTCGCAGGCGCTTGGCCGACAACGAGGGTTCTGGGAGGAGTTCAACCCCCTCTGACCTGAGGCTCTTCTTGGATGGTCATGCCCGCCATTTTGATGACACTCGTTTTTGCCCTCAGTTCCAATGGCCCTGGACGGGCTATCTGACCATGCGCAAGGAACATATACCGGCTGTGGAGAGGGGCATGGTGGAGGGCTGGGGGAATCCCGAGATGGCGGCCCAGGCCCTCTCCTACATGGTCCGGTTCGGCCTGTACGAAGAGGCACACAGCTTTTCCAGCAAGATCCCGGAGCTCTGGATGAAAAGCACCCCTGCTCTGGCTCAGATGGCGGCACTGGTGGCCTTGGCCTCTGGGCGCCCTGAGGAGGCCGAAAAACTATTGCCCTCCCTCCAAGAGGCGGCCTCCTTGCCAGGATCCATCAGGCTCAACATAGCCAAGCTTCTCTTGGTCTTGGGCAGGGATCAAGAGGCAGTCCTGTGTCTTAGGGATCTGGCCAGGGATGGGGTGGAGAAGGGCCAGCGGGCATATGAGCTTGAGGCCATGGCGGCCCGAATAGAGGCCAATGGGGGCAGAAGAGCCAGCCTTGGGGCCTGTGTTATAGCTCGAGACGAGGAGGCACACATCGGCAACTGCATCTCCTCCCTCGGGAGGGTCATGGATGAGATCCTGGTGGTTGACACCGGTTCGCTGGACAGGACCAGGGAGGTGGCCACATCCTTGGGGGCAAGGGTGGAGGAGTTCTCCTGGGCAGGGGATTTTTCCCAGGCGCGTAACTTCGCTTTGGACATGGCAACCTGCGACTATGTGCTCATGCTGGATGCCGACGAGTACATCTCCCCCGAACATCTTCTCAACCTCCATGTGCTAAAAGCCCTGCTACCCGTAGAAAGCCCCATGGCCTTTCGACTGCCTATCGCGCACATTCAGACAAGGCACAATTGGCTTGTCTTTGTGAGAGCCATAAACCCTAAGTTGGAGAAGGAGGCGGTCAGGATTATCCCGAGGATCAGCGGTGTGCGTTACAGGGGGAAGATCCAGGAAGAGGTGGAGGCCTCCTTGGCCGAATGCGGTGTGCCTGTGGCCAACGTAGCTGCCTCGGATGTGACCATCTTTCACGATCCCTTCTCCAGGTCAGAGAGGATAAGGCGGAAGCTGCCACTTTATGACGCCATTCCGGAGCCCAGCCTGACTGTAGCCCTGGGGGCCGTTGAGGAGTATGCCTCCTCGGGGGAGATCCAGGGGCTATTGAAGTGGCTCTGGCTCCTGCATGACCGATTCGGGCACATGCCTTCGGTTTGGCCGTATTGCGTTGGTCTGGCCCGTTTCCTGGAGGCCAGGGATCCAGACCGGGCATGTCTGCTATACAGCAAGCTTACGGGTTTGCAACCTGTTGCTTCCGAGGCCCTTCTGGGCCTGGCCGGTCTCCTGGTGAAGCTGGGGGAAATGGAGGAACTGAGAGGGCTTGAGTGGGAGAGGGTTGAGCTCACAGAGCTACCAGTAGAGCAGAAAACGGCCCTTCTGACCTATTGGGGGTTAGCCACCGCCTTGGAAGGGGATCTCTCCCGGGCTGCAGACTTGGTTGGGGCGGCCTTGGCGGAGGATCCTGGCTTTCTCTTGGCCCAAGGCGCAAGGTTCCTGCTTCTAGTCATGGCCAGGGAGTTGGAAAGTGCACTTTGGGCCCTGGAGGACATGGCTGGGTTGCTTTGTCTCGGGGTTCCTGAGGGCCAAGGGGATCTCCACAGACTCATCCAGCTTCTGGAACAGGTGACCGGCGCTCTCAAGGCCCGTGGGTTCCACACTGAGAGCTCAATGCTTTTTGCCGCCGCGCAATGGCTGGAGAGGATCCTTTCCCAGGAGATCCCTTCCCAAAGGGATAACGCTCTGAGGGGATGATATGAAAGCTCGATCCAATCTTGAGAGAAACCTGGAGGTCCTGGCTGCTCGCGACCCCGAGCTGGCCAAGGCCATTGCCCATCTGCGCCCTGAGACCTATGAACTTGTGCCCTCGGCAAAGCCCGGAGTCCCCAACCTGCTCCATCGCCGCCCAGGGAGGCCTCCGCTTCTTCACTATGACCCCAATGACCCGCTTACCCACTCGAGCTCTTTCTTGAGGGGTATGGAGCCCGAAAGGGCGCACATCCTGGTGCTTCTGGGAGTGGGGCTGGGCTACGGGCTCTCCCAATTGAGCCGAGTCCTGGATTCTCCCAAGTCGCCTCGCAAGCTCTTTGTGGTGGAGAAGGATCCGGAGTGCTTCCGCATGGCCCTTCAAGTATGCGATCTGAACGGGGTGCTGGCCTCCCCCAGTGTGGAACTCTTGGTCGGAGTCCCCCAGGAATCCCTCTTCATCCGGTTGGCGCAGGCTCTCTGGCCCGAAATGTTGCACGCCAAGGCCCTTAAGTTCCTACCATGGCCGGGGGCCTTGGCCTCGGATCCGGACTATTACCTGGGAGTTCGAAAGGCGGTCTCGGAGGCCATTTCAACATGGATGGGAAGTCTGGGAAACGACCCCTTTGACACCCTGGTGGCTTACGACCATTTCCTGCGAAATTCCCTCGAGGTCATGGCCGGGCCAAGGCTTAGTCGAATCAAGGACCTCTTTCCGGGCCGGCCAGCTGTTGTGGTGGCCAGCGGCCCATCTCTCAACAAGAACGTTCACTTGCTGAAACTGGTGGAGGATCGTGCTGTGATCCTGTCAGTGGATGCCTCCTGGAGGATCCTCAAAGGTCTTGGGATCCGGCCCCATATGGTCACATCGGTGGAGAGGACCCCGGGGACCCACCGTTTTGTGGAGGGGCTGGACAAGGATGCTCAGTGCGTGTATGCCATGGTCTCCTTCATTTTCCCAGAGACCTTGGCCTCTTACAAAGGCCCCAGGGTGTTCGTGAACCGCGCATACAACTTTTTTCACCTCTTGGGCATGGGGGAGGATTGCCTTGCCATGGGCAACTCCACCGCCCACATGGCGTTTAAGATCGCCGCCTACATGGGCTGTGACCCCATCATCCTCATAGGACAGGATCTGGCCTTTGACTCATCTGGTCTTACCCATGCCCAGGGTTGCGTCCACGGGGAAAAACAGACCTTCTTCCATGATGACAAGGCCTTGGAGGTGCCAGGCAACGTGGAGCCCACGGTCAAAACCTGCAGCACTTGGTTCAAGTTTCTCAAGCAATATGAGCAGCACCTAAGCGAGTACCAAGGCACCTGCATCAACGCCACCGAAGGCGGGGCCCGCATCTGCGGCACTCTGGTCATGAGTTTCTCAGAAGCCATAGAGCTCCACTGCCGGGACCCCTTTGGGCCCAGGGAAGTGCTGCTGAGTCGTTTGAGAGAACCCCTCGGCAATGGCCCTGCGCAATTCGCCAAGGGGGTTAGCATGATTCAGGAGCTGAGTCGCCGGACCTTGGGCTGGTGCAAGGAAGGTCTTGAGGCCCTCACTGTCCCACTGGCCCAGGTGGAGGCCAGGGCCGGCACCGGTCAAGAGCGGATCCCCCCTCCCCTTGCTTCCTCGCTGAGGAATGCGGTGGATCGAGTGGGGCAGATCCTGGACAGGTTGATCTGGGATCCAGGCCCGGTCCGGCAGTTGGGGGAGTACTTGCTCCAGCCTTGCGGCATCCCCTTTGCGTGCGAGTGGCAGGTTGTGGGGGAGCGCTTCCGGGATGAGGCCTGGGGGATGGCTTACCGACTGAAGTTGGCCAGGGACTTCTTTTCCACCTTGGGGCAGCTTTGCCTTTCCCTGGACCACGTTTTCCAAGAGAACCGGGACAAACTGAACGCTCTGGGGGTTCCATGTCCAGCCTGAACGCAGCAAGAAAAGATATCGCTCCAGAGGTCTCTCCCTGTGGAGAGAAGAGCCAAAATCACCTTTCAAGACCCCTGCCGCCGGTCAAGGGGCTTGTGACCCCCTTCGAGAGGATGAAGATCCTGGGCATGTACAGCGAGGCCAAGCGGATCAGGGAGGGAAAGATACCTTACCCTCGCATGGCCATTGTTTACCCCACCTACGTGTGCAACCACAACTGCCAGGACTGTCTGTACGGGGAGTGGAACCGTTCTCACCATGTGATCATGGACGCGCGTAGGTTCCCCGAATTGGTGGATGCCTTAGTCTCTTTGAGGATCAAGGCCGTTGAGTTCTCTGGGGGAGGGGAGCCCACGCTCCACCCCAATTTCACTCGGCTGGTCTGCTTGTTGGCCAATGAGGGCCTGGAAATGGGGCTTCTCACCAACGGCACCATGATCCGCGGGGAGACACTGGAGGCCGTGGTCAACCACTTCACCTACATCAGAATAAGCATCGACGGGCATACCCCTGAGCTCTTCGACCTGATCCGAAGGCCCTCGGCCGCAGCCGGGCTAGAAAGGGTGGTCGAGAACATCAGGGCCCTCAGGGAGGCAAGGGACCGGGCTGGATCCCCTCTTACCATTGGTGCCAAGGTCCTGTTGTCCAGGCTCAATTACGGCGCCCTGGTGGAGATGGTTCGTTTTTGCAGGGAGGCGGGGCTCGACTACGTGCAGTTCAAGCCCCTGAGGAACTCCCCCCACAGCCTTGGCCCCTCTGAGGTGGAGACCGCCAACTACATACTGGCCGGGATAAAGGCCAATACCCCAGGGATAATGGTCTACGGCGGCGCCACAGGATCCAGCTATGCCGGGAAGTGCTGGCTCACGCCCATCCATGTGGTTGTGGACCCTCTGGGGGACATGTACCCCTGCTGTTACTACCAGTATCGGGCTGATCGGATGCTGCTTGGAAACCTCTTCGAGCATCCAGTGGAAAAGGTTTGGTTCGGTCCCAGACACATGGAGGTGCTCCAGGGGCTGCGCGTCGAGGAGTGCAACCTGTATGACTGCAGGTGGCATCTCTACAACCAGATCATGGACGAGATCTTGGACCAGAACAGGTTGCACGTGAACTTCATCTGAGAGCATGTCCATGAGGATCCTGATCTTAAACAACGACCTGATGACCCGGCAGGCCGCCCTGGCTCTGGAGAAGAACGGACACCAGGTGACCCTCCACGGTCAAGCCGGCAACTACGTCCTCACCCTGGAATCGCTGCGGGGACTCTTGGAGCAGACCTCTTTCGACTTTTGTCTCATGAGGAACCGAAGAGTCCTGGATAGGGTGTTCAACCCCCACGGGCTGGAGCTGGATGAGTTTCTCCACCTCCACAGAATACCTCACGTCTGCTGGTTCACCGAGAACCCGCTTGCCTCTGGGACCTCAGACAGCACCATCCCCTTATACTCTAGAACCCATGAAAACTGCCTCTTTTTGTCCTTCTCGCCCGAGATAACAAGGCTGCTCAAGGCCATGGGCCACTTTGCTGGGTACCTCCCTTTAGCCGTCACGCCCGAGTGGTTTCAGGCCCCGACAGAGGCAGGGAACTCTTACCTTTACCAGGTGAGCTTCATAGGGAGGCCCAAGGTGGCCGTACCCAATGGCTGGAGAGGCAACGGGCCGGCCCCCCTGGTGTGGCCATCCCTGTGGGGGAGGCACAACAGCACCCTCCTCCATTTTCAAAAGGAGGTCCTGCCCAGGCTTGATGAGGAGTTTCTCCGCAGCCTTGAGCGGGATCCGTCCCTGGAGCTTTCGGCCTTTGACGGGCTGGCAGAGGGGTTTACCCAGTATGTGAGGCTATTTCTGGAGAGACAGTTGGAGATCCACCTGATGTTCGAGGCCGCCAGACTGAACATGCTCAAGACCATAGGTTGGCTCCTCGATGCCGGCGTGGACCTACAGCTCTTCGGAGGAGAGGAGTGGGGGAAGATCTTCCCCAGCCTGGGGGAGACCCCCTTTGTGCCCTTTGAGGAGCAGGCGGCCGTGTACCGCCGCTCTAAGATAAACCTGGTTCTAAGCAAACTCGAGTTGCGAGACGCGGTCCATGAGAGGGTCTTCAACATCGGGGCATGCGGTGGGCTCGCTTTGGCAGAGCATCGGGATGCCATCCTGAATCTCTTCCCGGATGGGGAGGTGCCCACCTTCAGGAATCGGGATGAGCTCCTGGAAAAGGTCCATGAATATCTGGGATCCGAAAGAAAAAGGGAGGAGACAGCCTGGGCACTCCACGAGAGGGTCATGCGAGAGCACACCTTTCAGGTGAGGATGGAGCAGATGCTCCAGATAGTGAAGCCCTTCCTGGCCGGGAAGCGGCATGAGGAGGAGTTGGTCAGCCCTGATAGTCAGGAAGTCTCACCATGAAGAACACCAGTTGGCTGAGCCCTTTTAAGGCCATAAACCATATGGAGAGGATTTTGGCGTATGGTAAAGGGCAGGTAACATACCCTGTGCACGTGGAGATCCACCCCACCACAAGGTGCAATCACCGTTGCAAGCGCTGTGCAGCGGTGATCCCTAAGATCCCCGGGAAAAAGCGGCTGGAGCTGGCTTACAGGCGCAATACGGACATCCCCCTGGGCAGACTCCTGGAGATCATCGATGAACTGGCCCATTGCGGCGTGCGGGCCATAACCCTGTGCGGCGGCGGAGAGCCCTTGGTTTACGAGGGGATTGAGCAGGTCATTTCGCGTATCCTGGATCGAAAGATGGCCCTGGGGCTCATCACCAACCTGAACGTGGAGTTGGACCAGGATCTCACCAGGCTCTTGCGACGGGCGGTTTTCATCAGGGTGAGCCTCGATGCAGCAGATGAAGGGACCTACCTCCTGTTGCACCGACCCCAGGATGGGGGGGATTTCCACAGGGTCCTGGATAACATCCGCGCTTTGCGCTGTGAGGGCCTGGACCTAGGGCTCAACTACCTGGTGCAGAAAGAGAACCACCACTATATCGAGAAAGCCGCGGCCTTGGCCGCTGAGCTAGGTGTCACTTACATACGTTTCACCCCAGCCCACACAATGGAAGAGGGAAGGGAATACCTCCCTATCTGGGATGAGATCGCCTCCCAGTTCGAGAAAGCCAGGAGATATGACGGGGATGGGCTCACGGTCCTGGGGGCGGTGGAGAGGTTCCGCAACATGGTGGAGAACCGAAAAGATTACAGCAGGTGCATCTACCACGAGTTTCACCCCATCCTGGGTGCGGACCTGAATCTTTATCCCTGCTGTGTGCTCAATTACTTCAAAGGCTTCGAGATGGCAAACCTTCTGGAAAGGCCTTTTGCAGAGGCGTGGAATGATCCCAAGCGCAGAAGTTTCTCCTGCAGGCTGGACCCGAGGCAATGTCCTCCTTGCTGGTTCGACGCCCAGAACCGCCTAATGAACTATATGGTTTTGGAGGAAAAGAGACATGCTGAGTTCCTCTGATGGCAATGGCCTGCTGGAGGCCTTCTCCGCCCTCAAGGTCCTCCAACACCTGGACCGAATCCAGGGCATGCGGGAGGGCAGGATTGTCCCCCCTGTCACGGTGGAGTTGGACCCCACAAACCTGTGCAACCATCGGTGTGTGTGGTGCCTGGATCAGCGATTCCGCGAGGAGTGCCATGACAGCCTTGCTTGGGAGGTGGTCAGAAAACTCATAGAGGAGCTGGCCGAGATGGGGGTCAAAGGGGTGGTGGTCAAGGGAAGCGGTGAGCCGACGCTGGTGCCCTACCTCCCAGATATACTCTATCTGCTGCGTCGTTTGGGGATCAGAACCGCCCTCACCACCAACGGCTCCCTGCTGTCTGGGGACAAAGCCAGGGCTGTTGTGGAGTGTTGCGACTGGGTGCGGGTGAGCGTGGATGCGGCCACAGCCGAGACACACCAGAGGATTCACCGGCCTGTCCAGGATGGTGATTTCGAAAGGATCCTCAATAACATCCGGGGACTGGTGGCCATGAAAAGGTCCCTGGGCAAGCCCCTTGTGATCGGCTACAAGTTCAGCGCCGATGAGAACAACCTCCACGAGATCCTGGAGGCCACCCGTCTGGCACGGGCACTTGGTGTGGACAACATCTCCCTGAGGGGTGTGGATCTGGCATGTCACGGCCTGGAAGACTCATCCTTTCGATTGGCGCAAGCCGAAATATCGACCCGCATCGAGGAGGCAGCCAGGCTCAGTGAGCCTGGTTTCACGGTGATCGCGGGGGGGATCCGCCGGCCAGCCCGCATCCGTTCTTGCCTGGCCTCTGATCTGGTGGCTGTGGTGTCGGCTAACGGCCACATGTATGCATGCCTGGATCTGAAAGGCCAAGAAAGGTTCGACATGGGAAGTGTGCTGGAAGAAGGATTCAGAGGGGTCTGGTACGGGAAAAAGAGAATGGATGTGCGAGGCAGGATCCAGAGCATGGAGTGCAGGAGCCGCTGTTCCCTCAAATACGATGGTTACAACAGGATCCTTGAGGCAGCCCTGGCCAAGGGCCTCATGCACTCGGAGTTTCTCTGACACATGAGTGGAGAAACCTCTGGGAGGAGTCTACCAATGAGCTCGAGACCCCCGGCTGCGGCACTTGGAGCTTGTCTGAGGGCCCTGGAGGAGCGGGATTTGCCCCTTATTCTGGAGTGGCGAAATGATCCGGATATCCTGCGCTTCCTGGACTCCTACGAGCCCCTCTCAATGCACCAGCACAGGCGCTGGTTTGAGGGGCTGCATGGAGATCCCTCCAGGGCCTATTTGGGGATAGTGGATACGGACGGTGAATTAGCAGGTGTGATCTGGCTCAAACAGATCGACTGGAGGGTCAGAAAGGCCGAAGTGGGAATCTATCTTGGGAGGTGCAGGGGACAGGGCTTGGGGAAGAGGGCCTTGACCGCCCTGGTGAGATATGCCTTCGACACGCTGAACTTGAACAAGCTTTGGGCCACTGTGTTCTCCTACAACCAGCCATCCATGCGGTTGTTCGAGGGTGCAGGGTTTTCCAGAGAGGGCCTGCTCAGAAAAGAGACTTACCGCGAGGGCAAGTACCACGATGTGATCAGGTACGGTCTACTGAAAGAGGAGATGGGGCGATGAGAATCCCGGCACTTCGGCTCAACTTCTCGCAGGAAGACATCCGGGATGTGAAAGAGGGTGTGGAGGAGATCCTATCCTGCGGCATTCTCACCATGGGCCCCAGGGTGGAGGCTTTGGAGGAGGCCTTTTGCCGGGTCAGCGGCACGCGCCATGCTGTGGCGGTAAGCAGCGGCACCGCAGCCCTCGAGGTGATCCTCAGGGCGCTCGAGGTAAAGGGGTGGGATGTGCTTGTACCCACCAACACCTTCATCGCCACCGCAGTAGCCGTGGACGCGGCGGGGGGCAGGAAGGTCTTCGTGGACGCCAGCGAGGAGGACCTCTGTCTGGACGTGGAGGACATGGCTCGCAAGCTCACCCCCCGGACCAGGGCCGTAATAGTAGTGCACATAGGAGGGATCATCACCTCCCGCATGGCCGATATTCAGGAGTTCTGCCGGCTTCATGGGTTGATCCTCATAGAGGATGCGGCCCACGCCCACGGGGCCTCCTTTCGGGGCCAGCCTGCCGGGAGCCTCGGGCATGCGGCAGCCTTCTCCTTTTTCCCCACAAAGGTGGTGACATCGGGTGAGGGGGGGATAATCACCACGGACGATGATGAGCTGGCTCGCAAGGCCAGGCTTCTGAGGAGTTTCGGCCGGGAGGATTCTCTCAGCAATGTGAGCACCTACGAGGGGAACAACTGGCGCATGAGCGAGCTAAACGCCCTCGTGGGGCTGGTTCACCTGCGCCACCTGGAGGAAAACAGGGCGGCTCGTGCCCGTGTGGCGGATCTTTACACATCCTTGCTTTCGGATCTACCGTGGGCCCGGCCTGTGAGGCCTTCGCAGGGAGTAGTGTCCTCCCATTACAAGTACACCGTCTTGACAGAGCTCCCCCGGGAGCAGCTCAAAGAGTTCCTCTTAACACGCGGGGTGGCCTGCCCCGGGGAGGTCTACAGGCTCCCATGCCACCTCCAGCCGGTTTACCGGGGCGCGTATCTAGGCTCTGAATGCCCCAGGGCTGAATTCCTGTGCTCCAATCACCTCTGCCTTCCGCTTTACCCGGACCTCAGCCGGGAAGAGGTGGAATACGTGGCCGAGTGTCTGCGGGAAGCAGGGAAGGGCTTTCTGTCCAGGAGGAGGGCCCAAGGCCGTGGATGAGGGGCTCGTGATCCTGGGGGCAGGGGTAAGCGGCCTTTCAGTGGCCTATCACGCAAGGGGAGGGGCCACCATATACGAGGCGGCCGAGCAGCCAGGAGGACTTTGTCGCACCCTGCGGGCGGGTGGCTACCTCCTGGATCTTGGCGTTCACACCCTTTTTACATCAGATCCTTACGTGTCGAACCTTTATGAGCAGCTGCTGGAAGGTCGTCTGAACAGCCAAGAGAGCCTAGCCCGTATCTACTACTGTGGTACCTATGTGGATTTTCCTTTTCAGGCCAATCTTTGGCAGGT
>CAYPWF010000018.1:0-59267 GCA_964414345.1 uncultured Desulfarculaceae bacterium
AAACTGGTCCATACTCAAAAGCACCCTGCTTCTCGGTTTCAGATTTGGTTCTGCTTTGAGTCGGAATATTTCAAAGCGTATCGGGGGTTTGGGGGCGTAGCCCCCAAAGTTGCGGACTTTGGAGAATAATCCGGGCTAATCAGAATATGTTTGGGCATTAATCAGTTTATTGCAGGACTTTGTGAAGGAGGCCAGCACTCGCGAATTCTCGCAAAAAGTGGGGCCTAATCAGGTACCACCAGCACAACATAGCCTCTCCCGGCCAGCTCATTGGCTCTGGCCATGGCTTGTTCCCTATCCTCAAAACGGCCCACCCGTACTCGATAGAGCTCCTGGGTTCCCATCTGCACCTGGGTTATGCGCACACCCAAAGGTCCCACCAGACTCTCCAGCTCCTTCTTGAGTGTATATGCGCGGGCCAGGTCGGAAAAGGCTCCCAGCTGCAAAGAATAGAATGGCTTTGCCGAAAAATCGGCCACTTGACCCCCAGGCGGATCCCCCAGTATCTCCAGGCGGACCTTGGTGGTGCCAGGCCCCACCATTCCCAGAACCCTTGCTGCCGAATATGAGAGATCTATCACCCGATCCTTCACAAAAGGGCCCCTGTCGTTCACAGTCACCTCAACTGTTCTGTGGTTCTCCAAATTGGTGACAAGCACTCGGGTGCCCAAAGGAAGAGTACGGTGAGCGGCTGTCATCTGGAACATATCATAGGTCTCGCCGCTGGAGGTTGGGTTCCCGTGGAAGCCTGGACCGTACCAGGAGGCGACCCCCTCCTGCACTCGCACGGGACTGGGAGTCTCAGGTTTGGACTCAGGAGGAGCTGCAGGCGGTCTGGAACTGGGAGGAGGGGCTGGTGGGTGAGAACAGCCCCAGATCCCCAAGGCAAGTCCCATTATGGCTATGGTACATAAAGCTTGTAAAAGAACACCCCCCCAAGGCCTCAGCTTGGGGAGCCTCAATGAAGATCCAGGAGCAACTTGAGGGCTTGAGGTCAGGCCACAGCTCCTCTCTCTCCCCGTACTGGCTTGGAGGCCTTCCCCTTTAATGCCTCCCTTATGGCCATCTTGAGTTGTTCGAATGCGAAGGGCTTGGGCACAACCGCCTTTACTAACCCCTCTTCCAAAGCCATTCTGGCCAGCCGGCCGTCCGGCACACCTGTGAGCAACAAAATGGTGGCTCCTTGGTCCATCTCCCGCATGGCCTTTGCCGCGGCATGGCCGTTCATGACCGGCATCTCCACGTCCATTATCACCAGATCCGGACGACTGTACCGATAACGTTCCACTGCCGCCAAGCCATCCGGCAAAATCTCCACCTGCTCGCACCCCCAATGAGCCAGAAGCGTTCCCATCAGAGAATGAATAGAGGAGTCGTCGTCCACTACCATGACCCGGGAACCTGAAAGAGTAAAATCCATGGATTCCTCCCCTTGCCGGGATCTTCTCTGTTGGCTGCTCATGATCAGGACTCAGCGGAGTATATCCCGGATGCTTGCGGGAGTCAAGACAACCGTCAATATGTTGTATCTTTAAGATATCAAAGTCCATATTTTGTGTGCCAACTCGTCCGGCTCTTTTAGTCAGACTCGGACAAGATCTTTTCCAGGGCTTGGTCGTCCAGCCCGAAGTAGTGCCCTACCTCATGAAGCACCACCTCCTGGATCAGACGGATCATCTCCTGCTTGCTTCGGCATTGGGCTTCGATGGGTTTTTTGTATAGGCTGATACGATCAGGAAGCACATTTCCGTAATAAAATCCCCGCTTGTCCAGGGATACCCCTTGGTAAAGACCCAGCAGCTCATGGGGATGCTCAAGCCCAAGTTGGGCCAGTAGATCCGCAGATGCAGTATCCTCTATAACTACAGCCAGGTTTCTGATCCTATGTTGGAACGTTTCGGGAAGCCCGTTTAAGGCTTCTTTCACAACCCTCTCGAACTCGGCTCTCCTCACGCCAGGCCCCCCCCGAAGGTGATTATGGCAAAAGTGGAATCCTGAATCCAGCCTCCCTTCCATTCCAATGAGAATAGGACTTACTTGTATCCAAAGAAATGTTCTGAAAAGGTATTCCCCTTCCTGCCAAATGCTATGGGAGCCTCCTCCACTTCATGGCTTGTCATCATATCATGTTGAAATAACGGGCTATTCGTTCAATTATTTTTTGGGTTGACAAGTTAGGATCCATTGGATATTCTCGAGACGCTTTTGGTCAGCAGAAAGTCTTTGGATACAATAGCCCAAAGCGGACATAGCTCAATGGTGCCTTTAGGTTGCTTGGAACGCAGAGAGCCGGTCAGGGAGCAAGCATACGCTAGGCTCAAGGGAATGGTGCTTTCGGGGGAGTTAAGACCTGGGGAAAGGCTAACAGAGGAGCACCTGGCCCATAAGCTGGGAGTGAGCCGCACACCCATCAGGGAAGCGCTCCATAAGTTGGCCTCTGAGGGTTTGATCCAGGCCCTTCCTACCCGGGGGTTCAAGGTCTCCGGGGAATCCCGAGAGGAGATGGAGGAGGTCTTCGAGTTAAGGGCCGTGCTGGAGGGATATGCCCTGGGGCTGGCATCTAGAAGAATTGACCAAGAGACCTTGGCGAAGCTGGAGGAGTATATCCAGAAGGCTGAGGAGGCCTATGAGCGCAGGGACACAGACGGGGTTTTCCATTGGAACACCAAGTTTCACGATACCCTCAATGCTCTGGTGTCCGATAGGTCCAGGCTTCATCAGCTCATAGCTGATCTCAGGAAGTATGTTCTTCGCTACCGCAAGGACACCCTTTCCTATCTCTCTGGTGCCAGGCGAAGCATAGACGGTCACAAGAAGATCATGATGGCCCTTAGGCTGGGTGACCCGGAGATCTCTGAGAAGATAATGCGGGAGCATGTAATGGAAGCCAAGCAGGACGCTTTCCAGGGGATCCAGAAATCACCTTCTCAAGCGTATGGACCATCATTGTCCAAAAGAAATGAATAGCGAGAGGAGCTGGGTTCATGAGTTACAAAAGCGGTAGGCATTTCTTGCAGATCCCGGGGCCCACAAACGTGCCGGATAGAATCTTGAGGGCTATGGCCAAGCCAACCATAGATCATAGGGGCCCTGAGTTCGCAAGCATGACAAAAGAGATTCTCAGGGGTCTTGGCTGGATATTCCAGACAAAAGGCCATGTGGTGATTTACCCCTGTTCAGGGACCGGGGCCTGGGAGGCCGCCTTGGTCAATACCCTCTCTCCAGGGGACAAGATTATCATGTTCGAGACGGGACATTTCGCCACCCTTTGGCGCAACATGGCCGTTGCCCTGGGTTTGGAAGTGGATTTCATCCCCACAGACTGGAGGCGTGGGGCAGATCCAGGCATCCTTGAGGAGAAGCTCGCAAAGGATACCTCCCATAGAATAAAGGCAGTGGCAGTGGTCCACAACGAGACCTCCACCGGTGTCACAAGCCGCATCCCGCAAATCCGGGATGCCATGGACAGGGCCTCTCACCCTGCCCTGCTGCTTGTGGACACCATCTCCTCACTGGCCTCTATTGACTACAGGCACGATGAATGGGGCGTGGATGTCACGGTGAGCTGCTCCCAGAAGGGCCTGATGCTGCCCCCCGGCTTGGGCTTCAACGCCTTGAGCAAGAAAGCTTTGGAAGCCAACCAGAAGGCAAGGTTGCCGCGCTCCTTCTGGGACTGGAGGGCAATGCTGGAGGCCAACAGCTCTGGCTTTTTCCCTTACACTCCGGCTACAAACCTTCTGTACGGGCTTCAAGAAGCCCTCAGAATGCTCGAGCAGGAAGGCCTCCCCAGGGTCTTTGCCCGCCATGCCCGTCATGGCGAAGCAACGCGCAGGGCGGTGAGGGCCTGGGGATTGGAGACCCAGTGTGCGGTTCCCAATGAACACAGCAACACCCTCACAGGTGTAAGGATGCCAGAGGGGAGAGATGCGGACCTGGTTCGCGGGCTCATCCTGGAGAGGTTCGACCTCTCCTTGGGGACAGGTCTGGGGAGGCTTAGAGGAAAGATGTTTCGCATAGGCCACCTGGGGGATTTCAACGATCTGATGCTTGTGGGTACTTTGGGAGGGGTTGAGATGGGACTCGGCATTGCCGGAGTGCCCCACACCAAAGGTGGAGTGCAGGAGGCTATGGATTACCTGGCGGCAACCCAGCAGGATCAGCCAGTATAGACACAGCACAGGAAAGGAGGAGTCACATGAAAGCCTGGATCCGGATTCCTTGGTTGGCGGCGGCAGCGTGCTTTAGCTTTCTTTTTTGGGCAGGCAGGGCATTGCCTGCAGAGGAGATCAAGTTCGGCCATGTGGGGGCCCCGGGCTCGCTCTTTGCGGTGTGCGCGGAGGAGTTCGCCAAGAGGGCCAACGCCAAGCTGGGGGACAAGGCCAAGGTGGTGGTCTTTGGGTCCAGCCAGCTCGGGGGAGACAGCGAGCTTCTCAAAAAACTGAAGCTAGGGACCGTGGACCTGGCCCTCCCATCCACGGTCATGTCCTCTGTGGCGGACATCTTCGGGATATTTGAGATGCCCTATCTGGTCAAGAACCGCTGCCACATGAAGAAAATCGGGGACGAGATCTTTTGGAAGCAGATCGCCCCAGCGGCCGAGGAGAAGGGCTACAAGATCATAGGGCTGTGGGAGAACGGGTTCCGCCACATCACCAACAACAAGAACCCCATTGCGGTACCTGAGGATTTAAAGGGCGTGAAGCTTCGAATCCCGGAGGGAGAGTGGCGGATCAAGATGTTCAAGGCATACGGCGCCAACCCTACACCCATGGCTCTCTCAGAGGTCTTCGTGGCCCTCCAGACAGGGGTCGTGGACGGCCAAGAGAACCCCTTCCCCCAGATCTTCAGCCAGAAGTTCCACGAGGTACAAAAGTATCTTTCCCTCACCGGCCACGTGTATACACCGGCCTATGTGACAGCCGGTAAGACACGATGGGCAAAGCTTCCCGAGGATGTGCGGAAGGTCTTGGAGAGCACGGCCAGGGAGATGCAGGATTTCGTGTACAAGACAGCCGAGAAGATGGACAACGAGCTCCTGGATAAGATGAAGGCCTCGGTTCGGGTAAACGAGGTGAACAAGGACGCTTTTGTGAAAGCCAGCAAGCCTGTGTACGACGAGTTCGGCAATGTTGTGAAGGGCGGCAAGCAGCTCATAGACAAGGCCTTGGGTCTGGCCCAGGGCTGCTGATAGGAAGGCGGGCTGCCAGGAAGGCTGACCCCAAGAGCCAAGGAGGCGAAGGGCGTGATCTCTGTTTTCAGAAGAGGTTTCCAGTGGGCCCTTGAGGCCTGGGTTATCCTGCTCATGTTCTCCCTGACCGCCATCGTGGTGGGGGCTGTGGTGTTCCGCAAGATGGGCCAATCCCTGGGCTGGACAGACGAGATAGCCAGGGTGCTTCTGGCCTGGGTGACCTACTACGGCTCAGCCTTGGCCGCTCTCAAGAGGGCTCACATAGGCTTTCCAGGACTGCTGGAGAGATTTTCCCCCAGCAAGCGAATCCCCTTGGTGCTCTTGGGAGAGGTCTTCGTGATCGGCTTTTTTCTGCTCATGGCCTGGGTGGGCATGGAGGTGTACCAGATCCTGGAGGGGGACACCCTGGTGAGCCTCACCTGGCTCCCGCTTCGGCTCACCCAATCCGTCATACCCATAGGGGCAGTGCTTTTCGTGATAGCCGAACTCCTGAGTCTGCCCGAGGCCTTACGCGCGCCCAGACTGAGCGAGCTGGAAGGGCATCCTGCCAATGCCCCCAGTCCTGTGCAGGAGGTGAGGCCATGACTGGCACGGTCCTCTGGATGGTCCTCCTAATGTTCGGCCTGGTGGCCCTCAACGTGCCCATAGCCATTGCCCTGGCCATCGTGGCCGTGGGTGCCATGGTCCTGACCCAGGGTCCCCAGGTGCTGCCCAACGTGGCCCTGGTCATGTACGATGGTGCCACCTCCTTCTCTCTCCTTGCCATCCCGCTTTTCATCTTTGCGGGGGCCATCATGAACGCCACGGGCATCTCCCGCAGGCTCATAGCCTTCGCCTCGGCCCTGGTGGGCTTTATCCGAGGCGGTCTGGCAATGGTAAGCATCGTGACATCAATGTTCTTCGCCGAGATGTCCGGCTCTGCCGTGGCGGACGTGGCGGCCCTGGGGACCATCCTGGCCCCTGCCATGAAGAAGACGGGCTACCCCAGGCAATTCGCGGCCGCGGTGCTCTCCTCGGCTGCCACCATCGCGGTGATCATACCGCCATCCATTCCCATGATCCTCTATGCTGTCATGGCCGAAAGCTCTGTTGTGAAGCTCTTCCTGGCAGGGGTGGTCCCGGGGGTGCTGGTGGGGTTGCTCATGATGCTGCTGTCCTACTGGTTCGCCAGAAGGCACAACTACCCGGTGGCTGAGGCGTTCAGCTGGAGGAAGCTCTGGGCGACTTTTAAGGAGGCCTCCTGGTCCTTCTTGCTTCCAGTCGTGATCCTGGGGAGCATCTTCGGGGGGCTGGTCACGGCCACCGAGGGGGCCGGCCTGGCAGTTGTAACAGCGCTTTTGGTGGGTGGGTTGATCTACAGGGAGCTACACTGGAAAGACCTTCGCAAGGCCATGCTGGAGGGCGCAATATCCACGGCCGTGGTCATGCTCCTTGTGGCCTCCTCAGCCCTTCTTGGCACTTACCTCACGGAGCTTCGAGTCCCCCAGAAGCTGGCCCAGGCCATCATGGGGATCACGGAAAACCGCTACGTGATCCTGGCCCTTCTCAACCTTTGCTTCCTGGTCCTCGGCTGCTTTCTACACTCGGCCGCAGCCATCATATTGGTCGTGCCCATAGTCATGCCCCTGATCCACGCGGCCGGCATAGATCCAGTGCATTTCGGTATCATCGTGACCCTGAACCTGGGAATCGGCCAGCAGACCCCGCCTGTGGCCAGCGTGCTCATAACAGCCTGCTCAGTGGCCCAGGCGGATATCTGGGAAGTCACCAAGGTCAACGTGTACTTCGTTGGGGTGATCTTCCTGGTGCTCATGCTCTGCACTTACGTGCCGGCCATTCCCATGGGGCCTGTGTATCTGTTTTACGGGGGGTGAGCCTCTAAGTCAGCCCTTTTCTGAACCTCTCCAGGAGGAGCTCGGCTCTCTTGGGATTGAAGGCCCCGCACTCGCAGCACTTGGCCAGGACCTTGGCCGCCTTCTTGGGGCTCAAGCGTCTCAGCTTCACCTGCTCGATCATCTTGCGGATCAGGTTAAAGGAGACCATGCCATGGCCGCACATGGTGTGGATCTCCAGGATGTGTCTTTCGGGTAGCCTCTCTGTGGCGCCCCAGAATCCCAAGGAGTGCTCCACGCTGTGGCGCTGGATGCCTGCCTTGCGGCAGCAGTCCCTCACCTCCTCAAGCAGCCCGCTCACGTTGATGCAGATCCCCAGATCCGCTCGGATCAGGTCTTCTATCACCCTCTGAAGGGTACCCACGTCCGTGAACACCGCCGCAGCGGCCGCACCGTCTCCCTGCCTGGAGATGAGCCTTTCAATTTCTATGTCCTCCTGGTGGATGTTCCCCTGCTTGGCATCCCCTATGTTCACGGGGCTGTGTCTGAGGCATATGCGCATGAACTCCTGGATCTTAGGGCCGGAGCCTTCCTTGTTGATGCCCTTGGCAGTGTGGGCGAATACAACGAAATCGCCTTTGAGGCCTTCCACATCTCCCTGGCGGTGAAGGGTATTGGTCATGTCTCGTCACTCCTGGAAGAGGGGTCTTCCGAGACCCAGATTGGTCTTCCCGTTGGGGGAAAGCCTGTAACCGGCTCGCCTGACCCACTGCTCGTGGGGCACAGAGCCGTCGGCCGCGCATCTGGAGGCAACACCCACACTTATAACCGTATCAACTTGATGCTGCACTTCTTCTAAGGCCTGCAACACCTGTGGGATCATCTCCAGCCTGGTCTTGAGCTCGATGATGGCCGAAAGCACCTTCTCATCAAGCACATCTTCCCTGATACGACCCGTTTTGGGGTCACTCATGAGCTGGGTGACCGGGTTCTCCGCCTCAAACTGCACATCCAGTTCCGCCAGAGCCATGGCCACCTTCTCAATGTCCCTGAACCTGGCACCGATCCCGGGTCTTCCCAATTCCACCACAAAACCCACATCCCCTTCCCTGAGCCTGCCCGTGACATCGTTGCTCTTGATCTCGTCCGTGCCCCTGCCGTGCACGCCGGTGCCCTCATGAACCGTGGAAGGATCGCTGAAGGTAGCCCGGACTGATCTGGGCCACTCCAAGGCAGGAGGGGTTAAAGCCCCTGTAGGGCAAACATCCGGCTCGGCCAGGTAACCAAGATTAAAGGCCCGCAGGACTCGCCTTATGGCCCTCACGAACCAGGGACGGTAACCCTCATTTCGCAGCACCCTGTAGCAGGTTCTGCATTCCACGCATTCATCCTGATTCACAGCTGATTTTCCGTCCTGGTCCAGATAGATCACTCCCATTGTGCAGACCGCGTGACAATTCCCGCAGCCAACGCACTTCTCCTTGTCTATCTCCATAGGGCCTCCAGAGGAAACTTGTATCCAAAACTTAGCCCAAATTGATCCAAAGTTTAGACCATGGATCCTCCGGAGTCAAGCTTTTTGGCTTTAAATTCCTAGCAAAATGAATCGAAGAAAAGGAGGGGGAATGGGTGCAATCAATGCATATCCGTTGATTGCCATGAGCTTTTTGCATACAATAAAATTGGGTTCTGATAGGGCACTCCTAAAACTGGGGGATGGAATTGGAACCATCTCTGGCTGAGTCTTTAAGCAAGCTCCAAAAGCGAATTCAAGGCGAGCTGCGCTGGGACCCTGTTACCAAAGCTCTTTATGCAGCAGGGGCTTGTCTTTATAGGGTTTTGCCCAGGGCGGTATTGTGGCCCAAAGGCCCCGAGGATGTGATCCTGGCCTTGGAACTGGCTGTGAGAGAGGGGATTCCGGTGACAGCCAGGGGCGGGGGAACCAGTAGGACCGGGAACGAATTGGGGGAAGGATTGATAATTGATTTCTCCAAGCACATGAACCGTATCTTGGAGATGCAGCCTGAAGCTCGATTGGTTGAGGTTCAGCCCGGGGTGGTACTGACGGATCTCAACGAGTACCTCAAACCCCAGGGTCTTTTTTTCCCACCAGACCCCTCCACCAAGGATCACTGCACCATAGGTGGAATGATCGCCAACAACTCCAGCGGCCCCATGTCCGTCAAGTACGGAACCACTCGCAGATACGTGGAGAGGCTTGAGCTGATTTTGAGCAACGGGGAGACCGTCCGAACGGGCCCTGTGTCTCTGGAAGAAGCTTTCCAGATGCCAGGTAAGCGTGAGAGGGAAATCTACAGGACTATGGCCGACATAATGGAGCGGTACAGGGAGGCCATGGAACAGGAGCGTCCCCATGCCACCAAGGACTCCTCAGGTTACCACTTGTGGGGAGTAAAAAAGTCGCAGGGGGTACTGGATTTGACCCCAATGTTGGTGGGTTCCGAGGGCACCTTGGGCATAGTAACCCAGGCAACCCTCAAACTTATGCCCATTGTGAATCGTAGACTCAGTGGGATGGTCTACTTCCGGGAGCTTTCCAGCGTTGGAGAGGCCACGCGGAGAATCCTGGAGTTCGAACCCTCCATGGTGGAAATAATGGAGAAGCAGATCCTGGATCTGGCTAGAAAAAACTACCCTGGCTTGGGCCAGCACATCCCAGAGGGAACAGAAGCCGTCCTGGTGGTGGAGCTGGAGGGTGAAGAGGAGGCTCCCCTGAGGGAGGCTTTCTCCAAAATGGCCCATCAGCTTCTGGAAAACAAGCTGGCTTGGGAGTTCAAGGTGGCCTCCGGACCCAAGGAGATGGCCCTATTCTCAAGAATCCGAAGCATCTCAGGCCCGATTCTGAACAAAGTCAAGGGCTCCCGCAAACCTAGAGCTTTCATAGAAGACCCTGCAGTGCATCCCAGCAGGCTCCCCCAATACATAGACGGACTCCGGGGATTGTTCGCAAAACATGGTGTTGAGGCTTCCATATACGGACATGCCGGAGACGGGAACCTCCACAGCATGGTGTTCCTGGATCTGAGCAGCCCGCAAGACATCCAACGCATGGCAGCCCTCTCTGCGGACGTTTACGAGTTGGTTTTGAAGCTCAAAGGGACAATAAGCGGCGAGCATGGAGACGGAAGGCTGCGCACCCAGTTCCTTCCGCTGCAGTATCCAAGGCTTCACCTGGCCTTCAAGGAGATCAAGCAGGTATTTGATCCAGAGGGAATCTTGAACCCCGGAGTAATAGTGGCCCAGCCGCAAGATCTCCTTCAAAAGAATCTCCGATTCCAGAGCCTCAAGACCATGGGCACAGGAGGCTCTTTGGGGCATCCCCAAGTTCTAGACCAGATACAAGGCTGTTCAGGCTGCGGTAAATGTCGATCTTACTGCCCGGTTGCAAGGGCCTCAAGGCAGGAGTGGGCCTCAGCTAGAGGCAAGATAAACCTGGTTAGGGAGATATTGAGCGGGAACCTGCCCGAGGGGATTATCAGTTCCCACGAGTTCAGGGACGTAATGGAGCTTTGCATCAACTGCAAGAGATGTTTGAAAGAATGTCCCTCAGGTGTGGACGTACCATGGGTGGCCCTCTGTGGAAGAAAAGAGCTGTTGGCCAGAGACGGGGAAGAACCGGCCCAACGGCTCCTTACAGACACGCGACTGCTTTGTACCTTGGGGAGCTCTACAGCTCCCCTTTCCAACCTGGCTCTTTCCTCCCCCCCGGCAAGAAAGTTGCTTGAGAAGACTCTAGGGCTTGACAGCACACGGAAGCTTCCTGCATTTTCTAGGAGCACAGCCAAGACCCAGGCCCTCAAGAGACCAAACAGGGGAAAGGATCGGGTAGCCCTTTTTTTGAGCTGTCACGCCAATTTCAACGACCCCGAAGGGGAGGGTCTGGCCGCCTTCGAAATACTGAGGAGAAACAGACTGGAGGTTATCCTCCCTGAGGTGGGATGTTGTGCCATGGCCCGCATAAACGCCGGGGCGGATGCAAAGCTCATGGGCCAGCTGCGCAAGAACCTAAAGGCTCTGGCCCCCCTCGCCGGAAGAGGAATCCCGATTCTATTTACCGAGCCCAGTTGCCTTTTAGCACTCAAGATGGAGTATCCTAGGATCCTGGCCTCTCAGGAAGCCCAGGCCGTGGCCGATAGTTGCATGGATATTCACGAGTTCCTCCTGGATCTGCACCAAAAGGGAGCGCTTAATTTGGACTTGGCCCCGATCCCCAAGAAGGTGGGGCATCATACCCCTTGCCACCTCAGGGCACTGGGAGACGGACAAGCCCCGGGCAGACTTCTGAGCCTGATCCCCGGGCTCGAGGTGGTCCAATTTGGGGATTTCTGTTGCGGGATGGGAGGCACTTTCGGGCTAAAGGCCAAAAATGCAAAGCTCTCCATGGAAATGGGAAGCCCTCTGCAAGAGCAGATCCGCAACTCCGGTGTGGATCTTGTGGCAACAAGCTGCGGGGCCTGCAAGATGCAGATCCATCAAGCCACAGGATTGGAAACAGTGCACCCTTTAAGTCTCCTGCTTGAGGCTTACTCAAGAAACGGGGCCTCCTTTGGGTAAGAATTCCGTTTTACCAAGGGATTCATTACAAGGGGCGTTCCAAGGCGGGCGCTTTGGGCGGGTCTGAAAAGAAAAACCTCACCATTGCCCAGGCAAAGAATTGGAGGCATGCAGAAGCGTGCCCTTTCGACTAATGCGGGCTAGGCTGGCCCCCGAGGGCCTAGATGTTGGATAATGGAGATTGTGCTCCACACCCAAAGGGAAGGTCTTAGATGCCTTGGGGATACGTTAGGCCTTTTGCTGCTGCAAGAAGCATCGCTTTTCTGGGTTTCCTTGGTCTTGGTTTCTTACTTTTCTTCTCCTGTCAAAGGCAGATCCAGCAAGAGCAGGCTGAATCTCTTCCTGCCATGCTGCCCTTGGAGAGTTCCCAAATCCCTCTTATTCAGGATGACATGGATTGGGAATCCCTGAGGCGCGCTCTCAACCAGAGTCTTGCTTTTCTGGAGAGGGTGGGGCCGCAGAAGAGCTTTTCATATGGTCCAATGCTTGTCGGGACACAGGAAGTGCGCTCCACTCTGACAAAACTCCTGCAGATCCTGGAGGAGACGCAGGATCGGCTAGAACTGGGCCTGAGGCTAAGCAAGGAGTTCGTGTGGTTTCAGGCTTCGGGGAAAAAATCCTCCTCAAGAGAGGTGCTCCTTACAGGCTACTACCTTCCCAGACTGGAGGGGAGAAGCCGGCCCAGGGATGGTTTTCTCTACCCGGTTTACTCACTTCCATCGGATCTTGTGGAGGTGGACCTGGGGCTTTTCAAAGATGAGTTACGCGGCCAAAAAATAGTGGGACGCCTGCAGGACCGCAAGCTGGTGCCCTATTTCACCAGAGCCCAGATAGACAAGGAGTCCGCCCTCTCTGGCAAGGGTTTAGAAATCCTTTGGCTTAGCAACCCCATAGAGCTTTTCTTCCTTCATATACAAGGTTCCGGGGAAGTTCTCCTGGAAGACGGAAGCAGAATCCTTCTTAATTATGCAGGAGCCAACGGCCATCCTTACAGAAGCTTGGGCAGGCTTCTCATGGAAAGAGGAGCCCTACCGGCCGATGCAATTTCCATGCAATCCATCCGGGAATATCTGGAAAGCCATCCGGAGGAGACCCAGGAACTGCTCTTTTCCAATCCCAGCTATGTGTTCTTCAGGGTCATACAGGAGGGACCATTGGGGAGCCTAGGGGTCCCCCTCACCCCGGGCCGCAGCATAGCTACGGATAGCAGCCTTTTCCCTCAGGCGGCCTTGGCGGTCTTGTGTTCCAGCCTTCCCGAACCCGGTGCGGTTGGCAAGACAGGTCCCAGAAGACTCTTTTGCAGGGTTGTTTTAAACCAAGACACAGGAGGAGCCATCCGGGGGCCGGCCAGGGCGGACCTTTATTGCGGCTCAGGCCCGCAAGCCGAATTCGTTGCCGGGCACCTACAGGACCCGGCACGCCTTTACTTCCTTTTGGCAAAGACTGAATCAGGTTCCCTGGTTAGGGGAAGCAATCCCAGATGAGTGGAGAGGGGACTGGACAGGAGTGGTTGCTCGCGGCGCAAACCCTCATTTTTCATGCCTTTTCTGGGTCTTGGGCCGCCCCACCCCCGGCGCACAGGCTGTTTATCATGTGGGCCTGGTAGCCGGCTCCAAATCCGTTGTCGATATTTACCACAGAGACCCAAGGCACACAGGAGTTCAGCATGGTAAGCAAGGCCGCCAAACCTCCCATGTGTGCCCCGTACCCAACGCTTGTGGGAACCGCTATGACTGGACGATTCACAAGCCCGCCCACCACACTGGGTAAAGCCCCCTCCATCCCCGCTACCACCACCACTGCATTGCAACCAATGAGAGCAGGCCTGTGATCCAGGAGCCGATGAATTCCAGCCACCCCCACATCATATATCCTTAGGACTCGGCTTCCCATCACCTCAGCCGTGAGGGCAGCCTCCTCGGCCACAGGCAGGTCAGCAGTCCCGGCACTGAGCACAGCCACAAGCCCCACCCCCTCTTTTGGTTGCGGTCTTGCCACCACCAGCTTTGCCGAGGCGTGGTATTCAGCTTCAGGACTGACCTTCCTTACTTCCTGGAAAACCTGTTCCGTAGCCCGGGTGGCCAACACATTAGGGGCCCGTTGGATCAGTCTTGAGACGATATCCCTGACCTGCTCTGGGGTTTTCCCGGGGCAATAAACAACCTCAGGGGCTCCGTTGCGAAGCAGCCTGTGGTGGTCCACCTTTGCAAAGCCCAAGTCTTCGAATGGAAGATCTTTGAGGGCCTCCAAAGCCTGGTTCACCCCCACCAGGCCTTTGGAAACCCCCTCCAGGAGCTCCAGCAGATCCTTCTCATCCATACCGCCCTCTCAGAGGCCCTGGTCACGCAGCTGTTGAATCAAATCCTTCTGGATCTTGGTAAGCTTGGAAGGCACTTTCACGTTTATGCGAACATACAGGTCACCGCGGGTTTGACCCTTCATATCTGGAAGACCATGTCCTTTGACTCGAATGCGAGAACCCGACTGAGTGCCAGCCGGAACCTTCACGCTCAAGGTCTTCCCCTCCACGGTAGGCACCAGGACCTTGGTGCCCAAGGCCGCCTCTGAAAAAGATATCTCCCGCTCCACCGTTAGATCCCTTCCCTCCCTCTTGAAAACCGGGTGTTCCAGCACCTCCAGTTTCAGGTAAAGGTCTCCAGGGATTCCGCCATAGGGGGCCTTGCCCCCTTTCCCTGGGATTCTCAACCTTTTACCAGACTCTATGCCCCTGGGTATTTTTACGGAGAGGGCCTCGGTGCGGTCCCCCAGAGGGTACGATATTCTGCGCTCGGCTCCTTGGGCCACCTCCTCCAGAGTAACCTGTAAGAGCATCTCCAGGTCCTGGCCCCTTGCAGGCTCACGGCCGTAGCCTGCCCCTGCTGTTTGAAAGCCCCCGAAGTCGAACCCCCCGAACTTCACACCGGCTCTCCTGCCTCCCCGGCCCAAAGAGGCGCCGAAAATTCGGCTGAAGATGTCCTCGGTGCCGAAACCTAAATCCCTAAACAGGTCTCCCACATCGAAGCCCTTGAAAATATCTTCCTGGCTGAACCGCTGACTGAAACCCTCTGCTCCGAAGGCGTCGTACTGCTTGCGTTTTTCGGGATCGCTTAGGACCGCGTAAGCCTCATTGATCTGCTTGAAACGCTCCTCTGCAGTCTTGTCACCCGGATTCTTATCTGGATGGTATTTCACGGCCAGCTTGCGGTAAGCTCTCTTGATCTCATCTGCAGTGGCCGTCCTGGGAACACCCAATATCTCATAATAGTCTCTGCCAGACATCGCTCAACCCACCGATCCCTAAGAGAATATTTTAGAAGCGGGCATAATGCTCCCTCACTAATCGGCTCAAGAACTCCTCCGGCTCATCAACCGCCTGGGCAGTTAGAATGAACTCGTCCTGCCCTGTCTTGTCGTGGATGAGTCTCAAGCCCGGCTCACAATTCTCCAATAACTCATCCAAGAACCGCTTGGGGGAGACTCCCTCCAGGAAAACCTTCTCCAGGATCCTGTCCACAGCCCCTTCATCAAAGGTGACCCGCAGGTCGAAACGCTCGTAGAACCGCCTCTCATGGAACCGAATTACCCTTTGGAGCCTGGCCAGCTCCTCAAAAACCTTTGGAATATCCGAGCCCTCCCTGATCACATGCTCGGCCAAGCATTCAACACGCCTTTCCGATAGAACCTCCCCGAAACGTTTTTGGTGCTCCGAGAGCCTTCCTCGGATCATGTCCCTGACTACCCTTTTTTCCTCCTCCACGCACTGGTAGAACTGCTCCTCAAAAAAGGAATCCTCGGGACCCTCAAGCAGGTTTTCAAGGGTGCCTTCAGGGTCCTCCACCAGTTTCTCGGTCACAGCCAGCTTGGAGACCGAAATCGAAGGCAGCTTCTTTTCAAAACCAATGAGCACCTTCTCCACAGAGCTGACCAATCCCCTTGCTCCAGTGCGCTCTTGAGAAGCCCTTTCCGCAAGTTTGCGCAGGGCTCCATCCGAAAATCTTATATCTATACCGTATGCCTTGAAGTCCTTTTTCTTGCCCTGAATTATGGGACTGTTGGGATTGCGCAGGATTCGGTAGAGATCTTCTGTCTCCAAGCGGTCGAACACTACCACCACCGGAAGCCGCCCCACAAACTCACTTTCAAACCCGTACTCTATCAGGTCCTCGGCTTTGACATGCTGGAGATATTCGAAGCGGTCCTCCCTTGAACGCACATCCGCGGTAAAACCCATCCCCTGTGAATTGAGCCTCTTTTTGATTATGTCCTCAAGGCCGTAGAAAGCCCCGCTCACGATGAAAAGAATATTCTTGGTATTGATCTTCTTTTTCTCTCTTTTTCCGGTCTTTCGGTATTGCTCGATGGCCTCCATCAATGATATGGGATCATGCGGCACCCTCAGCTCCACGTCTGTCTCTTCCATGGGCTTTAGCAAAGCCCTCTGAACTCCCGCCCTTGAAACGTCCGGCCCTATGAGGTGGCCGCTGGAGGCTATTTTGTCGATTTCATCTATATATATGATCCCGTACTGGGCCAACTGTATGTCCCCTTCTGCCTCATGAACCAAGTCCCTGACCAGATCCTCAACGTCCCCGCCCACGTAGCCGGTCTCACTGAACTTGGTGGCATCCCCTTTCACGAAAGGAACCCCGAGCTTTTTGGCTATAAGCTTGATTATGTAAGTCTTGCCCACGCCTGTGGGTCCTATCATTAGAATATTGTTCTTGATCTGGCCCACCCCGTCAAAGCGTTCCTCAAGGCGGTTTTCCTCCATGTACCTGATACGGTTGAAGTGGGTGCAGATTTTTGTGGCCAACACCTCCTTGGCCCTCCTCTGCTTGACCACAAACTCATCCAGGAAGGCCTCCAACTCCTCGGGCTTCATGTTGAACTGGATGCGGGAGACGCCTTTTGGCTTCTCTTGGCCTCCCGTATCAGCATCTTCCATGGCAGTCTTAGGCACCAACATGGAGACCCCCAGTTTTATCCTGTCCCCGTATTTCTTGGAAAGATATTCATTCAACTCCCGCTCAAGCTCTTTTTGATCCGGGAGTTTCTCCTTGATCTCGCTCATAAGAACGCCTCCAAAGCTTTCCTAAGCCTTGCATTTATACTAACCACCCCGGGGGGGTCTGGCAAGCCGGGCTTTTTCACCAGGAGTTCACCCAGTTCTCCAAATCCCCCAGAGCCCTCCGGGCCAATGCGGCTCTTCTTTCCTTCTTTGGCACACGTGCCCTGAGAGGAGGTAATAGACCATAGTTCACGTTCATGGGTTGAAAATTATTTGGTGAGGCCTGGGTCAAGTAGTGAACAAGGGCTCCCAAAGCCGTGGTCTCAGGAGGAACCAAGAGGGGGGCTCCCAAAGCCCGGCGCGCCCCATTCAGGCCTGCCAGAAGACCCATGGCAGTGGATTCCACGTAACCCTCTACACCGCTTAGCTGCCCGGCTATGAACAACCCGGGCCTATCTTTGGTTTGCAAAGTGGGCAAAAGCAGTCTTGGGGCGTTTATGTAAGAGTTTCTGTGAAGACTTCCCAGGCGATGAAATCGCGCATTGGCCAGGCCAGGGATCATGCGGAACACCCTGAGCTGTTCAGCGTGGGTGAGTTTGGTTTGAAAGCCCACCATGTTGTAGAGATTCCCGAAACGATCCTCCTGCCTAAGTTGCACCACTGCATAAGGTTGTTTGCCTGTGCGGGGATCCACTAAACCCACTGGTTTCATTGGCCCAAAAGCCAGGGTCTGCAGACCCTTTTGAGCTATGGCCTCTATGGGCATACAACCTCCGAATAGTATTTCCCTCTCAAAATCCCGCAGGGGGACCTTCTCAGCCTTTAGAAGCTCCTCCACAAAAGCCAGGTACTGCTCCTGGTCCATGGGGCAATTTATGTAATCCTCCCCGCCTTTACCGTATCTGGATCCTCTGAAGCACTGGGACATGTCTATTGTTTCCCCGGCCACAATGGGGGCTATGGCATCGTAAAAGTAGAGGTCCTCACCTCCGGCCAGACTGGAAAGCTCCCTGGCCAAGCCTCCGGCTGTGAGAGGTCCTGTGGCTATGACAACCGGATCCCCCTGAGGAATGCTCTCCACAAGCTTTCTTTGGATCTTCACCTTGGGGTTTTTCTCCAGTTCCTGGGTTATCATGGCCGAGAATGCTTCCCTGTCCACAGCCAGGGCGCCGCCGGCAGGCACCCTGGTGGCTTCCGCCGCTTTCATGATCAGGGAATTCATCCGCTTCAGCTCTTCTTTGAGAAGCCCCACTGCATTTTCCAAAGATTCGGCCCTCAGGGAATTACTGCAAACCAGCTCAGCCAGCTTGGTAGAGCGGTGAGCCGGGGAGAACTCTAGAGGTTTCATCTCAAGGAGCAACACCTCCACTCCCAAGCCGGCCGCCTGATAGGCGGCTTCGCACCCCGCAAGCCCGCCTCCTACAACTGTTAGTTGCATCGGTTCCATAGGCCAAAGCATAATCCTCCCTGTCCAGGGCTTCAACCTTTGGGAGGGAAGAAGCTCCTTTTGCTTGGGCCCCGAACTCCGTTTGGAAATGAGGGTGTGCTTTGATACACCGATGGCTCTAGCTGTGGTAAGCTGGACTAAGCCAGGGTAAAGCAGGTTTCTCTAGGGCTTTGCCTTAGACGAGAAATCCCAGCCGGAGGAAAGTATGAGAAGCAACCGAGTCAAAGTGGGTCTTGAGAGAGCGCCTCACCGCTCACTGCTTCATGCAACCGGGATGCCGCGTTCTGAATTGAGCAGGCCCTTTGTGGGGATCGTAAGCAGCTTTACTGATCTCATTCCGGGGCATGTGGGGATGAGGGATCTGGAGCGGTTTGTGGAAAAGGGCGTGCATTCCAATGGGGGTTATCCTTTCATCTTCTCTGTGCCGGGCATTTGCGACGGAGTGGCCATGGGCCACTGGGGCATGCACTATTCCCTCCCTTCCAGAGAACTCATAGCAGACATGATAGAGTCGGTAACCCAAGCCCATGCCCTGGACGGCTTGGTGATGATAACCAACTGCGACAAGATCACACCAGGGATGCTGATGGCAGCCGCCAGATTGGACATACCGGCCGTGGTTCTCACAGCCGGGCCCATGTATTCAGGACGACTCAGGGGGAAGAGGCTCTCATTGGTGGGTGACACATTCGAAGCCGTAGGACGTTTTCAGCAAGGTGAAATAGACGAGAAGGAGCTGGCCTGTTTGGAATTGGAGGCCTGCCCTGGAGAGGGTTCTTGCCAAGGCCTTTACACAGCCAACACCATGGCATGTCTTGTGGAAGCACTGGGGCTTTCCCTCCCTGGATGTGCCACGGCCATGGCAGGAAGCGGTCGGAAAAAGAGAATAGCATTTGAAAGCGGATCCAGGGTGGTGGACCTGATCAACGGGGGTCTCACGGCCAGGAGGTTTCTAACAGAGGATAGCTTCGAGAACGCCATTCGGGTGGACATGGCTCTTGGTGGCTCCACCAACACGGTTTTGCATCTTACGGCAGTGGCTCACGAAGCAGGAGTGGTATTGCCCCTGGAGGCTTTTGACAGGATCAGCAGGGAGACCCCTCACCTGGTAAGCCTCCTTCCGGGGGGGGAGCATTTCATGGAGGACTTGGAGTGGGCAGGGGGTATCCCGGCTGTGCTCTCAAGGCTGCTACCTCAGCTCCAGGACACCCCCACGGTATACGGTCCGTCCATCCATCAGGTGGCCAGGCAAGCTCAAGTATGCAATGAGGAAGTCATACGACCCATGGAGAGGGCTTACAGAGCCGAGGGGGGGCTTGCGGTTTTGAGCGGAAACCTGGCTCCACAGGGTGCGGTGGTCAAGCAGGGAGCTGTGAGTCCTTCCATGTTGAGATTCCAAGGTGAAGCCCTTGTCTTTGATGCTGAAGAGGAGGCCATGGAGGCCATCATGACCGGGAAGGTCAAACCAGGCCATGTTGTGGTGATAAGATACGAGGGACCCAGGGGTGGACCTGGCATGAGGGAGATGCTCTCTCCTACTGCAGCCCTGGCGGGCTTGGGCCTCACAGAAGGGGTGGCCCTTATAACCGACGGCCGTTTCTCCGGGGGCACAAGGGGACCCTGTGTTGGCCACATATCCCCTGAGGCTGCCCAAGGGGGAACTATCGCGATGGTGCAAAACGGTGACCTCATACGCATAGACATACCCGAGCGGCGCCTGGAACTGCTTGTGGAAGAGATGACCTTGAGGGCCAGGAGGGCTTCTTGGCGGGCTCCAGAGCCAAAGATCCAGTCAGGCTATTTGGCAAGGTACGCCCGCATGGTCACCTCGGCTAACACAGGAGCAGTGCTGAGGCCTGAGAAGTAGTCTTGGGGCCGGATGGGATGGCCCTCATTATAAACTGATTCTGAACAATGCGGGCTAAAGGCGGGTGTTTTTCTCCCATTGCCCGAGTGGGGCAACAAACCGGGTTAGGCCTTTTCCGTGTAACCGCAGCCTTCCCTTATGCAATTGAAAGTGTGCCCTGTTTTGCGGAGCCTTTCCACAAGGAAAGAGGCTCCGCAGGTGGGGCATGGTCTTGCCACAGGGCGATCCCAAGACAAAAACTTGCACTTTGGGTAATTGCTGCAAGAGTAGAACAACTTCCCTTTGCGCGAGCGCCTTTCAACCAACTGCCCGTCGCAGCCTTCCGATGGACACATGATTCCCAGCCTGAGAGGGGATGAGCCTTTGCACTCGGGGTAGCGGGTGCATGCCAAGAATCGACCAAATCTACCGTTTCTGACCAGCATGGGTGAACCGCATTGGGGGCAACGAGGCACATCCTGTTGAGAAGAAGTTTCTTCCTGAGAAGTGTTTTCAGCCTTCAAGGGCCTTGTCGTCCGGCACTTGGGGTACCCGCTGCAAGCCAGAAATGGACCGAATCTGCCCTCTTTTGCCACCATGGGAGCCCCACAGGATGGGCATTGCTGGCCAGTATCCTGGGGCTGAGAGGCCTTAAGGTTCCACTCCGAATCCCTGGAATAGGGTCGGCTGAATGTGCACTTGGGATATGAGGAACAGGAAAGGAAGGGCCCCTTTTTCCCCACCTTTATTACCATGGGGGAGCCGCAGTTCTCACATAGCATTTCCGTGGGCATGCCTTCCCGCTTAAGATCCCTCATCTGCTGCTCGGCGCGGCTGTAATCCTCCTTGAAGGACCCGTAGAACTCCTCCAGCACCCTGAGTCTGTCCAGTTCCCCATCCTCGATCCTGTCCAGCTTCTCCTCCATCTCGGCCGTGAAACTAACGTCCAATATGGCCGGAAAGCTGCTCACCAGGAGGTCTGTGACCAGTAACCCCAACTCAGTAGGCCTGAAGGCGCCTTTGTCCACCCTCACATATCCCCTCTCTTGGATGTTGCTTAGGATTGTGGCATAAGTGGAGGGCCTGCCTATGCCTTTCTCCTCCAGCTCCTTGACCAAGGTGGCCTCTGTGAAAGGCGGCGGAGGTTGGGTGAAATGCTGCTGAGGGGTCAATTCCAAGGGCTTCAGCAGTTGCCCTTTTTGCAAGGGCGGGAAAAGGGCCTCCTCTTCCGCCTCTTCCCCATCCACAACCTGGCCGTAAAGCACTGTGAAGCCGGGGAAAACCATGACCGCCCCCGCCCCCCTGAAAAGGTATGGGCCGGCATCCACACCCACCACAGTACGGTCGTAAAGAGCCGGCCTCATCTGACTTGCCACAAAGCGATCCCAGATCAAGCGGTACAGGAGGTATTGGTCATGACTTAGATGTTGTTTTACCTCCTCTGGGTGCCGATCCACTTTGGTAGGGCGGATGGCCTCATGGGCCTCCTGTGCTGCCTTGCCGCTCTTGTAAAGATTAGGCTTTGGAGGCAAATATCCCTCTCCGAATTTCTCCGAGATATATTGCCTTACTGCTTCCAAAGCATGATCTGCCACACGTACCGAATCCGTTCTCATATAGGTTATGAGACCCACAGAGCCTTCTGTGCCAAGTTCCACGCCCTCATAAAGCTGCTGGGCCACCATCATGGTGCGCTTGGCGGAAAACTTAAGGCGTCTGTAAGACTCCTGTTGCAGCTTACTTGTGGTGAAAGGGGCAGGAGGCTTCCTCTTGGAGGGCTTTGTTTGAACAGATGAGACCTTGAAGGAGCATTTTTGTAGCTCCTCCAGTATGTTACGGGCCGTCTCCTCGTCCGGGATCTGGGCCTTTTTCCCACGGGTTTGAATAAGTTTGGCCTCAAACTCTGGCGGCTCATCCGCCTGAAACCTGGCAGTGATGCTCCAGTACTCCTGAGGCACAAATGAATCAATCTCTTTTTGCCTTTCACAAACCAGCCGCACGGCTACAGATTGCACTCGGCCGGCGCTCAGACCCCTTTTCACTTTCTTCCAGAGCATGGGGCTTATCTCATAGCCCACAAGCCTGTCCAAGATCCGCCGGGCCATCTGCGCCTGCACCTTCCGCTCATCCAGAAGTGTAGGGTTGGCCAAGGATTTTAGAACCGTTTCTTTGGAAAGATCATTGAAAAGGGCCCTATGAATCCTTTTCCCAGGGCCTTTTACCTCTTCAGCGATATGCCAAGCAATGGCCTCCCCTTCTCTGTCCGGATCAGAGGCCAAGTAAATGTCCGTGGCATCCTTGGCTGCTTTCTGGATCTCCTTGATGAACTTGGCCTTCCCGCGCACAAGCTCGTAGTCGGGCCTGAACCCTTCCTCAACGTGAACTCCCAGACGATTCTTGGGCAGGTCTTTTACGTGTCCCACAGAGGCCAAGACTTTGAAATCCCTCCCCACGTACCGCTGAATGGTCTTGGCTTTGGCTGGAGACTCAACAATGATCAAAGACTTAGACATGATTCGGCGACCTCAAGTTCATAGACTCACCCGCACTCCAAAACCCTCCCATCCCAAGCTCCGAGTTGTTGGTAGGGAGCTGTGTTTGCTAAACCGGCCCCATAGATCAGAAGCAACGAACGAACCTCTTGCCGGGTAACTGCCTGACCATATTTTTCAGCTCCAGCTGAAGGAGCAAAGAGCTGGTCTTGGAAGGCGGAAAACCGCTCTTCGATATAATCGTATCTATATGGATCTGTTCCCCCTCTTCCAAAATGCCCAATAGTTTTTCCTCCTCGAGGGAGAGGGGCTCCTTGTCTTGGGACTGTTCCATTGAAGACTCTGCATGGGGTCTGATCCATCCCTCCAGCGCAGGCATCAGCTCTTCCAGTATATCCTGAGCTGTTTCCACCAACCTGGCCCCCTCCCGTATGAGCCTGTTTGTTCCTCGGCTGCGCATGGAGTCCACATGCCCAGGCACTGCAAAGACCTCCCTGCCTTGCTCCAGAGCAAGGCGGGCTGTTATGAGGGAACCGCTCTGGGGAGCGGCCTCCACCACCGTGACCCCCAGGCAAAGCCCGCTTATGATTCTGTTGCGAGAGGGGAAGTGAACAGCATCTGGTTTCACATCCAAAGAATACTCCGAGACCACTGCTCCCTGCTCTGTTATGCGGGAAAAGAGCTCCCTGTTCTCGGGGGGATATATTACATTGGGGCCGCAGCCCAAAACTGCTATGGTTCTGCCACCACCGGCCAGGGCACCTTTATGGGCCTCTGAATCAATCCCCCTGGCCATCCCGCTAACTACAGTTATCCCTGCGCCTGCCAACTCCCTTGCCAGCCTCCTGGTGACCGCCAGTCCCTGCTGTGAGGCTGCCCTGGAGCCCACTATGGCCACTGCCGCCTTGTCTTGGGGCAGAATCTCCCCCTTGACAAAAAGAATAGGAGGCGGGTCCGAGATGTTGGCCAACTGAGCTGGATACTCCGGAGTCTTATAGATAACCATCCTGATCTTCATCCGGTCGAGCCTTTCCAGCTCCCTTAGTACTTCTTCCTGCTTTGAAAACTCGACAATAGCCCTTGCCAAGGTGGGACCCACCCGATCCAGCTGAGTCAAAGACTGGTAACTTGCTCGGAATACTTCCTGGGGGGACCCGAATTTCTGCAACAGTCTGAGGAAAATCATGGGCCCAACCCCGGGCACTTTGCTCAAGGCCAACCACCAGAAACGTTCTTCCATGTCTGGTAAACTTTTCATCCCCAACCCGGATTATTGTCCGAGACCAGCCATTCTCAAGGCTGATCCTGCAACCCTTAATAGATTTTCACACACTTCCAGCCAAACCCGGCCTGAATTTGGGACCAAAGCTCAGGGTTTTCTTGTGCAGGGTCAATTTACCTTGCCCTGTTCTGGAAACAGCCCCGCTGCCCGCCCTGTGCGAAAAGCAATGGCTAAGCCTCTCACAGAAAAAAGAAGCGAGGGCCAGCCTTCACCCTCGCGATTCCCCCCATGAAAAGAGCCCTACCTCATTTCTCCTGCAGCAGGAAGTGAGCCCTGCGGTTCTTGGCCCAAGCTTGCTCGTTGTGGCCGGGATCTATGGGCCTTTCTTTGCCGTAACTCACTGTCTTCATTCTTTCAGGAGAGACCCCCAAACCCGTCAGGTAGCGTTTGGCTGCCTGAGCTCTCCTGTCCCCCAAAGCCAGGTTGTATTCCTTGGTACCCCTCTCGTCGCAATGCCCTTCGATGAGAGTCTTCAACCCAGGATTCTGTTGGAGGAACTTGGCCTTCTCCTGCAGAAGCTCACGTGCCTCCTGGGTGAGCACATATGAGTCGTAAGGGAAAAGCACATCCCGATTTTCGAACTCCTCTTTAGCTTTTTTCAGTTTGTCTTCCCCTTCGGGTGCAGGTTTTGGGGGTGCGGCAACCTGAACAGGTTTAAGCTCCTTTTCCAATGGGCAACCGGCTCTGAAACGGTCTCCCCTCTCAAGGGGTAAACTGCTTTTGCGCACAAGGGCTGCCGATGTGTTATCCTCTGTCCTCAAAACTATGAGCTCTCCCACTGCTGCTGTTATGTGATCTTTCTTTTTGCCCCTCTCAGAGGGCAGGGGGCGATCCACATCTTCCATAGGGGTCCTGAAAATCTGGTAGCACTGCCCGGGTTCCACCCCGTGGGCGCTTCCTTTGTCCAAGAAGACCACGTCTCCTTCCCCAAAGCTGACCAGATTCTCATAACTCCAAATGATCCTTCCCACCAAAGAGGGCACAGCCGGTTTCAGCTTTATCTTGGAGTCCCTCGGTTCATAACGTTCCACCCTTGCCCCAAGGGAAAGAGAGCGATAGGAATCCTCCACCGTGGCTTCCGCCTCATCTTCCTTGACGGCCGTAACCAAAAGCCTGGCCTCCATCACCACGATCCTCATATCCCGAAGCTCCCTAGGCTTGTCCAGGCTGAAGGCCTTGAGCCTGTCCCCCACCTTTATTCCCTGGCGGCTTCCTACATCCAGATAAACGGTCTCACCCTCGCCTATGTGAACAGCCTTTTCGGCCAAGGTTGTCCTGACCTTTCCGATTCCTTGAGGCACTTTCTCTGTCAAATACCCCACCCCGTCTATCCTGGGATAAACGAAGATTCCCTCCTTCGGCAGGATCTTCCACGCCCGGGCATCTTCAGCCCCCCAAAAACACAAGGAGAGGAACATCAAAAGACCCACTGCCCACCTAAGAGACCGCGGCTCTCTAGCCCTCATCTTCTTCCCCCTGTGAAGTTCAATATTGCGGTCCAAGGCCTCCCTTTCGAGCCCCAAGGCCTCAGGCCGTTTTCGCGCAACCTTAACCCCTTACCCCAGGCTTGTCAAGAAAAAAGCCCCTCCCTTACCCTTTGAATGGCCTTGTTGAGGTTCTCGGCCCACTGGAGCGGCACCCTTAGGTTCCCGCGACCAAATCCCAAGCTGATGTGGGGCTTTACCAGACCGTGGAAATCTGTCCCTCCGGTCAAGAGCAGACCCCTTTTGCCGGCCATTTTCTTGCAGAGCCCCTCAAGCTCCACAGGGGCTTCGGGATATAATGTTTCGACTCCCATGAGCCCCGAATCCGCCAAAGTATCAATGAGGCTCTCCAACTGGGAGAAGCTTGGACATCCGGCTGTATGGGGGTGAGCCAAAACCGGAACCCCCCCGGATTTCAAGACAGCCTCTATTGCTTCACTATAAGAGGGCCTTTTTCTGGAAACATAGGCTTTTCCATTCTTGCCCAGCAGTCTTGCAAAAGCCTCATCCGCAGAGCCTACATACCCCTTTCGGAGCAGCGCCATGGCAAGATGGGGCCTTCCGGCCTCAGGAACAGGCTTCTCTAGGTCCCTTTCTTCCAGTGGATAACCCAGTCTGGCAAGCTTTTCCATGACCTGACGATTACGATCCGCCCTGCTCTCTCTGAGGGATTTCAGAAAGCCCTGCATTATTAAGGAATCAGGCTCCACCCCGTAGCCCAGCAAATGAAAACTTCTCCCATCCCCCACGTCCACAGAGATCTCCACACCAGGGATCACCCAAACTCCTGAACTCTTCCCCTCATAGAGGGCCTCTTCCAATCCGTCCAAAGTGTCATGATCAGTGATTCCCAAAGCCCCCAGTGCTATCCTTGAAGCTTGGGCCACCACTTCCGCTGGCTCCAGGGAGCCGTCCGAAGCAGTGGTGTGAGTGTGAAGGTCCACCCAGGCTCCATTGGACTTGAAGGTGGGGCTTGGATTGCAAGTTCTTGGTTGATCAGTTCTCATCCAGCTCTTATTCTACAAGTGTTCTAGAAGCAGTATATTTCGGTAAGGGGGCCTCTTGACAACCACAGATCCTGAAGCTTCCGGGTTCCCCAGAATTTTTTCTTGGCTGGAGCAGGCTCTCTCGGCCTGCAAGCCTTACTCGGCCGGGTTCTCCGGTCTCACACCAGCCGCAGTGGTCTTGCTTCTTTGGATGCAAGAAAAGGAGCCGTATCTCCTGCTGATCCGCAGAAGCAAGAGTTTGCACCTCCACCCAGGGGAGATAGCTTTCCCAGGCGGCAGGAAAGATCCCTCGGACCCAAACCTCCAAGCCACAGCCCTCAGGGAACTCCAAGAAGAGGTGGGTATTGGCCCCTCCAACACTCGACTCTTGGGAAGACTGAAGCAGGATTTCAGCTTCAGTGGTTTTTCCATAGCCCCATTTGTGTGCTTTCTTAGATCCAGCCCAGTTTTCAGCCCCAATGAGGAGGTGAAGGAAATTCTCCCCATGCCCTTGGGCCAATTCTCCATTGAGGATTTTGCACCCGAGGAAAGTAGGTTCATGGGCCGCATTGTCGAATCCTGGAGACTGCAGACCCAGCACGGCCCTATCTGGGGTGCCACGGCTCGCATCCTGAGGGGATTTCTCCTTTTCATGAGGGAACATGGAATCCTCTTGGGGGCCTGAGCACCTGCCCCCTTTAGGCTCAAGCTATGATGCGGTGGAAACGGTCTACGATCTCCACCACCTCTTCGGGATCGTCGCTCAGATGCAAGAGATCCAGATCCCTGGAACAAACCTTCCCCTGGGCCAGCATAGTATCCCTTATCCATTTGAGAAGCCCTTCCCAATAGCTTCTTACCATTAACACCACCGGGAAGGGCTTGATCTTGTTTGTCTGGATAAGGGTGACAGCCTCGAAAAGCTCGTCCACAGTCCCGAAACCGCCCGGCATCACAATATAAGCTATGGCATACTTCACGAACATCACTTTGCGCACGAAGAAGTAGCGGAAGTTCAGCTGGAGGGTGGCATATGGATTGGGCCTTTGTTCAAAGGGCAGCTCTATGTTGAGCCCCACAGATTGCCCCCCTGCCTCTGCTGCTCCCTTGTTGGCCGCCTCCATTATGCCAGGGCCGCCGCCGGTTATAACGCCGTAGCCCCTTTGCACCAGAAGCCTGGCGAGTCTTTCGGTGAGCTGGTATTCGGGGGCATCGGAGGCCACCCGAGCTGAACCGAATATGGAGACAGCAGGGGAGATATCTGCAAGATGTTCGAAGCCTTCCACAAATTCTGCCATGATTCTGAACATACGCCAGGTGTCCCCCACGGTCATGGCGTCTATTACGTACTGCCTATCCATCATGGAACGCTCGCGCATGCTCACTCACCTCTCTTTGCTTGCCTGGCCCTGCTCCAAGAGCATATAGTAACCCGGTGTTGGAGTCCACCTTTCTCCAAAAGGTGAAAGCACCGCCGGGAGGAGGCATATCATGCGTATAGAGTTCTTGGGTGGGGCCCGCACGGTCACGGGGGCCGCATACAGGGTTGAGAGTTCCTCAGGCGTGGTCCTCGTGGACTGCGGCCTGTTTCAGGGGCCCAAGGCCCTGGAGGAGAGAAACCGTCAGATTAACTTGTACAGGCCTTTGCGCACCGAGGCTGTAGTTTTGACTCACGCCCACATGGACCATGCTGGGCTTCTGCCGGCTTTTGTGAAGGCAGGCTACAGCGGGCCCATCTATTGCACCCCGGCCACCAGGGATCTGTGCCAGATTCTGCTTTTGGACAGTGCCCACATCCAGGAGATGGAAGCAGAGTGGAGAACCCGCAAGAACCTCCGAAAAGGGATGAGGCCACAAGAGCCGCTATACAACCAGGAGCATGCATGGCGCACAGTGGAGCTTCTCAGAACTGTTCCCTACGAGGAGCGTCGGGAAGTAGCCGATGGGGTTTATGTTCGGTTTCAGGACGCAGGACATATCCTGGGCTCTGCGGCCGTTGAGATGTGGCTGAGCGAACCCGAGCAGACCATCAAAATGGTCTTTTCAGGCGATCTGGGCAGAAAACATCAACCCATAATCAAGGATCCACAGGTAATAGAGGAAGCGGAGGTGCTCCTGGTGGAATCCACTTACGGTGACAGAACTCACAAGTCCCAAGAGGAGACCATAAGGGAGTTCCAACTGATCCTGGAGACAGCCTTCAAGGACCGCGGAAAAATTATCATCCCTGCCTTTGCAGTGGGTAGGACCCAGGAAGTGCTCTACATCCTCCATGATCTGAACCGCAAAGGCCAGCTTCCTCCCATGCCAGTGTACGTGGACAGCCCTCTGGCAACTGCGGCCACGGAAATCTTCAGGAAACATCCCGAGTGCTTTGACGGAGCCACCAGGGCTTTGCTGCGCAACAATGAGGAACCACTGGATCTGCCCGGGCTCACATTCACCCGCACAGTTGAGGAATCCAGGTCCATAAACGAACTGAGCGGGCCAGCCATCGTTATAGCGGCCAGCGGTATGGCCAATGCGGGCAGAATTCTTCATCATCTGAAACACAATCTTTGGAGACCCAAGGCACATATCCTGTTTATAGGTTTCCAGGCCCAAGGCACTTTGGGAAGGAATATTGTGGAGGGCGCAACAAGCGTTAGGATTTTCGGGGAACCTGTTGCCGTGCGTGCGCAAATACACACCCTTGGGGGGTTTTCAGCCCATGCGGACAGAGATGAAATCCTGGACTGGGTTTCCCATTTCAGGACCCCTGGCATCAGAATCTTTGTGGTCCATGGCGAAGAGAAAAGCGCCCTGGCCCTGGCAGCCGGCCTGCGGGAAAAAGGTTTCTCCCGGGTGGAGGTGCCTCATCACTTGGAGTCGGTAGACTTGGGGAAAGCCTTGGGGCCAAGATCTGAGGTTAAGCCTGCGGCATCCATGTCGCTTCCTGAGAAGCTTGAGGCCCTGGAGAGAAAGGCTCGCAGGCTAAGGAAAAAGCTTTCAAAGGCAGAGCTTTCAGAACAAACGGCCTCCGCCATGGACCAAAAAGCGCAAGAATTGGCGGAGCTACTGGATCAACTTGAGTCTATGGCTGCACTGAGTGGGAAGGCCGCCGAGCCTCTTTCATGAGGCCCATATCGGCTGGGGAAAGGGGACAAGTATCCCCTGAGGCCAAATCCTTTGGAGAATCAAGTGCCCAAGACTTGAAGCCCAGAGAAGTGCCATCCCTCCCGCTGCCAATCAGCACACCATCAGATCAGTTGCAAATCCTTCAACTTGAGCTGGATGTTTGTGCGGCCCTGCCAATCGTTCAACTGAGGCAGGCAGGCCAGCTTTGCCCGGCCACGGGCATCCTTCGGAAAGGACTCAGCCATCCCGAAGCCTATGGCATCAAAGACCCTTGAGCCGCATGACACAGACATCTTCAAATGGGCCTGGCCCACGCGCCGGCAGCCTGAGATTGCCATGCCGTCAAGTTGGAATACTGGCTCCGGGTTTCCTGTCCCGTGAGGCTCAAGCTTTTGCAAACACCTGACCAGCTCCTCTGTTATGTCCGCCGGGGCCAACCTGCCATCTATGCGTAAGATCCTGCCATACCCGCGGCCCCTCATGGTTTCTCTGGCATGGGCGCTCAAGCTCTGCCTGAGCTCCTCCACGGCTCCAGCCTCGACTCTTAGGCCGGCAGCCATCTTATGCCCTCCGAAACGGCTGAGGAGATGGGCGCAGCTTCTCAACCCCTCCATCAGGTGGTACCCCTCCGGAGCCCTGCCAGAGCCTTTGCCTATTCCGTTTTGTAAGGAGATAAGCACCACCGGCAGCCCGAAGCGCTCCACAAGGCGGGAGGCCACTATTCCCAGTACCCCCGGGTGCCAGCCCTCCTTTGCCAAGACCAGGGCAGCTTCCCCGGCTCTGACTACCTCATGGGCCCTAGGCTCAGCCTCTCTGAAAACCTCTTCCTCAATCTGTTGCCTCTTCCTGTTCATGCCTTCCAGCAAACCAGCCAGTTCCATGGCTGAGGAGAAGTCCTTGGTGAGAAGAAGCTCCAGAGCCGGGGAGGCATCATCCAGCCTGCCCGGGGCATTCATTCTGGGGGCGATCTGAAAGCTGAGGTTCCCCACAGATATAGGTCTCTTTTCCAGGGCTGCTGTACGAATAAGAGCCTGGATACCCGGTCTGGGCCCCTGGGCCAGTTGAGCCAGACCATGCTTTACAAGGGTTCTGTTTTCCCCCAGAAGAGATGCTTGATCCGCTATGGTCCCAATAGCCACAAGATCCAGGTAGCTCTTGAGGGAAGGCTCCTTTCCGCTGGGCCACAGATTCATCTGCCTTAGCTTCTTGGCCAAAGCCCACACAAGCATGAAAGCCACACCCACCCCGGCAAGGTCCCCAAAAGGGTATAGGTTCTCCTTTCTTTTGGGGTTTATCACCGCAAATGCCTCTGGCAAGGTTCCAGTCACCTCGTGATGATCTGTGACCACCACTTCCAACCCCATGGCCTTGGCCTTGGCCAGTTCCTCGTGATCAGAGATGCCGCAGTCAGCAGTTATCACAAGGCCTGGGACTTCTCCAACTTTAGGTATTAGGGAACAGTGGAAACCATACCCATCCCTTTCCCGATGGGGTATCACCCACCCTACCCTAGCCCCGGCCGACTCGAAGAAGCTCTTAAGAAGCGCCACAGAGGTTATGCCATCGGCATCATAATCCCCGTAGATCCAGATGGGCTCCTGCCTTCTTAAAGCCAAGAGGATCCTCTCCACGGCTTTTTCCATGTCAGCAAGATCCTCAGGCGGGTGAAGCCCTCTCAAAGAGGGAGAAAGGAACCTCTGGGCTTGCTCCACCTCTTGCACGCCTCTGTTCACAAGCACCCGGGCCACTGGAGTCGGTATTCCCAGCTCTTTTTGGATCTGCTCCACACTGGCCTCATCAGCCTTGCTAAGAACCCAATTTTGGCGCAACCCCCATCCCCCTCTTGTTCAGAAGCCTGCGGGATAAAAAGCCTTATACCTAAAAGAAAGCCCGCCCTTTCCGGCTCTCCGGACAGGTCGGGCCTCTTGGCGAAACCAGTTTCCCATCATACAGCGTGAATGTGCTTCTTTTGGCTGGAGTCGATCACATAGAGCACCCTGAAGTTCCTCTCCAGCCTCTCCCTCAATTCTTTGAGACGCTGGCGATCCAAATCCTTTATTCTTATGAAGACCTTCCGATAGCCTTCCCTGGCCTCCTCGTAAGAGGTCAGGATGCTCACCATCCGGCCTCCGAACTCCCGGATCACGTCAGCCACCTCCTTGATGCTCCCGGAGCGATCCTCCAGCTCGAAGCCGAATTGCACCCCACCCCGGTAAATCCCTGTGAGGCTCACAAGAACCTTGAATATGTCCGTCTCGGTTATGAGCCCCACAAGTTCCTTTTTGTCCGAGAGGACCGGCAGGTGGGAAATCTTGTGCCTGAGCATGACTACCGCGGCCTCTTCCACGGTATCATCATCGCAGATGGTGATGGGATCCTTGGTCATGATCTCTTTGACCTTTATCTTGGCCAGCAAATAAAGCAGCTCGTGCATGTCCAAGGTGGTGGCCGCCGACGGGGAGGCCGCCTTTATGTCCCTGTCGGTGACTATTCCCACGAGTTTTTTCCCTTTCACCACAGGAAGGCCTCGGATCTTGTTGTCCTTCATGAGGTGTTCGGCATCCATCATGGGGGTTTCCGGGTCGACGGTTACGGGGTCGCGGGTCATCCAGTTCCTGATCAGCATTGGATCCTCCTTTCGACAATTTGGTTGGATCGGCCCGATCCGCTGTGTCACGGGCCCCACAGAGCCTCTTTCCTACTAAGCGGCCAATCCCAAAGCGGTTTTCAGGACCCCGAGAGGTACTCCCTCAGCGACTTGGAACGGTAATGCCCTCCTCGAATGTATCTGAGCACCTTGGCCAGCTCTTCCGGCCCCACGTACCCGGGCAAGGATGATATGGGCTTCCCATCCGGGCTCAGAAACCAGATGGTGGGGAATCCCCTAACCATATATCTTCTGGCCAACTGCGGGCTCTTGTCCCCGTCCACCCGCGCAGACACAAACTCCTCACTCAAATATTCCACCACCCGTCCGGCCACCAAGGTCTTGGACTCCATCTGCTCGCAATACTGGCAATCCTTCACAAAGAAATAAAGCAGAACCGGTCTTCCTGTTTTCTGAGCCTCCTTGAGCGCTTCCTCGTAACCTGTCCATTGGATCTGTTGGGCCCCTGCCTTGGAGAGCGAAATGCCCAACACAAACAATAGGCTTACAAGCAAAGGCCTCCAATAGCGTCCCACATTCCCTCCCCGACTCAGAAGCTCCATGGGCGGCGACCGTCGCCCATCTCTCAGGCTCAGGAAAACCGTGAAGAGCTGGAGCAACCTGCCCCCGAGGATTTGCTATCCGAAGCCCCGCAGCCTGAAAAGACCGATAGCAGCCTCTCCACATTGTTCTTTAAGCACCTGGGACAGCGCACCTCCGATAAGTCGAATTGCCCCAGCACCAGCTCTTCGAACTGGTGTCCACAGGAGGAACATTTGAACTCATAGATGGGCATGCAACACACCTCCCCTACAATTCATCTGGGGTCATTCTATGGCCACCCCCCAAGGGTGTCAATCTTCTCAGAAAAGAAATCTGACCCATATGGACATCTGCCTTGCAGGTATGCCCTTTTCACTTACCAATTCCCAGGTTCGAAGCCTGAAGGGCTGGTCCAAGAGATTTCGGGCCAGGAATCTCACGGAAACACGCCTTCCCCAAAAAAGTTTCTCCAACTCCAGGTCCACCCAGTGAGCGTTTTGCCTTCCTCCGTAAGCTCCCAGTTCCCCTAGCTGAAGCACCCCTGTTTCCCTCAAGAGCAGCTTCCAACCTGCCGGATGCACCCACCTGAGCTCCAAGACACCCCTGTGCTCTGCCCAAGATTCCCCGGGCCAGATGCCCGAAGGCGCCTCCACCTCCTCCCAGTTCCCATTCCTGTAACCGTACCTTCCGGCCACGGATACCGTGGGACTCAGGAGAAATTCCACTTCCCCCTGAGCCCGCCAATCCCAAAGGGTCCTGGCCTGAAAACCCTTGACATTGGAGGCTTGCTCCCAACTTCTGTGCTTGCGAAGCCCCACTTCCAGATGAGTAAAGACGGCCTGATTCCAGCTCCTATCCCAGCCGAGTCTGGCCTCGGAGTTAAGGGAGCCGCTGGAGGCATCCTCCCCCAGGGGGAAGCCGGCCAGCTCCACTGGCTGCAGTCCCTCCATGAGGGTATACGGGGGCTCTAGGTAGCGGGCAACTCCCATGCGCAGGAGGTCCTGCCCTCCAATTTTCCACAGAAGCCCAAGGCGTGGCCCCAGACAGACCCTTTGTTCCCACCGGTCCGATATCACGGGCGGGCTTTGGCCCGCCCTGGTTGCCTGGAAGTGCAGGCTCCCCTCAAGATACACCTCGGGAGCTACCTCCCAGATGTCTCCAGCGTGGAGCTCCCACATGGCAGTGGGGACCTTCAGGGGCCTATCCTGAAGCCTCCTGGCCAGAAGATATCCCCCCGAGGTGAGGCTCGTTCGCACCCACGGCTCCAGCCTCTCCAGGCCCTTGGCCCCGTGGATGCCCCATTCCCACCTGTGGCCCCCGCTGCGGCCCATCTGAAGAACCCCTGCCTGGACATGTTCCTGGCGGAACCTCCAATCCAGATCCATGTGGAGCTGAATTGCGGGTGTCAGGGTGGACCAGAGCTGGTCCTCGAGGCTGAAGCCCTGGGCGCTCCATATGCCGTACGCGAGAAGCTCTTGCCGCGGTCCCAGGTTCCAATGATGCCCAATTGTGGCGGTGTGGATGTAACCTCTCTGGTGAAGATAAGGGTCCTGGATCCACTCGGCGTCTGCATCACCACTATGGTCTCCTTGGACCCAGAGCATGGATCCCCAGCGGAGCAGGAGCTCATGGGAGGGGTCGAGGGATATTTTCCAATCAGTCCTGGCATAGCGATCCCGCTGACCGTTGTTCTCTTTGTGGAACCCCTTTTCCTCCTGGCTCCAGAGCAACAGATCCCCAGCAGCCCTGGAGGTGCCTCCCAGGAGAAAAAGATTGGAGTTCCACAGCCCATGCTCTCCCAATGCCCCCTCCAGCTCCCCCTGGATCCTGGGAGCTTCGAACATGACTGTGTAGTCATGAAAGGTGTTGAAGGTGTTCACATTGGCAGGGGCCAGCATCTGGGCCTTGAGAAGTTCCCTGATCCCTGCTCTGGCCTTCCCCTCCTCCCTAAAAGGTGTGGAAAGGAAAAGATGTGCGCTGGAATTGGTGGGATCTTCCCTCACGGAGAGTATGGCATGGGCTTTGGCTCGGGACAGTAAGCCAAGTTCTTGATACGCTTGAGCCAAGTCCACGTTTCTGACTGCACGGTCCTGATCCAGGAGAAATCTTGAACGGTACACGGATCTATTGTTGTTCCTGGCCATGGAGCTTTCCAGAGCCCGAACCGCCTCTGAAGGCCTGTGAAGATCCCTAAGAATCAAGGCTTGGTATAGATAAGGTGTTGGATCCATTGGGTCCAGCTCGGCGGCCCGCTCCAGGGAGCCAAGGGCTTCCTTAAAGCGGCCCAGCTGGTGCAGGCACTTGCCCAGATAGCTCAAGGGCAGGGAGGCCATGGGCTCCACCAGTGAAGCTGCCAGAAACTCTTCAAGGGCCCCATGCGGATTCCCCTTTCTCATCTCCAGGATCCCAAGGCCCATATGGGCTTCGCTGGAGAAGGGATCCTGCTCCAGGGCTACCTCAAGCCTGCTCCTGGCCTTGTCCGACTCACCCCTTGCCAAGTCCATGTAAGCCCTAAGCAGAAGCACGCTGGGATTCCCAGGGCTTAGCCCTTCTGCCAGATCCAGGAAAGCCCTGGCCTCCTTGGATTTCTCCAGCCCCCAGGAAAGCTCCGCTGCTTGAATAAGGGCGGGCAGGTACCTGGGATCCCTTTGCAGGGCCTTCAAGACCGCCCCAAGGGCTCCTTCAAGATCCCCTTTAGACCTAAGAAGGACTCCCCTTAGAAGTTGTGCTGTGGGGGAGTGGGGGTTCAAATGCAAGGCCTTGTCAGAGAGCCTTTGGGCCTCGGCGAATTCATTCCAAGCCAAGGCCATCAAAGCCCTTTGGGCAAGCACCAAGGCTGGGAGCTCCTCTTCCGAGGACTCAGGTCTCCCAAGATGTCTCCTAGCCTCCCCCATGTCCCCCATGCCCAGACTGGCTATACCCCAGAGGCAACCAAGCAGTCTGCTCTCCCCCCAATGAGCTTTGCCTTCCCTTAAAACCTCTCTGGCCTCTTGATAAAGGCTTTTCTTAATTCTTCCCAATGCCAGGCCTGCCCATCTCAGAGCCAGATGAGCAGGCAAAGAGACAAAAATCTTTTCCGCTTCTTCCCAATTTCCTTGATCCAGGTAAATCCAGGCCTCCAAGAGGCGTGCCATGGGGTCAAATGGCCGCTCGCGACATAATTCAAGCCCCCTTTCCAGATCCCCCCTGTTCCTGGCCTCCAATGCCCCAAAGAGAGCCTCGGGCCAGGAGGTTTCTTTGTCCAGGGGCACATCCAGGGGGCTCACCCAAGCGGGATGCCTCAGGAGCCACTGAACCGTCTCAGCCGGGTGAAGTCTCAGGCTCTCCACCACAGGGGGCCGGGTCGGGCTCACGCTGGCCTGCTGTCTGGACCCTAAGACAATCTCGCCCAAAGGGTGCGAGACATGAACCAGACCCACCAGGACCCAGATCATGCCTTCTTGGGTGTCTGCATCCATCAGCAGACTCATATCCGTGCCCCTTATCCCTACAATCACACTTCCCATCTCCCAATCCACTGGGTAAAGCGCCCTGATCCAGACCCTCCCCCCCAACAGCTTGTAGAGGCTCTTGGGGGCCTTGACTAGGTCTTCTCGCGTGCTTGCTTTCTGAACGAGGGAACTTAGCTTGCCCGAACGTCTTATCTGGACACGTGTTTGACCATGGAGCTGCACCTGGGTTTGGTCCAGAAAAAGCAGGGCAGCTCTGGCCCCTTCTGCTGTGGCCACAATATCCCCTTCCGCCAAGCTCATGCCTTTTTCGGCCTTCACCCAAGGTCCTTGCGGGGATGAGGCCACAAGCACCTCCCCTTGGACTGAGATGATTTTTCCCTGAGGCTCCTGAGCATGGGCAGAAAAGAGGGATAGAACCACCGTCAAAAGGGCCAAAGCGTAGGCCACGGCCCTTTGCCTGGGAATTGAGGCGTGCCGCATTTGGCCTAAGCAGCAATCCATTTGGGGAATATGACTAGGTCTTAGGCAATTGGTAATTCAAAGCCCGGCTATATGTCAAGAAAAAAAAGGGGTGGAGTCCAATTGCTCTTTTTTTGAGAATATTGATTGACAATCTTTGGAGCACGGGCTATCTGGACACATCTAGCCGGCATTATCAACGCTCAGTGGGTAATGCTGGATGGAGGACTTGGAGCTTTTAATTCTCTGGTTGTGAAAAATGAGGCACAAAACAAAATTTTCCTTGGAAGAGTGACTCCATGCACCGTTGAAGCAAGAAAAGAGATTCTTTGAGAGAATCTGCCCAGCAACATCTCTAGGCAAATAGGCCCAAGAGACTAGGTAGGTCTCGATTCCTGGCGGTCTTGCGGGCATTGGTTACAGGGGCTGCAGCATTGGGCCTCAGCTTTGGGTGCTTTTCCCCAGAGGATTCCTCCTCTTCTCCCCGAGTAAAGGGAGGGCAGTGGCGTTTCTCAATCCAGGAGTTACAAGAGGGCAAAGCCCGCTATTTTTGTCACAAGTTGCCGGAGAATACCGTGGTCAGCTTTTTTCCTGATTAGGTTATCTGAGGGTATAGTTCGGGGCGCACTGGATGCCTGCCAGGTGTTCTGGCAGCAGGGAAAGGGGCATGTGCAGGATGGAGGTTACATGGTTAGCAAGAACTGCGGGCGTAAGTTCGCAAATGAAAAAATAGGGATTTATAGAGGAGGCTGTAATCCTCACCCTTTGCCGTACCGGATTGAGGGGAAGGAGCTGGTGACAGAACTTCGGGAACTGGAGGAAGGGGCAAGGTACTTGAGGCTCACAGGAGGCTCCAGGTCATGAAGATGCTGGACATGGTCTGGAAAAGGCTTCAAAGAAGAAAAGGCAAGGCCCTATTTGTGCTTTTGGGTCTCTTGGTGGTGGCCGGGGTGGAGCTCTACGCCCTTGCTCCTTAGCAACGGGCCGATTTCAGAAGGGGAAAGATGGGACTGGTATTTCAAAGTTTTCACCCCCTGGACTATCTTTCAGTCTTGGAAAATGTGATGCTACCTTTGGTGACCAGCTCCCTGCCCTCCCGCCTCAAGATGAAATTGGCCAGGGAGGCTCTTGAGAGGGTGGGTCTCCAAGGCAAGGAGACAAGGTTTCCGGTCGAGATCTCAGGAGGGGAACAAGAGAGGGTGGCCATAGCCAGGGCAATAGTGAACCGTCCATTACTGCTTCTTGCAGACGAGCCCACAGGGAATCTGGACTCTGCAACCTGGGAGCAGGTCATGGAACTCTTCGGGGATTTGCATTCCCGAGGCATGACCCTAGTAATGGTCAACTACAGCGAGCAATGGGCCACCACGGCGCAAAGAACAATAAAGATATCTGACGGCCGGGTAATTGGAAACTATTACATCGGATGCTCCTTTGAGAGCCAATTTCAGAACTCTCGGGGAGCGTGAGGGAGGATGCAATGAAGCGTCTTGTTTTGTGGGGCCTGGCTTTGCTGGGGGGGTTCTTTTTTTGGATCTGGGCTCGAGGAGGGTTAATAGACTCGGGTCTCAGAAGCCCTCAAGAACTCTTACCTGTTGCGCAGCGTCAAGCAGCCCCTGAGCTCCTGGTTAGGGATCTGGGGGGTGCAGGTACCAGCATCCCAGGGGGATCTGGGAAGCCGCTTCTGGTGGTTTTTTGGGCCAGCTGGTGATCCACCTGTAGGAAGGAGTTGCCTTCCTGGGAAAAGCTGAGTAAGGAAGTGACGGGTCAACCGGTAAGGCTTTTGGCAGTGGCAGTAAGAGACAGCAGGACCGATCTAAGGACACTGGTGGCCAGGGAGGGCTTATCCCTGCCCATTTTTCTTGATGAGCAAGGAGACTCAGCAGCACGTTGGGGTGTTAGGGCTTTGCCCACAGCCATTTATTTGGACCAGGAAGGTAGGATTGCAGGCAGATTTTTAGGGCCACACAGGTGGGATAGGGAAACTCTCCTCAAGCTGGCCGGGCAAGGCAGTTGATTTGGGCTTTGGTGATTTGGCCCTTGGAGCATTGACACGTGCAGGTTCCCGCCCCTAGAATCCATGCAGTCCGGAATTGGAGGAGGCCCATGGTGAAGCTTTTGGCGGTTCAGGGCAGTCCCCGAAAAGGGGGCAACACCGAGATACTGCTGGAGAGGGCCTTGAAGGGAGCTCAAGATGCCGGGGCGCAGGTCAAGAAAGTGGAGCTGAGAGTGCTTCGCATCACCCCCTGCCTGGAAATCTATGAGTGTAAGAAGACCGGGCTGTGCCCCATACAGGATGACATGACCTCGCTTTACTCGGAAATCGACTCCTCACACAGGCTCATTCTGGCTTCACCTATATTTTTCTACAGTGTCACAGCCCATGCCAAGGCATTCATAGACAGGTGCCAGGCTGGCTGGGCCCGCCGCTATGTTCTAGGCAAACGCATAGAATCCCCCATATCACGCAAGGGCGCCTTCATAGCCGTGGGGGCCACACATGGGAAAAAGCTCTTCGAAGGCGTGAAACTCACAGTAAAGTATTTCTTCGACGCCCTGGACATGGAGTACGCCGAGGAGCTCCTAATAAGAGGGGTGGACGAAAAAGGCGAGATCCTCAATCACCCAGAGCATCTCCAGGCGGCCTACGAGCTGGGGAAGCGCATGGGCACACCCTGAGAAAGGCGTTCCAATGATTTTGAGTTTCCTTAGGAACAAGGTAATGGATGTGCAACAGGAGAAAGGCGGCTCCTTGCGGATTTTCTGGAGACTTACGGAAACATTTTTGGATGCCAGTCTGGAAATGCAGGTGAGACTTCCGGACCTTGAGATAACAGGCGTTTGGGGCAAGCTCCAAAGGGCCCCCCACAAAGAGTGCGGCTCGGCTGCTGAGCTGCTCCCAAAGGTTGTGGGAGTAAGGGTGGGCCCTGGACTCAGGAAAATAGTGGAAGGGCTCATAGGAGGCCCTGCAGGCTGCCCTGAGCTGGCAGAAGCAGTCTTGGAATGCTCTAACAGTGTGATACTGCACTTCACCGTTCCCCACCTCCAGGCCACAGAGACGGGAACAGAGGAGGAAAGAAGGGAGCGTTTCCAGGCCATGGTTAGGTTCAATCCCCGCTTGGTCAGAAGCTGTGTTGCCTTTGCCGATGACAGTCCCTTGATGGAAGGGCTTGTTTGAGGGGTCTGCTTGAATCCGAGGACTCCTTAAACAGTGAACAACACAAGTGGCCCCAAGATGCATTACATAAGGAGAATTCCGGAATGATCAGTTTCAGCAGAAGTATGCTTGTGGGAGCTGAATTCCCCCAAGAGGATCTAGTTCGCTTCCACGGAATGCTTGAAGATCGCATATACGCCATGGAAGTTCTCATGGATGTGCGCATCTCGGATGGCGTGATACAGCAAGTTCAAGGACGCATGAAGAGGTTCACCACTCCGGTGTGCCCCAAGGCCGTGGAGATGCTCCAGACAGCCGTGGGCATTTCCCTCAGGGAGCCCGGCTGGGTCTCCATGATCAACAAGGAAGTAGGCCGAAAGGGCTGCCAGCATTTTGCCGAGATAATGGTGGAATGCGGCAGGTGTCTGGATGCGGCCCGCATGGCCCATGAGCTTTTGGCCAAGAGCGCCGAGACTCCGGAGGCGGATCCAACCAGCCTCACCCGGGCCTTCCTGGCTGCCCACCCTGAGCTGGCCGGAAAGTGTATGGCAAGGCCCTAGGAGGCTTCAGGTAATTCTTCATGCGAATAGACCTTCACGTTCACACATCTCCACGCTCCCCATGCAGTTCCATAGATCCTCTGCAGCTTCTCGAGAGGGCCCAAACCCTTGGACTGGATGGACTCTGTCTCACAGAGCACGGGCTCATGTGGAGCAAGGAGGAAGTGCAGGAGCTGGAAAAGATCTCCGCAGGTGTGCGCATCTTCAGGGGCATGGAGGTCACCACGAACCAGGGTGATGTGCTCGTCTTCGGTGTATCGAGGGATATCAAGGAGGTTGTGTCCATCGAGCAACTAAGGCAGGAGGTTCTGGAGGCCGGAGGCTTCATGGCGGCCGCTCATCCTTTCAGGGGTTTCCTGCTTTTCGGAGTTACACAGCTTCAAATGAGCGTGGAGCAGGCCTCCCAAAGAAGCCTCTTTAAGTGCGTGGATGCAATTGAGATCGGCAATTGCAAGGTCACGGAGCCCGAGAACGAAATGGCCAGGCAGGTGGCCCAAAGACTGGGCTTGGCAGGGGTTGCGGGAAGCGACGCCCACAGGCTGGAAGAGCTTGGAAAGTGGGTCACGGTTTTCCAGAGAGAAATAAGACACGACGAGGACTTGCTGAAAGAGCTCCGATGGGGGCGTTTCTCGGTGGGCTACATGCCCTAGAAACGCTCTAGGGACTGTTCTGGTTTGACAAAACAGGCTGTCCCCTCGTCATCCAAAGCAGTAGTGACAGGGTTTTTATCTTTGGACTGATCGGACTCTGTGGCCTTTGGCCGGACCAGCCTTCCACAGGAGGGGACTTAAATGGTTGAAAAAATACAGTTTACTAGAAATTACTCGGACTTGAGCACAGACAAAGGGTACCAGTTTGAGTTCTACTGCGACAGGTGCGGGACCGGGTTTAGAACCCGATTCAAGCCCTCTGTTCTGGGGGCTGTCTCCACTGCCCTGGACACAGTGGGAGGGATTTTGGGGGGCATCTTCGGCCGGGCGGCTGATGTGGGCGAGAAAGCCAGGTCCGTGGCTTGGGAGAAAGCACACGACGAGGCCTTTGTGGAGGCCATGGAGGAGCTCAGGCCCGACTTCGTTCAGTGCCCCAGATGCTCCTCCTGGGTCTGCCGAAAAAGTTGCTGGAACCAGAAAAAGGGCCTCTGCAAAGAGTGCGCCCCGGACTTGGGCGTTGAGATGGCTGCGGCCCAGGCCAGCCGAACCGTGGAGGAGGTTTGGGCCCACTCCAAGGTGGCAGAAGAAGACAGGGAGATGCTCCAGGAGAAGTCCTGGCGGGAGGGAGTCAGAGCCACCTGCCCCAAGTGCGAGGCCCCCCTTTCGGGCAAGGTCAAGTTCTGCCCAGAGTGCGGGGCCAGGATCCAGGAGAAGGCCCACTGCACCCAGTGCGGGGCCGCCCTGGACCCCAAAGCCAAATTCTGCCCAGAGTGCGGGGCATCTGTAAGGGGTTGATCCACTTTTGATGAAGCACTGCACACAGATGCAAATGGTGGAAAGCCAGGGAGCGAAGCCATGCTCAGCACATGACCCTAGACGGTGGAGTGTAAGCCAAACTGTGGCAAGCATCTGCCTGCGGGCTGTAAGGTTCTAATGAACCCCGATGGGAGTCTGGCCCGCATTGTTAACTATCAGTGGATAACGCTGGCTATCTCATGGATCATTATGATATTTGCTTTCAGGTTGCACCCGGGTTTGAGTCCAAATATGTCCAATTACTCCAGGGGGTTAGGGGCCTGGTTCTCAAAGTCACAAGCTTTGGAAAGTAATAGGGGGTGGGCAAGAGTGATGCTGGGAAAAGCCGTCTCAATCCCCTTTGCTGCGGTTCAACTAATCGAGGGACGCTCGGATAAGGGCTCAGTACTGATACCCCACGGTGGAACAGCTTATATCGTGGAGGTTAGTGCCGGAATATGCAGTGGCTCCGACCTCCTCCCCAGTCCCTGGATTTCTTAGGACATTGACCATGTGCCATGAGCCAGTCTTGTGGATGACATTCCACCTGGCTTCCAAGTCAAATGTCCACATCGAGTTCAATACTTCTTGGTAACTTGTGCCCCTCAGGTTGAAATGGAAAACTTCTCCATCCATATGCCCTGAGCCTTTGACGGGGATACTGAGACCTATTGTCGTAAACATAACTTCTCCAGACACGTCAAGAAATTTGGTCGGGCCGTTTTCCAGCCCTATATTGCCTCCTGCGGACTTGGTGACCAGGGCCATTTCGACAAAATAATCATCCGGTTGAAGGCAGACCTTGGCTGGTGCCTTGGGGCCGGCAACGCAGGGAGAGACAGCCATGCTAAAAAGGACGATGGCTACTGTTATGAACATCCTCTTTCTCATAGGTCTCCTCCTTTCTTCCGTGGATGCCGGAGACAAGAGAGAGCGTCCCTCAATGCCAGGTCGATTATACCTTTTTACCGGGAGTCATGACAAGCTCAAGGGGACTGACAAGAGGGTCAAGCTCGAGCGGGCTTTATGGGCTATCAACCGCCAAGGATTCTCGAGATGAACAGCACCGGCCTGTATTCCCAGCCGCTAGAGGTGATGACCTCAACTATGGGCCTTTTTAGCTCCTCGTGGTTGAACTTGTACTCGTAGACCTTCTCAAAACGTAGCTTGCCGTCCCTGAAGGTGAAACCGTACTGGATCTCGTACTCCCATTGGCCGAAGATGATCCCCCTGAAGAAAAACCCGCTCAGGGAGAAGCCCATCTCCAGGCCATCGGCCGTTGCCCTCATGGACTTGCCGATATCCAGCGCCCGGCATACCTTGCGCTCCTCGCAGGGCCTCAACTGGATCACTCTTAGCTCGCTGACCTTGTTGAGGCTCATGATCCCCGCCCACTTGGCGTCAGCCAGGCGCCATGTGGCCTCCAGCTTCCCCCCTCTTTTCTCCACAACCTGGAAGGGTACGTCCTCTTGGTTTATGGCCAGGAGCCTTCTTCTAAGCTCCGCCTCGCTTACAGGCTCCACCCCCGGTTTGGCTGCAACCGCTGCCGCCCAACTCCCCACACGGTTCCAGATCCTGAGTTGCAGCCCAGCATAGAGCAGACACCCCATGATCATGTAAGGGAGGTATGCGAGGGAAAACATGTTGCTCATCCAGTTGGCCTTGGGATTCCGCCGCACCACCCCTGAATCCACTATCATCCTTTCCAGGAGCCCCGGATCAGGGCCCTCGGCGTGCAGAATAAGCCTCCCCACCAACTCTACGCGGCCGTGGATCCCCTTTTCGTCTATCCCATAGGCGTGGTAACCCGGGCCCTTGGACTGGTGGACTCCAGAGCCTTGAGCCGCCTGCTCGGAATACCTCTCGAAAGCCTCTCGCGCCCCCTTCTCCCCTTCGAAAAGGAGCACCCTGATGGTGCCGCCCCCTTGCTTGCCCGATATCCCGGCCAGGGCTCCAGCATAGGAGAAGCTGGCCTTGGCCTGGGCCTGTGGGAGGATCCCCCTCCAGCTTCCTGGGGGTCCCTGCATAGCCCTCAGGGCCTCCTCATCCACCAGAAAACGCGGGGGGGCAATTATGGCCAGCAGGAGAAGAAGCCCTACGGGCAACAAGATGGACCCGAAAAAGTAGAGAAATGCGAGGAAGACCTTCATGTTAACCCACCCATGCCGTTTTGCCTGGGAGCTAGTCATGGCGCATTGGCGTGCTCCGGCTGAAGGGGCACGCAGAGATGAACCCTTTGCACCAGGGGCTTTTGTGGGCCTCTCATTTCTCCACCGAGATGATAGCGGTGAGATCCTTCACTTCAGTTCCTATATAGGGCCGTTGAACCTTTACCCAACGCTTCGAGCTGCTCAAATCCTGGGCGCCATCCAGAATAAAATAGGCTTCCCAGAGCTCATATTTCTCGTATTTCTTGGGTTGGCCTGAAATTCCCGAGGAGCGGGGCATCGAAAACTCCTTGCCCAGACCCTTGTAAAATAGGGCCACCTGTTTGAAGGAGTCTTTTGTGGTATATATGGTGGACTTGCCGGCCTGTTTTGCCTGAGCAGCTATGTCCATGGCCTGTTTGGTGGCCTGCTCATCCAGTTTGGCCCCGGGGTAAACCTTGAACTCGGCCGCAGACACTGTGCCCAAGAGACAGACAACAAGAGCTACAAGAAGAACCCTTATCCTCATAAGCCACCCCCATCAATTTCTTTTGATACTTCTTGAGGCCCGTTAATCAACGCTCCATGAGATCCAGCCAGCCTTCCAGGAACCTGATCCTATCCTTGCTGAGCTCTATCTGGCACTCAAGCAGCACCATCTCCCTCATGGAGCCCTCTGCGAAATAACTGTACCGGGCTCTGCACTCATCCTCCCGGAAGATGAGCCATGTCTTGTGGGCCTTGATGAAGAGATCCCTGGCCTTTTTCCCATGGGGGCCGGGTCCGCCCTGCTCGGGAGATCCAAGCCCCGCCAGGATCCGCTGGTAAAGTTCCTTGAGCCTGGTGTCAACTCCCCTGTATTCCCTCTGGAGGCAATCGGTGATCTGGAGGGTGGTGCCATCACAGCCGGAGGTCTCAGATGGGCTGCATGGAGCGGATAGGAACATGTTGAGGGCCAGCACAAGGGCCAAAGAGCCCAACCACGGGCCACCCAATCCGACTGTTGTGCGCAGGGGCATGTATGTGATCAGCCTTTCCGGCCCGGAGGCGATGAAAGGGGTGAAAGGAACTCGGGCAATTCCTTCAGAAAGCTGGCACCACCGCCTTGGGGCGCTCGAATTGTCCCTGAAAAGGCCGGTGTTGTCAACCCAGCAGGCTGCAAGAACTGCTCTCTTTAGGGCACCTCAGAGAAACCTATAGGTCAGGGCGGGTCAGGGAGCTATCTTGGGTTGGCGGGGAGTTGCATTGACTTCCCCCGGCCCCCATAATGGTTCCCGGGTCAAGTTCTTACGGAAGAGAGGCACAAGGGAATCATGGCGAGTCTTCAAGAGGTTCTCAGCGCAAGAGGCGTTGCGGTGATAGGGGCCTCCAGGGATCCTTCCAAGCCAGGGGCCATGCTCCTGGAGGTGCTAAAAAGCACAGGGTTTCAGGGCCAGGTGGCAGGCATAAACCCCCAGGGCGGAAGCGTCAACGGGATAACACTCTATCGTACCCTGGAAGAGGTTCCATTCCAGGTGGATCTGGCGGTGATGCTGATCCCCCCAAAGTTGGTCCCTGAAGCAACCCTTGCCTGCGCCAGAAAGGGGGTGAAGGGGGTCGTGATCTCGGCAGAAGGCTTTGCCGAGGCAGGCCCGGAGGGGGCAGCTATCCAGGAGGAGGTGCACCGCATCCTACGCTCTTGCGGAATGAGGGGTTTCGGGCCCAATACCTTAGGGCTGGTGAACACCTCCACCGGGCTTACCACCTCGTACTTTGCGACTCCCAAAATGTTGCAACCCGGCTCCGTGGGCTTCGCAGCCCAGTCGGGCATCTTCGTGGGAGCCCTTCTTAGGTACATCAGCTCCATGGAGGGGCTTAGGCTCTCCAAAGGCATGGGGCTGGGAAACAAGATGGATGTAAACGAGTGCGACGCCCTGGAATACCTTGCCTCTGACCCCCAGACCCGAATAATCGGAATGTATTTGGAAGACGTGAGGGAGGGGAGGCGCTTTCTTGAGACAGCTCAAAGGGCCGTGGAGAGAAAACCTGTCCTCCTCTTGAAAGGGGCCCGAACTCCTGAGGGGGCCAAAGCCAGCAGCTCCCACACGGCCAGCTTGGCCGTGGAGGACAGGGTCATGGAAGGGGCCCTTAGACAGGCAGGAGTCATAAGAGTTGGGTCTATAGAGGAGCTAATGAGCTCTCTGAAGGGGTTTTTGGGCATGCCTCTGCCCAGAGGGGATAGGATAGCGCTTGTCACTTACAGTGGAGCCCAGGCCATTTTGAGCATTGACCAAGCTACACGAGACGGTCTCAGGGTGGCCAGTTTCAAGGACTCCACCCTGGAAAAACTAGCCCGGGTTATCGCCACACCAGCCAAGGCGGCCAATCCCGTAGACCTCTTCCCGGACATGATGGTGCACGGCTTTGAGCGCACTTCCACCACCATACTGAAAGCCCTTCTGGAGGACGATGGGGTTCACTCTGTAGTCTTCATTTCCTTCGCAGTAGAGGGACCCGAACCCTATGAGCCCCTGGTGGAACTCCTTGGGGAGAGAAAGACCAAGCCGGTCTTTTTCTCCCTGTTGGGGGCCAAGGAGCACCTAGAGGCTTGCAGCTCATTTTTGGAAAGCCGCGGGGTCCCCTGCTTTGCTTACCCGGAGACTGCCGTCAGAGTGATATCCCACATGCTCCGTTATGCCCGACGGGGTAAGGTGGCTTGAGCCGTGAAAGACGTAAAGAGCTTTGTAGAGCGTCTTAAGGCGCACAGAGGCTTCTCTCCAAGCATAGCCCACTGCAGGTACCTGCCCTCCCAGCCTGCTCGTCTCAGAAGACCGGGCGTGCTCCTGGACCACAGGTTGCAAAGGGCCATGGCCAGGCAAGGCTTTAAGGGCCTTTACACTCACCAGGCAGAAGCCTTGGAAAGGCTGGCCCTAGGTGACAACGTGATGGTGGCCACCCCCACAGCCAGCGGCAAGACCCTCATCTACACCCTTCCGGTGCTGCAGGCCGCGCTGGAAAAACCCTCAAGCAGGGCCCTGTACATCTTCCCCCTGAAAGCCCTGGAACAAGACCAACTCAGGGTGGCCCAGAGCTGGATAAAAGCCCTCGGTGCATCCGAGGGCATCAAGGCAGCCGTTTTCGACGGTGACACCCCTTCCTCCCAAAGAAAAAAACTCAAAGAATCTCCGCCTCAGATCCTCATCACCAACCCGGACATGCTTCACCTATCCCTCCTTCCTTTCCACGAGCAGTGGAAGGAGTTTCTGGAAAACCTGAGGTTCGTGGTGCTGGATGAGCTTCACACCTACAAGGGCATATTTGGCTCTCACATAGTACAGGTGCTCAGAAGGCTCAGGAGGCTCTGCCGGCTTTATGGGGCAAGCCCCCAGTTCATCACCCTTTCGGCCACCATAGCCAACCCAGGGGAGTTTGCAGAAGCCCTAACAGGGCTTCCCTTCTCGGTGATCGGGGAAAGCGGGGCTCCCCAGGCAGGAAGGCACGTGCTGTTCGTAAACCCAGTGGGCAGTCCCTACACTGTGGCTGTCCAGCTCTTCCGCCAGGCCCTGCAGGAGGGCTTCAAAACCATAGCCTTCACTCAAGCCCGTAAGATCACCGAGCTGATGCACACTTGGCTCATCCAAGACAAGCCTGAACTGGCCAAAAAGGTCAGCTCTTACAGGGCAGGCTTCCTGCCTGAGGAACGCAGGGACATAGAACGCAAACTGGCTTCAGGGGAGTTGCACGGTGTAATTTCCACCAGCGCCTTGGAGATGGGAATAGACATAGGCGGACTGGACGTTTGTATATTGGTGGGTTACCCCGGCACCATAGTGCAGACCTGGCAAAGGGGAGGAAGGGTGGGTCGAAAAGACCAAGACTCCCTCTTGATACTGGTGGCCCAGCCTGATGCCTTGGACCAGTACTTCATGCGTCACCCCCATCGCTTTTTCCAAAGCGGTTACGAAAAGGCGGTGGTGGACCCAGGCAACAAGGTGGTTCTACGAGGTCACCTGGTGTGTGCCGCTTCCGAGTGGCCCCTTAGGGAAGAGGGGGATGTTTTTGACCTGAAGGGGGAGTTGGCCCCCATCTTGGCTGAAATGGAGAGGGATCGACTGCTGCTCAGAAGCGCAGAAGGCGGGGAGTGGTACACGCCCAAAAGAAGGCCCCAAAGGGAAGTGGATATCCGGGCTGCGGGAGAGACCTTCACCATTCTGGAAGAAAAGACCCAGAGGGTGGTAGGGAAGAACTCAGGTCTTAGAACTCTGACCGAGTGCCACCAAGGGGCCATCTATCTCCACCGGGGAGAGCACTATCTTGTGACACGCTTGGATCTGGAAAGGAAGAACGTAAAGGTTAAGCCGGTTCACACCCCCTACTACACAAGAGCCAGATCTGAAAAAGATACCGAGATATTGGAAAGACAGAGGTCCAGGCCTGTGGGAAATTTCCTGGTGCGCCAGGGCAGACTCAGGGTCACGGAGCACATCACCGGATATGAGAAGAGGCGCATCTCTGGCCAGGATCTTCTAAGCGTGCATCCTTTGGAACTCCCCCCTGTGATTTTTGAAACCGTAGGGATCTGGATGGAGATAGAGGATTTCGTTAAAGAAGCCGTGCAGAAGGCCGGCGCCCATTTCATGGGAGGAATCCATGCGGTGGAGCATGCTGTGATCGCCCTCTTCCCCCTTTTCGCTCTGTGCGACAGGGACGATGTAGGTGGAATCAGCATCCCCCTTCATCCGCAGTTGGGAAAGGCAGCCATCTTTGTGTACGACGGGCATCCTGACGGAGTAGGGCTGGCCGAGCGGGCTTACGATGTGCTGGAGGAGCTCTTGGAAGCAGTGCTCTCCACATTGGAGGGATGCGATTGTGAGGAGGGATGTCCAGGCTGCATCCACTCCCCCAAGTGCGGATCAGGCAATAAGCCCCTGGACAAGCGGGCGGCTTTGATGATTCTAAAGGCTCTCATGGGAAAGATAAGCCCCAAGGAGCTGGGGGTTGGCCTCTGGGGCGGGGAGCCTGAAGACCAACCAGCCCCCTCTTCTTTCCCGAAGCCCGCCGCCCAGAAGCCAAGCCCACCCAGGATTCTCTTCTTTGACCTGGAGACCCAGAAGACCGCAGAAGATGTGGGAGGCTGGGGGAACAAACATCTCATGAGGCTCTCTGTGGCCGTTATATACGACAGCGCAGAGGGGGAATTCAGATACTTTACAGAGAGGCAGGCGGGAGAACTCATAGCCAGACTCAAGGATGCTGATCTGATAGTGGGTTTCAACGTGAAATCCTTCGATTACAAGGTGCTTTCGGCTTACACTGCCCAGGCTTTGGAGGAGCTCCCGACTTTTGACATACTGGATGACCTAAGGGAGCGGTTGGGCTTTCGTTTGAGCTTGGACCATTTGGCCTTCCACACTTTGGGGGAGAGAAAAACAGCCGACGGGCTTCAGGCAGTGGATTGGTTCAAACAAGGTCGCATGGAGGAACTCTCGGCTTACTGCAGGAAGGACGTGGAGATAACACGGGCTCTTTTCGAGTTCGGCTGCAAGGAAGGTTACCTGATCTACGAGACCAAAGAGGGCCGGAGGGTGAGGCTCCCTGTGGACTGGGATCTTGAACTTATCATGGAGAACCTCAAGGAGGCTTCGCGATGGGGAAAAGCAAGGCAGTAGGCTGGGCCGCCCTGCTCTTGATGCTGACAGGGGGCTGTGCAGGTCTTGAGCCCGTAAGCCAAAAGGACATGGAATCCCGGATTTACGACTCGCCTTATGAACTGGTCTTCAAGGCCGTGGTTTCGGTTTTGGAACAGAAAGGGCACAGGATAACCAAGGCAGAGAGGGAACAAGGCCTTATTGACACAGAACCGGTGGAGTTCAAGTACAAGAGGGTCAGGATCTCGGCTGAGGTAAGGCCCTTGGGGAAACAGCGCACAGAGGTGCGGGCCAGGATAGAGCTTGGGGAGAGAGGCTTGATGGGAAGCACTTACAAGCCAGAGCCTCCAAAGATGACTATGTACGACGACCTTTTTACCGAGATCGAGCTTCAGGTCTACAGGGAGCATTTTCTAAAGATAGAGCGCAAATAGGGGAGGGGTTCATCCCTTCCCGGGGGGTTCTGGTTTTGGTTCGGCCCGTTTTACTGGCGGGGGTAAACCCCGCCCCGGCGAAACCCCAACAGACCGAACAGACCAGATAGGGTTTACCCCCGCCCCTCTGGTTTTGGGCTGGCCCGTCTTGCGGGAGCATATGAAATGCGCCCCTACGAAACCAAACGGCCAACCCATTGCGGGCGGGCATAGAGCCCGCCCCTGCGATCCCCAATACCAACCCATTGAAATTGTTGTGGTACCGTCGGGGAGTGGTTCACCCCCGGCCGTGGGCAGCCCCCTTTTGCACTTCCCTCTCAATTAGGTCCAGGATGCTTCCTATGGAGCCCAATTCCTCCGGATCTATCCCCCGGCTGGAAAAATCAATCCCGTAATTCTCCTCCAGGTAAACAACTATCTCCATGATGGCCAGAGAGTCTATCAATCCCGTGGCCACCAGACCCTCCTCATCCCCTATGCTTTCCACAGGCACACCCGCCTTCTGGATCTTTCTTAAAAACCCTATGAGCTGCTCCCGCCTCTGAGCCCTTCCATCCTTCATCGTGCTCCACCCCCCGCCAAGATTCCAGCCAGATCCAATGGGGTTCTCTCCTGGCAAAGAGCCTTTACCGAATCCCTGTTCAGCTTTCCCCTGGAAGTTCTAGGTATTTCATCCACAAGCCACCAACGAACAGGCAGCTTGGGCTCAGCCAGGTGCTCTTTCATCCAGGCATGAAGTCCGCGGATAGTGTCCTCCCCCGCATCCGATAGCACCACCGCCATGCCGATGTTCTGGCCGTAAAGAGGGTCGTCTATAGGAAAAGTGCATACATCCACGGTGGCGTGAAAACGCTCCACCACGCAGTCCACATCCGATGGGAAGACTTTCATGCCCCCCTTGTTGATTTCATCCCTCACCCTCCCCCGCAGGACCAACCATCCCCGCTCATCCAGAAAGCCCTTGTCTCCGGTCCTGAACCAGCCGTTGGCAACATTATCTGATGTCAGGTCATCTCGATTGAAATAGCCCTTCATGAGAGCCGGGGTATTAAGCCATACAAAACCTTCCTCCCCCACATCACAGACAAGCCCCGGGGCCGTGAGGTCTGAAACCTCGTTGCTCCTTAGCACCCTGATCACAGCCCCCCAGCCGTGCCCTATAAGACCGTCTTCAGGAGGTACGGTTGCATCAGCCAGGCCCGCCACCCAGCTGCCGGTCTCGGTGATCCCGTATGCGTTACAGACATTTCGGGTGGCGGCCCACCTTCGTATATCTTCCCACATGTGGGCTGACAGGGGTGCAGAGCCGCAGTGCACCCGCTCGAGAGTCCTCTTTTCCGGTGGCCGCGCCAGCTTGAGGGCCAGCCTCCACATGGCCGGCACCGAGGAGAAAAAGGTTATGTTGTTGTCGTCCACCAGCTTGCCCAAGCGCATTACCAGCTCGTGGCGGAAAGGCGGCGCTATGTATAGATCCTGTCCTGAAAGCCAGGGGAAAAGACAGTTGCAGATCAAACCGTGGCCGAAGTGTGTGGGGAGCATGCACAAGGTTCTCTTGAACGGAGCCAAGCCAAGATGGTCCCTCAAGGAGACCCAGCGGGCTCTCAAGGAGCGGTGTGTGTGCACTACCCCCTTGGGCTCCCCTGTTGAACCGGAAGTAAAAAGCATTAGGGCGTCCTGCTCCAACCTCACATCTGCGGCGAGATGCTCCCCATCCGAGGTTTCCTGCGTCTCTACAACGCCAACCCCCAACCTGGTGAGGGTTTCGGCGGTCTGGGGGGCTGAAGAAGCCGCATCCACCACCGCCACCTTGGGTGTGGCAGCTTTGGCCAAGTTCTCAACCTCAAAAGGGGTGAGCCTGCTGTCCACCGGGACTGCACAGGCCCCCAACCGCCAAGCGGCCAGAAGCTCCGCAAAGAACTCAGGTTTGTTCCCGAAGAGTATGAAGACCCTCTCGCCCGGCAGAAGCCCCATCTTCTTGAATCTAGCCGCCCGGAGCCTTACCTGGCGGGCTGTCTCTGCCTTGTCCCACCTGCGGCCGCTTAGGGGTTCCACTAGGTCACCCACATCCAAATCCAAAAACATTTCCCACCTCTCTCCAGATTGTTTTCAGCCCAACCCCACAAGCCCCAGCAGGAACTTGGCGGTGGACTCTAGGGTTCCGGCACCTTTTTGGTTCCAGATATTGATCAGGGCAAAAAAGCTCCAAACTCCGAAAATAGCCACAGCCCTTCGAAACAAGCTCCTTGAGCGCTCCTGCCTGAGGCGTTTCTGCTCCCTGAGCATGGACACAAAAATGCCCATGCTCAAAAGCAGGCAGTAAACAGCTCTAAGGCTCAAGACAGACCACACTGTCTCAAAATCTCTTGCAACCAACTCCTCTGTCATTCTTATCAGGTGATAATACATGTTCCCCACAAAAGCTGCCATAAAAACCGCTGCAAAAAGCCTGAGTCTGGCTTTTTTCCGAAACCATCGGGCAAAGGTGGGGTAAAAGAAAAACTCCACTAGAAGCTCCTTGAAGTAATAGTAGTAACGGTTCCAGAATCCAACCACGCTCTCAGCCAGAAGGGGTTTGTATGTGTTTCTGAAAACGTAAAAGCCGAAAAGCCTCAAAACCCCTATTATCAGGTGCCCTTTGGCAGCCCGGTTCAAGACGTTGAGGAAGAGCTCCCCGTAAAGTGTTGCCCAGCCTAGCCCTCCCCAACCCCCATCCGGATCCCTCAAAATCATGCTCAATCTGGGAAGATCCAGACTGGCTCCTCCCAAGACCTGTCTAAAGCCATTTTCGGCCCCAAAGACCGCTCCAGCCAGCAGCTCTTTGACGACCATCCAAATGCCTGCCAGCATAAGAAGCCTAAGACCTGCCAACTGACTGCGGGCCAAGGCCTCGGGATCCTGCGCCTCGGTTCTGGAGAGATAATCCAGCCCCTTCCCGTATGGAGTGTTGGATCCCCCATAAAGGGGCCAGAGGTACATCACATGGTCTTTGAATTCAGTGCCTTTTACCTTGCCGCGCTGGCCTGAGAGAAACATGTAACCCAGCCGCCAAAGGAAAAAGGGCAGAAGCATGGCCAGCCCCACAAGCAGGCTACCAGGTATGCCGTCTCCTGGGGAACTCATCCATATGGCCAACAACAGGGCCCAGAACAACCCGTGCAGGAAGAGCTGAGGGCTTCTTCTGACAGAACCGGGCAGGATTTGGTAATTGGATGCCAAGAGGTGGCAGATCCTAAAAAAAATAAAAAGCACCACAACCAAGAGAAAAGCTGTGGCAAAATGGGGGAGACCCTTCTCCAAGGCTTTCCAGGAGCCGGCCTCGGCTGTGGATTTCAAAACATAATTGAGCGCCATGCCAAGCCCGCCTAAGGCCAGCAGCGTTCTTCTCCTGGCAGGCGTGGCCCACTCAAGCAACGGACCCAGAAGCTTTCCCCAGCCGGAAAGAATCCTGGGATTCTCGTGAAACTGGCTCCACTGCCGGATTTCTTGGGCTTTCCAAAGCCAGGACTGGTGATCCGGATCCCTTGAAACCAATCCCCTGCTCCCAGATGCTCAATGACAAGGCCTCCAGGCGAACCCAGAGGCCCTTTTCTGAACTGGAACGACTCTCTTGATCCTGAAGAAGGCTGGCCAGCTCTCCTCAGCCTAGCTTCTAGCTCAGTTCCAAGATCTTACCGCCTTGAGGCAGATCCGAGGGGCTGTACCCGTACTCCGAAAGCATCCTTTCCGTCATTTCCAGCTCCGGCTTCCAGCCCATGCGCTCCCCCCTGAAACAGGTGGCAATCAGGTAGTCAAAGACCGGAGCAAAAACCCCCATGGCCAGGAAATTGGGCTGGTGTGTGGGGTTGCCTCCAGGCCCCCCTTTACTTGCCCAAAGGCCATCCAGCACACATAGCTGCTGACGGGGGAAGAGCACCTTTCCTGTCTTGCTGTCCATGGGGCCTAAGATCTCTTGGGTCTTGTTTATGGAGATAAGGTAGTCCTCGCTTCCTTCTTCGTGTCCGGGCCTGGGGGAGAAGGTCCCGAAATGGTTCTTCATGCTCATGGTAAAGCCCCCGAAACGGGAGCTGTGCCCTTTGCAAAGAGCAATATTCACCAGGATATCCACGCTCCCTTCAACCAGCTGGGGGATACACTTGCTCTTGGCTATTCCCTGCCTCCATGGAGCAGGAATGGCCGTGGGAGCTGTGATTCCATCCCACGCATCTTGGATCCTCACACCCTCTGGCAGACCCTTGAAGGGGGTGGATTTGCTCATGCCGCTTCCGTGAATGGCGTCATACACATTGATGCTGTGAGGCTTCACACCCAGGAGCTCCACCAGGACCCGGCACACCTTGGCCAGCACTGGGCTCCTTGTGTGCTGAAGGGCTATGTTGTTGGTCTTGATGGCCACAACCACATCCGACCAAGCCTTCCCCGGAGGTTTCACAAAAATTTGTTTCCAGGCCTGGACAGGGTCTTTGAGACCGGTTATAGCGCAGGCCAGTCTGTCCATGTTCTCAAAGATGCGCTGGGGCACGACCAACTCTTCCTGCCGGCTCCAGCTGCAACTTGGCTCCAACCCTCTTGTCATCTTTGCATCCGTGACTCCTGCAACCAAGAGTTGATTCACCTGAGGATGCACCTGGCTTCCGGGAGCCAACGAGGCCCTCGCCTTGGGGACCCACACCATGGGTCCTGCCAACACTGTTACCCCGGCTGCAAGCCCTGCACCTAAAAATCCCCTACGGCTTATCCCATCCATGGAAGCCCCCGTCGAAAAGGTCCATTTCGTCTCTTCGGTCTATTCGGTCTGTTCAGGCTCCACCAAGCTGGCCATTAGACTCACAAGGCCTTCTTCCTCTTGAGTTCCGACTCAACCACCTCCAGGATGCCCCTAATATCGGCCCTACGCACCAGCTTTCCATTTACAAACACAGTGGGGGTCCCCTGCACCTGGATCTTGAACCCATTTTGGAGGTCCTGGTTGATCATGCGCTCTATCTCCGGATCCTTCATGTCCTTCTCAAACTTGCCCATGTCGAGGCCGAGTGATTGGGCCAACTCCTTGATCTTGATCTCATTGAGCTCATTTTGTTTTTGGAAAAGCTTTTCATGCATGTCCCAGAACTTCCCTTGTCTGTGGGCCGCCAGGGCGGCTTTGGCCGCCGGCATTGCTTGAGGATGCATTTTAAGGGGAAACTGTTTGATAACCAGCTTGACCTGCTGAGGGTATCTCTCCAGGATTTGTTTTAGTTGAGGCTCCAACCTGGCGCAATAAGGGCATTGATAGTCGTCAAACACGGCTATAGTGACCGGGGCCTTCTCGCTGCCTTTGAAAGGAAGACCCTCTGTAGCCACCTCCTCTATGAACTCAAGGCGTATGACCTCAATGCTCTTGGTTGAGCGGCTGCTGAGTACAAGTGCCTCGTGGGCGGCCGAGTGGGTCAGCCTGTCGAACTCTTTACCCACCTCCATGCGGGTCATGGGTTCTGCGGCCCCGGCCTGGAAAACAAGCACCTGGCCCTGGGTTAGGACGAAAAACCACTTCCCGTCCTGCGAGACTGTGACATCCAGTGGCTCTGCAGGAAGCTTGACTTGCTGGAGCAAAGTCCATTCAAGCCCACTGGAGGCCCAGCTAGGAGAGCCATTAGGCACCAAGCCCCAAAGCAATACCAAGGCCCAAAAACCTCTTGTCTTGATCATCCCCTTGCTCCTTAATTCCTGAATTGAACTCCCTGAAGCGAGGAACCCTTCAAAAATACCGATGAGTCCCTCTGTGCGCTCCATCAAAGACTGGAGAGAGCCTCCCCCAGCACCCTTATCACCTCTTCCATCTGTGCTTCCTCAATAACCAAAGGGGGCTGAAGCCTAAGCACGTTACCAAAAGTGCCCCCAAGGCCCAAAAGCACACCTCTTTCCAAGCAGGCCTGACGCAGGCGACGACCCTCTTCTGCAGCAGGTTCCTTGGTCAGGGGATCCTTGACCAGCTCCACTCCTATCATGAGCCCCTTTCCCCTCACCTCCCCTATCACCGCATGGTTGGATGCCAAATCCCCAAGCCTCTCCATGAGCCAAGCTCCTTTCTTAGCAGAGGCTTCCACAAGCCCTTCCCCCTCCAAGACCCGGATATTAGCCAGTGCCGCAGCGCAAGAAACAGGGTTCCCGCCAAAGGTGGAAAGATGATCCCCGGGCCTGAAAGAGTCGGCTACATCCTCCCTGGCAATAAAGCCGCTCAGAGGAAAGCCGTCGGCAATCCCCTTGGCCATGGCCATTATGTCAGGCTCCACCCCGTAGTGCTCTATGGCAAACATCTTGCCGGTTCTCCCAAAGCCCGTCTGCACCTCGTCGCATATGAAAAGAATACCGTGCTTCTTGAGGATTTTCTCCACTTCTTGGAAAAAACCTTCAGGAGGCACTATGATTCCGCCTTCCCCCATGATGGGCTCTGCTATGAAGGCGGCCACTGAGTCATAGGTGTTGTAAAGCAGGATCTCCTCCAAAGCTCTGGCGCAGCGAAGTCGGCAAGAGGGGTACTGAAGCTCGTAGAAGCAGCGATAGCAGTAAGGAGCCGGGAGAAACGTACAGCCCACCATGTAAGGCCCCCCTCTCCGTTTTCGGCCGCAGTTGCCCGTCACACTCAAGGTGGCGTAAGAACGGCCGTGAAAAGACCCTTGAAGCCCCACCAACTCAGTCCTCCCAGTGAACTGCTTGGCCAGCCTCAGAGCCCCCTCTATGGCCTCTGCCCCGCCGTTTCCGAAAAAAGTCTTCTGCAGCCTGCCTGGCGTTATGTGGGCCAGCTTCTCGGCCAGATCCGCTGTGGGTTGGCTGTAATAGACGTAGGAACAGCAGTGGACCAGCTTCTCCATCTGGGCCTTGGCAGCCTCCACCACCTTGGGGTGACAGTGCCCCGCATTGGTCACCGCAATCCCAGAAAAACAGTCGATATACTCCCTCCCAGAGATGTCCACATACGTGGCCCCCTTGGCCCGCTCCACAACCACCGGCTCAACCCTCGCCACCATGGCAGTGTTCACATACTTGGCATACTTCTCCATAGTGTCCATACCCACGTCCTCCTGCCTGATTCACTTCTTGATAATCACCCTGGCGTCCAAGACCAAAGCACCCTGCCCCCGCGCGAAGACCTTGACGGGGTTCATATCCAGCTCCTCTACCTCAGGTATCTCGCACATGAGGTTTGAAAGCCTGCACAGCATGTCCACCAATGCATCCAGGTCCGATGGACTCTGGCCCCTTGCCCCTTTCAACACAGGGAAACCCTTTAGCTCTTGGAGCATCTCCGAAGCATCCAGCCCTGAGATGGGCGCCACCCTCAAGGCGATATCCCCCAAAATCTCAACGAATATCCCCCCAAGACCTGCCAGCACCACGGGTCCGAACTGATGGTCTTTTACACCCCCCAGGATCAGTTCTGTGCCTCCTGCCACCATGTGCTGCACCATATAGTCACGTATTCGGGCCTCGGGGAAAGCTTTTGCAAGCCTACCCTCCATGCTATCCAAGGCCCGGCTAAGGGCCTCCTGGTCCTTAAGATCCAAGACAACCCCACCCGCATCCGACTTGTGGGAAATCTGTTCGGAGACAACCTTGAGGACCAGGGGGTATCCTATTGTTTCGGCTGCCATGAGCAGCTCCTCCTTGGAGGAGGCCGTAACTCCGTTCACAACCGGTATTCCGTAAAGCCTCAGAAGTTCCAAAGCCTCCTGCAACAGTAGGTCCCTTTTCTCAGAACAGGCCCTTCCCACCAGCTCTTTGGCCTTTTTCACATCCGCCTGCAGGGAGGCTTGGGGCTCTCTTGCCTCCAGTCTTTCCCTTTGGGCGTGGTAGCAACGGTTCAACTCCAGGGCCCGAATGGTTTCAACCACCTGGGTGAAGACCGGAAAATCCAAGTTCTTTTTCAGATGACTTACCTCCTGGTCCTCGGTGGAAACATAAAGGGCCACGGGCTTGTCGTGCCTTTGGGTGAGCCTGATGACTCTAGAGAAAAGCTCCCTGGATTGCTGACTTTCAAGGGCTGCGTGAAAAGTGTGAAGGAATACCATGCCGTCCACCTCGGGGCGCGCCAAGGTCTCGTCGATTATTCTGGCGTACACTTCCATGTCAAAAAGGTCACCTAGGTCCAGGGGATTGGTGAGCTTGATTACCGAAGCCCTAAAATGCGACTCGATCTGTTCTAGGAAATCCCTGGGGAATTCCACCAGATTAAGCCCAGAGGTCTCACAGGCATCCGCTGCAATCACCGCGTGGCCACCCGAGCGGGACATGATGGCAAGATTCCTTCCCCTCATGGGAGGCAGCCTTAGGATCTTTAGGTCATTGCCCAGGGTTGTTGCATCGTGCACACGGATGATCCCGGCCTGGCGAAAGGCCGCCTCCACCACCCGGTCGTCACTGGAGAGAGAGGCCGAATGGGAGGATGCTATCCTCTTCCCCAGCCTGCCGATATTGGCCTTAAAGGCCACTATGGGCTTGGGAGAGCGCCTGGCCACCTCCATCAGCTTGCGTCCCTCTTTGATCCCCTCCAGATAGAGGAAAATGTACTTGGTGCCTGGGTCTTGAATCAGAAACTCCAAGTACTCCTCTGTCTGGATGTCAAGCATGTTCCCAACCGATACGAACTTGTTGAGCCCCAGCCCCTCGTTGGCCAGGAGGTGAAGTACTGAGATTCCAACTCCTCCGCTTTGGGTGATAACGGATATGTCCCCAGCCTTGACCATCCTTCCGATAGGAGGAAACGGTGTGCTGAAACCGTTTTCCATGTTGATGATTCCTATGCAATTGGGCCCCACAAAGCGTATTCCCCATTTGGCCGACACCTCAAGGATCTTCTCCTCGAGGCGCCTTCCCTCCTCTCCATATTCTCTGAAACCACCTGACTCTATTACCGCCCTCTTTATTCCCTTTTGACCACACTCCTCCAGGATGAGGGGTACGGCGTGAGCGGGAGTCAGTATCACAGCCATGTCCAGATCATCGGGCACCTCCAGCACCGAGGGATAGATGCGCCTTCCTGCAAAGATCCCTCCGCTTCTGCCCACCTGATAGATTACCCCTTTGAAACGGCACTCGTTGAGGTTGAAAACTATTCCCCTTGCCATATTGGTTGGAGAGTTGGAGACCCCCACAACTACCACATTTGTGGGATAAAAGAGCTCTTTCATTTTTTCTCTTTTCCTCCCAGGCTTTCCCCCTGACCCACAGTGGAGGGATATGGGCCTCAGGATAACCGAAACCGCTCTTCTGCAAAAGGTCAGCCGTATTGTTGACCAGAGGCGGGCAGTGATGGTTAGTAGGATGATAAAAGGTCTTGTTTTGACTGCTTAAGCCCCCAAGGGGCTATAGCCTGGGGCCAAGAGACAGCCCTGCTTGGAAAGCAGTTGGGGCTACACCCGATGTGGTGACGTTGCCCGTTGGCCTCACAAGTTTCAATCCGCGCCCCCGCACGGGGGGCGACTTTAGAGTTTTCGCTGACCATCCGACTGGAAACGTTTCAATCCGCGCCCCCGCACGGGGGGCGACTTCTCCCTCCTTTTTGT
>CAYPWF010000019.1:0-58864 GCA_964414345.1 uncultured Desulfarculaceae bacterium
TCACGGTCAGTGGATAATGCGGGTTATCTTAATGACATGATTGGACAAACCGGTCTATACTCAAAGGCACTCTGCTTATCGGCTTCAGATTTGGTTTCTGCTTTGAGTCGGGATATCTCAAAGTATATCGGGGGTTTGGGGCGTAGCCCCCAAAGTTACGGGCTTTGGAGAATAATCCGGGTTAGCCCACACTTTTTTGAATCCAGCTGCGCAAGGCCCCCAGGTGAGGTGCTTTCTTCATCATATGCACATCTTCAGGGATGAATTGAGATGGAAGCTCAACACCGTTTAAGCCCACAAGCAGAATTGGGGCTTGGATTTTACTTCGCATGGCCTTGAGGAAAAGGGATATCTTTTCTGCCTCGGGTTTGACAGACCTGAGATCCATTATGAGAGCTCTACATTTAAGCTCTTGGGCTTTCTCCAAAAGCCTCTCCCCCCAGTTGGAGCGCTCCACCAAATAGCCTGAGACCTCCAGAAGTTGAGCCAGGCTGGGAGCCCTGTACGAAGCAGGGGAGATCACCCAAACCCGGATCTGCTCTTGCAGGTCTTGGGCCTCCTTGTCCGAGGATTCCTCAAGAGGATCACTCCTTCCAAGCCCCAGGGTGGACTTCCATTCCCCCACTTCTTTCAGAGTATCAGCCAAGACGCGCTCAAGTCTTCTATCCTCGAGGCGCAGGATTCTACCCAGCTCCTGGGGGATGGGGAGCAGTACACTAGGCCCGCTGGTGCCTAAATCCAGCCAGCGCACCAACAGGTTGGCCGCCAACACCACTGCGCAGAACAGATACTCTGCCTGGGGGGTGCCTTGCGCCTGGGGGAGCCGGTGGTGATGCTCTATGGCTGCCTGGTGCAGTTCAGGAATCTTCCAGTGCTGGGCCAGCATCCTGCCGATGGTTGTGTGCGGCAGGCCCACCATCTTCTTCTCCATCTCCAGAGGAAGCTTATCAGAGCCACGGCATTTCTCCATGGCCTCTGACCAGGCCTCTTGGAAGTAGCTGTCCAAGACCAGCTTGCCTATGTCGTGGAGAAGCCCCCCCAGAAAGGCCTCTTCAGGATCTATCTCAGGGAATCCTGCAGCCAAATGCTTGGCGCAGATTCCGCAGGCCAGGCTGTGCTCCCAGAACTTGGAACGATCCAGTATCCCTTGGGTCTGAGCAAAGGAGGTCTCCATGATCTTGAGACCCATGGTAAGATTGCGGATCTCGGCAAAGCCCAAGAGCCTCACTGCGTGTTGGACCGTGGTTACTGGATCTGCCAGGGAGAAGAGAGCCGAGTTGACAAGCCTCAAGACTTTGGCTGCCAGGGCCGGATCCAAGGAGATGGCATCCGCTATCTGGCGGGAGGAGCTGTCCTCCCTTCCCAGCAGATTCAGGATCCTCTGAACCACAATGGGGAGGGCGGGCAACTGATCTATGAGCTCCGTCACACTCAGGATTATCTCTTGATCCGCGTCCTCCCCTTCAAATTCCAGCTCTTCGGGAGGGCTGGGAGCTCTATCCTCAACAGGCTCCTCACTCAGGAGATTCCGAAGCATTTGCCTTGCCTCGGTAAGGCCCGATGGAGGCTTTAGCAAGGTTGCCACCTCTCTTAATTGCCTTGCCTCGGGAAGCTCCCACAGCTCATCCTTTGCCATGAGAAAAAGCCTCACCCAGGGCTGTTTTTCCTTTACCCAAAGCAGATGGGCGCAAGCCGCTGAACTGCGGCCCCCTGCATCAGCCGCCACGGCCTTTACATCCCCACGCCCCAAAAGAATCATGAGGTCTGAGCGGCTGCTGGCAAAGCCTAGACTGGATGCGTTGGCTCCGGCCGCAGCCCTCAGAAGCCCCCTTAATGACTCCCTTTCAGTTATAACAACCAATGTGGGTTTGCCCATACTGCCAGCTCCGGGCCGCCTAGGCAGCGCGGCTCTTGAATATGTCCTCCAACTTCTTGGAGAGGACCTCCTCGGTAAAGGGTTTCACTATGTAGTTGCTTACTCCCGCCTGGATTGCCTCCAAGATGTTTTCTTTCTTGGCCTCGGCAGTGACCATAAGAAAAGGAATTCCTTTGAGTTCCTCGTCAGAGCGAACCGCTTTCAATAGATCCAAACCGGTCATTACAGGCATGTTCCAGTCGCATATGATGAGCTGGTAGCGGGTTTCTTTGAGCCTCTTGAGGGCCATCTGGCCGTCTTCGGCTTCGTCTATTTCCCTGTAGCCCAGCCTCTTGAGGATTCCCTTTACTATCCTTCTCATGGTGGAAAAGTCATCCACTACCAAAATCCGAGCATTCAAATCCGGCATGATGCCAACCTCCGTGATTGTCCCCAGGCTCACTCCCTGGTCTGTTGGTCCTCAAGGCTCACAATTTTCACTTTCCTGTCTTCAGGCATGCCTCCACCACAAAAGGCCCGTGGTCTGTCTCAAAGGGGACCACGATTATGGGGAAATCGGTTATATGCACGATCTTGTGGTCCTTACCCGAGATTATGGATGGAATGGCCATCTCAAAAGAGTAGCCCTTGTTCTCCAGCTCGGCCCTGGCCCCCCCTGAAATCATATTGGTGATCTCCCCAACAGCGTCCATGATGTCTCCCTCCAGGTCCTCAACCTCCTCCCCCAGCATGTTGGAGACCACCTTTACTATGCAGCTCTTGGAGAAACTCACGGCAAAAGAGCCTTTGGCTTCCTTGCCGGCCAGGCCTATTATGCCCGTTACCTCCCCGTAAGAGCGGCTCCCGTTTTTGAGGTGAGGTTTTTGCGGCCTGGGGCTGACTCCTCCCATGGTGCTGAGCACATTTACCGTGGCATTGATAAAGGGATTGATGAACTCTACATTCATTGGCACCTCCCAACTCTAATGTTTACTATGCAGCCCCCTTTGTGGAGAAGCTTTCAGAGCTCATTCGCAGGGCCTCGGAAGCTATTGCCTCTATGGGGAGCACCTTCTCGGCCGCCCCAAGATGTATAGCCTCTCTGGGCATTCCAAAAACAACACAAGTTTCCTCACTCTGGGCTATTGTCCTGGCACCTGCCTGCCTCATGGCCAGGAGGCCTTTGGCTCCGTCAGCCCCCATGCCGGTGAGAAGCACCCCAACGGAGTTGGGACCCGCCTCCCTGGCCACGGACTGGAAGAGCACATCCACCGAGGGGCGTTGGTAGTACACCCTGGGCCCTGACTTTACATGCACCTGGTACTTGGCTCCGCTTCTGGAGAGGATCAGGTGATAATTGCCTGGAGCTATAAGGGCTTTGCCTGCAATCACGGCTTCTCCTTCTGTGGCCTCTGTGACTCGGATTCTGCAAAGCTCATCCAGCCTCCTGGCAAAGGCAGAGGTGAACTGGGCGGGCATGTGCTGCACTATCACTATTCCGGGGGCGTCAGGCGGCATCTGTACCAGCACCTTGCGTATAGCCTCTGTCCCCCCGGTTGAGGCTCCTATGGCTATTACTTTGTCGGTGGTGAACCTAAGCCCGGAGAGGTCTGCTGTTGATAAGGCATCAGGGCTTGCGGCAGACTGGACCGCCGCGGTCCTTACTCTACTTTGGGCTGCAGCCTTTATCTTTTCGATCAAAATGTCCCCAAGTTCATTGACCGAGTAAGAGGAGCCTGGCTTGGGGATCACCTCCACAGCCCCTGCTTCCAAGGCCTCCAGGGCCAGCTGGCTTCCCTTGGGAGTCAATGAACTGACCACTATTACCGGAAGGGGGTAGTAGCGCATCAGCTTCTTTAGAAAGGTGATGCCGTCCATCTTGGGCATTTCCACATCCAGGGTGACCACATCCGGCTCCAGGGTTACTATCTTGTCCCTGGCCACATAAGGGTCAGGAGCTGACCCCACCACGGTTATCTGGGGGCAACGGGAAAGCTGCTCAGAGAGGAGCTTCCTGACTACGGCTGAATCATCCACCACCAACACCTTTATGGGGCTGTCGGCGGCTGCGGTTTCCCTCACCTCTAACCTCCTTCTCCTAGTTCAGAGGGCTTCTGGGGCCCTCCAAAGCCACCCTGTGGCAGGACCTCACTGGTCCCCGCCCTGGTTCCAGAGCAGTCTGGCCAGGAGGATGTGACCTTCCAGTTCCACGGCAAGGGCTCCTTGCGGATCAAAATCCTGCATCTCTCCCAGGACCTCTGGGAGGCGTAAAGAAAGCCTTGCCTCCGGGTCCAGCTTGTGCAGAAGGCTTCCTGCCACCATGTTGGTGACCTCTTTGAGAACGTCCTGGGTTTCCTCGGGTTCGGGGATCAGATCAGTCTCTCCCCTAAGTCCGTTTGCCATCTCCACTGCCAGTGCCCACGGAAAATAGATCCTGAGGCTCCCACCCGGCTTGCCCCCGAAGCCCAATTCCACAACCGTCCAATGCTCCCCCGGATTTGGGTGCATCGGGGGTTCTTTGAGGGGGACCGGGCACATGAAGCACATGGTCTCAAGCACCTCAGAAATCGCATCCCTTAGGGCTTTCATCGGTTCCACGGGCGAACTCCTCTCCCAGAATTGCCTCCAAGACCTTCTTGATGGTCTCGGGTTGAAAGGGTTTTCTCACATGAGCTCTGGCCCCTAGGGCCGCGGCTCTGTCAATGAACTCTCTTCTGGCCTCGGTGGTCACAAGCACTACAGGCACACGGCTCAGCATCTCGTCTGCGTGGAGGTTTTCCAGAAGCTCCATCCCGTCCATCACGGGCATATGAATATCGGTCAATATCACGTCCACCCACTCCTTGGAGAGCAGCTCCAGGGCCTCTTTGCCGTTGGCAGCCTCCAGGCAGTGGGAGACATCAGCACCCGAGAGAGCTATGACCTTCTTAACCACAGCTCTCATTGCCGCGGAATCGTCCACAATCAAGGCATGCACTCCCATTGTCATGCCCTCCCGTTTTGCGGAATCCCTATAAGGGTTCTTATCCGCTCCATCTCACACCAGCAGTCCGAGACGCAGGCGTCCAAAGTGCGGGGAGACCATCCCAGGGCCAAGAGCAGATCCGGAGCAGCTCGGCTGGCCAGTCCCCTGGCCCCGGCCCCTATCCCCATCTGAACGCAGATGAGGTTGGAAAGATGCACAAGACACACAGCCAGGGGGTCTTTCTCAGGGTGAACCGGCTCGTGGTGCCTGGCTATCATGGCCACTATCCCGGAAGGCAGGTTCCAGCGTTCCCCCAGCAGGCCCCCCAACTGGGCGTGGTCTATTCCCAAAACCTCTTTTTCCGCCTCCAGGGCCGAAAGATCCTTTTCAGCCACCAGGATGCTTATTTCAGAGTATTTCTTCCCGGCATACTCGTTAAGGAGGATCTTACCCACGTCGTGGAGCAGGGCTCCGGTGAAGATCATGGCGTCCTCAGGATGCTTCACCTCCTTGAGAAGGGTTTGGGTGAGGGTGGCGCAAGCCACCGAGTGATGCCACAGCTCCTCCCTTTCCAGCCCGTATCCCGGCAGGGGATCCCTTAGCAACTCCAAAGCTCCGAAGGTCACCAGCAGCCTGAGCATGCCCTGGTTTCCCAGAAGCACCAAGGCCTGATGCAGTGACTCCACCTTGCGTCTGAAGCCGAAAAGAGCTGAGTTGCACACCTGAAGCAGCCTCAGGGTTATGACCGGATCGTACTTTATTACTTCCAGAAGCTTGGAGGCCGGCACCTCAGGGTCCTGCAGAAGGTTCAAGGCCTTTAGAACCACCTGAGGGAAGGGTTTCACCTTGTCCATGGCTTCCAATATGGGCTCTGCCGGGCTCATAGTTCACGCATCTCCTGCCCGGGTGTTTTTACCCAGGCTCGGCCTGTGCTCACCTCCAGGTACAGGGTTCGGTTAAGGTTGCCCCCTACATCTTCTGCGTCTATCAGTACGTTGTTTCGCCAAAGTATCTTGCGAAGCATGGCGTAGTTGCGTTTTCCTATGTTGAAATAGCCTGAATCGTCCAGGATTTGCGCTCCCCCCACAACTATCACCCTGGCTCTTTGCTTCTGAAGACCCATTCCATATGCGGTCTTGAAAAGAAGGGGGATGCCGGTATCCGCGAACATGGCGGGCTTTTGTTGTGCCTTGGAGGGGTCCAGGGATGAGTCGGGTAGCATGTAGTGTAGCAGGCCTCCCACCCTTGCCTGAGGGTCATATATGGCCAGGCCGATGCAGCTTCCCAAGGAGTAGGTGACCAGCACCTCTGAGTCTTCGGAACTTACCTGCATGTCAGCGATTCCCACTATTTTCTGCTTCATGGTTTCCTGTATACCGCCGGCCTCACGTAACGCAGTTGGGGCACGGCTCCGTTTAGACTCTCTGCATGCCCGACCAGAAGATACCCACCCGGTTTCAGAACTCGGCTTATGCTCTCAACCACTTTCTTCTGGGTGGCCCTGTCGAAGTAGATGAGCACGTTTCTGCAGAAAACCACGTCCATCCCCTCCTGAAAAGGCGGGGGCTCCATGAGGTTGTGCCTTTGGAAACTCACTCGGGATCGGATCTCGGGCTTCAGGCGAACATATCCCTCTCTGGGACCATGGCCTCTCAAGAAGAAGCTCCTGACCATCCAAGAGGGCACCTCGGACAAACGGCTCAAATGGTAAACACCCTTTTGGGCCTTCCCCAGGGCCTTGGTTGAGATGTCGGTGGCCAAGACTTGATAATCCCATCCCAGATAAGAGCTCACATGCATGGCTATGGAATAGGGCTCTTCCCCTGTTGAGCAGGCCGCGCTCCAAACCCTAAAAATGGGGTCTTGGCTCCCCTTTTTGAGGGCATCCTGGAACTCGGGGTACACTGTTTCGGCCAGAAACTGGAAGTGCGCCTCTTCCCGGAAGAATCGAGTCAGGTTGGTGGCGATGCAGTCCAACATGTGCAGGATCTCTTCACCACTACCATCGCTCACCAGGTGTTCATAGTATCGGGAGAAAGACTCAAAGCCCAGTTCCCTGATCCTCTTGGCCAGCCTGGCCCTAAGCAGTTCTTTCTTCCCTTGATGAAGATTTATCCCAGCCTGCTCGTACACCAAGCGGCTAAAGCAAAGGAAGTCCTTTTCGGAAAGCTCCAGCAGCTGAAGACTTGCTGAAACAGGGCTTCCCTGGATCCCGGATATGCGGCCCATTTTCTCCTCGCAACCTCTTCCTGGCACCCTCTACTTAGGAGCTCTCAGTTGAACTTATCGGCCCTGGAAAAAGAAACTTTAGCCTGGCCCGAATCCCGCACTCCATGCCCAAAACCTAAGCCATCACCCCCGCGACCAGCTCCTGCAAAAGGCCCTGATTTCTGATTCCAGATTAGCCCCTGCTTTGAGTTGGAATATGCTGTAGCGTACCAAGGGCTTTGGGCTAAGGCCCTAAAGTCACAGGCTTTGGGGAATAATCCGAGTTACAGGATTTCTGGAAATGGGAGTTGAGTGGTTACCCGAGTCTTAAAATCCAAGCTGCCTAAAAAGTTGTCCCTTTCGGCCACAGCCCTAGAGCTAAGGATAGAATCGCGGCTGCAGGAAGGGGCCAAGCTTGGCATGCCCCGCCAATACTTGAGGCCGGCGGCTTCCCCTCAGGCGTTGGCTTGGGAAGAGATCATCCGAGACAAAAGCACCGAGGTGCGCACCAGCTCCTTCCCGGCCTCGTGCAATGCTGGAAGGGGGAAACTGGAGGAAAAGCCCACCATCCATACTGCCCCTATGGCTTGGCCGCAACGCAGCACCGGGGCCGCAACTGCCCTTATACCCCTTAGATACTCCTCGTCGTCAATGGCGTACCCGAGGCTTCTGGCCCGATCCACTTCTTCCATGAATTTTTTTTGGTCAGAGATGGAACGCTCTGTGAATTTTGGCAACCCATGGGACTCAAGAAGCTCTAAGGCCTTCTCGGGATCCATTGAGGCCAAGAGGGTTTTTCCTATGGCCGCGGCCAAAAGGGGCAGGCTGGTGCCCGGAGGGGACGTGACCCGCATCTGACCCCTTCCCTCCACGCAGGCCAAGATCACCACCTGCTCATCCTGAAGCACTCCCAAAAAAACACTTTCTCCCACTCTTTCGGCCAGTTGTTCCATAAGAGGCCTTGCCAAAACAGGCAAATCCCAATCTCCGAAGGCCTTCCTGGATAGTTCTAGAAGGCCTCCCCCCAACCTGTACGCCCCCCCGGCAGCTTCCCGTTCCAGCCAACGGAGTTTTTCCAGGGCCGAGAGCACCCCCAAGAGGGAGCTCTTGCTAATACCCAATGTTCTGGATATCTGCGAAAGACGCATGGGTGTCTTCTGCGCTGCCAGGAGTTCCAAGACCCTGGCTGCTCTTAGGATGGATTCTGGAATATACTCTTGGGCCATTTCGTTCACTATCCTGAACATAGATACCTTACAGCTGTTTCCCAAAAAGGTCAAATCTTTTCTATTGACAAACAAAAAACAGGCTGATAGGCTGAAGAAAAATTCACAGCATTCTGAACAAATTCAAGAAAAGGAGAAGGCCCATGCTAAGGGATCGAAAAGCGGCTTTCGTGGATCTCTCGGCCGGGACTGTGGATGTCCTGCCCATACCCATGGAGTTGCGGCAGCGCTTCCTGGGGGGGAGGGGGATCGACATGTACCTTCTTTACAACCTGGTGGGGCCGGATGTGGACCCCCTAGGCCCTCAGAACGTGTTTCTGGTGAGTGCAGGGCTTCTGACCGGCACTCCGGCCCCTGCTGCGGCCAGGACACACGTGGCAGGCAAATCTCCCCTTACCGGGCTCATAGGCAGTGCCAACATGGGGGGGTTTTTCGGCCCAGAGCTCAGGTTTGCAGGCTTTGACCACCTGATAATCAAGGGAAAGGCTCACAAGCCCAGCTATCTGTGGGTGCACAACGGGGAGATAGAGATCCGTGAGGCGGGAAACATCTGGGGCGCTGATTCTCTGGAAGCTCAGGAGCTCATCAGGCGGGAGCTTGGGGATCCGGACATAAAGGTCCTGACAATAGGTGCGGCAGGGGAGAACCTCGTGCGCTTTGCCAATGTGCGCACAGGCCCCAAGAATGCCGCCGGGAGAACCGGTATGGGGGCACTCATGGGCTCCAAGAATCTGAAAGCCATTGCAGTAAGGGGGACTTTACCCATTCCCATTGCTGATCCGGAAGGTGCCCTAGAGTATCACAAAGAGCTCATAGACTTTATACAGTCCTCCAAGTATGCCGAGATCATGGGGAAGTGGGGCACCATGTTCATATACGATGTAACGAATTCCACGGGTCTTGTGCGCACTCGCAACTTCCAATCCAACCAGCTGCCAGACTCCGAGGAGCTGGAATGCGAGGGGATAGAGCACTACTCCACTGGAGTGACTGCCTGTTTCGGCTGCACCATGCATTGCAGGCACAAGTACATTCTCAAAGAAGGGGCTTGGAAGGGCCGATATTGCGAAGGTCCGGAATACACTAGCTTGGGAGCCTTTGGCACCGAGGTGGGAAGCAATAGGCTGCACAAGGCCCTGGAGGGGAATTATCTGGTAAACAAGCACGGTCTCGACACTTTGGAGACCGGGAGCATGATAGCCTGGGCCATGGAGCTGAACGAAAAGGGGCTTCTTCCCAAAGAACTTCTAGGTGACCTGAACCTGGAGTGGGGAAATATGGAAGCAGTCTTGCAACTGGTGGAGGACATAGCTTACAGAAGGGGTCTGGGAGATGTTTTGGCAGACGGCCCCAGGTTGGCCATCCGGAGACTGGGTCCTGAGACTGCTTACTACAATATTCAGATCAAAGGCATGAGCAACCTGCACTCCGATGAGAGGCCCACACCGGCCCTGGCCTTGGGCATAGCAACCGCCACACGGGGAGCCGACCATTTGAGGAGCCGCCCTGCAGTGGATCTTTACCACTTGCCCGAGGCTGTTCTGGATGAAATATATGGGAAAAAGGGTATGAGCAGCGATTACAGGGAGTACCGAGGTAAGCCCTGGATGGTTTTTTGGCAGGAGTGTCTTTACGCCCTGGTGGACGCCTTAGGGATTTGCAAGTTTCAAACAGTGTTTCTCTCCCCCAATATGCCCAAGTGGAAGGAGTATGCAAAGCTCCTGGAGAAAGTTGTGGGACTCAGCTTCTCAGAAGAGCAACTCATGGAGATAGGAGAGCGCATCTACAATCTGGAGAGGATGTTCCTCATAAGGGAGGGCATCACGCGAAAAGACGACAACCTACCCGAGCGGTATTTCCAGGAACCCACGCCTGCAGGTCTTGAGGCCGTGAAGGGAAAGGTGATAGATCGCTCCAAGTTCGAGCATATGCTGGATGAGTACTATGAGCTTCACGGTTGGGACCAGGAGGGCAAGCCTCTTCCTGCTACCCTGGCCAGGCTGGGTCTGCAGGAAGAGCCTTCTGGCATGTTTAAACCCCAGGGATGGGCAGTTTGAAGAATCTGTCTGACCAGCCTAAGGCAGGTTTTTGTTTTGACCAGAAGTCTTTGGGAGAACATTCATCTCAGGGTTGCCGAAACCAGGGGTGTTGGAGGCCGGTGAACAGGAGGAAGGGAAATGGGAAAGATAATGGTGGTGGATCACGAGAAGTGCACGGGCTGCCGCCTTTGCGAGATGGTCTGTTCGGTGAAGAAGGAGGGGGCCAGCGATCCTTCCAAGGCCCGCACTCACGTGATCAAATGGGAGATGGAGGGCCTGTACGTGCCCATGTTCTGTCAGCACTGCGAGGAGCCTCTCTGCGCAGCTGTTTGCCCGGTGCGGGCCATACAAAGGGACGAGAGCGTGGGAAGAGTAAGGGTGGACAAGGAGCGTTGCGTGGGCTGCCGTTCCTGTATTTCGGCATGTCCTTTTGGAGCTATCGGTTGGGACGAGAAAAAGAAAAAGGTCTTGAGGTGCGATCTGTGTCATGGGGATCCAACCTGTGTCAAATACTGCGAGACCAAGGCAATACAGTTTGTGGATGCAGACAAAGCAGCCATGCTCAAGAAAAGATCAGCTGCCGAGAGGCTTCACAAAGCCCTTCTCACCCTGGGGAAGGGGGCTTGAGCAATGCTGGTTAGGGTGGAGCTGGTGGGCCTTCCGGAACTCAGAAAAGTTGCCGGAGCCAGGGAAATATCCTTGGAGCTGAGGGAGGGTACCCTGGGAGGCCTCCTGAGAGAACTGGAAGAGCGTCATGGGCTCATTGCAAGAGAGAGTCTTATGAGTCCTGACGGCAGGCAGGTGGCACAGAGCATACAGGTTCTTAGGAACGGGAATGAATGGCTCCCCAGGGAGGATTTGGGGACCCCTTTGAGAAGCGGGGACAGAATCACCTTCATGCTCATGGTGGCCGGAGGCTGAAATGCGCACCATAGCAGTGGTGGGAGGTGGGATAGCAGGCCACGAGGCAGCCTGGGCGGCCCGCAGACAGGATCCCGACTCTAGGGTCCTACTTTTCCAAGAAGAGCCTCATCCTCTCTACAGTGCCTGTATCCTAGCGGATTACGTCTCAGGGGAGATCCCCAGGGAAAAGGTCTTCCTGGTGGAGCCGGATGAATACGCACGGGCAGGTATAGAATTTCACCCCCAAAGCCCTGTCTTGGGGATTGACCTGGGCAAAAGACTCCTTCTGCTTGAGAAAAAAGAAGTCCACTACGACTCGCTTGTGATCGCCACGGGAAGCCGGCCTATCCTGCCTCCCATCCCAGGGGCAAGCCTCAAAGGGGTTTGTACGCTCAAGAGTTTGGCAGATGCTGACAGGCTGGCCAGTGCTTTTCCCAAAAGAGCGGTGGTGGTGGGGGCCGGGCCTGTGGGTCTGGAATGTGCCTTGGCCTTGGCGGCCAGGGGCTCACAGGTGTATTTGGTGGAGCTGCTCCCAAGGGTCCTCCCGCGGCTCTTGGATGAACCCCTGGCAGGCATGGCTAAGGGCTTGTTGGAGGAAAGGGGAATTGAGGTTCTCACAGGAGAGAGGGTCCTGGAAGTCCAGGGGAATATGGAGGTTGAGGGAATCAAGACCTCATCGGGTTTTCTGGAGGCAGAGGGGGTCATCCTGGTGCTGGGTATGAAGCCGGAGGTGCAGATTGCGGTCCAGGCCTCTTTGGGGCTAGGAGCCTCAGGAGGAATCCTTGTTGACGATTCCATGGCCACAGAGGGCGAACAGGTTTGGGCCTGCGGGGACTGTGTTGAATCTAGGGACCTGGTGAACGGCCGCACAGGGCTTCATATGCTCTGGGGAAACGCCGTGCAACAGGGTAGGGCAGCGGGGAGAAATGCTGCAGGAGGGAAAAAGAAGTTTCCAGGCGCCCTTAATGTCACCACCGTGCGCATCGGTGAGAAGGCCGTGGCTTCCGTGGGATCCACCCAAGCCGAGCTGCAGGGCCGGGAGGTTCAGTTTCTTTTCAGAAAGGACGCATGGGGCAATGGTATGGGAGTATTGCTTCATGAAGGAAGACTCATCGGTGCCCAGGTCATGGGGCCTGTGGAGAGAATCGGTGGAATTCTTAGGATACTGCTGCAGGGAGGGAGCCTTGGGTGGAAGCCTGGAGAGGGTGAGGCAGGGGCAAAGGCTCAAGCCAATGTGAGGCTTTGGCCCCTCAGAGGCCTGGAGAAGGAGCTGGCCCGACTGGGATTTGGTTCGGGTATTAGTTAGACACCTCCCGGAGCGAACTATTTACGGTCAGTGGATAGTGCTGGCTACATTGGAGGATATGCTAGAATAGCTTGATCCATGCCCGAAAACACCCTGAGTCGGGGTTTTAGATCCGGGCCTGGATTGAGTCAGGATATGCCAGGCAGTAAAGGGGGTTGAGGTTTAGCCCTCCCAAAGGTGAAAGGTAAGCGATCACCCCTGTGATCAGCCAGGGTGAAAGGCCTTGGAAAACAACCCAGGTTAGGGTTTTTCTCAGGGCGTAGGCTCTTCTTAATTAATGTGCAAGATGAGGGAGGTGGTTTATGGCTGGCAAGGAAGAGCGCAAGAGGCAGGTGAGATGCCTCAATTGTTTCCAGAGGTTCGCTCCAGATCAAGGCACGGACGTGATGGCCTGCCCCCATTGCAATACAGAGTGGAGACTTACCTGGTCAGGTCCTGATTCTGTCAAGATCAGGGGACCCGTATGGTCCAAGCTGCAGGCGCGAAAGTAAAAAAGGGACGGAGAATTTGCAAAGGGCTTCACAGAATCCAGCCTCGGCTTCCAAAATCTCGGCGGTGGGGGAACAGAAGGGGATTGGAGATTTGCTCAAGCAATTACGAGTGAGTGGTTTGAGGGGAACAGGAAATAGGGGAGGGAAATAAAGTGGGCATATCCGAGAAGGTGGCTTCTTACCTGGAGAAGGGTTCCTGGATCCGGAAGATGTTCGAAGAGGGGGCCAGGCTCAAAGCACAATTCGGGGAGGAAAACGTGTATGACTTTTCCTTGGGGAACCCTCCAGAAGAGCCTCCAAGGGAATTTTTTAATCAGGTAAGATCCCTTCTGGAAAGACCAGGGGTTCACCGTTATATGCCCAATGCAGGCTTCCAGGAGGCCAGGGAAGCTGTGGCCAGAAGCGTTGCAAAGGAGTCGGGTCTGCCCGTGGAGGCCCAGCAGGTGATCATGACTGTTGGGGCAGGAGGTGCTCTCAACGTGGCCCTCAAAGCCCTCTTGGATCCAGGGGAACAGGTCATTATCATAGCACCTTTTTTCGTGGAGTACCGCTTCTATGTTGAGAATCACAATGGGGAAAGCGTGGTGGTGAAAAGCTCTGAGGACTTTTCTTTGGACCTGGAGGCCATAGAAAAAGCCATCAACCGCCGCACCAAGGCAGTGCTATTGAATTCGCCCAACAACCCCACAGGAGTTGTTTACCCCGAGGAACAAATTCAGGGCCTCGGAGAGCTACTGAGGGAAAAGGGCAGGGCTCTGGGAAGGGACATTTACCTTCTTTCGGACGAGCCGTACAGAAGGCTTCTTTACGATGGGGTGAGCTTCCCCCATGTTTTCAAACACATTGATAACGCCATAATAGCCACCTCCCATTCCAAAGATCTGGCCTTGGCAGGGGAACGCATTGGTTACCTGGTGGCAAGCCCTCGTTGTGCGGATCTGGAGAGGCTCATGTCCGCCATGGTCTTTGCCAACAGAACCCTGGGCTTTGTAAACGCCCCTGCACTGATGCAGTTGGCCGTGGCCGCCCTTCAGGGTGTAACCATAGACGTCTCCTCGTACCAGCAGAGGCGGGACAGACTTTACAGCCTGCTTACTAGCCGGGGCTTCCAGATGGTGAAACCCCAAGGGGCTTTCTATCTCTTCCCCCGCTCACCCATAGTTAATGATGTCTCGTTTGTGCAGGAAGCCCAAAGAAGGCGCATTCTGGTTGCTCCCGGTACAGGCTTCGGGTGGCCGGGGCATTTCCGCATCGCCTATAGTGTGCCCATGGAGATGATAGAGCGCTCGGTGGGGGCATGGGAGGCTCTGGCCAAAGAGTTTGGTCTTAAGCCTTCTTGAAGGATTGGCTTGGTCAAGTCTTCCTCTTTTTCGCCTTGTGTCGGGCTGTGGGCGGGAAGTTCGGCTGAATCGGCCTTATCGTTGGGCTGGGTTTCCCGTCTCAAGGGCCATGCGGGCCAGGCTGAGCCCCACGATGGTTTTGGCGTCCTGAATCTGTCCTGTTTGAACCATTTCCAAAGCCTGCGCAAAGGGCACTGAATGCACCTCCAGCACCTCATCCTGGTCCAGGTGCTGCTGGGAAGGGGTGAGCCCTTTGGCCAGAAATATGTGAATGCGCTCATCAGAGTAGCCGGGCACGGGAACAATCTGACCCAAGAACTGGAATTCTGATGCCAGGTATCCTGTCTCCTCGGCCAGCTCCCTTCTTGCACACTCCAGCGGCTCCTCCCCGGCAGAAAGAGTTCCTGCAGGGATCTCCCATATGTGAGCCTTCACAGCGTAACGGTATTGCTTCAGCAAGAGCACTTTGCCCTCCTCCCCAAGGGCCACCACAGCCGCGGCCCCCGGATGATGGATCACTTCCAGAGAAGTGGTGTATCCGTTGGGCAGTGTCAACTCCTCCTGTACCAACTTGAACACCTTTCCGGCATGTATCTCACGGATCTTGTGAACACGAACCTTGTTCATGGTGCCTCCTGGGGGAAGTTGTCCGGTCCTAACGGGAATCAGCGGCCGATGAGCTAAAGGATACCCCAGGCCTACCCCGTTTCGTAGAGGGGAAGCTTCTGAGCGCCCGCAATAGTTTGCCTCCGGCATGGGAAGCCATCCCCCGCAGGCACGCCTCAAGGGCCTCCTTCCCAACCCCGTAACGGCTTGCCTGAGGAACCTGGTGGTTGAGTTCCCCAACTGGGGGCATTAAAATAACTTTTTCAAGCTGGCCCTGAAAACGCCGGGATCTTCCACAGCATGGGGCAAAAAGGAGGCCGTTCTATGGAGAAGGTCAGAGTCCGCTTTCCTCCGTCCCCCACCGGTTATCTGCACATAGGGGGAGCCAGGACAGCCCTTTTCAACTGGCTTTTTGCCAGAAAGCACAACGGGGTTCTGGTGCTTCGTATAGAGGACACGGATCTGGAGCGCTCCACTCCTGAGGCTGTGGAGGAGATCCTGGAGGGCCTTAGGTGGATGGGCTTGGACTGGGATGAAGGCCCTTATTTCCAGACTCAATACGCTCAGGAGCACCGGGAGACGGCCAAGCTGCTCTTGGAGTCAGGCTGGGCGTACAGGTGCTTTTGCCCCAAAGAGACCTTGGAGGCAAAAAGGGCTGAGGCCATGCGCCTTCATCTCTCCTACCAGTACGACGGCACCTGCAGGGAGATCAAGCCTGAGGAGGCACTAAAGAGGGAGCTTAGGGGGGAGCCCTTCGTCTTGAGGTTCAGGGTTCCCAGAGACCAGGGGAGCGTCATTTGGCAGGATGCGGTATTTGGTTTGGAAGAGAAGGCTTACAAGGACATAGAGGATTTTGTGATCCTGCGCTCCAACGGCACGCCCGTTTATCTTCTCTCCAACATGGTGGACGATCACAGAGACCGCATAACCCACGTTATAAGGGGCCAGGATCACAGGGCCAACACCCCCAAACAGGTACTTCTTTACAGGGCCCTGGGATGGGAAGTGCCGCTTTTCGCGCACATATCCCTTACTTTGGATCCCAAGAAAAGGAAGATCTCCAAGCGGGTGCATGGGGATGTTGTTACAGTGAGGTATTACAAAGAAAAAGGTTTTCTGCCCTGGGCCTTTTGCAATTTCATAGCCCTTTTGGGCTGGTCTCCAGGAGACGACAGGGAGATCCTCTCCCGCGAGGAGCTTTTGGAGGCCTTTTCCCTGGAGAGGCTTTCCCGCTCCAACTCGGTGTTCAACTACGATCCCGAAGATCCCAAGCTTATAGCCGACCCTAAGGCGCTCAATATAAACGCTCATTATATTCGCAGCATGCCTCTAAAGGACCTGCTTCCATATGTGGAGGAAGAACTGAAGCTGAAAGGGCTTTGGGACCCATCTTATGCGGATGGACGCAGGGAGTGGTTCGAGAGCACCGTGGAACTCATAAGAGCCAGATACTTCACATTGGAGGATTTTTCCAGGCAGGGAAGGGCCTATTTTTCAGATGATTACCCCATGGACGAGAGGGCCTGGGAGCGCAATCTAAAGGCTGACCCAAGGCTTTCCGGATGGTTGTGGGAGTTGGCCGGCCGATTGGAGTCCCTTGGCTCATTCACCTTGGAGAGCACCGAGAGAGTGATTCGTGAAGCTGCCGAGGAGTGGTTCGTGAAGCCGGGGTTGATAATCAATGCCGTTCGAGCGGCCGTGACAGGGCAGACCGTCGGGCCCGGTCTTTTCGAGGTGCTGTTGAGTGTAGGACAGGCCAGGGTGGTGGATCGGCTTAGAAAGGTGGCAGGAAAACTCAAGGAGGAGCAGGAAGGGAAAGGGGGTTGAGGAGTCTTGATAACAAGAAATCAGATTGATCCGTGGGCCTGTATACAAAAGGACTTAAAGCGCCTCCAGAGTGAAGAGCCTGCTGAGATGCAAGAATTCGGGGAGAGGACTCCCTGTCCCGACGAATCCTGTTTGGGCACGCTCGGGGAAAACGGTCTGTGCAGGCTTTGCGGGATGGGTCCAGTGGTATCTCGGGAGCAAGAACCTGCCTCGAGGGCCTCGCAGGATGAGCCTGAAAGCTCTAAAGAGGCGGAGCTGAAAGAAGATGAGGAGGCAAAGGAGGAAGAGGAGCAGCGGGTCTGCTGCTCGGATGAATCCTGTGTGGGAACCGTGGATGAGCGGGGCTATTGCCGCATTTGCGGGCTTAAGTGGAAAGAGGATGGGTATCTGGAGGGAGAAAGCCTCGTGTACAAGGAGGACTCCCTGGAGTGAACAGGGGGGCAGTTAAGAAGGGTGCAAGGGAAAAAAAAGAGAAAGGATGCCTTTGCCCTTACTGCGGCCGCAAGAGCGCTTTTTGTTGGAGGTGCCCTTGCGGTTTTGAGATGTGTTCCTCCTGCATGCAGGAGAACCTCTGGGGTATGACTTGCAACCAGGTGATCTGGACCTGCCCTGACTGCGGAAGACAAAGACCTTTTGGGAACCAGTGAGCGGGAGGCAAAAAAATTCAGGTCTTCTCCAGCATAGCTCCAAACTCAAAAACAGCCTGATTCTGGGTTTCAGAATTGGTCTGAGTCAGGATACGGCAAAACGTTCCGGGGGGCGTGGGGGCTTGAGCCCCCCAAAGTCACAGGCTTTGAAGAAGAATCCGGGTTAGGAGTTCTTGTTTAACAGGAGAGAATAGCTGACCATGGCTTTGAAACCTCTTTTTGATCCAGCTCAAGGCCCCATGCGGGTGGTGGGACTCATGTCCGGCTCAGGCTCCAATATGAGAAAGATCATAGAACACCAAGCCCGCCTGGAGTCAGAGCAGGGGCAAAGTCCCTTCCAGGTGGTGGCCCTTTTCAGCGACAGAGCCTCCAGCCAGGCTGTCTGGATAGGAAAGCAGCATGATCTTCCAGTGATAACAAGAGATCTGGAAGGTTTTTGCTCCAAAAGGGGTGTCTCCCGCAAGGACTTGAAGGCCAGGGAGGAATTCGATCAAGAGACCGTAAGGGCCCTTTCACCATTTGGGGCACACGTGGCGGCCTATGCAGGTTACATGAGCATAGCCACCCGTCCCCTGATAGAGGGTTTCCTGGGTGTTAACGTGCATCCGGCCGACCTTTCCATAAAGGGATCCAACGGGAAGCGTCGCTACACTGGGGACCACGCAGTGCGGGAGGCCATTGCCTCAGGAGAGAGATGGCTTCGCTCCTCCACCCACATTGTGGAACCGGTGGTGGACGGGGGCAGGCTTCTCATGATATCAGAGCCTGTGGAGGTGATTCTCCAAAGGAAATGGGATCTGGGGCAAAAGGAAGATCTTTTTGCTGCCGAGAGTTTCAATCAGGAAAGGCTGAAGGAAAAAGGGGACTGGGTGGTCTTCCCCAGGACCTTGGAAGATTTGGCTTTGGGGAGGTTTGCGGTGGATGAAGAGGGGCTCTTGTATTACGATGGAGTCCCGATTCCTCAAGGTTACAGATTAGGGTAGTGCATTCCCGGGCCCTGAGCGTCTGGCTTCAGTGCCCGCTGTCTGAAGGGAGAAGGGAGAAATGGATGCTAGGCAGGAGGCCCTGGAGCTTTTCGGGAAGGGGTATGCCTGAACCCAGGCGATTCTGGCCAGTTTTGGCCGGAAGTTGGGGCTGGACCCGGAGATGGCCTTCAGGCTCAGCCGGGGCCTTTCAGCTGGTATGGGCTTTGGGGGGATCTGCGGGGCGGTCACGGGCTCCTTCCTGGTCCTGGGTCTTTGGGTTGGAGATGCCCAGGAAGAAAAAGCGGCCAGGTATCGCACCTATGATCTGGTGAGAGATTTTATCAGCAGATTCGAGCAGAAAAGGGGAACCATCCAGTGCAGGGAGCTTCTGGGCGGTGTGAACCTAGGAACGCCTGAGGGACGCAAAGAGGCTGAGCAAAAAAAGCTCTTCACTCAAGTATGCCCGGGCTATGTGGAAGATGCAGCCCTGATCTTGGAGGAAATGATGTCGGGCCAGGGGCGGTGAACCCCCGGCCTTGTTTTTCAGCGCATGGGCCTGATGCGGACCTCTACCTCTGGTGTGTCCTTAAGGAGTTCAACCAGTTGCTGGGGGTCCGTCTCTCCGTAATGGTATGGGTATAGAATTCGGGGTTTAAAGCTCCTTGCCGCATCAGCCACCATCTCCGGGGTCATTGTGTAGGGAAGGTTCATGGGCAAGAAAGCCACATCGATGTTTTGGAGGGCCTTCATCTCTGGAATGTTCTCCGTGTCCCCTGCCACGTAAACCCGCTTGTCTCCGAAGGTTATGACGTATCCGTTGCCTCCTCCCCTGGGGTGATACGGCACACCGGGGCTTCTCATGTGAACCAGGTTGTAAGCGGGCACCGCCTCCAGTCGAAGCCCCAAAACCTCCTTGACTTCTCCATTGGCCATGGCCGTGGCCCCCTGGATCTGGTCAGCCGAGGCCTTGTTGGCCAAGATCTGGGTCTGGTTCTTGCGCAGGAGCTCGATGGCCTTGATGTCCAGATGATCCCTGTGCTCATGGGTCACGAGAACTAGGTCAGCCTTGGGCATCTGGCTGTAATCCCCGTATTGCCCAACTGGATCGACGTGGATCACCTTGCCCCCGAAAGTGAAGAAAAGTGAACCGTGTCCCACAAAGCCCACGCGAAGCTCACCAGCAGAGGTGGGCAAGCTATCCGAAACGGGCGCCCCCTGACCCCAGACAGGGATCGGTCCCAGCAATGCCACCGTAAAGCACACCCATGGGAACCATCTCATGGCGCACCTCCTGTGAAGTCCGATCATGGCTGGGGGTCCATTACCCCACCCCATGGTGAGCAGAGCTCCTCAGCCCTGCCGCGCCATCATTTCCTCCACCTGTTGGAGCCTGGGAATGGAGCCCACCACTCCTAGGCCCGTGGTGGTGAGAGCCCCGGCTGCATTGGCGAACCTGGCGCATCTTCTCAGGTCCCAACCTGCCAGGTAGCCCACAGCGAAGGCAGCGTCAAAGGCATCCCCGGCCCCAGAGCTGTCCACGACCTCAACCTGGTAAGGCGGTACCATCTCCATTGCCTCAGAAGTGGCCAGGAGAGCCCCATCGGGCCCCAGTTTGAGGATCACCACCTTGGGGCCCAGCCCCAGGTAAAAGCGGGCTATCTCCTCGGGCTCATCCCTCCCAGTCAGGACCCTGGCATCCTCCAGGCTGGGAAGAAGTATGTCGGCCATGGCAGCAGCCATGTGTATGACGGCCCTCGCCCTGTGCAGGGGCCAGAGCCTGAGCCGCAAATTGGGGTCGTAGGAGATCAGGACTCCAGCCTCCCTGGCCGCCCCCATGGCTGCGAAGACCGCATCGCATGAGGAGGTGCTGACGGCCTGGCTGATCCCAGAGACATGCAGCAGTTTGGCCCCCCTTATGTACTGCACGGGCACGCCCTGTGGACTCATGCGGCTTGCGGCTGAGCCGGCGCGGTAATAGGTGAAGAAGTGCTCTTTCCCCTTGCGGGAGATGAAGTATATGCCTGTGGGAGCTTCAGGGTCTCTCTCCACCATGGAGGTGTCTACCCCTTCTTCCTTCCACAGCCGCAAGAAACAGTCCCCGAACTCGTCCTGGCCAAGGCGGGTGACATAGCCCACCTTGCCCCCCAGCCTCGCGGCAGCAACAGCGAAGTTGGATGTGTCTCCTCCCCACCCCATGATAAAGCGCCTGACCTCTGCCAGGGAGCCCTCCTCCTCGGCATTGAACTCCAGGAGAGGCTCTCCCATGGAGACTATTTCCGGTTGATTGGCCCCCATCTGATCAGATCCTCCCGTACTTGGCCAGGCCCTCTCTCAAAGAGCGGCTCTCGCGTATCAGACGGGCCTGCTCCAGCTCCCTTTCCTCGATCTCCAGGGCCATCCTCAGCACCGCCTCAACGTGGGCCCCGGGCACCACTACCACTCCATCCAGGTCCCCGACTACGAGATCACCCGGGGCCACCAGTATGGAGCCACAGATGATGGGCACCTGGGCCGCGAGTGTCCTGTACCTCCCCACGGTAGTTGCCGGGGAGATGCTGCGGGCAAAGACCTGGAAACCAGAGTCCCTGCAGATCTCGGTCACATCCCTTACGCCACCATCAAGCACCGCTCCTGCCAGTTTGTTAACCTCTGCCCCCGCAGCCATGAGTCCTCCCCAGAGGGCCACCTCTGGATCCGGCCCTGATGAGAGCCCTATGACTATTACGCTTCCCTCCGGTGACTCGTCTATGGCATCCAGTGCGTGGCTGGGGGGGAGAGACTCACTGGAGGGCCCTTCAAGGATGGTGACAGCTGGGCCCACGATCTTCTTCTCGTTGATCCTGGGCTTAATGGCTTGATCCATGTAGCCCCTTTTCCCGACCACCTTGTCCACAGCATCAGCCACAGAGGCAGTGGCCACTCGCATGAATCCCTTCAGAATCTCTTCTGAGTACATGTGTCTCTCCTGAGGAACTCTCGCCCCTGATTGTTCCAGCCCCCGGGAACCAGCCTGGATCATCCACCAGGGGTGAATAATCCAGGCTTGGCCGCCGGGGTGGGGGCCGTTGTCCGGCTCTTCACTTACCCTTGGCATCCTCTATGGCCTTGAAGAGCTTCTCGACCCATTGCTTGCCGACCTGTTCCTCCACCCAGGCCCGTACTGCCGGCTGGGCCTTGGCTCTGAAGGCTGAGACCTGCTCCAGGGACAGAGGGGTCACCTCCATGCCCGCACCCCCTAGTATGGAAGGTGCGTTGAGGTCCTGTGCTGAGGTCATGCCCCTGTGGATCCACTTGGCTATCTGGATACCCCTCAAGACCACCTTCTGTTCCTCTGGTGTGAGCCCACTGAAGAACTTGTCGTTCATGAGATACGCGTGCCAGCTGTAAACGTGCCCATCCAGACTGATATGCTTCTGGCTCTGGTAGAGGCTGGCAGCCAGGATGTTGGTGACCCCGTTTTCCTGACCATCCACAACTCCTTGTTGGAGAGCTGCGGGTAGCTCGGTCCATGGAATGGGTGAGGGGCTTGCCCCCAAGGACTCCACCAGCTTGCTCCAGATGGGCCCTGTCATTACCCGGATCTTTAAGCCTTTCATGTCGTCAGGGGTGCGAATGGCCCTCTTGCTGTTGGTGAAGTGACGGATGCCGTTGTCCCCCAGGGCCAGCATGCGAATCCCGGTTGTCTTCCTCATGTCCTCCGCCATTTCCTGAAAGAAGGGCCCATCCACCACAGCCCAGGCCGTGGCCTGGTCCTCGAAAAGGTACGGTATGGCGAAGACCATGAAGGGCTTGTAAAAAGTGGAGATTGGTCCGTCATGGAGCACCACCATCTCTATGGTGCCCATCTTCAGCCCCTCGATGACCGTCACCTCATTTCCAAGCTGGCTGGCCGGGTAGACCTCCACCTTAATTGATCCCTTGGTGTTTGCCTCCACGTAGTTCTTGAAAGCCAGGGCTGCGGCGTGCTTAGGCTGGTCCAGCTTGGCTGGCTGGAAATGGCCGTACTTCATGACCTTGGCTGCTGCCCAGCAGGTCCCGCTCATGGCGAACACCAGGACCAATGCTCCTACCCATGCTCTCGAGAAACCCCCCCTCGCTCTCATCTGTTCTGCCTCCTTGCTGGTTGTTGTCCATCCAATGCGCCCACAGGGGCGCGCCTCAGTGGCTAAACCCAAAGAGCTTTGGCAAGGTGGTGCTGATGGGAGGAAAAGCTATTACCAAGACCAGCACCACCAGCTCGGCCAGTATCAAGGGGACTGCAGCCTTCACAAGCCTCTCGAACTTCATGTTCCCCACCGTGGAGATGACGAAGAGAACCGGCCCCACAGGAGGGGTCACGAGTCCTATGGTCAGGTTCAAGACCACCGTCATGGCGAAGTAAAGGGGATCCAGGTGGAACTTGTCAACCAGGGGACCCAGAACCGGCACCAGTATGATGAGGGCTGGCAGGGTGTCTATCACCATGCCACAGAGGAACACAACCACGGCCACGAGCACCATTACCACCGCAGGGCTGGTGGTGATCCCTGAGATCCCCGAGGCAATGGACTGGGGGACCTGCAGCAGGGTCAGAAGCCAGGAAAATATGGAGGCCATGGAGACTATCAGGAGCACGGCCGCGGAGGTGGTGCCACTCTGTACAAACACCTTCACGAGGCTGGACCAGCTCAACGTGCGAGTCACCAGGAGACCCAACAGCAGGGAGTAGGCCACGGCCACGGCAGCGGCCTCGGTGGGTGTGAAGATCCCCCCGAGTATGCCAGCCATGATGATGAACGGCAGCCCCAGGGCAGGGGCGGCTCCCAGGAAACTCCGGCCCAGCTCCCCCAAAGACGGCCTCCTCGTTCTGAAAAGGTACCCGTGCTTGACTGAGATCCAGTGGTTCACCCCGGAGAGGGCCAGCCCCAGCAGTATCCCTGGCACAACTCCGGCCAGAAAAAGGCCGGCCACGGTCACCCTGGCATCTGAGATGGCGTATATCACCATGAGAATGCTGGGTGGGATGATGGGCCCGATGGTGGCCGTGGTGGCGCTGAGAGCCCCGGCATAGGCCTTGTCGTAGCCGGCCTTCTCCATCATGCTCATCTCTATGGCACCTGGGCCGGCCGCATCCGCCAGCGCCGACCCGCTCACCCCGGCGAAGAGCATGCTCACAAGCACGTTCACGTGACCCAGGCCGCCCCTTATGTGGCCCACGAGGTTGTTGGCGAAGCGCATGAGGGACGCTGTGAGTCCGCTGGCTGTCATGAGATCTGCTGCCAGCACGAAGAAGGGGACCGCCATCAAGGGGAAGGAGCTGATCCCGTTGAACAGATGCTGTGGGACCACCAAGGCAGAGAACCTCCCATCCGCCAGCACCGCCACCATGGCAGCCAGCCCCATGCAGATAGCCACGGGGAGCCCCGCAGCCAGGGTGAGGAAGAAGACCAGGAAAAGCACCATGCTCATGGCTTTGTCCCTTCCAGGGTCCCGGCCTCTTCAGGGCTCTGGGCCCGATCCCACTGTCTGCCAACCCACCTGCCGAAGCACAGAAGAATATGCAGGGCAAAGAGAACCGAGCCCAAGGGCAGCACCAGGTAAGGAATGCCACGGGGGATCATCAGGGCGAATGTTTCCTGGGACCATCCCAGGGAGACGAACTGTACCCCGTACAGAGCCAAGGCCGCGAAAAATGCCACCATGGCCAAGCCCAGAAAAACCCTGACCGGTCTTAACAGAGATGGGGGCAACCTGTCCTGAAGAGCGTCTATGGATGCTAATTTCCCTTCCCTGAGGGCCAGGCCGGCCCCAAGATACGTGACCCAGATCATGAGGAAGGTTGAGATTTCCTCTGCACTGGCTATGGAGAAACCCAGGCAGTACCTGGTGATCACGTTTGTGAAGACAAGGACGAACATGACCCCGAGCATGACCCCAATACACCAGCGGTTCAATCGTAGGATCCTGGTCTCGAGTCTCCCCAAGGCCGACATGTAGAATTGTTTGCCCACGGGTTCTCCTCTTCCCCCAGCATTAGGGCTGAGAACTCATGCTGCTCCAGAGGCCATGAGCCTCTGGAGCAGATAGTTCAACCTTGAACTCGTAGTTGATCACGGAGGTGATGGCATTTCTCTTCGCTTCAAGTCTTCGGCGCTTGATTTTCCAAAGGATTTGGTCTCCGGGGGACCTGTCTGCGCGCGAAGCACAGGCAGGTACTTGCCCGCTGCCTCGGTCACCCTCAGCTCTGCTTCGGCCGAGAGGGCCCCAGGTCCAAATCCCGCAAAAATCAAAGCGTCTCCGCCCTGCCTGCGTCAAGGGGGGCGCCTGCCCGCGCGTTGCACGCAGACAGGCGGCATCCAGGCAAGCTGTTGCGAGAAATGGAATCACCCTGTGATCGCTTACTTGCACTCAGTATCTCTTGTCAACCAGAGCCCTTTTCACTCTGTCCAATCGCTGGGCGGTCTGTTTGCCTTGCCTCATGGCCGTACACACGAAAAGCACGTCCACCACGGCTAGCTGCACGAGCCTGGAGGTCATGGGTGCCAAGCGTAGCGCAGCTTCCCTCGAATGCACAGTGATGGGGATGTGGCAGAGCCTGGAGAGGGGAGACTTAGCCTCCCCCAAGATCCCTATGATCCTCGCACCAGAGCCCCTCCCTATCCTGACGCTCTCTATTATGTCCTTGGTTGAGCCGCTGTGGGAGATGGCCATTATCACGTCTCCGGGGCAAAGCAAGGCAGCTGACATGGCCTGCATGTGCGGGTCGTCGTAGGCGATGCAGGGTATGCCCAACCTGAAAAACTTGTGGTGGGCATCCCTGGCCACCACGGCCGAGCCCCCGACCCCATAAAACTCTATGCGCCTAGCATTGCCGAGCAGCTCCACTGCCTCGGACAGGGTCTCGGGATCCAGCTCCGAGCTTGCCGACACTATGGCCCGCTGGTGGGCTCCCAGGATCTTGGCCGCTATCACTCCAACCGGGTCGCTCTGCGCCACATCCTCGAATATGGCCTGGGAGGATGATGGCAGATCCCGAGCAAGGCTGAGCCTGAGATCCATATAGCCCCGCAGGCCCAGCCTGCGACAGAACCTGATGACGGTGGGCTCGCTTGTGCCAGCCCTCTCTGCCAGCTCTGTTATGGACCAGCCCACAACCGATGAGGGGTCCTCCAGGACGCACTGGGCCACCTTTCGCTCTGAGTTGCGCAGCGCATGGAGGCAGGACTGGATCAGGGAGATGGTGTCAGCCACTCGAACCAGACCCCCTTGGGGCAATGAATGTAGCTTTACTACATTTGAGGATCTTGTCAAGGCTATTCTCAACCCGCCTGTGCCCGGCAGAAGGGCAAGCGGCCTGGCTATGGCTGGAAGTGCTCGGTCCTTTTTTTTGTAGGAAATCTACAAGAGCCCCCACGCCCCAAGGGGGAAATGATCCCACAACTGTGTTGGTTGGCTGGATATGGAGTTAACTGTTGCCTGATCTTTACATTGCTAAGGGCTCGGGATGTTTGATCAAGGCAATCCCGAGCCTCCTTTTTCAGAGTCGCCTTTCCACAACTTCCCACTTGATGTTCTGGAAAAAGGCCTGGATGTACTCCGCCCGCTTGAGGCCATAATCGATCATGAAGGCGTGCTCGAACACGTCCATTATGAGAAGAGGGCGGCATCCGGCAAGGTGCCCTACGTCATGCTCGTTTATCCAAACATTGAAAAGCTTCCCTGAGAAATCGTCCTGGTAAAGCATTACCCAGCCGATCCCTCTCATGGCGCCCGCAGCTCTAAAGTCAGCCTCCCAGCTCTGTGGCGAGCCGAACTCCTTGGCCAACCTTTGCGCCAACTTGGAAGAAGGGTTAAGTTGGCCGTTGCCGCCCAGGTTTTCGAAATAGTATTCGTGGAGCCTCATGCCATTGAATTCCCAGCCGAATCGCCTCTTGAGCTCTGCAAATTCAGGGCTTGAGGCTTTCCCGGCCTTGCCCAGCTCTCCTAGGAGCTCCGAAAGCTTGTTGGTGTTGGTCACATAACCTTGATACAAGGTGAAGTGGTTTCTTAGAAGAGTTTCGCTGAAGCCTTGCATCCCAATGAGGTTGCTGTAGTCTTTGGCCTGGTACATGGTGCCTTCCTCCTTTCTCAAAGGTCTTTTGGATGGCTGCTTTCCAAGGTTCCAGCCGGCCCCTTTGGCCGGTCCGACTCCCAGAATCCCAAGGCAGCAGGCCAACCCTAGAAATCCCCGTCTGCTTATGCGCTCCTTGATGGATTCCATAAAAAACACTCTTAACTCACTCCCGGCCAATGTCAAGACAGGAGCTCTCATTTTTGCCCACTCTGATTTGCTCTTCCCCCTGTCAAGTAGTTCTGGGGCAGCTCGCCTTCCACCAGGGGCCTTGACCCCATAGGGGGAGGCTGGAACTTCAAGCTTAGTCTCAAGAAAGACTCCACTATCCAGTACGTGGCCCCCCAAAGAATCTCCTTTCCGCTCCCTTCCTGGTGGAGGTAAGCTGGGAAAACATTTTCCCCTGTTCTGGGATGGTTCTTGATCCTGTATGCCACGTAATTGGCAGGGTTCAAGAGATCTTCCAGGCTAATCGGAAGGATGCGCTCCACCTCCCAGTTAGGCTTGAATCTGGTTTGCCCGTGAATCCAGCCGACCATGGGCAAAATCTGCCTTTGGAAAAGGAGCAGCCTGTACAAGGGAAGAACCCCTAGAAATTCAACCCTCCATGGGAGAAGCCCCATTTCCTCGCAGCTTTCCCTTAGACAAGCAGCCCAAAAAACACTCAAAACCCTCTTGGTCCTAGAGGACAGATTCCCAGCGCATCTGCGCCATGCTCGGCTTTTTGGAAAAGGCAATATTGGTATTCTAAGAAGGGCCCCCAAAATTTCGTCAATGAGTCCGTCCACCCGCCCGCCCGGACAGCACAGATCCCCTGGCTGACGTACTGAGCTGGAACGCTTGTTTAGGAGTATTACAGGATCAGAGCCCTTTTCCCATTGGATGGGCAGAAGCACCGAAGCGGTCTGGTGTCTGGAGACCTTGCTTAGCTCTTGGACAGCGCATCCAATGGAATCTGCAACTACTTTTTTGAACTGTGCTGGGGAACCTATTGGGCCCGGCGGTTCTTTTATCATCCCGAAACCGCCTAAGATCACCCGCGAAAGGGGCCCCTGGAGGGTACATTTTTGGGTGATAAAGATGGTGCTTGCTTTCCAGAGCCGACGGAGCCGGTGGAATCCTCCTCCAGAACTTGAAGTTCGTATACCGAGTTGCCTGTTCTGAAATGGCCCTGTCCCATTTCGGTTACTTCTCCTGTGCGGAACACTCTACCGTCTTCCAGGTAAAGGCAGTAGCGTTGACCTAACCTGGGCAGATCCATCTCCCAGCCCACCCTTTCGGTTCCCACAGGAAAAGAAGAGCCATCTTTCCCCAGTACTTTTATGACCTTAACTTTCCTGGGAAGTTGTTCAATGATCCCCAGCTCCAAGAGCCTCTTGGCAATGGCATCTAAGCCTCCTTTGAGGGCCTCCCCCATCTTCTTATCCTCTTCTCTCCTGCCTAAATCCAGACCCATTTGCTCCAAACGGCGCAGGGCTGCTGAGAGATTAGCGCTTTTGCCGTGGAGCAATTCCAAAAGGGTGCGGTGAACCTTTATGGTTTCCATGAGAAGATGGTCCGAGCTTCGCCGCATGGCTGCTCTGCGATCCACAGTCTTAGGCCCCCCGACTTGTCTGCCCTGCCTCATGCCTCTGGCTCTGAGACTATAGTCTTTAATCCCTGATCTTCAAGGGATTTTAAAAGCCCTTGCAGACGGCAGCGTGTCTCCTCGTCCAATTCTATAAACTTGAGACCTGAACGTATCCCTTTTTCGGTCACCTCGCATCTTATCACCCTGGCCTTGGCACGGATATTCTCACCGGTCCAGGGGATCCTGAAGCTCAAGAGCACATCTCGGTCCACAAGATGCACAAAGTCCCCCCACATTAGGCAGCCCGAATCACTTATGTCCAGGATGTAACCTTCCCAGGACCTGTCAGGCTTCCTATCCCGCAGATCCAGAAAAGTACCTTTGAGAAAAACTTTTTTCCGGTCGCTCTCCCTTAAGTTTATCTCCTCCACGGTCCTTGGATACTCTAGGAAAAGCAATGGGATAGGGGTCTTTAGAATATAAAGAACCTTAACCTTGAAGCGAAGCACCTTGTTTCGAAAACAGCGTATCCATAAAAGGTCATTGATGCGGATCTGGTGTGCACCAGAGTCTGTGAAGGGGTGCTCCAGGATCAGGCAGTGCGAGACTTTGAACCCTACCACATGGCTGTGAAAGCCCGGGGATCCGGCTGTGGGCTCCACGTAAACTTCCTCTTCAACCTGGAAACAAGGCCCTTGCTGGGGGATCATCTGCTTCTCCCTTGCTGGGGTAAGGTTTCTCCAGAAAGTCCTCTTTCCCTGAGGAATCCAACCCGGCTAATCCAAGTTTAACCCTGTATACTCTGAAGCCCCCATTGCGTCAAGACATTTCGAGGATAGGAGAGTCTTGTCTAGGGCCGGATGATCCAGAGGGGCCGGCTACAGGAACCAAATCTCCAAAGGATTGTAAGGCTTGGTCCAGGCTGTGGATGAGTTTGGAGTTTATCCACTTGGTTTTTCTTATAGGCGTTGGAGATTCTAGGTTCGGAAATCAAGCAGCGTATAAGATAGAGGGAGTATGGCAATTTGAGAAAAACAAATCCAACAAAACCAAACTATTCTATCAATAAAAAAGTTCTTGACAGTTTCCGATAGTACGTATATATTTCCGTTGCGATGTTAGGAAGCGGTAGTGGGGGTCCGGAATGGCTTACACCACCATCCGGCTTGAGGATGTGGAGGGGGTTCGGGTAATCCGGCTGGCCCGTCCTGAACGAAAGAACGCCTTGGACCTTGTTATGCGGGAGGAGCTACGGGAAGCCCTGGAGGTCAGCTCTTCCCACCAGGAGGTGCGCGCCTTGGTCCTCACTGGAGAGGGTTCGGATTTCTCCGTGGGAGGGGACCTAAACACCATGGAGAATCTCACGGCCGCAAGTGGAAGAAAGCGCGTGCAGAGGGTAGGGGGGCTTGTGGGCCTGATGAGGCAGATGGCCCAACCCGTCTTGGCCGCTGTGGACGGGGTGGCTACAGGGGCCGGATTGGGATTGGCTTTGGCCTGTGACCTGATAGTGGCCTCAGACAGGGCTCGATTCGGTGTGGGGCAGGTCCGGGTAGGCCTGGCCCCTGACCTTGGTTTGACACGTCATCTTCCCCTAAGAGTAGGGTGGACCAGGGCCATGGAAATGATGCTTCAGGGGCATTTGATCGAGGCTTCCAAGGCCCTGGAGTGGGGACTCATCAACAGGGTGGTCCCCCATCCTAAGCTGTTGGAAGAGGCCTTGTCTTGGGCCTCGCAGCTGGCTCGAGGCCCCTCTGTTGCCCTTTCCATGGTAAAGGAGTGCATGGATAGGTTCCCCATGAGCTTGGAGCAAACGCTTAGGTGGGAGGCCAACCTTCAAGCTATCGCATTTCTGACAGAAGATTTCGCCGAGGCGAGAGAGGCTTTTTTTCAGAAACGCAAACCCAGGTTTAGGGGCAGCTAGCAGGCAGTGCTGCCCTGATCATTGGCCAAGAGGGGCCATTTTTGGGGGCTAGAGGCCAAACCGCAGGTACACTGAAGGGGCCTTCAGCTTTGAGTCAGCTGTGCAGACCAGGCCCCCAAGAAACTGGTGCCTTTGATGCTGAATCGGTCAACCCTGAAATATCTTGAAGTTGATCCGCACTTTTGAGCGGTTCTGCAGGATGGGGGTCAGTTTCCCGGAGGTGGATTCAGATGGAAGTGGCAGTCATAGGAGTTGGCCAGACTTCATTTGGTCTTTTCCCCAAGCGCAGCCTCAAGTCCCTCTTCTGGGAGGCTTTTGAGGAGGCCCTTAGGGATGTGGAGAAAGGGCTGGACCCCAAGGATATACAAGAGGCTTGGATCGGCACCCTTTCCACCGGAGGGGGGCAGTTGGGCAACCAAGCTGCACTTTTGTGTGAGAGCGTGGGGCTTGTGGGGATGAGTGCCCACCATGTGGAGAATGCCTGTGCTTCAGGGGGATTTGCCTTCCGCAACGCGGTTCTGGCCATACGCTCGGGGGCTTGCAGAGTGGCACTGGCGGGCGGAATCGAAAAGATGAGCGACCTGCCCAGGGAAAGAAACCGTCTCTGGCTGGGGGTTTCAGGGGATGTGGAATGGGAAAGACTGGCAGGCACAAACTTCCCCGGCATTTATGCCATGCTGGCCAGACGCCATATGCATGAACACGGCACCCTAAAAGAATGGATCACGGGTGTGGCCGTGAAAAACCACGCCAATGCCCTTCACAACCCCAAGGCTCAATTCCGCTTCCCATTGGAGTTGGGGAAAGCTCTACAAGCTCCTAAGCTGGCCGACCCCTTAACAGTGTTTGATGCTTGCGGTATCACAGACGGGGCTGCTGTGGCCATCTTGTGCCGCAAACAGGATGCAGCCTCTTACACGGATCGTCCTGTTTGGGTGCTGGGTTCAGGGGCAGGAACCGATTATCTGGCCATTCATGACCGCAAAGACCTAACCGGACTTGCCGCTGCACGCAAGGCCGCCTTTGAGGCTTACAGGGAGGCTGGGGTAGGCCCCGAGGGGATTCAAGTGGCAGAAGTTCATGACTGCTTCACCATCGCCGAGATCATGGCTTATGAGGATCTGGGCTTCTGCGGGGATGGTGAAGGAGGCTTTCTCATTAGAGACAAGATAACCGAAATCCAAGGGCCCAGGCCTGTGAATCCCTCAGGGGGCCTCAAAGCCAAAGGGCATCCCATAGGAGCCACGGGGATCGGCCAGATCTGTGAAATGGTGCACCAGCTAAGAGGTGATGTGTTGGAGCCTTCGAGACAGGTGCGTGGGGCCAAGATGGGTCTTACCCACAATGTTGGTGGCTCAGGAGGAACCGCTGTGGTGCATGTTTTCAGGGGACCAGAGTGAAATGGGCCCTTATCAAGGGGAGAGGAGACTGATGCGCATCGGCATTATAGCTCACGGCGCCTATGTGCCTTCTCAAAGAATAGGGCTTGAGGAATTGAGGAGATTCTGGGGGAGCCTGAGCACCCCGGCCATAAGAGAAAAGTCCTTTCCGGGCTATGACGAAGACGTGATAACCATGGGCGTGGAAGCCGCACGTCAGGCTTTGCACCGATCCGGTATGCCCGGAGAGGAGATAGGGGCCGTATTCTTGGCCACAACATCTGGGCCTTATGAGGAAAAGCCCAATGTCTCAACCCTTGTCTCGGCCATGAGCGGATCCTCCAGGCTGAGGGCGGTGGAGCTGGGGGGATCCCCCAGGGCTGGGGCTCTGGCCTTGCTGGCAGGCCTGGAGTTTTCAAGCCTTTGGGGCAGACCGGCTCTTGTGGTGGCTTCGGATGCCCCTTTTGCACATCCTTCCTGCGCAGTGGAGCATGGGCTGGGGGCTGGGGCTGCGGCCTTCATAATAGCCCCTAATGAGAAAGCCACCAGCCTTGAGGCAGCGGAAAGTATTTCCCTGGAGACTTTTGGGGAGAGATTCCGAAGAAGAGGGGAGAGGTTTCTTCAGGACTTGGAATTGCGCCAGGATGAAATCTCAGGATGCGTGTTGGAAGGGGTGAGGGGACTCTTGAATAGGCTTGGCTGTTCCCTTCAGGACTTTGGTTCAATAGTGCTTCCTGACCCGGATGGGGCCACTGCCGTTAAGTTGGCAGCAAAGCTGGGTGTGGAGAAAGAAAAGATAGTCTCGCTCACCCCGCGCATTGGGGATACTGGGGCTGCAGCCGCGCTTTTGTGTATGGTGCAGGCCATGGAGCACCTGGATGTGGGCCAAAGGCTGCTTGTGGTCTCTTACGGCTCAGGTGTGGAGGTCATGAGCTGGGTCCTGGGTGAGGCCGCCTTGGACTCCAGATCCATTGGCTGGAGTCTGGAAGAAATTCTGAGCAAGGGCCGGGAGAGAAGCTACGGAGAATATCTTAAAATCCGTGGTTTTTTGAGTTTGAGATCCCAAGGATGAGAACTCCCAGCCTGGATCATTCACCAATTAAAAGGGGGTTTGGGGGCTTGGCCCCCAAATGGGAGCCTGGGCACCTTTTGCCGGGTGGTTAGGCCTGAGGGAGGTTTGGATGAGCTCATATGTTTCCCTTCCCATATTTGCGGCCAGCCTCAGAGAACGTTACAGATTGGAGGAACCGCGTTGCTTGAGCTGTGGAAGTATCAATGCTCCGGCCAGAATGGTCTGCCTGGAGTGCGGGCGGGGGGAGTTCCAGTGGGAAGAATTGAGCGGTCGCGGGCATGTGTTCACCTACACTGTGATCGCCAGGGGGGGAGCCCCCACCGAATTCGATGAGCAGCAGACCATGACCGGGGCCATAACAGTGGCCATCATCCAACTTGAGGAAGGGGCCAAGGTGGTGGCCCAGCTCACCGACTGTGAGCCCAGCCAGGTAAAGGTAGGTGCTGCGGTGAGGGCTGTGTTCAGAAGGCTTTATGATCAGGAGGGCATAGTTCGTTACGGCTACAAGTTCGTATTGGATGAGGAGGTTGGAAAATCGGATGGATCTTGAGCTGACAGAGGAGCAGAGGATCTTCAGGGACGCGATCCGCGGCTTTGTGGAAAAGGAGGTGGCTCCCCTGGTGGAAGAGGCCGAGGAGAAGGAGGTCTTTCCGGTTTCGCTTTTCAAGAGGATGGGGGAGCTGGGTTATTTGTGTGTGCGGTACCCGGTGGAGATGGGAGGGGGAGGGGCTGACAAACTGACAGAGTGCATCCTGGTGGAGGAGTTCTGCCGGGTCTGCGCCGGCATCGCGGGAGGAATACTTGTCCAGTCAGGTCTGGCCACAGAACCCATCTACAGGTTTGGATCAGAAGAGCTCAGGGAGAAGTTCCTCTATCCTGCCATCAGGGGAGAGAAGATAGGGGCCTTCGCCCTAACCGAGCCCGACGCGGGCTCGGATGCCGCCTCGATCCGCACAAGGGCAACAAGAGAGGCAACCCACTATCTCATTAACGGCACCAAGATGTTCATAACCAACGGGCCCATATGCGATTTTGCTGTAGTGGCAGCCTCTGTGGATCCCTCCCGTAAGGCCGAGGGGATAAACCTTTTTGTTGTGGAGAGGGGAACCCCTGGCTTCACTGTGGCCCGCAAGCTCAAGAAAGTGGGCAATCGCTCGGCAGAGACAGGAGAGCTGGTCTTTGAGGATTGTAAGGTGCCTCTTTCCCACCGTATAGGCCCCCAGGAAGGAGGAGGCTTTGCTCAAATCAGGGAAACCCTTATGTCTGGGAGGATAACCTACGGTGCCCGCTGCACAGGGGTGGCCCAGGCAGCCTACGAAGCCTCCATGAGATATGCCAGGGAGAGGATTCAGTTCGGCAAACCCCTTGCGAAATTCCAGGTGAACCGTTTCAAGCTGGCCCAGATGGCCATGAAGATAGACATAATGCGCTCCTATACCTACCGGGTGGCCAGGCTGAGCGACATGGGCGCTAAGGTCATGAAAGAGGCCTCCATGGTGAAGCTCTTCTGTTCCGAGACCCTTCAGGAGGTGCTTTCCCAGGCCATGCAGATCCACGGGGGATACGGGTACATGATGGAGTACCCTGTGCAGCGCTTTTGGAGGGACGGCAGGCTCTTCACTGTGACAGAAGGCACAAGCGAGATCCACCACATGATCATAGCCCAGGAGCTGGGGATTTGATGCGAGTCTTCTGCGGCTGCTTAGCCGGAACTGTTCACAAACAGCGCACAGTGCGGGCTGACTTTAAAATGTCCTGCAATGTCATGAATTCTGCTCACACACATCCCAAATTTCAGTTTCCGGTCAGGCCCGGATTTGGAGCTGAATATGGCAAACAATACCAGGGACTTGGGGGGCAGCTCTCAATGTAAGGCTCTTGGCCAATAACCCGGGTTGTGGGGAGAACCTAGATGTCCAAAGAGAGACCAGAAAAAATCATGGAGAGACTCGGGGAGAAGATCAAGAAGGTGAGACAGGAATCAGGTCTATCCCTGAAAGAGTTCGGGCAACTGGCCGGGGTGGCTCCAAGCACGGTCCAAAAGATAGAAAACGGAAAGATGGTGCCCTCCATCCTGGTGCTGATGAAGATCGCCAGGGGCCTGAACCGATCCCTCCATTACTTCCTCGAGGACACAGAGGATCCCCCTGAGGTGCGCCTGGTCAGGTGGCAGCAGAGGAAGAGATCGGCCAACCCTGAAATAGGGGCCCTCATAGAGAGCATTGCAAGGCCTCTTAAGGATCCTCTAATGGACGCGTACGTGCTGCGTATTGAGCCTGGTGGAAAAGTAAGGGGCGGGCCCCTGTCCCACTCAGGGGAGGAATTGGTCTACTGCTACAAAGGCAGGGTGGAGTTTGTAATAGGGGGCAGCATCTATGTTCTTAACCGAAGGGACACGATTCACTTCAAAGCCAGCCTGCCCCACCAGTGGAGAAACCTAAGTCCCAGGGAGTCTGTACTGATCATGGTGAATTCCCCCCCGTGGTTCTCCTAAAGGGGGCAATATTGAGATGCTCGGGCTCAGGATCCTATGAGCGCCCGGGGAAAAGGGCAAAGAAAGGAGGCAGCCATGGAAAAGAAAAAGGCTTTGGTGGGATTGGCGGCAATGCTCGGGATCCTGATGCTAGTGTGGCCTGTGTGGGCCGTGACAGTGATCAGGGTTCAATCGGTCTACCCCGAGAAGACCTATGGGCCTGAGCTTCTCAAAGTCTTGGCCGAGAAAGTCAAGGAATACAGCGCAGGGGAGGTGGAGTTCAAGCTCTTCTGGCCGGGGCAGCTGGTCAGTGCAGAGGAGGGCTTGGATGCGCTTGGCAAGGGCATGATAGAAGGGCTTTATGCAGCGGCCATATACTACGGAGGCACAATCCCGGAATCCAAAGTGGAGTGGCTTCCCCTCAACTGGCGGACCCCCCAGGACGTGGTGGAGATCTTCACCAAGCACGGTTATCTCAAGAAGATGAGGGAGTTCTCAGCCAAACACCAGGCCTTTTACCTCTACCCAATAATGACAGGCTCTATGGGGGCCATGACCAAATTCCCGGTCTCCAAGGTGGAGGATTTCAAGGGGAGGAAACTTAGGGCCACAGGGGTTGACGGGCAGCTGGCCCAAGCCATAGGCGCGGCTCCTGTAGCCCTGGTGGGGCCAGAGGCTTACACCGCCCTCAAGATGGGCACAGTGGAGGGCACAATCTACCCCTATTACACCATCAAGACCTACAAATACGACGAGGTGGTGGACCATATCATATTGCCGGGCTTCCACACCCCTTCATTGACCGTAGTGTGGCTGAATCTGAAGGTCTGGGAAAAACTCTCCCCAAAAGCCAGGGAAGCGGTTGAGAAGGCCGGCCTGGAGGTTTTTCAACTTAGCGCCCAAAAGAGTCAGCTCTGGGATCAGGAGGCTCTGGATTACTCCAAGGAGCGAAACGTGAAAGTGATGAGCCTTCCCGAGGAGGAGGTAAAGAAAATAAAGGAGCTCTGCAAGCCCATCTATGAAAAGCTGGCAGAGGCTTCCCCAGGAGCCAAAGAGCTCATCCAGATCTTGGAGGAGTATTACAAGGGCAAGTGATAAGGATACCTGGAGCTGGGGCTCATGCAAAAGCTGGCAAGGGGCATATCCCGGCTTAACCGAGAGCTGGGCTATTGGGTGAGTTTTTTGAACCTGCTCATCATGGGGGTTGTGGTCTGGGAGGTTTTTTGCCGTTATCTGCTGAGATCCCCCACCTCATGGGCCATGGAGATCAACCAGTACCTGCTGGCCGCCTTGGCTTTGCTGGCAGGTGGGTATGCTCTTTTGGATGAGCGACACGTCCGGGTGGACATGCTCTACAGAAGGCTTCATCCCAAGGCCAAAGCCGCTGTGGATGTCTTCTCGGGTATGCTGATCTTGCTTCTTTGTGCAGTGCTTTTGTATCACGGCTCCGAGTTCGCCCTGGACGCTTTGAGAAAGGGGAAGCGCTCCATGAGTCTTTTGGAGCTCCCCCTTTTCCCCTCCATGGCCTTGGTGCCCTTGGGAGGCTTTTTTCTTGGTCTGCAGGCTGCTGCCAAATCTTTTTTTGGGGTCTTGGTGATAATGGGCCGCAGGACTGAGCTGGAGGAAAACCCATGGGTCCATTGAAGTATTTCAAAGGAGGGATATGGACGCCTGGCTCTTGAGTCTCATGGCTTTTGCTGCCATGGGGGTAATGCTTTGCTTGGGGGTTCCCATAGCCTTTGCCCTGGCCGGTGTGGCCATAGGCGGGACCCTTCTGACATGGGGCCCTCAAGGGCTTTACATGATCCCCAAGACGGCTTACGCCGAGGTGACCAATTACCTCATCATAGCGGTTCCCCTCTTTGTGCTCATGTCCAATCTGCTTCAGCACTCAGGCCTGGCCGAGCAGCTCTACGAGGCGGTTTACAGGTGGATGGGCAGACTGCGCGGAGGACTGGCCATCGGAACGGTCCTGATCTGCGCTGTTTTCGCAGCCATGGCAGGCATTAGTTCGGTTGCCACAGTTAGCATGGGGCTCATAGCTCTCCCCTCCATGCTCAAGCGCGGTTATCAAAAGGAAATAGCAATAGGAACCATCTCCGCCGGAGGGGCCCTGGGAATTCTGATACCTCCCAGCGTGATAATGATCATTTATGGGGCCATGGCAGAGGTTTCCATAGGTCAACTCTTCATGGGAGGGATTCTTCCCGGAGTTGTTCTGTCGGGTCTTTTTTGTTTGTATGTGGGAGTCCGCTGTTGGCTTAATCCCAGCATGGGTCCCCCTGTTCAAGAGCGTTACAGCCTATTGCAGAAGCTGGTTGTGCTCAAGTCCATTTTGCTGCCCTTTTTGTTGATACTGAGTGTCTTGGGGGTCATCTACACAGGGATTGCCACCCCTACCGAGGCTGCGGGCATAGGGGCTTTTGGAGCCCTTATTTGCGCCCTTATCCACCGAAAGCTTACCTGGAAGGGTCTCAAACAGGCCCTTGCCTCCACCACCAGCCTTACGGCCATGGTGCTCTGGATCATGATCGGGGCCGTTTGTTTCACCCGTCTTTTGGCCTATATGGGATTCTCGGACCTCATAAAGGAGGCCATAGGGGCCCTCCCGGTATCCAGGTGGGTGGTGCTGACAGGGATGCAGCTAACCTTTTTTATCTTGGGCATGTTTTTGGATCCAGCTGGCATCATCATGCTCACAACCCCCATATTCGTACCCATAGTGGGGGCTTTGGGATTCGACCCTGTTTGGTTCGGAGTGCTCTTCACCGTGAACATGGAGATGGCGTATCTGACCCCGCCTTTTGGCTTCAACCTCTTCATCATGAAGGGAGTGGTGCCCAGGGGTATCACCATGGAGGACATATACCGTTCCATCTGGCCTTTTGTGATCTTACAGGCTCTGGGGCTTTTGCTTTGCATGCTTTTTCCAGAACTTGTTCTTTGGATCCCGGCAAGCATGATCAAGAGATGATTCGGCGGCTCGTTTCTCTTTTTCTAAAACCAAGTCATGCCCCACAGGATCAAGGGGATAAGCGGGTGAGGAGGATAGCGGATGAGAAGGGTTGCCATAGTTGGGTTGGGACTAACTCAGTTCAGGGCGCGATGGATCGAGAAGACTTACTACGAGCTTGCCTTCGATGCTGCCAAGATGGCCATGGAGGACGCTGGTCTCTCCAAGGAACAAATAGACTGCGCGGTCTACGGGATCTATAACGATTTCTTCCAAAGGCAATACCAGCCGGATGCCTTTGTGCACGACTACATAGGCCTGGGTCTTAAGCCCGCAGTCAGAGTCAATACAGGCGGTGCCACGGGTGGGTCAGCCTTGAGGATGGGTTTTGCAGAGGTGGCAAGCGGGCTTTACGACACCTGCCTGGTCCTGGGAGTCGAGAAGTGTGCTGACTGCTACAATTACGAGCTGGGGATGGCCACACCCGAGGTGCTCAGGGCAATCCTTTACACCGCCGACATGACCTACGATAACCCAGCAGGGCGCACCGCAGCCAGCGGCTTTGCCCTGGCCGTGATAGCCCATAAGGAAAAATATGGGAATCCCACTGAAGAGCAGATGGCCAAGGTCTCGGTGAAGAACCATTTCAATGCCACCAAGAACCCCTTGGCCCAGAGCCCCAAGATCCTGACCGTGGAGGAGGTGCTCAACTCCCGAAAGATAGTGGACCCTTTCAAGTTCTATGACAACTGCCTTTACACCGAGGGGGCTGCAGCCGTGATCCTGGCCTGCGAGGAAAAGGCCAGGGAGATAACTGACAAGCCCATCTGGATCAGCGGGGTAGGGGCCTCTACCGACTGGGTGATGCCCGGCAACAGGCCCAACATATACACCTTCGAGTCCTCCAGGGAGGCAGCCCGAAGGGCCTACAAGATGGCCGGCATCAGGGACCCCATGGAGGAACTGGATCTGGCAGAGCTCCATGACGCCTTCTCAGGCACGGAGATAATGGCCTACGAAGACTGTTTTTTCTGCCCTGAAGGCCAGGGAGGTCGTCTTATAGATGATGGCACAGTCATGCCAGAGGGGAAGCTGCCTGTGAATCTCAGCGGAGGGCTCATAGGCTGCGGCCATGCTGTGGGGGCAACCGGGATAATGCAGGCGTGCGAGATCGCCCTGCACCTCAGGGAGGAGGCAGGAGCCCGTCAGAGAAGAAACGCCCGAAGGGGGCTGGTCCAGAGCATTGGGGGCACCCTTTGCACCTGGACCGTCTGCCTGGTACTGGAAAGAGAGGAATGAGCCATGGACCCAACACAGAGGCAGAGATGGTATGAGCACATGTCTCAGAAGTATGGGATCCCCAAGGAGTTCCTGATAAGGGAGTTCGAAAGGGAGCTCTCCTGGGGGAACCCCATGGACGCCCCGCTTGAGGTGCCCGACAAGATGGAGGTGTGCTTCAAGTATTCCTTGGGAGGACAGTCCAGGTTTTTCAGGGAACTAAGGGAGAACAGGAAGATCCTCGGGGCCCGATGCAGTTCCTGCTCCAAGGTCTACTGCCCTCCCAGGTCCAGCTGTCCCAGATGTTACAGCAGGACCGAGTGGGTGGAGCTCCCGGGCACCGGCACCGTTGTGGCCTGCACGGTTCAGCACTACACCACCAGCGCCTTCATCAAGAAAGTCCCCTTCATATGCGCCTACATCAGGCTGGATGGGAGCGATTTCCTTCTCATGGCCAACATGGAGGTGGAGGATGTCACGCGTATCCATCCGGGCACCAGGGTACAGGCTGTGTTCCGGGAGGAAAGGCACGGGGCCATAACCGATTTCTTCTTTAAACCCGTTGAGGAGATACAGGAATGAGCAGAAAGGTGATTATCACCGTAGCTCCCACAGGTTCTGTCACCACCAGGCAAGAGACCCCGTACCTTCCCATAACCGCCCAGGAGGTGGTGGAGGAAACGGTCCGTTCTTACAACGCTGGGGCCGCCGTTGTGCATCTTCATGCCAGAGATCCCCAGACAGGGCAGCCCACCCCCAGCGTGGAGGTCTTCAGGGCCTATCTGGAGGGCATAAGGGCTTGCTGTCCCATAATCACTCAGATCACCACGGGCGGTGGTGCCTCCACACTGGGCCTGGGCTACGAGGAGAGGCTGCGGCCCGTGGAGGAACTGAGGCCTGACTCGGCCTCTTTGAACGCGGGGTCCATGAACTTCGGGCGCAAGCTCTTCCCCAACCCCCCGGAGGTGATGGAAAACTACGCCAGACGTATGGTGGAGCTGGGGGTAATGCCGGAGTTCGAGATCTATGACCTTTCCATGGTGCAGAACGTGGAGGTCTGGATCAGGCGGGCAGGCCTGGTGCCTCCGCCTTATCAGAGCAGTCTCGTGATGGGAGTCTTGGGAGGCATCCCCCCCACCATAAAGAATCTCATAGCCTTGGTGGAAGCCCTCCCGGCAGGAGACACCTGGCAAGTCATAGGGATAGGGCGTCATCAGTTCACCCTGGGGACAGCCGGGATTCTCCTGGGCGGGAACATCCGTGTGGGATTCGAGGACAACGTGTACTTGAAAAAGGGTGTTTTGGCCAAAAGCAACGCAGAGCTGGTGGAAAAAGCCGTAAGAATAGTCAGGGAACTGGGCTTGGAGGTGGCCACGGTGGAGGAGGCCAGGAAAATCCTGCCCTTGAGGCCGGGGGTTGCACAGCCAAGGGCATGAGGGTGGGCCATGGAAATGACGCTTGGGAACTGTTTTGCAAGAAGCGCCAGGAAGTACCCAGGCAAATGGGCGGTTGTGGACGACTCGGGGCGGCTCACTTACCAGGAGCTGAACCGAAAGGTGAACCGCTTGGCCAACGCCCTGTTGGGGCATGGCCTGGGCAAGGGCATGAGGGCCGCGACCCTCTCCTGCAACTGCATCCCCCTGATGCAGACCTATCTGGCCAACCTCAAGCTGGGCGCAGTCACGGTCCCCCTGGATGCCAGGGCAACCCAGGAGGAGATCCTGAGACAAGTTGCCTTGACAGAGCCTCACGCCTTGTTCTTCCACACGAGCCTCGCCAATGTGGCTCGGGCCATCCTGGAGGAGAACCCGGAGCTGGACCCGGTGGTCAGTTTCGGGGGGGAAAACCAGGGGCTTGGCCGGGACCTGGAGGAACTGCTGGCTCTGGGCTCGGACAGTGAGCCCCAAGACACGGTCAGGGAAAAGGACGATGCCTTCATACTGTTCACCGGGGGCACCACGGGTGTCCCCAAGGGGGCCATCCTGACCCACAGGAGTCTACTCTGGAACATAATCTGTGTTACCACGGAGAACCACTGCCCAACCCCACAGGACATCACCTTCTACCCCATGCAGATGTACCATTCGGCAGCCCTCAGCAGGTTCCTGGCTTTCATGTACGCTGGGGGCACCTTCATAGGAAGTAGTTTTTTTGATCCCGAGCAGTACCTGGCCATGGTCGAGAGGGAACGCACCACCTTCATAGTTGGCAACACGGCCATATGGCTCAAGCTGCTGGAGGTCCAACGTGCTCGTGGGTACGACACCTCCTCCATGAAGAGATGGCTTCACACCCACGATCCTCTGGAGCCAACTCTCCGCCGGGAGATCCAGGAGGTGCTCTTCCCCCAAGGGCAGATGTACGGCTCCTATGCCCTGACAGAGGCCTCACCAGCCGTCACGGTGCTCAAGCCTTGGGATGAGCCGTCCCACTGGAGCAGCGTGGGCAGACCTTACATGTGCACGGAGGTGCGCATAGCGGATCCGCAAGAGGATACCCCCCTGCCCACTGGAGAGGTGGGCGAGATACAGGTAAGGGGTCCCACTCTCATGCGTGGTTATTTCCGCAACGTCAAGGAGAGCCGCGCCACCTTAAAGGGTGGATGGCTCCACACCGGGGATCTGGGCAGGTACGACGAGCGGGGCTATCTGTACGTGGTGGACAGGTTGAAGGACATGATCAAAAGCGGGGGCATGAACATATACGCCAGAGAGGTGGAAGAGGTTCTCATTGGCCACCCAAAGGTGCAAGACGCTGCCGTGATCGGTGTTCCCCACGAGCGCTGGGGGCAGACCGTGAGGGCCATAATCGTTCCCAGAAAGGGAGAGGCCCTGTCCCAGGAGGAGATATTGGCTTATTGTCGGGATCGCATGGCCAGCCACAAGAAGCCCACCTCAGTGATCTTCGTGGAGGAGTTGCCCAGGGGCAGCTTTGGGGGGAAGGTTCTAAAGAGAGTGCTGCGGGAAGCTTACGGTAAGCCCTGAGCAAGACAGCCTGAAAGCGGACGAGGCACATGGATTTCCTTCTATCAGAACATCACAGGATGGTGAGGGCCTCTGCGCGCAAGTTCGCGGAGACAGAGCTTGGTCCCATTGCCGAGCAGATAGACGAGGAAGAACGCTTCCCCATGGAGGTGTACAGGAAGGCAGGCCAGCTTGGCCTCATCGGCTCGGTGATCCCTGAGCAGTACGGTGGAGGCGGGGCGGACCTGCTGACCAACGGGATAATAAAAGAAGAGATCTGCAGGGTGGCTGCTGGCTTTGGGATGTCCATGAACATATGCACGAACAACTTCTGTTATTTCATAGCCAAGTACGGCTCCGAGGCCCAGAAAAGAAAATATATCCCTCCTGTGATCTCGGGAGAGGAACTGGGCTGTTGGTGCCTGACAGAGCCTGAAGCCGGCTCTGACGCCCTGGCAATAAGAACAAGTTACGTCCAAGAGGGTGAGTTCTTTATCCTAAACGGCTCCAAGACCTTCATCACCAACGCGCCCATTGCCAGGTTCTTCGTGGTCGTGGCCAGGAGGAAGGGCACAAAGGGGGCAAGAGGGGCAACCCTTTTCATTCTGGAGAGGGGAATGGATGGCCTCAGCACCGGGCCGCCGCTCAAAAAACTGGGCATGCGCTGTTCTCCAACGGGCCAGGTTTTCCTGGAAGATGTGCGGGTGGGCCCCCAGCAGGTGTTGGGGGCCGAGGGGAAGGGTTTTGAAACCATGTTCGAGACCCTGGATCTGGAGAGGATCTTGGGAGCTAACACAAGTATCGGCATAGCCCAGGCCTGTCTGGATGCCTCGGTGCGCTACGCCAAGGAAAGGAAACAGTTCGGCAGAGCAATCGGGGAGTTTCAGCTTGTCAGAAACATGCTGGCTGAGATGGCCACGAGGCTAGAGATAACTCGTGCCTTCACCTACGCTCTTTTCCCTCTGGTGGAAAAGGCAGCTAGGGTGACCAAAGAAGCTTCCATGGCCAAGTACTACGCCTCCATCATGGCAACCAGGGCCGCCTTGGATGCCGTGCAGATCTTCGGGGGATACGGGTATATGAGGGAGTACCCGGTTCAGAGGTACCTCAGGGACGCCAAGCTGGTGGAGATCGGAGGGGGAACCTCTGAAATCCAGAAAATGATCATAGCCAAGGAGCTCCTGAGATGAACCCTGCACACATAGCCTACCTGGTGGACAGAAACGCCAGGAAGTATCCCGGCAAGATCGCTTTGTGCAGCCGGGAAAGGAGAGTGAATTACCTGGAACTGCGCTCCATGGTCCTGTCTCTAACCGGAGCTCTTGCAGCCATGGGCATCACTCGGGGGGACAGGGTGGCCACCTTGATGTTCAATGGGACTGAGCTGTTGACAACATATCTGGCCCTATTCAGGCTGGGGGCTGTTCTGGTGCCTCTGAACACCAGGCTGGCTGAGCCTGAGTGGCATTACATACTGGAGGACAGCGGTGCGGTTGCTCTTTTGAGTGAGGAAGGATTTGCTAGATTTTTGGAGCCATTGCGAGCAAGTTTGCAAGGGCCGCGTGAAGTGGTGTGCGTGGGAACAGAGGGGGAGGGCCTAAAGAAATGGGAGGAGTTGGTAGGGTTCCCGGTCCTCGAGGAACCTCCTGAGGAGCCTGGGATTCAGGATGACCTTTACATTCTTTATACCTCAGGCACAACCGGTAGGCCCAAAGGGGCTGTGATCACTCATATGAACTTTCTTTGGAACAGTATCAATGCTCAAGTAAGCGGAGGCTTTTGCGGAAGCGATGTGGTCTACTACGGGCTCCCTCTCTTCCACGGCGCAGCCATGGGCGGTTGCTTTGCAACCCTTCTTTTGGGAGGCACGGTGGTCTTGAGACCCCGTTTTGATGCTTTGGAGCTCATCCGCCTCATACAGGAGGAACGAATCACCAGAGTTCCTGCTGTGCCGCCGATGCTCAAGGCTTTAATGGAAATCCCGAACCTTGAGAGCTGGGATCTAAGCTCCCTCAAGGTATTTAACACAGGGGCCACCATCATTCCCCAGGCCCTCAAAGAAAAGCTCCTGGAGAGGTTTCCATGGGTGGATGTGGTGGATTCCTATGGTTTGACAGAGGCCACATCTTATTGCACCACCTTGCCTGGAAAGGACTTTCTGAGAAAAGCCGCCTGTGTGGGAAAGCCTCACGCCTATGTGGAAATAAGGGTGGTGGACGAGAAGGACAGAGATATTTCTGTGGGAGAGGTGGGAGAAATCCTTGTACGAGGCCCCAACATAATGCGCGGCTACTGGGGTAAACCCCAAGAAACCCAAGAAGCCTTGAGAGGGGGTTGGCTGCACACCGGAGATCTGGGCAGGTTGGATCAAGAGGGTTACCTCTATCTCGTGGACAGGAAAAAAGACATGATCATCTCCGGGGGGGAGAACGTCTACCCCAGGGAGGTGGAGGAGGTGCTGAACCTGCACCCCGGGGTTTCAGAGGCTGCAGTGGTAGGGTTCCCGGATGAACGCTGGGGGGAGAAGGTGGTGGCATACATAGTGGCTGGAAAAGGATGCAGCCTATCGCAGGAGGAACTGGAGAAGCATTGCAGAAAGAGTCTGGCGGGGTACAAATGCCCCAAGGATTACTTCTTTGTGGAGGAGCTTCCCAAGACTCCCACCGGAAAAATTCTTAAAAGGGCTCTCAGGAAAGAAGCCGCCTCTCCCTGAAGCAACAAAGGCAGGGATAAGGCCTTCAATGGTTGCGCAAATGCTTGGAGAGTTACAGGTTCCAGGACTTCTACTGCCCAAGTTCCCTCAGCCTTCATCATTCAGGATCAGCCGATACTTGGGGCTATCTCAATGAGATGTTTGGACCAACCGGTTCATGCTCAAAAACACCGTTTCGGTTTAAGAGTTGGGCCTGGTTTGAGTCGGAACAGGCCAAAGGCAAGCCATAAGCCCCCTGACCAACTACTGACCAAAGCTTAAAGGGGGTTGGGGGTCTAGCCCCCGATCTGCCAGGCTTTTGGAGAATGATCCGAGTTAGAGCCTATCCAGGATCTCCCTTAAGGATCCTTCCAGGTCTCGACCTGGATCCAGCCTGGAGGACTGGAGATCTCCTTGAAGATCAGTCAAAATCCTCAGGAGATCTTGACCTGTCACTCTCAGGTCTTCCTGAGAGTCCCCCTCCAGTTGAAGGGCCGATCTTGCGTCCTGAATCCAAGTTTCCGAAAGCTGTAACCCTTCCTCCCGAACCTCCTCGGTGAGCTCGGAAGAGGGTTCCAGCTTTCCCAGGAAATCCAGGGCTTCCTCAACTATCCTGTGCAGAACTTCACGGCCGCCTGCCCCCCCTGGGCTTTCAGGCTCTGGCTGTTGCTGAGGCTGGGAGACTTCAGGGCTTTTGGGAGCTGGGGGGAGTGAGACACGTTTGGTCTTCTCAATTTTTTCCACGTCCGAGAGGGGGATGGAGATGGTGCCTTCCTTTTTTTGTATTACCAGCTTGTCCCCCTTTTCATGGTAATCCCATCCTATGTCCAAAATGGAGCCGTTTTTAAGATGAAGGAGGTCGGCCCGGGCATTCTCCTGTAGTGAGCAAAAGGCCACAAGAAATGATAGTTGAAAACAAACAATTGCTCCTTTACGGCACAGCAGGGAGAACACAAAACACATAACAGATCCTCCTTGCACCCATCCGGGGGGACTGTGCTAATATCTCGGGAAAGATATCATGGCCCAGGAGCTTGGACAAGCAGATGAAAAAGACCACTGAAACAGATCCACAGAGTCTAGTCCAGGTTCATGTTGTGGAAGATCATTTTGAGGCCGAGATCCTCCTGGGTGCTTTGCGGCTGGAGGGTATAGAATGCATTTGCAGGACCCACGAGGAAATTGCCTACAACGGTCTTTTTGTTTTGCAAAGAGGTTGGGGGACGATTTTGGTCAGCCGGGATCAGGCCCATCGGGCAAAAGAGATAATAGAGGAGGCCTTGAGAGTATACGGAAGAGACTCGATTCAGGAAAAACCGACCTCCTAGCTTGCATTATTTACGATCAGTGAATAATGCGAGTATCTTAATGACATTTTTTGACAAACCGGTCTATGCTCAAGAGCACCCTGATTTTGGTTCCCAGATTGGGGCCTGCTTTGAGTCGGAATCTGTCGAAGTGTACCCGGGGGCTTGGGGGCTTGAGCCCCCAAAGTTATTAGCTTTAGAGGACACTCCGGGCTAGGCCGTTGGTTTTGAGAGTGGCTGATAATGCGGCTTGATTCTGCTATATCATAAAACAGTGTGATCTAAGCTCAGAGCACTTGGATTTTTTACTACCGCCTCGGCGCGGACTTGAGACTGCAAGGGGAAAAGTATACAAAGGGCTTGAGGGCATGAACCCGAGCTGAAAAGTTCTTTCTGAACAATCCGGTCAAGAGGCTCAAAAGGATGCGGGATCCGGTGCAGGAGGCCAGCCATGATAGTAGGAGTGCCCAAAGAGATCAAAAAGCAGGAAAGAAGGGTGGCCATAACTCCGGCAGGTGTGACGGCCTTTGTTTCCCACGGCCACAGGGTTCTCATGGAGAGGGGTGCAGGCCTGGGGAGCGCCATCTTGGACGAGCAATACAAGGCAGCCGGAGCAGAACTGGTCTCGGATAGGGCTCTGATCTGGAATGAGGCTGAGATGATTTTGAAGGTCAAAGAACCCCTGCCTGAGGAGTATCCAATGCTCAGAGAAGGGCAGATCCTTTTCACCTACCTTCACTTGGCTGCCAACAGGGAGCTGACCGATAGGATGATCCAGGCCAAGTGTGTAGGTGTGGCCTACGAAACAATACAGTTGGAGGATGGCTCATTGCCTTTGTTGGCGCCCATGAGCGAGGTGGCCGGAAGGCTTTCCATACAGGTGGGCGCCAGATGTTTGGAGGTGGGCCAGGGGGGCAGGGGTGTGCTTCTAAGCGGTGTCTCCGGTGTGCCGCCCGCCAAGGTGGTGATCATAGGGGCTGGAATAGTCGGGGCCAATGCCTGTCATGTTGCCGTAGGCATAGGCGCCCAGGTGAGCATAATGGATGTGAACCCAAGCAGGCTCGGTTATGTAAGGGACATCATGCAGGGCCACGTGACCACTGTCATGTCAAACCGAGCCAACATAGAGGAAGAGGTGATAAAGGCGGATCTGGTGATTGGGGCCGTGCTGATTCCTGGTGCTAAGGCCCCCAAACTCATCACTGAAGAGATGGTGCAGAAAATGAAACCAGGGGCGGCCATAGTGGATGTGGCCGTGGATCAGGGGGGTATGTGCGAGACCACGAGACCCACCACCCACGACGAGCCAACTTATTTGGTGCACGATGTGGTGCATTACTGTGTGGCCAACATGCCTGGGGCAGTGCCGCGCACTTCCACGTACGCCCTCACCAACTCAACCCTCTCATACGCCCTGGACATAGCCGACAGGGGAATTCTTGGGGCAATGTCCCGCAGTAGGGCCCTCCAAAAGGGGTTGAACATTTATCAAGGGGCTGTCACCCACCCGGGGGTGGCAGAAGCCTTCGGCTTGCCCCTGGAAAGTGTTGGCTTTTGATCCCTGTGAGGAAGCACGGGGAAACAAAGTGAAAAGCATGGACAACCCTGCACTTCCCGAGAGCTGTTTGTCTTCCTTAGCCCTCAAAGTGGAAAATACAATCTTGAAACACAGGCTTTTGGAGTTGGGCCAGAGGATCCTTGTGGCGGTATCCGGGGGGCCGGACTCCGTGGCTCTTTTGGGGGTGCTTTGGGAACTGCGTTTGCGCTGGGCATGGGAGCTGAAGGTGGCTCACGTCCACCACGGCCTAAGAGCTCAGGATGCAGAGGAAGAGCTGGCTTTTGTGCAAAACATGGCCCAAGCTCTGGGACTGGATTTCTTGTTGAGAAGGGCTAAACCCGGCTCGTTGAAGATTCCTGGAAGATCTCTCCAAGAGTCTGCCAGAGAGGCCCGCTACAGGTTTTTGGAAGAAATGGCCCTGGCGGCTCAGTCTCAGGCTATTGCTTTAGGACACCAGGCTGACGACCAGGCTGAGACAGTTCTAGCAGCACTCATTCGAGGGGCAGGCCTCAGGGGGCTTGCGGCCATGCCTTATCGAAATGGACTCCTTGTAAGGCCCTTGTTGGAGGTAGGAAGAGAGGAAATCTTGGGGTACCTCCAAGAGCGAGGAATGAGCTTTAGGATTGATCCATCAAACCAGGACTCCCGCTATCTGAGGGTTCGCATAAGGCATGAGCTGCTTCCTTTCTTGAGAAAAAGGTTCAATGAGGCAATAAGGGATGTGCTTTGCAGAACAGCAAGGCTCTGTGCTTTGGAGGATGATTACTTGGGCCAAGCGCTGGAGCCCATATCCAGAGCCCTGCTCCAAAAAGAGGGAGGAGGGATTTGTATTCCCTTGAAGGATTTTCAAGAACTTCCCAGGGCCCTTCGGCTCAGGCTTCTTCGCCTTGGGTACGCGGGGGTAAAGGGAAGCACAAGAGGGCTTGGCTTAAAACACGCCGAGGCCATGGATGATCTGGCTTTCCAGCAAGGCCCGGAAAGATGGTTGGATCTCCCGGGGAACATAAGATTCGGCGTATCGGGAGGCAAGCTTCTTCTTCTCAGCTCAGAACAACTGGAAAGGAGCCCTTTTTCTTACAGGCTCATAGTGCCCGGCCAAACACGGGTTCCAGAGGCCGGTCTGAGCATAAGCTGGGATGTTTTGGAGCTTAAAGAGGGCTTGCCGGAGAAGTCTGAAAATGAAATCCTCATGGACATGGATGCTATCCAAGAGCCCATGGTGCTTCGAAGCCCTGCTCCGGGCGACAGGTTAAGGCCCCAAGGCCTTGGTGGAAGCAAGAAAGTGCAAGACCTGCTTGTGGATGCACATGTGCCCAGAAGGCAAAGGTGGCGGGTTCCGATTCTGGCGGATCAGAGAGGAGTCTTGTGGGTAGTTGGGCACAGGCTTGACCAAAGAGTAAGTTTGGGGCCGAGCACCAGGAGAGTCTTGCGAGCCCGGGTAATAACGCAGGCCTGAGGGAACCTGCGGAGCCGGGTTGTCTTGCCAATACTTAAGAATCAGAAGGGGCTGTCTCCAAGCCCATGAGCCCGCATTGTTCACAATGAGTGGGTAATTCGGGCTATATATTTCTGATATGTTGGGGAAAACCCCTTCAAACTCCGAGACGCCCTGGTTTTCGGTTTCAAATTTGGCCCTCCTCTGAGTCGGGATATGCCAAAGCGTTCGGGGGGTTTGGGGGCGTAGCCCTCAAGAGTCACAGGTTTTCAAGAATAATCCGGCTAGAAGGCTCCCACTGCTGGAATTTGGGCATGGGATATGCTATAAACTCATCAGGAACAACTGAGGAGCGAGATGGAGCCCAATAGAATTAATCCGCAACAGAATTTTTACAAGAGCCTTGCTCTCTGGCTGGTGGTGGGACTAATCGTTGTGCTTCTGGTTAATCTTTGGAACCAACCCAGGAGAACACAACGGGAGATGGCGTTCAGCGATTTCCTGTATGCTGTAGAGACAGGGCAGGTGGAAGAGGTCACCATTCAGGGCCAGAACCTGCTTGGGAAATTTCGTGATGGCGTGGAATTCCGCACTTACACCCCCAATGATCCACAACTGGTTTCCCTGCTTCGGCAGAAAAACGTTAGGATTTTGGCAAAGCCTGAGGAAAGCAATCCTTGGTACATGACGGTCTTGGTATCCTGGTTTCCCATGCTTCTACTCATAGGGGTTTGGGTCTTCTTTATGAGGCAGATGCAGGCAGGGGGAGGCAAGGCCCTTTCCTTCGGGAAAAGCAGGGCAAGGCTCATGACAGGGGGCCCGGCCAAGGTTACATTTGCGGATGTGGCAGGAGTTGAAGAGGCCAAGGAAGAACTTCAGGAAATAATCGAGTTTCTCAAAAACCCAAAGAAGTTCACCAAATTGGGGGGACGAATCCCCAAGGGAGTGCTTTTGGTGGGGGCCCCAGGCACAGGCAAGACTCTTTTGGCCAAGGCCATTGCAGGAGAGGCCGGAGTCCCCTTTTTCAGCATAAGCGGATCAGACTTTGTGGAGATGTTTGTGGGGGTAGGGGCTTCCAGGGTGAGAGACCTGTTTGTGCAGGGCAAGAAACATGCTCCATGCATTATCTTTATCGACGAGATAGACGCGGTGGGCCGACACAGGGGGGCTGGTTTGGGAGGAGGCCATGATGAGAGGGAGCAGACCCTGAACCAACTTCTTGTGGAGATGGACGGATTCGAGAGCAACGAGGGTGTGATACTCATATCAGCCACCAACAGGCCGGATGTATTGGATCCTGCTTTGTTGAGGCCGGGAAGGTTCGACAGGCAGGTGGTGGTGCCTGTTCCGGATGTGAGGGGCAGGGAGGAGATCCTGAAGGTGCATGTTCGAAGGACACCCCTGGAAGAAAACGTGGATCTGTCTGTCTTGGCCAGAGGCACCCCCGGCTTTTCAGGGGCTGACCTGGAGAACCTGGTGAACGAGGCCGCACTCCTGGCTGCCCGAAAGAACAAGGAAAGGGTAGGCATGGAGGAGTTGGAGCAGGCCAAGGACAAGGTGCTCATGGGGGTGGAGCGCAAAAGTATGATAATCAACGAGGAGGAGCGGCGTAGCACAGCTTACCACGAGGGTGGGCACGCCTTGGTGGCGCTCTTGCTGCCAGGTGCCGACCCGGTGCACAAGGTGACCATTATTCCCAGGGGCCGTGCCCTTGGGCTTACCCAACAACTACCCATCGACGAACGGCACACATACCCCAAGCAGTATCTCCTGAACCGTATTTCAGTGCTTTTGGGCGGTAGGGCAGCAGAAGAGATAGTCCTCAAGGACCACACCACTGGAGCCGGCAATGACCTGGAAAGGGCAACGGAGTTGGCTCGCAAGATGGTCTGCGAGTGGGGCATGAGCGAGGAGCTGGGCCCCCTCACATACGGGCAAAAAGAGGAAGCGATCTTTCTGGGCAGAGAGCTGGCCCGCCACCGCGACTACAGCGAGAACACCGCCCGCCTTATTGATCGAGAGGTGCGCCGGATAGTGGAGTCCTGTTATGAGAAGGCCCTGGGACTGATTAGAGAACGCCTAGGCGTGCTGCACAGGTTGGCCCAAGAGCTGCTGCAGAAAGAGGTCCTGGACGGCAAGGAGCTACAGGCGCTCCTGGATGAGGAAAAGCAAGCTGAGAAGTCGCAGGAGACCGCCCAAGGGGCCCTTGGAACTGCCGGGGTCTCTTCCTAGTCCCGAAGGAATCGCCACCTAAGAAGCGGCGGAATTTGCCCTTCTAGGGCTCAATGAACCGCATTGTTCACAGGGAGTGAATAATGCGGGTTGGGTTATGGGGAACAGGTGGAAGGAGCCATAAGTCTTGAGTGGTTTAAGAGGTTTGATACGCCTTAGGGATCAAGAACTGGACTGTTCCTCCAGGACCCTGGTGATGGGGGTCTTGAACGTGACTCCGGATTCTTTTTCCGACGGAGGGCGTTTCTACGATCCTGTAAAGGCCATTCAGCACGGTCTTAAGCTGGCCAGAGACGGCGCTGACATCATAGATGTGGGGGGGGAGTCAACGCGCCCTGGATCCGAGGGCATCTCGGTACAAGAAGAGATGAGGAGAGTGATTCCCGTGATAGAGGCCCTGGCCCATGAGCTCAAGGTGCCAATATCCATAGACACTTACAAGTCGGAGGTGGCGGAAAGGGCCTTGGAAGCCGGGGCTTCCATGGTCAATGACATATCAGCCATGCGTTTTGATCCCCGCATGGCAGAAGTTGTTGTTAAGTATGGGGTCCCGGTGGTTTTGATGCACATGCTTGGAACCCCCAAGGATATGCAGCTGGATCCCAAATACAAAGACCTCCTGGGGGAGATATTGGATTTCTTGAGAAGCAGGATAGAGTGGGCCTTGTCCCAAGGCATCCTGGAGGATCAGATAATAGTGGATCCCGGAATAGGATTCGGGAAGACTTTGGAACACAACCTATCCCTGATAAAGAATTTGTCCAGATTCAGTTGTCTGGGCAGACCCATACTGCTTGGCACCTCCCGCAAGTCTTTTATTGGGAAAATACTGGGTGTGGGTGTGGATCAGAGGGAGGAGGGAACTGCGGCTACCGTGGCCTTAGGGATTTGCAATGGGGCCAACATCGTGCGTGTGCACGACGTAGCCCGGATGGTGCCCGTGGTTCGCGTCACAGACGCGGTCATGAAGGCACCCTGAGACTGAAGTGACGGTGGCCCCCTGGCCGTTAGAAAGGGGGCCCCTGACCAGATGTGGACCCTCCATGTATGAGGGCCCCCGGGGCTGGGATCATCTTTTAGGGGAGCCATCGCCTTGATCGAGCAGATCCTTGCTTCTGCCCGCTGGCAGGACCTGCTGGACGTCCTGCTGGTGGCCTTTGTCATCTACAGGATCATCCTTTTGATTCGCGGGACACGAACCGCCCAGATACTTCTGGGGTTCGCTGTCCTGGGCGGGGCCTACTTCTTGTCAAGATGGGGCAATCTGCTTACCCTCAACTGGCTCCTTAACCATTTTCTTGATTATCTGATCCTGGTCATATTGATCCTTTTCCAGGACGAGATCCGAAGAGGCTTGGCGCAGGTCGGCTCCCAGCCCAGATGGTGGAGTCATAAGCGATACTTGGAGCCGCAGGTAATAGAAGAGGTGGTGGCAGCAACCACCTGGCTGGCGGAAAGAAGGGTAGGGGCGCTTCTTGTCCTGGAGCGCGAAACAGGGCTCAGAGATGTGGTGGAAAGAGGAGTGGCCCTGGATGCAAGGGTAGCCCGGGAGCTGATCCAAAGCATCTTTATGCAATCCTCTCCTGTACATGACGGGGCCATGATCATCTCGGGTGGTCGCATAGCAGCGGTAGGTTGCCTATTGCCTCTGTCCACATCCCCCACCATCCGCAAGACCCTTGGTACAAGACACAGGGCCGCCCTGGGTATGAGCGAGCGAAGTGACGCGGCGGTGATAGTGGTCTCGGAGGAGAGGGGGAAGATCTCTGTGGCCTGGCAGGGGAGGCTGCATGAGGAGTTGACACCTCTGGAATTGCGAGGCCTCTTGTACGACATGGTGCGGTTAAGGAGTGAGGCCAGAGGGATGGGGCATTCCCCTGAAAAGAATGGAGAGAGTCAGGAAGAGGCCAAGAAATGAGGCTCAAAGCCTTCATTTTTGAGAATCTTATGGCCAAAATTTTCTCTTTGGTATTTGCCATTGTGCTTTGGGCCGTGGTTATCGGAGAAAAGCACGGGCAGATGCAACTGACCGTGCCTCTGGAACTCATCAACATCCCGGAAAAAGCTGTAGTAATAAGCGAGGTGCCCTCAAGCCTCTCGGTGCTGGTGCAGGGTCCAAGAACCCTTCTTAGGACTCTATCAGCCCGGGATATTCGCAGAACAGTGGATTTAAAAGGGGTAGGAGTGGGCTGGACTACTGTCAGAATACTTCCAGACAGCATCCCTGTTCCACGTGGGGTTGAGGTGATTCGGGTCACACCGGCCACCTTGGATTTGAAGCTGGAACCCCTCAGAGAGGTGGCCTTAAGTGTGGTTGCCCAGCTCACAGGGGAAGTAGCGCGAGGCTACAGGGTTGAGAGTGTTTCCACAGACCCGCCCAAAGTGGTACTGCGGGGCGGGGAGAGTGAGGTACTGGGGCTTTCAGAGGTGAGAACCAGGCCTGTGAGTCTCTCCCAGGCCACCTCTGATTTGGAGGAAAAGGTGGGATTGGAGTTGGAAGGGCTTCATCTGGTTAGTGTCTCCCCTGCAAAGGTTTCCGTGAAGGTTAAAGTTGTTCCTCTCCAGATGGAGAGGGCCATAGAAGGAGTAGTAATTCGAGCCTCTCAGCAGGAGTTACCGCTCACGGTGGAGCCCAAGGAAGTGAGGGTGTTGGTAAAGGGCCCATTACACATGATTGAAACCCTCAAGGAAACCGATCTGCAGGCCACAGTTGCTGTGCAAGGGCTTTCAGCCGGGAAGCACACACTTGCCGTCTCAGTGGCAGCGCCACAGGGAATAAGGGTCACCAAGGTGGAACCAGCCAGGGTGGAAGTCACCCTGGAGTCTCAATGAGATAGAATCGGGGGCCTGTGGGACTAAGCCATGGAACCGGATATAGCTCTGAACAAACTTTTTGGTACTGACGGCATCCGTGGTGTGGCAAACATAGAACCCATGACCGTGGAGACCGCTTTGAAGGTCGGCCAAGGCACTGCCGCGCTTTTCAGGGGGAGGAAAGCTCGCAGAGCCAGGATAGTCATAGGAAAGGACACCCGCCTTTCGGGCTACATGATTGAAAATGCCATCGCCTCGGGGATCTGCTCCATGGGGGTGGATGTACTGTTGGTGGGGCCCCTTCCCACCCCTGGTATCGCTTTTTTGACCCGCAGCATGAGGGCTGATGCGGGGGTGGTCATTTCCGCCTCCCATAATCCCTATCAGGACAACGGGATAAAGATATTTTCAGCAGACGGATTCAAGTTGCCAGACGAGCTGGAATCCCGCATAGAGGGCTATGTGAGATGTGGGGAGGCTCAAGAAGCTCGCCCAACAGCTTCCCAGGTGGGAAAGGCTTACCGGGTGGATGACGCCCGCGGCAGGTACATCGTGTTTCTAAAAAACAGCTTTCCTTCGGAATTGGATCTGGAAGGACTCAGGATAGTTGTGGACTGTGCCCATGGAGCGGCTTACAAGGTAGCTCCCCTTGTGCTGGAGGAACTGGGGGCAGAGGTTGTGCCTATAGGTGTGGAACCCAATGGGCAGAACATAAATGACGGGTGCGGCTCCACCCAGCCGGAACTGATGTGTCGAACCGTGATCTCGGAGAGGGCAAACCTGGGTATTGCCTTGGATGGAGATGGAGACAGGGTGATTTTCTCGGATGAGAATGGGAAAGTGGTGGATGGAGACCAGATCATGGCCATGGCTGCTTTGGACATGGATTCCAGGGGGAAGCTGGCCCATAGGAGTTTGGTGGCAACCGTGATGAGCAATATGGGAATGGAGGTGGCCCTGAAGCGTCGGGGCATCCAGGTGGTTAGAACCGCCGTGGGGGATAGATATGTGGTGGAAGAAATGCGCAAAGGGGGCTACAACCTGGGTGGGGAGCAATCCGGCCACGTAGTTTTCCTGGAGCAGACCACCACTGGGGACGGAATGATAACCGCCCTTCAGATACTTAGCCTGCTTCTCAGATCAGGGCGGAGCCTCTCAGAACTGGCCTCCAGCTTCGAGCCTTACCCGCAGGTGCTCAGGAACATACCGGTTTCGGTCCGGCTCCCTCTGGAGGATGTGGAGCCCTTGAAACGGGCCGTGGAAGCCGCCCAGGAGAGGCTGGACGGTAAAGGCAGGGTGCTGATCAGGTACTCTGGAACTGAGCTTCTGGTTCGGGTGATGGTGGAAGGTGAGGATAACAGGTTGATTCAGAGCATTGCCCTGGAATTGGAAGAAACCGTATCCAGGGAGCTGGGCAGGGAGGCATGAAATGGCACGTCTCTCAGTAAACGTGGATCACGTGGCAACGGTCAGGCAGGCCCGCAGGGCCGCTGAGCCAGACCCTGTGGCTGCGGCCCTCTTGGCCGAGCTGGCAGGTGCCCATGGAATAATAGTGCACCTTAGAGAGGACCGAAGGCATATACAGGACAGGGATCTCAGAGTTTTGAGACAAACTCTCAAGACTCAGCTAAATTTGGAGATGGCGGCCGTTGAGGAAATCATCACCATTGCTTTGGAAGTTCGTCCGGATATGGTTACTTTTGTGCCGGAGAGAAGACAGGAGCTCACCACCGAGGGGGGGCTCCAAGTGGCAGGTCAGGTTCCATACCTGAAGGAAGTCATTGCGCGAATAAGGGAAAAAGGAATACGTGTGAGTCTTTTTGTGGACCCTGAGGAAGAATCAATTGCAGCAGCCTCTGAGTGCAAAGCACAGGTGGTGGAGCTTCACACGGGCAGGTACGCCGAGGCTGGACCCGGGGTTGAAAGGGAAAAGGAGCTGGAGCGAATAGCTCATGCAGCCAAGTTGGCCGCGCAGCTTCAACTGGAGGTTCATGCAGGCCACGGGCTTGATTACAGAAACGTTTTGCCTTTGACCCAGATAAGGGAGATACAGGAGTTTTCCATAGGCCACAGTATAATTGCCAGGGCTGTGCTAGTAGGAATGGAGAAGGCAGTCAGGGAGATGTTGGAACTGGTGCGGGCATGATCCTGGGTCTGGGGGTGGATCTAGTAGATGTGGTCCGGTTTCAGAGGGTTCTGGATCGGTTCGGGGATAGACTGCTTGAAAAGCTGTTTCAGCCATCTGAGATAAGCCATTGCAATCCAAGGCGCAGCCGGGCCGAGTGCTTGGCAGGCGGTTTTGCCGTCAAGGAGGCTTTTCTTAAGGCCTTGGGCACAGGCCTGAGCAGGGGGATCAGATGGCTGGACATGGAGGTGGTGCGAAAGCAGGGAATGCCGCCCCGATTGAGTCTGAGGGGTAGAGCTTTGGAGATTCTGGAGGAGCTTGGCGGGGAAGGCCTCTTGGTCTCTATTTCCCACGAGGCAGGTCTGGCCTTGGCCACTGTTTTGATTCAAGGGAACCCGAAAAAAATTCCTGAGAGGGCAGCGAGCCTGGAAAGGGCTCTAAAGGAGCCTGTGAGATAAGAAGGGCTGAGCGCAACGAAGATGAGGACGGAGAAGTCCCTATGCACTTGGTGACAGCCGAGGAGATGAGGGGGCTGGATCTTTTCACCATTGAGAAGATGGGGATCCCCGGCTTAGTGCTAATGGAGAATGCGGGAAGAGGAGTGCTTTGTGTCTTGAGGAGGTGCTTCCCTCAGTGGAGAAGACAAAAGATAGCAGTCCTTTGTGGAAAAGGGAACAACGGAGGAGACGGCTTTGTTGTTGCCAGGTACCTTAGGGAGCAAGGTGCTTTTGTGGAGGTGTTCCTGGCAGCTCTTCCCGAGGAGTTGTCCGGGGATGCCAAGCTTTCCATGGAAATATTCTTGAGAAGCGGTGGGCACCTCATTCATCTGGCCACTCAGAGAGGAGGGCCGGGTGAGGATATTTCTTTGAGCTCCTTTGACCTTCTGGTAGATGCTCTCTTGGGAACTGGGCTTAAAAGCCAGGTCAGGGATCCCATCGCAGGCCTCATAGAAAAGGTAAACCAAAGCCATGTACCTGTGCTTTCAGTGGATATCCCATCGGGGCTTTGTTCAGACACAGGTAGGCCCTTGGGGGTTGCCGTAAAAGCCCAGGTGACGGTAACCTTCGGGCTACCAAAATTAGGGCATTTCCTTTATCCAGGCAGGGAGCTTTCAGGGGAGCTGTACGTGGTAGACATAGGAATCCCCGCAAGAGCGCTTGAGGAACAGAAGCTGATCCGGGAGCTCGTGAATCCACAGATGCTCCGTGGTATGCTGAGGCCCAGATCCCCCCAGGCCCACAAGGGACAATTCGGGCATCTCTTGGTGGTGGCAGGCTCTGCAGGCAAGACAGGAGCAGGTGTCATGGCCTGTGAGGCAGCCCTCAGGGTGGGAGCCGGGCTTGTGACCATGGGCCTGCCCAGGAGTCTCAATTCTGCCATGGAGGCCAGACTCACCGAGGTGATGACTCTTCCTTTGGCAGAGGGCCCTGAGCAGAGTCTGTGCATGGAAGCCGGCCGGGAAATTCTGGAAGCCCTTGAGGGGAAAAGCGGGCTGGTTTTAGGGCCTGGATTATCCACCCGGGGAGAGACCCCTGAGCTGATCAGGGAGCTTGTAAGAAAAGTAAGCCTGCCCATGGTGATAGACGCCGATGGGCTCAATGGGCTGATAGGGAATTTGGAATTGTTAAGGGGTACCCCTGGGATCAAGATCTTGACTCCCCATCCCGGAGAGGCTGCAAGGCTTCTCTCTTTGAGCAATTCCCAAGTGCAGTCGGACAGGATCCAGGCCGCGCTGGAACTTGCCCGCAAGAGTTCTTCATACGTGGTTCTGAAAGGGGCGGGTACTGTTCTGGCGGATCCTCAAGGCAGGTTAAGACTTGTGCCCACCGGCAACCCGGCCATGGCTTCGGGGGGGATGGGTGACATACTGACCGGCATTATCGCAGGACTCCTCGTGCAGGGCTTGCAACCCTTTGATGCCATGAGCCTTGGAGCTTATCTTCACGGCTTGGTGGCGGATGAGTGGGTGGCCGTAACCGGCAAAAGGGGGCTTCTGGCCACGGACCTGCTTGCCTTGCTTCCACGGGCCTTGGAGAGGTTGACAGAGGGGCAAGTGCCAAGGAGCTGGCCTCAAGCTTTTCCGCAAGGATGCGCTCTATATGGGTGAAGGGCCCTTCCTCTCTGTGAAGAGCCGCTCAGAAAGATTCACCAGGCTCTTGGGGTCCGAGCTGGGAGGGCTGCTGGGCCCGGGCGCAATATTGGCCCTCATGGGGGAGCTGGGCTCGGGAAAGACCAGATTCGTGCAGGGATTGGCCCAGGGGCTGGGCGTGCCTCCCTGGGAGCGGGTCTCAAGCCCAAGTTTTGCCCTTATCCACGAGTACCTTGGGGGGCGTCTTCCTTTGTACCACGTGGATCTTTACAGGCTTCAAGAAGGGGTTCTGGACCAGGAGTTGGGGCTGGAGGAGTACCTGTACCGAGGAGGGGTGTGCGCCATAGAGTGGGCTGACCGATGGCTGGCTTGGCTTCCAAGGGAACGCCTGGACTTGGAATTCGTGATACTGGGCAGAAGAAGCAGGGAAATCAGTTTTAGGGCCTCGGGAACAAGACACCAAGAAATGCTTGAGGGTCTGGTGGCAAAATTTCACTTGCCGCAGATAAATAGATAAAAGGGGGGGGGTTAATTGG
>CAYPWF010000020.1:0-58274 GCA_964414345.1 uncultured Desulfarculaceae bacterium
GCGCCTCATTGCTCGCCCCTGCCCCGGTTTTAACCGGTAACCGGTAACCAGTAACTAGTAACCGGTAACCAGCAACCAGTAACCTTGGGGGGGACTTGACAGGCGCCTGATCGGTCACCAATTTATGGATCGGAAGTTGAATGATAACAGAGATTACAACACAGAAAGGAGGGATCATCATGTTCGACCTGATTCCGTGGAGGGAAAGAGGTGAACTCTCTAGCCTGCGCCGCGAGATCGACACTCTCTTTGACCGGTTCTTCGAGGGCTGGCCTTTTAGGACCTCGGGGATCCGCCAGTGGGTGCCCTCCGTGGACGTCTCTGAGACGGCCCAGGAGGTGATAGTGCAGGCCGAGTTGCCGGGGGTGGATCCCAAGGAGATAGACATCTCGGTTCAGGGCAATGTGCTGACCCTCAGAGGGGAGAGGAAACAGGAGAAAGAGGAGCAAGGCGCCAATTACCACAGGATCGAGCGTTCCTTCGGGGCCTTCTCCAGAAGTATCCAGTTGCCTGCAGAGGTGGATGTGGACAAGGTGAACGCGGTTTATAAGAACGGCGTTCTGAGAATCAGCATGCCCAAGACCGAGGCCGCAGCCGCCAGGAAGATCGAGGTCAAGACCGCCTGATCCAGAAGCGCCAGGTTGGAGAGAAGAGGAAGCGGGCTTCGTGCCCGCTTCTCTTCACGGCGAGCCCCTAAGGCTAAGCCCCCGGCACAGTTCGACATATTCCGACTCAAAGCAGGACCAAAGCCGAAACCGAAAGGCATGGTGCCTTTGAGTATGGACCGGTTTGTCCAAACATGTCATAAAGATAGCCCGTATTACCCGCTGATCTTGAATAATGCGGGCTAAGGGCTAGAGTTTCAACCAGCGAAGCACCCGGAAGTGGTAGGCCGTGGGGTTGAGCCCTTCCATTTCCTTGAAGACCTCAATGAAGTCCTCCCCCTTGATCAAGTAACAGGTTGCCCCTCTGAACACAGCCACAATAACCCCCTTCGGGCTTTCAGGGTCCAAGGACTTGTCCTTCAAATACCTGGCAAAGGAAGGGTATACCCGGTCCCTCAAGTGTTCCCATGGCCGGTCCTCCATGAGGGAGACCTCGTAATGAATAAGCCTTTCCCGGCCTGAGTCGGCAAGCTCCTGCCTGTACCTGTTGTAGTGCTCTCCCGGCATGCTCAGGTAGGCCTTGCCCAGCAACAGATCCAGATATGCACCCATTTTGGGTCTCCGAACCCCCGACCTCACTCCAGGGGAGGGGCGTCCAGGTAGTCCAGCTCCACGTCTCCCACTATGGCCACGTAATTGGAAAGCGTGGCCAAGGCTATGGTGCCCAAAGCCTCCACCAGCTCCTCGTCCGTGAAGCCCTGTGCCTTCACCTCTTGGAAAACCTCATCGGAGACATGTCCCCTCTTTTCCACCACCTCCCGTGCGAACTTAAGCAGGGCATTGGTCCTGGGCTCCGGGCTTAGGCCCTTTCTGGCCTGGATGCTCTCCTCCTTGCTCATCACGCCGTGCTCAACTGCGGTGGCCGTGTGGGAGGCCAGGCAATAATGACATCCATTGATCTGAGATGTGAGGAGGTAAACCATTTCTCTGAGCTTCTTGTCCAGACGGGCGGCCTCCAGGCAACGGGTGAGTTTCAAGAAGCCGTCGAAGACCGTGGAAGAATTGGCCATCATGCAATAGAGATTGGGGACCATCCCCACCTGGTCGAAAAGTTTGCGCGTGAAAGCATCCGCCTCTTCTGGCTCCACGTAGTTGAATCTTGGCATGCTCAACCTCCACATTCGATTAGGGCCCCAGCTGCCTGAGGCTGCTTGGAGTGAGTAGCAAAGTAGCGAGGCTGTGTCAAGGGAATCAAGAATAGGATATCGGGAATCTCAGGGGGTGGATTGTGCTTTGGGCCTGGAAAGGATAGGATTAAGTCTCTTCAAGCTGGGTGCCCGAGACAAAGGATGCGTGCCAGGATAGCCTCGATAGAAAACCTCATCGCCCAAGACCCTGGCCACAGAAACATCTTGCCCTTAATTCAGAGAGACCACCTTCGCCTTTCAGCCATGAGCCTTCTGGGGGCTAAAAGAGTGCTCATAACCAGCGGGTTTCCCATCCTCAAGGCAAGGGCAGGAGAGACCGACGGTCCGCCAGGGGCCCTTGCCATAGGGAAAGCTCTCAACAGGCTTGGCATCCAGGTGGCCTACATAACCGACAAACACCATGAACATCTTTTCAAAGCCGTGGGTGCAGAACCTCTGATCCAACTAAGACCAGGCCTTCTACAACATTACGGCTTCTCTCACTTGGTGGCTGTGGAAAGGCCTGGAAGAGCCAGGGACGGTTGCTACTACAACATGAGGGGGGAGCAGATCACCTCTCTTGTTGAGCCACTGGACCAGCTTTTCCTGGAGGCTGAGCTAAGCTCCATCCTCACCATCGGCATAGGGGACGGAGGCAACGAGGTGGGTATGGGCCGGGTTTTCAGGGTAGTGGCAAGGGCCATCGAAAATGGAGCCAAGATCGCCTCCACCGTGCCTACGGATTACGTGGTGGTCTCGGGGGTTTCCAATTGGGGGGCCTACGGTTTGGTGGGTGCCCTCTCGGTGCTTTGCGGTCAAGACCTGCTTCCCTTGGGCGGGGAGCTCCTGGATTCGGTGAGCAGGCTCGTTCAAGCCGGAGCCGTTGACGGCTTAAGCGGGAAGCCCGAGCCCACGGTGGATGGGCTTGCTTTGGAATACACCCTGGAGCTGGTGGAGGAGATCCGCTGCCAGCTGCGCCCCACCCCCTTGAGTCGGGTCAGGGGGTTGGAGGTGGGAGTTGTGGGGGCGGGCAGAAGCGGAGTGGCCGCAAGTCGTCTGCTTCAATCCAAAGGGGCCCGTGTGCGCATTTCCGAGCAGCGGTTTGTGGAGGTGCCCCAGGATTTGAAACATTTGCCGTGGGAGCTTGGCCGACACAGCTTGGAGTTCATGGAGGGAGTGGAGCTGGTTGTGCGGAGTCCCGGGGTGGATCCGCGTATACCTCTTCTCAAAGGGCTCAGGCAAAGGGGTGTTCCTGTTGTGAGTGAACTGGAGGCTGCATACCAGCTGGGTGAGCCCAAGGTAGTGGCTGTCACGGGGAGCATGGGAAAGCGCAGCACTGTAGAGCTTTTGAGCTCCATAATGGCCCAGTGTGAAAGACCAATAGCCGTGGGCGGGAACAAGGGCAGACCCCTCTCGGAGCTCCTCTTGGAAGATCCGAAAAAGTGGATGGCTTTGGCTGTCTCCAGCTTCCAAATGGAGAGTATTGTGCGATTCAGGCCCCGGGTGGCGGCAATCCTCAACATTAGATCTCTTCATCTGGACCGGCACTTGGACACCACCGAAACAGTTCGAATAAAAAGCCGCATCTTCATGAACCAAGGTGCAGAGGACTTGCTCATCTTGAATTATGACGACCGCAGTCTGAGGCCTCTGGCTGAGAAACATTGGGGAGAGACCCTCTGGATTTCTTCCAGGGAGCCTGTGGACAGGGGAGCTTGGATGGAAGGGAAAACAGTCTTTTTGGCTCCGGAGGGAGATGTTGTGGAGAGAATAGCTTTTGAACCCAGGCTTCCCCAAGAAAACCTCATGACAGCAGTCCTTTCGGCCTGGGCCCTGGGGATAAGCCCCTCCCGACTAAGAACCGCCCTGGAAGAGCAGGAGGTTTCAGGCGTATGAGAGCCAAGACACCAAGGCCTGAATCCCTGCTCCAGAAAACCAAAGGCCGGAATTGACCCTCTTGGAGAAAACGGTCAGCCTGTGGAGTCTTGCAAGACAGATAAGGTGGGCTGGAGGAGGTCTTGTGAGGTGAGCGAGAAGAACCCGGAAATAGAGAGCATGAGAAGGGATGCAAAGGCCATTTTTCAGGCTGCCTTGGCCGCTGTGGACCCCGAGGAAGCCGTGCTGAGGCATGTGTGCTTGGAGGGGCAGCTCCTAAAGGTGGGAGACTTAAGCTTGGAGCTGGGCCACTTCGAGAGGATTTGGGTTTTGGGGGCTGGGAAGGCCGATGCTCCCATGGCACGGGCCTTGGAAAGGCTCCTGGGAGAAAGGATATCAGGGGGACTGATAGTAGTTAAAGAGGGCCATGGTCTGGACCTAAAGAAGGTCCAGGTTTGGGAGGCTTCACATCCTCTTCCGGATCAAAGGGGTGTGGAAGGAACCCGTAGGCTCCTGGAGCTGGCAAGGGAAGCCGGCCCCAAAGATTTGGTCTTGGCTCTTTTTTCAGGAGGGGGATCGGCTTTGTTGGTAGCCCCTGCCGAGGAACTCTCCTTGGAGGACAAGCAGAATACCACCAAATTGCTTCTTGCCTGCGGGGCCACAATCCACGAGATCAATATGGTTAGAAAACACCTCTCTTTGGTCAAAGGGGGGCAGTTGGCCAGGGCTTGTTATCCTGCAAAGGTTCTGAGCCTCATCCTCTCGGACGTGATAGGGGACAATCTGGATGCCATAGCCTCTGGGCCCACTGTGCCTGATCCCAGCAGATATGGGCAGGCCAGGGATGTGCTCGTGAAATACGGGATCTGGGAAAGCGTCCCAGGGGCTGTGAGGGACAGGTTGGAGGCGGGTTGCCAGGGAAAGCTCCAGGAGACCCCCAAAGCCGGGGACCCCTGCTTTCAGAATGCGCATTGGAAAATTTTGGGGAGCAACCTTGAGGCCCTAAAGGCTGCCAGCTTACATGCCGAAAAGATGGGTTACAGGGCTCTCATACTGAGCTCCGGAGTGGAAGGTGAGGCCAGGGAGGTGGCAAGGGCGCTGGCGGCCGTGGCCAAAGAAATTGTCAGATCCGGCAATCCAATGCCCAGCCCAGCATGCCTTTTGTGCGGGGGGGAGACCACGGTCACCCTCCGGGGCCATGGGAAGGGAGGCCGCAACCAGGAGTTCGTGCTGGCGGCAGCCATGGCTCTGGAAGGATGGGAGAACGTGGTGGTCCTAAGCGGAGGCACCGACGGAACAGACGGTCCCACCGATGCGGCAGGGGCCATAGCGGACGGCACTACTGTGGAAAGAGCTCGAAAAGCAGGTCTTTCTCCTGAAGCTTACCTGCTGGAGAACGATTCTTACAGCTTCTTTAGCTCTTTGGGTGACCTTCTCATCACAGGTCCCACCAGGACCAATGTGATGGATGTAAACATATTTTTGGTGCGCGTGTCCAAGGGGTAAGATCGCTTGGCCCGGGGAAGAAGGGATCCGAGATTTGATGCTGCTCAAAGAAAAGGGGCTGGATCAACCCTTTGGGAAAAAAAGGGACTGGAGTGCCTGGATCTTCAATAGGGGATTAGAAAAAAAGGAGGAAAATCAATGGGGAAGCTTTTGGTTGCGTTGTGGCTTACAACATTGGCTTCAGTTGGGCTCGTTCAGGCTCAGGAACCGGTTCTCATAGGCCGGGTGGCCCACATTGAGGGAGGGGTGCTTCGCTACGTTACAGTGGAAGACGACTGGGTGGCCACCGTGGCCGATTCGCCTCTTCGGGCCGACGACATAATTTACACCGAGCCTCAGGGAAGGGCTGAGTTCATATTCCCCAACAACACCTGGCTCAGGGTTGATGGAAACACTGGTGTGGATGTGATCGGACTCAGAAAGGATCTCACAGGTATTTACGTGGACGGAGGGGTGGTGCGCATTTACAACAGGAGCCAGGAGGCCTTGGTCAGGTTGGAGACCCGCTTGGGTTACCTGGCTGCGGAACCCGGGGATGTGGTGGATGTATATGTGGGTGACAAGGACATCCAGATCATAGCTCTGGAGGGCTCCCCCAACTTTTTCTACACAGGGAGGGGCAGAGAAGAGGTCCGCTACGAGGTGCTTGCTGACGGCCCGGCCATCTTTGTGGACGAGATGAGCGTGGAGGCGGCCGAACCTTTGGTGGACAGGGACTGGGAGAGCTGGAATTACAAAAGAGACCAGCTCTTGGCAGAGCGAAGGCGGGTTCGCTCGGCCCATCTTCCGGAGGCTTTCCAAAGCGATGCACACGTCTTTGAGACCCAGGGAAGATGGGAGAGGGTTTACTACAAGGAAAAATATGTCTGGTGCTGGACTCCCATCCACGTGGATGTAACCTGGCGGCCCTTTACTGTGGGGCGATGGACCACTTACTATGAGGAGAATGTTTGGGTTCCCTATGAGCCTTGGGGTTGGGTGACCCATCACCATGGGCACTGGATACAAGTTGAAAACAGATGGTGGTGGACACCTTACGTCTCGGTGAATGTGGTGAGCCCAGGGGTGGACGTCAGGGTGGATGTGGGAGTACCTCCTCCCCCTGATTATTACTGGTATTGGCATCCGGGTCGTGTGGCGTGGATCCACAGCGAAGTGCACGTGGGCTGGTTTCCACTTGCCCCATGGGAGCCTTATTACGGATGGCATCCCTGGTACGGAAACACTGTGGTGGTCAACAACACGAACATCACAAATATAAATATCAACATCTCAAACTACAATTACTTTGGGAATGCGGTAATAGTAAACTACAACAATTTCTACAACGTTCCATACGGAAATAACTATATCCAGAACAATGTAGTAAACATCACGAATATAAACAACACGACTATAATCAACAACTACTATGCGGCACCAGTAATTCATAAGACTGTGATAAAAAATCAAAATTTCTTCAAGAATCAGTATAACTTCTCTGATCGACAGATTGTTTATAAGCCACATCACTCTGTCGTTGAAAAAGCCTCTTTTGCAAAGAATAATTTTGACAAGCATGGTTTCGGAAGTGCAGCAGAGTATCACGGCAAACGCGACAAAGTCCTGAAAGCTCATCCTGCACTTGGGGATGCGAACAAAAGGGCAAAGGGACTCTCCACCGCCAATAAACTCGTAAAACCCGAGGATGTGAAAAAACCCGCAAACCAGATGAAGTTCGCCTCCAAGGAACCCAAGCTTCAAGCAGAAAGACCCAAACTTCATGATGCCGAGAAGCAAAGCTCCAGGAGCATAAAAGAGGCAGCCTCCCAGAAAGGGCCTGGTCGTGAAGGCCGCAGCGAGAGGTTGGGAAAAGGCGGGCTTAAGGAGGGCCCGGGCAAGACACGGGAGGACCGGCTAGGTGGGCTGGGCGAGAAGAGGGGCCGGGAAGATTCCCTGAAACCTCCCACCCAGGATACCAGACAGGGAAGGTCATCCAGGGATAGGGATATTCGGGTCCAGGGGGAAGGAAGAAAAGGAGCCCTGGAGGATACCGGGAGCCGGAGAGGAAGACGTCTGAGGCCCGAGCGGGAAGGGGAGCGGGGTGACCTGAAAGGCGGCAGCGCAGCGGGTAAGCCCCTTACAGGCCAGGAGCGGGGGGAAAGCAAACTTACAGACAGGCCGGGATCCGCTGGCAAGCCTGACCGAGGGCTCAAGGGAGTTGATCGGCCGGCTGGTTCCACCCAAATGGAAGACCGTCCGGGCCGAATCAAGAGAGAGGCAGAAAAGGGTGGCAAGGCAAGAGACCTGGGTCGGCAGGAGGAGAGTAAAGGCCCGTCCCAGTCCCTCACAGAGAAGTCCAAAAGGGGCGGGCTCCAGGAGGGCTTGAGGGGAGAGCAGCAAGGGCCTGCAGGGAGCCTTCAGAAGTCCCAGGATAAATCCAGGCTCACCGGACAGGAGCAACACGGGCAAGTTGATAAGCCCAAGAGGAGTTCCCAAGAACTTGGGCAAAAAGGACAGGAGAAAAGACCGGGCCAGGAAAGAAAACAACTCCACGATCAGGGGACTCTCCAGCAGGGCCCCCAAAACCAGCGGCAACTGAAGCAGCAACAAGAAAAACAGAAACAGCAGCAACACGTTCAAGACCAACAAAAGCAACAACAAAGACAGCTCCAACAAGATCAGGAGCGCCAAAAGCGACAGCAGGAACAGCAGCGCCAAAAACAGCAACAGCAACAGCAACAGCTAAAGCAACAGCAGGCACAAGAGCAGCAGAAGCATCAGCAGCAAAAACAGCTGCAGCAGCAGAATCAACAACATCAACAGCAAAAGCAGCTACAGCAGCATGCACCCCAGGGACAAAAGGGCCAACAGCCTCAGGAGGACCCACAAAAGAAGAAAAAGAAGCCTCTACCTGGCGAGCAGCCACAATAAGGAATTTTCTGTAGCCCGCATTATTCACAATCAGTGGATAATGCGGGCTTTGCGGGGGGTTGGGTAGTTGACCACGGGGGTTATGGCATTTCTCTTGGCTTCAGGTCCTCCGCGCTTGATTTTCCAAAGGATTCGGCCTCCGGGGGATGCTTGCCCCCTCCCTCGGTCGGCCTCAGCTTCGCTTCGGCCGAGAGGGCTTCCCCCAGGTCCAAATCCTGGAAAATCGAAGCGCCTCCGCCAAGCCGCTCCGAGAAACGCCGCCACCCTGTGATCACTTACGTGGCATCCAGGCAAGCTGCTCCGAGAAACTGAATAACCCTTTGATGGCTTACACCACTTCTTTGGATATCGGGCACTAGCGCGGCGATCCAGTCTTGTCTTTTGAGGCTTCCTGGCGAATCAGGTTCCTTTCGTAAGCAAAATGTTCTTCCAGAGCGAGCCTCTGGTGTATCTGGCTCAAAGCCAGGTGACAGGCCCTTGGGTCCATTCCCAAATGCAAGGCCCTTTCATATGCGTCTTGGGCAGCCCGCCAGCGGCCAAGCTGGTAAAGAAGGCTTCCCAGGCTGAAGAAAGTCTCTCCCCTAGAGGGGGCGATTTCACAGGCCCGGCGCAAGTGGCGCAGAGCCTCTTCCTGAAGGCCTTTTTCCCTCAGGATTCCTGCAGCCTTGAGATGGGCTTCCAGATCCATCGGGTTTTTTTGAGCAGCCTCTTGAAAGGCTCTAAGGGCCTTTTCCTTCTGGCCCTGCATTTCCGCAACCAGCCCAAGCCCGAAGAAAGCGTTGGCCCAAGCCGGATCCCTTTTCAAGGCAAGCGAAAAGGCTTGCTCCGCCTCTTTGATCCTGCCTTGTCTTAAAAGAAAAAGCCCCAGATGAGAGGGGGCCATTGGGGAGTCTTTGTCTGATTCCATGGCCCTGCCGAGGGAGTCCTCTGCTTCCCGCAGCAGTCCCTGTGCCTCCTGCACTGAAGAAAGGTTGATCCAGGCCGGGGTGTACCCGGGATGGTTTGACAAAATAGCCAAGTACTGCTCCCTGGCCAGATCCAGCATTCCCTGATCCTGGTATAGCACTCCCAGGTTGAACCTGGGGGCCGGGTCGCTGGGGTTAAGCTCAATGGCCCTCCGGTACTCCTGGGCTGCCTTGAGAGGCTCTCCCTTGTCCTGGAATGCAACCCCCCGGTTGTAATGGTTCACAGGTGAGGTGGTGCAGCTGCTAAGTAGCCCAAGCACAAGAACCCACCAGGCGCACTTTTTCCCTTTTTCATGATTATTCCTTGCCATGGCGTCCTATCCTTCCCCGCAAGCGCCATTCCTCTGGGCCCTTGGGGGGGCCTCCCAAGCTGGGGTCACCGTCCTGTTTCCAGACTATCTTCCAGGGATGGGCCCTTAGGTCCTCGCTTAGGGCTTGGAGCTGTTTGGAGGTCTCCTGAAGCTGGAGGAGCAGCAGGTAGATATTCTGATCGTTCACATCCAGAACATGGCGTGCATCCTGAACAAGTCCTTTGGTTTCCAGGAGCCCGCTGTGTGCCTGACCCAGCACAGGCAGCAGGTGGGCTTCCAATCTGGCCATCCGCTCCTGCAGGGAACGGTTAGTCTCCCTAAGCTCCTGCAGCAAGGCAACCAGCTCTTCCCCCCCCCGACCCAAAGCATTGTTCACCTGCTGGGAAACCTCCTCAATGGAAACAGAGAGTCTCTTCATGGAGCCCTGAGAAGTGCCCAGAAGTTCCTCCACCTTTCGGAATATTTGTTCCAGGTCGCGGTTCCTTTGCCTAAGTTCTTCCAGAAAAGCCGAGGCGCTTTGCACTGTCTGGGGTATGGTGCCTCCGGCCCGGATCTCCCGGATCATTCCATGGATCTCCCCCAAGGTCTCCTCCAAAGCGCTGGCTATGCGCTGTCCTGTCTCCAAGAGTTCAGACATGGAAACAGGGGTCTCTCCCTCCAGGATCTCACCCGGCCCGAGCTCAGGAGCCTGGGGGGTGCCGGGTGAAACCTCCACGTACTTGGCACCCATCATTCCCAGGCTTCTTATGTAGGCCCTCGAATCCTTTCTCACCCGCACCTGGGGATCCAAACGAAGGCTAAGAGCTATGCGATCCTCCTTGCCTGGAGCCATGGCCACCTTGGTGACCTCCCCTACCTCCATACCCGCATACCATACGGGTGAGCCCTTGGAGATCCCGTCGGCATATCTAAAGAGTACCACAAGCTCTCGTTTCTCTTCCCACCAGGTTCGGATGTCGCTTATGAGAAAGATTCCAACGGCCAGGATGACAGCCGAGACCAGGATCAGGACACCCGAACGGACCTCTGAACGGAAGACTTCCATTTGTTTGAGCTCTCCTTCTCTTTAGCCTTAACTGGACGGCCTTGCTCCCCTAGCCGGGCCCTCTACTCCATATCCAGCAGATCCTCCAGGTAGTCGCGGCTGGACTGCCTAAGAGGTATGGGTCCGTCCGGACTGCCTGCCAGGAACTGCTGCACCAATGGATCCTGGGAATTCCTAATCTCTTCAGGGGTTCCCTGGGCCACCACCTTGCCTTTGAAAAGTACGACTATCTTGTGGGCAATGCGAAAAGCGCTTCTTGTGTCATGAGTAACCACCACGGAGGTGATCCCCAACCTCCGGCTGAGGTCCCCTATCAGCTGGTCTATTACCCCGCTTACCACCGGGTCCAGTCCAGAGGTGGGCTCGTCGTAGAAGACTATCTCTGGGTCCAGTGCCAAAGCTCTTGCCAGGGCGACCCTCTTCTGCATCCCGCCGCTTAACTGAGCGGGTTTCAGGTTCTCAAAGTCCCTAAGACCCACCAGCTCCAACTTCATTTTCACTATCATGCCTATGATCTTCTCTTCCAGCCGGGTATGTTCCCGCAAGGGCAAGGCAATGTTGTCCTTTACCGTGAGGGAGTTTAGCAAGGCGCCCCCCTGGAAAAGCATCCCGAAACGCTTCCTGTAGGTCTCCAGCTCTTCCTCGCTGAAGCGGGTTATGTCCCTTCCCCTCACCCAGATGTGCCCCGAGTCCGGGCGGAGAACCCCTATGAGGTGTCTTAGCAAAGTGCTCTTTCCGCAGCCGCTGCCTCCCATTATGGCAGTGACCTCTCCCTGGCGTATGTCCAGGTTGATCCCGTCCAGCACCACCCGGCCTCCAAAGGTCTTTACCAGGTCCTCAACCCTGATGATGACTTCTTCTGCCTTGTGTTGCTCAGCTAGGCTCAAAGTTCTTTCCCCTCACAAGAACAAGTAAAAAAGGGTGGTGAAGAAGCAATCGGCCAGAATTATCAGGATAAGCGAAGTGACCACGGAGACCATGGTAGCCCGCCCCACTCCCTCTGCGCCTCCTTTGACTACAAAGGCCATATAACAGCCTACCATGGCTATTATGAGGGCGAAGACCACGCTCTTGACCAGCCCGGTAAGCACGTCTTTCAAGAGCATGGCCTCCAGGGCCGTCTCTATATAAAGGGTGGGCCGGATCCCCACCGCAGTGGTGCCCACCACATAACCGCCCACCATGCCCACCAGATCCGCCACGATGGTAAGGCAAGGAAGCATCACCAACATTGCTAGCAAACGGGGCACTACCAGATAGGCAATGGGATGGATGGCCATTACCTCAAGGGCTAGGATCTCCTCTGTGACCATCATGGTGCCCAGCTCGGCCGTAAAAGCTGCGCTGACCCTCCCGGCCACCACTATGGCGGTCAGAAGAGGCCCCAGCTCCCTAGTCAGAGCCACGCTGGAGAGGCTTGCCGCATAGTTTACCGCCCCGAACTTCTCCAATTGGTAGGCAGTCTGAAGCACCAAGATGATTCCGATGAAAAATGAAACCAGGCATACAATGGGAAGGGATTTCACTCCGACTTCATCCATCTGTAAAAAGACCGAATGCACCCTCAAGGGCTTCCCCTGGAGGGGCTTAAGGATGGTCCATCGCAGGGTTTCCAGGAAAAGGTGATGGATGCTGCTTAAGTGTTGAAGAAAAAGCAAAGCAGGCGAATTTCCCCTTTGGGGTCGGCTCATGTGCAAAGGGCCTCCTTAAAGAAATCTTCTACTTCAGAGACCACCCGAAATACCTCCATGAGGTGAGCCACCTCAAATGCAGCCCTAACAGAGGGGCTAAGGCCCGTTAGGGCGAAACTTATGGATCCCCTCTGGGAGAGCTGGAGCCCCTCTACCAGGGTGGCTATGCCTGAGCTGTCCATGTACCCCACCTCTGAGAGGTCCACCAAGAGGCACTTGGTGTTCGGGCGAAACAGAGGCACCAAGACCTTTCTCAGCTCTGGGGATGTGCTCATATCCACCTCTCCCTGGGGCTTCACCAGGTAGGCTCCCGGAGCCCTTTCCTCCACCACCACCTTCATGGCGAACCTCCCTGCCTGTCTCTGAAAAGCACAAGCCTAAGCAGGCAACCCTTCCCACCGGGGACTTCCTCGTAGTGCACCTCGTCCGCCCCGGCCCTGATCAAGTGCAGGCCCAAACCCCCCGGCCTGAGCTCTCCCAAATCCCGCGGGGTGAGCTTGGAGGGGTCCGGGGGTGGAGCAAAATCCCTTACCTGCACCTCCAAGCGTTCACCCGAAAAAGTGAAACATAGGGAAATTCGCTCTTGACTCTTGCCCCCGTACCCGTGCCTTATCACGTTGGAGCAGGCCTCATCCACGGCCTGGGTGAGAAGCACTACCCTTTGTTCTGGGAAACCCAGTTGCCTGCCCAGTCTTTCCACAAGGCAACGCACCAGGAAAAGGGCCGCCGGATCCCCAGGTATCTCCATGACCACAGGCCCGCTCAGCTCTTGCGGGGGCATGGCTTCTCAACTCCAAGGGTCACCATGGTAATGTCGTCAGTCTGAAAGGCGTCTGCCTTGAATTCTTCCAGCGCGTGCACCAGTGCCTCTATCAAGCCCTGTGGGGAATGAGAACCCGGGCAGAGGGCAGCCTCTATCCGGTCCCAGCCGAAGCTTTCCCCTTTTTCGTCTCTGGCCTCCAAGAGCCCGTCCGTGAGAAGAAGCAGGCAGTCCCCTGGCTCCAACCTGAACTTGTATGAACCGTAACGCAGGTTCTCTAGGATGCCCAGGGGGGGACCTCCCTTGCCCCAAAGCCTGACCGGCCGAGTGGAACCGGCTTTCCACAAAAGGGGTGGGAGATGCCCTGCATTTACAAATCGAACCACTCCATCAGCGGGCTCCAAGACAAGATAGAGCATGGTGACGAAAGTGCCCCTTTGGCCGCTTCGGCAAAGCTCTTCATTCATCTGGTTCACAACTCTGGATGGGCTTCCCACCTGCAAGGCCCTTGTCCTGAAGTCAGAAGTGAGTCTTGCCATGTAAAGGGCCGAAGCCACCCCTTTCCCAGAGACGTCCCCTATGAGAACACCCCACCGCTTGGCCTTTAGGGGTATGAAGTCGTAGAAATCCCCCCCCACTTCCAAGGCCGGGCTGTAATACGCCCCGAAAGAGTAACCCTGTACCCGGGGCAGTTCCTTGGGCAGGAAGCTATGCTGCACAATTGAGGCCAAAGCCAGATCCCTGTCCATCCTTTCCTTGAGGAGAAGAGCTTCGTGCATGCGGGCATTCTGGATGGCTATGGCTGCGTGCCGACACAGGTCCGTGAAGGTCTCCAGGTCCTCATGGGTGAAGGCTGTACCGTCCAGCTTGTTTATCACCTGGGAGACCCCGATTATTCGGTCCTTCACCTTCAACGGGACACAAAGGACAGAACGGGTACGGTAACCGGTTTTTTCGTCGAACTCCCTGTGGAACCTGGGATCCTTGTAAGCATCCTCCACCAACAGGGGCTCTCCGGTTTCACACACAAAGCCTGCTATACCGTGACCCTTGGGCAGTCTGAAGCTCTCCCTGAGCCTTTCACCCACCTGTCCCTGGGCCACCTGGAATACAAGCTCCCCGCTTTTTTCGTCCAGCAGCATGAGGCTGCTGGCGTCGGCCTGCATGAGCTCTCTGGAGGTTGTCATTATCCGATCCAGGACTTCCCCGAGATCCAGGGAGGAGCTTATAAGACGGGCCACTTCCATACACATGGAGAGCCGCTGGATGCGCTCTTGGCAGCTGTTGAGCCGGGCTGTTAGGTCTTCCTGGCAGGTCATCTCAGCCTTTGATCATCTCAAGTTCTACTTGGTCCTGAAACTTCTCGGCCAGCTTGCTGCAGAGCTCCAGGAAGCTTTCCTGATTCTCGGTTTCCGCAACAAGACCCCCGTCATCGAACACCTTTAGGCGGCAGTAAGGTCTTACAGTTTCAAGAAACAGCTTGGGTTCCACGGTTATCCAACCTTTCATGCGATGGAGCAGTTCTTCCCCGGTAAAAGCTCTCTCCAAGGTCAAATCCACCTTCCTGAAGCGCCCGCGCCAACCCACTCGGGCAGGAGCCGCCAGCATGGGCTGCACCGGGTCGCCCAAAGCAGCACACCTAAACCACACCCTTGCCCTTACCATGAGCATCTCCTATAGGATCCCTCTTCAAGGCGGCTTCAAGCATACGGGAGGCTTCCAAAGCGGTCAAGGTAGGCTGCGGGCTGACCCTCAAGTAACCTGCGTCACTCAGGAGGATTTGAGAATGCTGGGCATCCTGAAGATATGGTAGGATAAATTGATCCATTCTCGAGAACACCCTGGTTTTCAGTATCAGAGTGGCACTGGTTTGAGTTGGGACGAGCCAAAGCGTACCCGGGTTTGGAAGCTCAGCCCCCCCAAGGCGGCGGGGCAAGGGAGCCGGGGCAGAGGGAGGCTTAAACCTGCTATAGGAGGTGGTCGTGGAGCTAAAACAAGCCTTGGAGGGAAGGAAAAGCTGTAGAGCCTTTTCCAGCAGCCCTGTAGAAAGGGAACTGGTGGCCGAGCTCTTGAGAAGGGCAGGCAGGGCCCCATCGGCCCTCAACCTGCAGCCTTGGGAGGTTACGGTGGTTATGGGGGAGGAGGTTAAGCGTCTGGCCAGAAGAATCTCTGCGGCCCACATGGAGAGGCGGGCAGGATGCAGCCCGGGGGCCAGGCGTCCCATCCCGGAGGCCCATCAGAAGAGGAGGAGGGAAACCTTCCTGCCTTTGGCTGCAACACTTGAAAAGATGGGTTTGGACATGGAGAGATTTATAGGCGAAGGGAGTTGCCGTTTCTACGATGCTCCTGTGGCATTGGTTCTATACATGGATAGCTCCTATTCCATGGAGAGGTATCTTTGCCTTGGGGTTTTTGTGGGATACCTTCTTTTGGCCGCACAAGACTTGGGTCTTAGCACATGCCCTGTGGGATTGGTGGCATCCTACGGGGAGGAGATAAAGGATCAGCTGAACATTCCCGAAGAGAAAGAAGTGGTACTGGGCATTGCCTTGGGCTACCCGGAGCAGGGCTCGCCCCTTTCATCTTTCTCAACGCCCAGGGAGCCTCTGGAGAGCTTTGTGAGGTGGTACGGTTGAGAAGATGGACCATGGCTTTACATTTTGCCTCTAATGGGAGGCGGTGCTGGGGCCTTTGCCTTGCAATGGTCGGATTCTCCTTGCACCAGGCCCTGAAGCTAATATAATAGCGCTGCTGATAGGGGAGCTATCTTAAGTAGCTCATGGGGAGGCATGGGGTGGAGAAATATCCTTCCAGAACCGCTTGCTTGGAGATGCTAAAGAGGCGGGGTGTGCCTCCTCACGTCATAGTGCACAGCATGCAGGTGAACCGGGTGGCCCGTTTTCTGGCGGAGAAGCTCAATGAGCAGGGGGAGAGGTTGGATTTGGGACTCATAGATGCAGCCTCCCTGCTTCACGACATGACCAAGATGGACGGCTTGCGAACAGGAGAGAACCATGCCAAGGCTGCAGGATGCATCCTGCGGCAGATGGGTTTGCCGGGAGTGGCCAGGGTTGTGGAACAGCACGTGGTGGTGGAAGATTTGCCCGGGCTGGCCAAGGTCACCGAGGAGGAGTTGGTCAACTACTCGGACAAGAGGGTCATGCACGACAGGATCGTGACCTTGGAAGAGCGCTTCAGGGATCTCCAGGAGCGCTACGGCCGAAACTCCGAGGGACGGGCCATTATAGGCAGCTATTTGGAAAAGGCCAGACAAATAGAAAGAAAGATCTTCAGAAGGCTCTCCTTGAAGCCTGAGGAGCTGGAGGAGCATATCAAGGCCTCGGCTGTGGCTTGAGCCCCGTGTGAGCCGAGGCGCCTTCACCAAAGGAGGTATGCCATGCCCATATCAGCCTTCGTGTTTGTGGAGTGCACAGCAGGGAGGGCTATTCAAATCGCCAGGGAAATCCGGCAGATCCCAGGGGTCAAGTACGCCCATGCCGCCACTGGTCCATATGATGTGATAGCCCTGATAGAGGCCAATGATCTCCAGGTCATGGGGGAGTTGGTGATTCGGAGGATCCAGTCCATATCGGGGGTTATCCGGACCCAGACCAACGTTGTAGTGGAGTAACTTGGGAGTGGAAAAGCCTAGGCAGGATCAGGAAGTCCGAGAGCGCTTGTTCAGAGTGCTTAGGGAATTCCCGATCCTGTACAGGGCGCGCCAAGGTGTGGGCACAAGGCTGCTCAACCCGTTTCAGTCCCTCCAAAATGTAGTAAACACCCATGTCAATCCCCTTATCCTGTACATCAACGATCTGGTAGAGGATATAAAGTCAGGAACCCCTTATCTCGAGGCACTGGAACGTCTGGTGCTCTTTGCTCTTCGCTATCCTTACAGGGACAGGGTTAAGGAGGCTGTGGATCAGCTGGCCTCCATAGAAGGGGGTCGGCCTTACTTCATGTGGGGGCTGGCGCATTTGGGGGAGTCTGAAGATGTCAACTCCAGGGCCGCAAGATTGAGGGAGTTTCATCGCAGGCTGCATCTCATGAACAAGTACTATAGGGAACGTTTCAAGATGGAGGAGGGCACCGACCTGATCCCCTGGCGGGCCTCCTTCAGACCCCAGGCGGACGGGGTGACCGAGGGCTCCTACGAGTTTCCTACAAGAAGAGAACTGGAGACCTTTCGAAACGCCCTTCTGTGCCTTGGTGACCTCTCGGCCACCAGGTGCAAGGAGGGCTGGGCGCGCAGATCCCTGAAGGCCAGAGTCCAGGGGGAGATGGAAGAGCTGGCCCGGCTTCTATTCGACTACGGGTACACGGTTCAGGAGATCTGCGGCAGGCTAAGGAAGGATGATTTCTCATTGCCTGAGTTCCTAAACGGCTTACTTCTGGCCGATCTGGAGAAGAATCTGGTCTCTCCCATGGACCCGGCCGTTGCCTCCAAGCATATCTTGGGTCTTACACTCTTGGACTTTGTCTCAGTGGTGCCTTTCAGGACTTTTTATTGCAGGCTAAGCCGCACCAAAGAGGCCATGGAGATGGCCAAGCAGGTGGAGAAGAAATCGGGTGTCAGACCAAGCCCTTACAGGAGAATTCTTCAGCTTTTCCAGGCCTACCGGGAAACCCAGCCCCCCCTTGCCGCCTATTATCTGGAGCACCGTTTCAGCAGGTCCCATGGGGACTACTTCCCGGTCAAAAGCGGTGAGCACTTCGGGGTGGACATAACCAGGAAGTTCTTCTTCAAGTACTTTGATCAGCGCACAGTGCAGGAGGAGGCGGTTCAAGCTGCCAGAAGATTATACAGCTCCAAGACCTCCCAAGAGGTGGCCGAGCTTTTGCAGCTGCTGCTCTGTGCTTTGTCCCGTCCGGAGACCGTGAGGGGCAGGCAGGTGCACATACTGGGCCACATTCAGTCGGGAGCCATGGGAAGGGTGCTCCTGGGGGTGTACAGGGCTGAAATAGTGGCTTTAAAAGAGGCTGTAGTGCCCCCCGGCTCCTCCATGCCCTTGAGCGAGAAGGTCAGACAACTGGAGTACGAGGCGCGTATCCACGGGCACGTTCAATCCGGGGGGAAACAACACGAGAATATAGTTGAGTGCTTTGGAATAGTGGAGGAAGAAGGCCAAAGGTATCTGGCCATAGGCTACCACCCCGCAGAGACCCTGGGCTCTTTGGTAAGGAGGATCCAGGATGGTTTGGCCGGACATGCCGGGAAGGCCCGAGGCTCTCTTCTGAGCCTGGGGGAATTCGGAGTCATCAGTTCACAGATGCTTAGTGCTCTTAACCATTTGAGATCCAGGCAGGTCATACACAGGGATCTCAAGCCGGCCAATTTGCTTTACCTGGTGGACGAGAGAGGGAGGGTAAGCCTCATCAAACTCATAGATTTTGGAGTGGCACTGGGCTTGGCCGAGGGGCTGCCCAAGGATATGTTCAGGCGGCAGATTGTGGGCACCATGGCTTACATGGCCCCCGAAGTGGTCATGGCCCAAAGCTCCTATGCCTCGGATCTTTATTCCGCAGGGGTCATTCTATATCAGGTGATGAGCGGGAGACTGCCTCTAGAGCTGGCCAGGCCCAAAAACCGGGAAGATCTCAAGTTGCAGCTCAAGCGGGTTGTGGCAGAGAAGAGGGGATTGCTTCTTCAGGCAAACCCATCTTTGGGGAAAAATCCTGTCTTGAAAGAACTGGCCCAACTGGTCCAATCCATGATCCGTATGGACCCTACAACCCGGCCTCCGGTGGATTTCCTGACGCGGGATTGGGAAGAAGCCTGGTGTCGGCTTCCACACGAATATCTTGAAAAGCCCTTCCCTTACGGCTCCTGAATCAAGCCCGAGGATTAGCTGGAGGCGGGCTGAGCCGCCATCTACCTCAAAATCCTGAGGGTCTCCAAGGCTTCTTCCTCGTCTAAACGTTGAATTGCGAATCCAGCATGAACTATCACGTGCTCTCCAGGAGATATGCCGGGCACCAGCACAAGGGATACAACTCTTCGCACCCCTTCCAGCTCCACGATGCCCTCTTCATCCTTGAGCAGCTCCACCACCCTGGCAGGAACTCCAACGCACATGCAGATCTCCCTTTTCCTTCATCTCTTGTGGTAAAGAGGCGACATCTTCCTGAGCCGCTCCACTATGGGCGGGAACTGCTCCAAGACATACTCCACGTCCTCCCCTGTAGTCTGCTCCCCCATGCTGAAAAGCAAGGAACCCTGGGCCAGATCAGGAGGTATTCCCATGGATGTTAGGACATGGGAGGCTTTAAGGGACACGGACGTGCAGGCAGAGCCGCTTGCCACGGCTATGCCCACTGAGTCCATGAAGAGCAACATTGCCTCCCCTTCCACGAATTCCACTGAGACGCTCTGGAATCCTGGAAGTCTCTGGGTGGGATGCCCGTTCCAGTGGAGATGGTCCACTCTCTCCGAGAGGCCCTCTTTCAGCTTTTCTCCCAGGCTTCGGCAGTGGGCCATTCTTTTGGGCATCTCTTCCATGGCTAGTTGGGCGGCAACCCCCATTCCAACTATGGCAGGCACGTCCTCGGTGCCTCCTCTACGGCCGTCCTCTTGCGCCCCGCCGTCCAAGAGCCTCTGGGTGGGGGTTCCCCGCCTCATGTACAAGGCCCCCACACCCCTTGGGCCATAAAACTGATCCGCCGAGCAGCTCAGGAGATCCACCCCCAGCTCTTCCACATTGACCGGAACCCTTCCAACAGAGCCCACTGCATCAGTGTGAAAGACCACCCCCGCTTCTTTCACGATTCGGGCTATCTCTTTTATGGGCTGAAGGGTTCCCACTTCAGGGGTGCTGTGCATTATGGAAACCAGGATGGTGTCCTTGCGAAGGGCCTTTCGCACATCCTCGGGATCCACTTGTCCGTTTTTGTCCACCGGGACTTTGGTTACCTGGAATCCCCAACGTTCTAAAGTGTTGGCCACATAAAGGACCGAGAAATGCTCCACCGAAGAGATCACAACGTGTTGGCCTTTGTCCCTGTTTTTCCAGACAGTGCCCTTGATGGCCCAGTTGTTGGCCTCGGTGCCGCATGAGGTAAAGTACACTTCCTCGGGGGTCCCGGCTCCCAGGAGTTTGGCTACCTTGCCCCTGGCCTCTGTGACGGCCTTGAGAGGCTCTTCCCCCAGGTGGTGAATGCTGGAGGGGTTTCCGAAATGCTCCTTGAAAAATGGGAGCATGGCCTGAAAAACCTCTTCCCTTATGGGGGTTCCTGCATAGGAATCCATGTTTACGCTTTTCATTCCCGGCTCCTTTTCCCGATCCTTGCTATTCCTATTTCCACATTATCCGCCCGCTGGTGGCCCGGTCAAGCCTAGGGTGCGTTTTTGTCCCACTTTCGCAATGGGAGAAAAACCATTGGCCTATGAGTGTGGTGCGGGTTTTGGTAATTATCATTAATCAGCATTATTCGCTATCAGTGGATAATAGAGGCTATCTTACTGATATATTTAAATAAACCAGTCCATACTCCAAAGCAGCCTGGTTTTCATTTGGTCCTGCTTGGAGTCGGAATACCTCGAAGTGTACCGGGGGCTTTGGGGGTCTAGCCTCCAAAGTTAAGGGCTTTGGAGAATAATCCGGGTTAAGATGCGAGCTTTCCATAAGATCCGGGCATTCTGGAAGATTACAAATATGGGATTTAATTGAGTTGACAATTTCAAGCCTTGTTACTAGGGTGATCTTTGCAATGCTATGAAATATAAGTGCTTGCCCCGGAAAACCAATTTCACGGGAAAGCTGCTCAAGGAAAGCGCAAGGAACTGGGAGGGCTTATGAAGAGCTACCGCAAAGAGCTTTGGTTTAATATCCCGGGTCGCCGGGGATTTGTGAATATCACTTCCCAGGTGGAGGAGTGTCTGAGGGAAAGCGGGATCAAGGAAGGGCTTCTTTTGGTCAACGCCATGCACATAACGGCATCTGTTTTCATAAACGATGACGAGTCAGGGCTCCATGAGGATTTCGAGAAATGGTTGGAACAACTGGCTCCCCACGAGCCTGTGGCTCGCTACAGGCATAACCGCACCGGCGAGGACAATGGTGACGCCCATTTGAAGCGCCAGATAATGGGCCGGGAGGTAGTGGTGGCTATCACAGGCGGGAGATTGGATTTTGGCCCCTGGGAGCAGATATTTTACGGGGAGTTCGATGGAGGCCGGCGCAAGCGGGTGCTTGTCAAGATAATAGGGGAATGAGTTCCCGGGTGACACGTTCCTTTCCAAAGGAGGTGTGAGATGAGGTTCCGTGCGATTTCCGTTCTTGTAGTCCTGGGTTTGGTTGGGGGCTTGCCGATCTCAGGTCTTCCCCAGGTGCGCAAGATTGTGAGCGAGGAGTTCATGGTTACCTCGAGCGATCCGGGCATAAAGCTTTTTGTTAGAAACAAGCACCTGGAGGGGGAAAGCAAGTTCACCGAGGAGAGAATTTTGCTTTTTGTCCACGGGGCCACATACCCCTCAGAGACCGGCTTCGACATTCCGCTGGGAGGAATTTCCTGGATGGATTTCATGGCTCAGAGGGGTTGGGATGTTTACATAACCGATGTGAGGGGCTACGGCCGCTCCACCAGACCGCCCGAGATGGATCAACCTCCGGACAAGAACCCTCCCTTTGCACACACCGATGCGGCCATCAAAGATGTCTCCTCTGTGGTGGAGCACTTGCTCAAAAGAAGGGGGGTTCAGAAGATAAATCTCTTGGGCTGGTCCTGGGGGACCACCATCATGGGAGCCTACACGGCCAAAAACAACGAGAAGGTGAGGCGGCTTGTGCTTTACGCCCCCCTGTGGCTGCTCAAAGAGCCTCCACCCATAGGGGGTCAGGTGTCCCTTGGGGCCTACAGGACGGTCACGGCGGATTCGGCCAGACAGCGTGGGCTAAGAGGGATTACGCAGGACAGGCAGGAGGAGATCTCCCCCAAGGCCTGGTTCGAGAAATGGTGGGAGGCAAACCTGGCTACAGATCCCATGGGAGCCAAGCAGGAACCCCCGGTGCTCAGGGCCCCCAACGGAATAATAGAGGATCTTAGGAAATACTGGATGTCTGGGAAACCATACTATGAGCCCTCGGAGATAGAAGTTCCAACCCTGGTTATTCTGGCCGAATGGGACCAGGACACCCCCCTTTACATGGCCCAGGAGGTGTTCCAGAAGCTTACCAAGCCCAAGGTGAAAAGGATGGTGGTGATAGGGGAGGGCACCCACGCCGTGGCCTTGGAGAAAAACAGGCTCCAGCTTTTCCGGGAGACAGCCCTCTTCTTGGAAGAGGAGCATTGAGCTCAAGCGTGTCTGAACTGCTGGTCTCCAGAGATGAGCTGAAAAAGACCATAGATTTATTAATAATTGCGAGTACTTAATACTCGTTTGGTGTCAGGCACCGAATCAATGCGTCGAATCAGAGAGCTTCTTTCAGGGGCCGTGGACATGCATGTGCACTGTTCACCGGATACGGTCCCGCGGAGCCTGGATGCCCTGGATGCAGCCAGGCAGGCTGCTGAGGCCGGGTTGGCGGCCTTGGTGCTCAAGAGTCATGCCTACAACACGGCCCCTTTGGCCGCCATGGTGGAGAAGGCCGTGGGAGGAATCAGGGTCCTGGGATCCCTGGTCTTGAACAGGGCCGTGGGCGGGCTTAACCCCGAAGCTGTCCGAGCGGCCCTATCCCTAGGGGCCAAGCTGATCTGGATGCCCACGATTTCGGCTGCCCACCACCAGAAGGCCTTGGAGCATTCCCACCGGGCTGAGCATCTCAGGAGACTGGGGTCAGAGGCAGGGGGATTGAGCATACTTGGTCCCCATGGAGTGGTCTTACCTGAGGTGGTGGAGATCGTGAGGCTGGTCAGGGATAAAAATGCTGTTTTGGCTTCAGGCCATCTGGGACTAATGGAAGTCAAGGCCCTGGTGGACTGTGCTCACCAAGAGGGGCTAAAGAGAATTGTTGTTACACACCCTGAGCTGGATATAACCTGGATCCCTGATGAGGAGCAAAAGGAGCTTGCCTCCAAGGGGGCTTTTTTCGAGCGATGCTGGTTCTCCTGCAGCCCTCTGGGCTGGGGCCTGGAACCTCGGCTAATAGCCCAAAGCATAAGACAGGTGGGAGCTCAAAGCACTATTCTTTCCTCTGACATGGGTCAGGCCGGCAATCCCAGCCCTGTGAAGGGGCTTGCCGAGTTCCTGGAAAAGCTCATGGAACAGGGCATCAACCCTAAGGAGCTCCAGCTCATGAGCAAACACACTCCCAAGAAGCTTCTGGATCTGGGCTGAAAAGACAATTTGAACCCCCGCGGGGAGGCCAAATCACCGGGACTCCCCCTCGGGCCACTTGAAGTCAATTAGCTCCAATAGCACCCCGTTTAGGCTTCCAGGGTGAATGAAGGCGAATTCACTGTCTTGGAAGGGCCTGGTTTTCTTGCCGTCTGGAGCAGGCACAAAAGCATAGCCCTTGGACTCCAGCTCCTCCACTGCCTGCCTTGTGTTTAGCACATTGAGACTCAGGACCATGAGCCCTTCCCCGTGCTCTTCTATCCATCTGGCAACAGGGCCATCGGGGCTCGTGGATTCCATTAGCTCAAGGCCCACCCCGCCCACGATATATCTGGCCACTCGGATCTTCTCAGGCTCGTGCACGTACAGCTGGTCAGGCCCCGATTTTCCCAGAAGCGGCTGCCAACTCCTCATGGCCTGATCCAGGTCCCTCACGGCTATGCATATGTGGTCTATTTTGTTGACCTTCATTTCCAGCCCGGATTTTTCTCCAAGAGTTCGTGACCCTTGGAGCTATGCCCCAAGACCCCGGCACTTCGACATATTCCGACTCAAAGCAGGCCAAATCTGAAACCTAAAATCAGGGTGCTTTTGAGTATAGACCAATTCGTCCAAACATGTCACCAACATAGCCCCCATTATCCAATGATGGTGAGCACTGGGGGCTAGGCGGTCCTGCCTTGCTGTTTTCTTAGGCTTTTTCGGCTGTGGGCTCTCACACTTCCGCCATCTCCCCTTTATCTCGGCCGAGCGGGGTTTGTCAATTGGGGGAGATGGAGGTTTTTCAAGAAAGGACAGGGCATACCCTGATAAGCCAATAGAATCTGTTGCTACCTGTATTAATTTTGGATCCATCTTAAGGGCGGCTTGCAATGGCCGATAAGCTAGGAGATATTGGTTTGTGGGAGTCAAAAGAGGCTTTGTCTTGGGAGAAGTCCACGGGAGCGAAAAGCGATATGGCCCTGGCCGATTCAACCCTTTGCAGTTTTTTGGAAGAGGTGGCCCGAACCTCCCCAACGGTTCCCGCCGGAGGGTGTGTGGTGGGTCTTGCCGGGGCTCTGGCCTCATCCCTGGGCAGGTTCGTAGCGGCCCTGAGTGCCAAGAAGGCGGAAGGACACAGCAAGGCTGAGAGATACCAGGCCATGGGGGTGCGCTTGGAGGTGCTTCAGAAGAGGTGCCTGGCTTTGATGGATCAAGATCTGGAGGCCTGCGAGAGGCTTTTTCAAGCCAGGCTGAGCATTGCAAGGGCGGGGGCCAGAGGAGATGGGCACGGCCTCCAGGAAGCTGCCAAGGCCTTGATGGAGCCTCCCTTGAGCCTTGCCCGCTTAGGCCTGGAGATTCTCCGAATAACCCTGGAGCTTGTGCAGCAGGGTGCGCCGGTGGCCAGGGCTGACGCTGGGGTGGCTGCAGAGATGGCCAATGCCTGCGCCAGGGGAGGGCTCTGGATAGCCAGGGCCAATCTGGGCATCCTCAAGAAAGGGCTCGGAAGCTCGCATGCCGAGACCCTGGATCATTTGGAAGTGGAGCTGGAAGCCCTTTACGGGAGGGTCTCCCAGGAGATGGGGAAGTGAGGCCATGAGCTTGACCGCAGGAAGGGATTTTCTCAGCTTCTTGTGGATATTCTTGGCTTTGGTCTGTTTCCAAGCTCATGGCTCACTCCAGGCGGTAGCCCAACAGAAAGGGGGAGGCATGGCCGGGCCGGGCTTACCGGAACAGGTGGGACAGTGGCGCCTGGAAGGCCAGGAGGAAAGCTATAACCCTGAGACGCTTTTTGATTACATGGACGGGGCAGCGGAGCTCTACCTGGCTTACAATTTCCGTTCCTTGAAAACGGCCAGGTACAGCAAGGGGGAGGGGCCCCGCATCGTGGTGGAACTTTATGAGATGGCCTCCTCGGAGGATGCTTTTGGGATTTTTTCCTTTGAGAGAGAGGACAAAGAGGCGGGTGTGGGCCAGGGCTCGGAAATGGGGGGAGGAATTCTTAGGTTCTGGAAGGGCCGTTACTTTGCCAGCCTTTACGGAGAAGAGGAAGTCCCTGAGGCCTCAATCCTGGCCCTGGGAAAGGCCCTTGAAGCCCTAATCCAGGAGTCAGGACGGCCCCCACAGCTTCTGGAACTTCTGCCTGAGCCATCTCAGGGCCTGGAGCCCAAAAGCGTGCGTTTTTTCAGAAACCACGTCTGCCTGAACCAGCGCTTTTTTGTAGCCAACAAGAACATCCTGCTGCTTGGTCCTGAGACCGGGGGTGTCCTGGCCCTTTTTTCAGGCCCATGGGGAAGGGTTCATCTGGTCATGGTTCAATACCCGAGCCAGGAGAAGGCCGCCGCCGCCGAGGCCAGCTTCCGCTCTGCTTACATGGCGGAGGCAGGCCAAAAGGGCAGGCTGCGCACAGAGGACGACCGATGGACCGGGGCTGTGCGAGAAGGGGATTTATGGGTGGGGGTCTTTGGAGCCAGGAGTGAGGAAGATCTGGCCGATATACTGGACATGGTCTTGGGGAGAATTAGGAAGAGATGAGCCCTCTTTTGACGCGCAGGGACTTTCTTCGGGCCACCAGCCAAGTGGGTTTGGGCGTGGCATTGGGTGGGGGCCTTGCCTTGGGCGATCCGGCCCGGCCAGGGGCCAGGGTGGTCCTGGTTCGGGACCCGCAGGTGCTAGATTCCGAAGGCCGAATTCGCCCCAAGGTCCTGGGCTCCATGCTGGACGAAGGGGTAAAAGTGCTTCTGGGTGTGGGGGATCCCAATGAGGCCTGGGCTCAGCTGATCAGTTCCCAAGATGTGGTTGGGATCAAGAGCAATGTTTGGCATTACCTTCCCACCCCACGCGATCTGGAAGAAGCCATAGTAACCAGGCTGAAGGGTCTTGGGGTGGGCCCTGAGAGGATCTCTGTGGACGACAGGGGGGTCAGATCCAACCCTGTGTTTCAGAGGACCACGGCCCTGGTGAATGTGAGGCCCTTGAGGACTCACTTCTGGGCAGGGATCGGGGGCTGTATCAAGAACTATATAATGTTCGTGCCCAACCCTTCGGCCTACCATCCTGATGGCTGCGCCGATTTAGGGGCTGTCTGGAAGGAGCCCCTGGTCAAGGGCAAGACCAGGCTGAACCTGCTTTGCGCCATCACCCCGCAGTTCTACGGGAGAGGTCCCCATTTCTTTGACCGAAGATACACCTGGCCCTATTGCGGCCTGATACTGAGCCTGGACCCTGTGGCGGCTGATTCAGTGGGCGCCAGGCTGCTGGCCTTGAAACGCACAGAGCACTTCGGGCAGGACAGGCCCCTGGATGTGACACCTCACCATATAGAGGTGGCTGAGCGCGTCCACGGGCTGGGGATAAGCGATCCTTCCAGGATTCAGCTCCTGAAGGTTGGCTGGGCAGAAGGCGCCCTGGTCTGAAAAGACCAGAGCGCCATTTGCCATAATAGAGTCATGAAGATGAGTGACGGGCAAAGAGATGCTCTACGGTCCTGTTGAGCATCTTGGCCCCCTTTACCTCTGTCTCGAAAAGCGGGACTATTCCCCTCACCCTGTCCCCGAAGATCTTCCAGATCTCCTCCATGTGCTCCTGCTGCATCTTGAGCCTGTTTTGGACGAACTCGGGGGCGTCCGCTCCCACAAGCTCCTTTTGGATCAGGCCATTTACCACAACTCCTCCCACAGGGATCCCGAACTCGTGGAACCAGTGGATGAACCTCGTGATCACGGCTATAGGGAGGGCCTCTGGCAGGGTCACGAAGAAGAAGGCCGTAAGGGAGTCGTCCGTGAGTAACTCCTTGGCTCGCCCCATTCGATCCCTGAAGGTGAGCAGGTAATCCAGGAGAGGGTCTTTCTCCTCTTTCTTGGAAAAAGAGAGCATCTCTCTCAGTGACCTGGCCTCCTGCCTGCTTCTCAGCATCTTCTCCACCCACATGGAGTAGACCTTGGACATGCCCAGAAGCCTTCTAGCATTGGCCGTGGGAGCTGTGTCGAAAACATAGAAGTCGTACTCGTCCTTGAACATGATCTCCATCATGTTCTCGAACATGGCCGACTCCTCAAAGGCAGGGTTCATAGTGGCCGACTCTATGAAATCTTCGGCCTTGGTTGTGATGTCCGCGAACTTGAGAAACCAGTTTATCTTCTCCCTGATCTCCTGTTTGGAACGCTCGATGGTGTCCTTGGTGTCTATCTCGAAGGCGTAGCAGTTTTGCTCATCGCAAACAACAGCCACCTTTCCGAACACGTCCTTTTCCAATAGGTTGGAGAGGCTGTGCACCGGGTTGGTGGAGGCCAGGAGCGTTTTTTTGCCCTGCCTGGCAGCCCACAGGGCTGCCGCCCCTGCCATGACTGTTTTCCCTACACCACCCTTGCCCCCGAAGAAGACGTACTTGAGCTTCGGATGCTCCTCCATGAAGCGGTTCATGTCTATGGTGATGCCACCCACGTCGGTTCTCCTTCCGTTCGCGCTCAGAAATCCCCGAACATGACCCTGGCCATTCTCTCTATCATAGGAAGTCCAGTGACATCGCGTTCCATCTCCGGCACGGCGGCCAGGATCTGGTCCCCAAAGGTGCTCTTGATGACTTTCAGGTAATGTTCCTGCATGCTCAGCCTGTTGCGCAGGTAATCGGGAATGGCCTTATCCCTCAGCTCTTCCGGGATCAACCTGTTGATTATGTAGCCGCTCAGAGGCACGTCGAATTTGGAGAAGAGCTCAGCGGCTTTCATGGTGTCTTTGATGACCATCTCCTCCGGGGTGATCACGAAGAAAAAGGCAGTCATCTTCTTGTCCGTGAGAATCTTGGAGGACTTGTTTATCCTGTCCTTTATGTACAGAAGCTCGTTCAAGATGGCGTCCTCGTCCAGTTCCTTCTCCCTCTTGATGACGGCCGCCACCTGGTCATATTCACGCATCTGCTGTCGAAGCCCTGTTATCTTGCCTATCCAGGCGTCATAAACCGATGCCATGCTCAGATAATAAAGGGCGTGGCCCAGGGGGACCAGGTCGTAAACATAGTAGTCGTAGCCGCCCTGCACAACTATGTCCACCACCTGATCGAATATGGCGCTCTCCTCCATGGCCGGCTCGGCCGCAGCCGCCTGGATGTAGCTCTCTATCTCCTCCGGGATGCTGTCCATGCCGTACATATCCCGGATCTTCTGCCGTATCTCCTCCTGGTATTCCCGCACCCTCTTGTCCGCGTCTATCTCTTGGGCGTAGAGATTGGGCATGATCTCCGTGGGACCCTTACCGAATATGTCTCTTTGGAAAATGTCCGTTAGAGAGGCCTGGGGGTCTACGGAGAAGATCAGGACCCGGTGGCCTTTTTTCGCCAGGTAGTAGGCCGTGGCGGCCGAGAAGGTGGTCTTTCCAAGCCCCCCTTTCCCGCCGAACATTATGTAACGCCTGTCAGGATACTCCTGGAAGATTCGAGCCAGAGAAATGGGAATCACCCCCCTTCATCAGGTCAATGCTTCGGGCGGTTTATCTTAACCCACGCCATTCCACACACAGGCACAATGCTGTGGGTGTAACATGCGCAACCACACAGACCCAGCTGATCAGGCACGCCGAGCTTGAGCTTCTCAAGCCAATGCATCGGTTAGGTCCTTCTCCCTGAGCATCCTGCGTTTCCAGGTGGATATCTGGGGCACTACATAGGGGAGAAGGCGAAGGGAATAGTAGGGGGGTAGTATGGGTACCCCCAACATGTCCCCCATGGTGATGAGGATGAAGAGATGCTCCATGCTGGCCCTGGTCTTGAGGGCGAAACGGGCCGAATCGTGGGCTGCCACGCCGTACACGAACTCTTTAACGGCCTGGAAAAAGCCGCCCTTCTTTTGTTTTTCCTCTTTGGACATCCCCTGTCTCCTTGCCCTATCCAGGCTTGCGGGCCGGTATTCTGTCTCCCGTCAAGGAGGAGAACACCGGCCCCCTTTTTTCTTTTGGAAGGCTCTCAGGCCTTGGCTGCGGCCGGTTCCATCTTCATGGTCTTGTAACGGCCGAAGGCTTTGATGCCCTCATAGGCCAGCACAAAGGAGGCCAGGACCAGGAAGAAACCTATGATCCCGATGACCGTGTTGCCCGCTGCTGCCTCCCCCTTTACCACCCCCTTGAAGACCTTGTCCAGCAGATTGTAAGAGGTGTACAGGAGGGCAGCCACCGTGGTCACAAACATGAAGACAGTTGGCCAGAGGCTCCAGGATGCAGGTTTTCCCTCGGACATGAGCCAGGCCGTGATGATCATCAAGGCCATGGAGGCCATGAGTTGGTTGGCTCCCCCGAAGAGGATCCAGAGATATTGCCACCACCCGGTCATGACCAGGAATATGCCCAGGACGCTCGCGATGAAGGTTCCCACATGGGCGTTCCTGAAGACAGGGCTGATGTCGCTAAGGAGTTCTGAGGTGGCTATCCTCATGAAGCGGATCACCAGCTGCATGATGGTGATGGCCAAAAAGATCATCATGACGCTTCCATAGGAACGCCCCACATCAGCCGGCAGCCCCACCGCTCCCAGGAACTTGGACACGCCCGCAGCGAAGACCCCGCCAGGACCCTTGGCTATGGCCTCAGCATATTGGGCAGGGGCCGCGTACAGGGTTCCGGCGATGATCAAAGCGAAGAGGGCCAGGAGCATCTCCACGAACATCACCCCTCCACCCACAGGCAAGGCGTCCTGCTCATTTTCAAGCTGCCTGGCCGTGCCGGAGCTGGACACCAGGCTGTGCCAGCCCGATATGGCTCCGCATGCCACTGTCACAAACATTATGGGCCAGATGGGTCCTATCTTGATGGTGAATGCAGAGTAGGCCGGAAGCGTGAAATTGGGGTGCAGGATCACAACCCCCAACAATCCGAAGAAGAGGCCGATGAAGACCACGTACGCGGCCACGTAGTTGATGGGCAGGGCAAATCTCCAGATGGGAAGCACTGCCGCGAAGTAGCAAAACACGAAGGCGGCTATGGCCCAAAGCCACCTCTCATTGGCAAGGGCGGCCCCAATGATTTTGTCAGATGGGGCCACGGTGCCCACCCATATTCCTATTAGGGCCAGCACCACGGTGGCCACCGTGGTCAGAATTATATCCTTTCGCCATCTGTAGATCATCTGCCCTGCCAGAAGCCCGGCGCCTGTCAAAAAGAGCCAGGCCATGGGGGAACCCTTCAGGCCTATGGCTGTGCTCACCACCACGTTGCCGAATGCCCCTGCTATGAGAAGCAGGTAAAAATAGATGAATGCCAGCAGTATGATTCTGGCCCTGGGGGAAATGAGCTTGTGGCTGAGTCCTCCCATGGAAGCCCCCTCCTTGCGCATGGCCACCATGGCGCTGGCATAGTCCTGAACCCAGCCTATAAACAAAGTCCCCAGGAGGATCCAAACCAGTGCCGGCAGCCACCCCCACTGAAGGGCTATGATGGGACCCAGAATAGGACCTGCTCCAGCTATGGACTTGAACTGGTAGCCGAAGAGGATGTTTCGGCTTGTGGGCATGAACTCCACGCCGTCCATGTACATCTTGGCTGGAGTCGCTTTGCGCGGGTCAGACTGGATGACCCTCCTGTCAATGCGCTTGGCGTAAAGGCGGTAGCCGAAATAGGCCACCGCGAGTCCCAGTACAAGAACGACCACCGAATTCATTCCTCCACCTCCTTTTTGGTTTGGGGTGATAAAGGAACGCACCATAGGGCGGTTCAGGGTTCGTTTCGCGCCCCTTTTTCCCAGCCCTCAAGACAGGGTGTCTGGCTCTAGTGGTCATGTCTGTTCGGAGGTTATTCCAACTGGACTGGAACAGGACCAATCCTACATCTTCCTCACTTGCCATGTCAAGAACAATTCACATTCTTGCCCCTAAGTGCGCTTGACTTGGTGGCCGCAAGGCTGTACATCCTGGGTGCTGACCCACAGATGCGAGGAAGACAGGGGATGCCCAAATTCGTGCTTTTTGACATAGACCAGACCCTCATAGACGCAAAGGGGGCGGGAGCCAGGGCCCTGGCCTCTGCCCTGCATGAGCTCTGCGGGGATTCATGCACCGTCCAGGGCCTGGAGATGGCCGGGAAGACGGATCTGCAGATCGTGAGGGAAGCCCTATACCTCGGAGGCTTGGCCTCAGACGAGGGATTGGTGCTGGCTGTGTCCAAGAGCTACATCCACCACCTAAGAAGGGAGATGGCCTCCTGCAAAGGCCACCTCCTGCCGGGCGTGAAGGAGCTTCTGCCGAGGCTGAGAGAGCAGGAAGGAGTGCACTTGGGACTCCTGACCGGAAACCTGGAAGAAGGAGCCCGCCTTAAGCTGGGCCCTTTCGGTCTGAACGAGTTTTTCCCCCTGGGAGCCTTCGGCGGGGACAGGGAGGACAGAAATGAGCTTCTGCCGGTGGCTGTGGAGAGGCTAAGGGCTCAAGAAGGGATTCAGATCCAATTCCAGGATTGTGTGGTCATAGGTGACACCCCCAGGGACGTGGCCTGCGCCAAAGTGCACGGAAGCCATTGTATAGGGGTTGCAACAGGGCGATATTCCCTGGAAGCCCTAAGATGTGCAGGAGCGGATTTGGCAGTAGAGGATCTCTCCAGCACAGAGGAGATCCTAAGCTGGATCCTGAAGAACCGGGCGGTCCCCCAGTAGCCGAAGCCCTTGTCTGACCCCAACTTGAACCGGACCCCAAGGGTGCCCTTCCCACAGGAGAGGTGAGCCATGGCGAGCCCCCAGGAATCCCTGGCCAAGGCGCTGCGTTACAGATGGCTGATCTTCTGGATTCTGGCCTTTGGGTATGTGCTGGTCTACTTTCACCGCCTGTGTCCGGCAGTGGTGGCCGTGGACATGATGAGGGATCTGCAGACCAGTGGGGAACTTCTGGGGCTGCTGGCCTCGGCCTACTTCTACCCTTACGCTCTCATGCAGCTCCCTGCCGGACTGCTCTCAGATTCCTGGGGTCCGCGAAAGACCATAACGGTCTTTTTCTGCGTGGCCTTTGTGGGCTCCATAATCCTAGGGCTCGCACCCTCTGTGGGGCCGGCCGTGCTGGGGCGGGCCCTGGTGGGCCTGGGAGTCTCCATGCTCTTTGTGCCCACCCTTAAGATCCTGGCCGAGTGGTTCCTGGTCAGGGAGTTCGCCACCATGACAGGGATCTTGATGGCCATGGGCGGGATAGGATCCCTCACAGCCGCCACTCCCCTGGCAGTATTGAGCGGCTGGCTGGGCTGGAGGCTTTCTTTTGGCTTCGTGGGCTTGATGACCCTTCTTCTGGCCTTACTGGTCTGGACCCTGGTCAGGGACAAACCTTCGGAGTTCGGCTGGAGCTCCCCCGTGGAGGCCGAGAGGAAGCAGGCTCTTACTCCACCCATAACCCTTTGGGAGGGTGTCAGGAAGGTACTCTCTTACCCTCCCTTTTGGCCGGTTGCGGCATGGTTTTTCTTTGACTGCGGGGTTTTCTTCTCCTTCGGGGGCCTTTGGGGCGGGCCTTACCTGGCCCACGTTTACGGGCTGAACCGGGATCAAGCCGGGCACATTCTCTCCATGATGGCCGTGGGAATGATCCTCGGGAGCCCGTTTTTGAGCTATGTATCGGATAGGTGGATCAAGGGAAGAAAGCCCGTGCTGGTGATCTGCAGCCTTGCCCTGGTGGGACTGACGGGTATTCTGGCCTTTGCCACAGATTCCATTCCCCTGTGGGGCCTGTACGGGCTTTGCCTCGGGCTGGGCGTTTTCTCGAGCGCCATAGTGGTCATAGCCTTTACCACCGCCAAGGAGCTCTTTCCTGTGCAGATAGCAGGCACCTCCACTGGCCTTGTGAACCTCTTCCCCTTTGCCGGGGGGGCTGTTTTCCAGCCAGTGCTGGGCCACATACTTGAGAAGCACGGGAGGGTATCTGGGGCATTCCAGCTGGCAGGCTACCAGGAAGCCTTTCTGGTGCTCTTTGGATGCGGCCTGGCAGCCTTGGCAGCCAGCCTGTTGCTCAAGGAGACCCTCACCAGACCGTCTCCTTCAGGGTAGGCCCAAGAGGCCCGGTGTGTTACCATGGCCCTGTCCTTAAGGGCCGATTCTCTGGAAAACATCGCCAAATATTTTCAACCCGGGCCTGCTGCCCACCAAATAGAAATACCGCCGGGCCAGCCAGGCCCTCCCATGAAGCAGTCTTAAGGGGTGTGGGAAATGGAATCCGCCGAGGTGGTGCTTACTGGGTACTTCCCGGGTCTCATAGGAAAGGTGGTGGAGCTTCATGCCAGTTACTATTCCCAGCACTGGGGCCTTGATCTGTCTTTTGAAGTCCAGGTGGCAAGGGAGCTCTCGGAGTTCATGGCGGCCTTTGTGCCGGGAAGGGACGGTTTCTGGGCAGCCAGGTACGAGGGAGAGTTTGCAGGCTTTATGGCCATAGACGGAAGCTTAAGCAAGCAGGACGGGGCGAGGCTTCGCTGGTTCATAGTGGCCCCTAGGTTCCAAGGCCGGGGAGTCGGGAGCCTGTTGATAAAAGAGGGGATGAGCTTTTGCACAAAAGCCGGGCACAAAAGGGTGTTCCTTTGGACCTTTGAGGGCCTGGATGTGGCAAGGAGGCTCTATGAAAAACAGGGCTTTCGTTTGAGCTTCCAACACGAGGTAGCACAATGGGGGCGTGTGATTAGGGAGCAGAAGTTCGAGTGGGAGGCTGAGCTCTAAGGGCGGGGGAATAAGTGGGGAAAGACACAAGGCTATTCCAAATAGGACAGCCCACAGAACGCTCCTTCGGCTGGGGAGACCTGGTTGTTCTCCTGGGGATCATGGTCACAGCTTATGTGGGGGTGCGCTTGGCCCTCGGAAGCCCCAGGAGCATACAAGGACCGGAGATCTCCCTTTCCCCCTGGGCTCTTCCATGGTATGCCTGCCTCTCCATAGGACGCATGGCAGCAGCTTACCTCCTCTCCATGATCTTCTCCCTGGTTTATGGTTATATTGCAGCCAGAAGAAGGGGTGCCGAGAAGGTAATGATTCCCCTTTTGGATATCCTTCAAAGCATCCCTCTGCTTTCTTTTCTACCGGTTGTGCTTTTGAGTTTCAGGGCTGTCCTCCCGGCCGGTGTGGCAGCGGAGTTGGCCTCCATAGTCCTCATCTTCACCAGCCAGGCCTGGAACCTGACCTTTGCCTGGTACCAGTCCCTTCTCACAATCCCCAGGGAACTGAAAGAGGCGGGCAAGGTGCTTCGTATGTCACCTTGGATGAGATTCCGGAAATTGGAGCTTCCCTTTGCAGCCCTAAGCCTTATCTGGAACAGCGTCATGAGCTGGTCAGGAGGTTGGTTTTTCCTCATGGCTGCGGAGATCTTCTCCCTGGGGGAGATGGACTTCAGGCTGCCAGGGCTTGGGGCCTACCTCCAAGAGGCTGCCCAGAGGGGGGACGTGGAGGCGATCTTCTGGGGCATGGGCACTCTCATCCTGGTGATTGTGGCACTGGATCAAATAGTGTGGCGGCCTCTTTTGGCCTGGGCAGACAGGTTCAAGGTAGAGATGGTGGAGGCGGAGTCCCCTCCGGGCTCTTGGTGCTACGATGCCTTGAAGCAGTCTGCCTTGGCCCGATGGCTGGTGGAGAAACTCTGGGGACCTTGGCTGGGTTGGATTGATGAAATCCTCAGTAGATTCTTCCCATACAAGGATGAGCAGCAGGGGGAAAGGAGCAAAGCCAGCAGGTTTCAGATGCTGCTGTGGACCTTGGCCTCAGCCGTGATTCTGCTGGGGGTCTTTCGGGCCGGCCACATGATGGCAGGCCTGAGTATCCTACAGTGGACAGAAATAGGTGTAAGCTTGGGTGCCACGCTTCTTAGGGTCATGGCTGCCTTGGGCATTGCCCTGGCTTGGACCCTACCTGTGGGGGTAGCCATAGGGACTAATCCCAGACTGGCCGCCTTCCTGCAGCCGCTGGTCCAGATAGCGGCCTCGGTGCCGGCCACAGCTCTCTTCCCAGTGGTTGTGCTGGTTTTGTACAGGCTGCCTGGAGGAATGGACATGGCCGCTGTGCTCCTCATGCTTATGGGCACTCAGTGGTATTTACTTTTCAACGTGATTGCAGGAGCCATGGCCATCCCCCAGGATCTGAAATACACCACAACCCTTCTTCACCTGGGGCTTGTTGGTAGGTGGAGAAGGCTCATACTTCCGACCCTTTTCCCGTACATTATCACGGGCGCCATGGTGGCCAGCGGAGGGGCATGGAACGCCAGCATTGTGGCCGAGTACGTGCATTTCGGGGGTGAGACGCGCCACACCCCGGGAATAGGCTCCTTGATAGCACGTGCCACTGCAGAGGCCGATTACTCCCTCTTACTGGCAGGGACCCTTTCCATGGTTACTCTCGTGGTGCTTATCAACCGGCTTGTGTGGAGACGCCTTTATCAACGCGCAGAGGAACTCTATAGACTGGAGTGAGCTATGGCCGGCAACGGTGTGCTTCTGGATCTTCAGAATATCAAACAGGTTTACGGAACCGGCCCCAGGGCCTTCACCGCAGTAGAGGACGTCAGCTTTTCAGTAAACGACGGGGAGTTCGTGGCCCTGCTGGGTCCATCAGGCTGCGGCAAAAGCACCTTACTCAGGATAATCGCCGGACTTCAAAAACCTACTGCAGGCAGGGTCCTCTACAGGGGCAAGCCTCTGCAAGGAGTAAACCCTTATGCTTCAATAGTCTTTCAAACCTTTGCGCTTTTTCCATGGCTGACCGTGCAGGAAAACGTGGAGGTAGCCCTCCAAGCCAGGGGGGTGCCGGCCAAGCTTAGGGCGGCCCGGGCATTGGATCTTTTGGACAGGGTGGGCCTCGACGGGTTCGAGACAGCTTACCCCAGGGAGCTTTCGGCAGGAATGCGCCAAAAAGTGGGCTTCGCCAGGGCCATGGCCGTGGAACCGGAACTCTTGTGCCTGGATGAACCTTTCTCCAGCTTGGATGTGCTCTCGGCCGACGCCTTGAGGGGTGAACTGCTGGAGCTTTGGTTAAGCGGAAACATTCCCACCAGGGCTATGCTCATGGTGACCCACGACATAGAGGAAGCCGTGTTCATGGCAGGCCGTGTCATCCTTATGGAAAAAAGCCCGGGCAGGGTGATCACCGATATCTCCATCCCCCTTGCTCAGCCTAGGGCGAAAAAAGAGCCCAGGTTCCTGGAGATAGTGGACAGGATCTACTCCATCTTGGCGGGTCAGACACAGCCGGAGCACCTGGAGCTGGGCACAGCCCCTGGCGAGCCGGGCCGCACAAGGGCGCTTCCCCACATCACCATAAACGACCTCACGGGCCTCCTGGAGCATCTAAGCGATTTGCCAGGGAACAGGGCGGACTTGTACCAATTGGCCCAGGACCTGAAGGTGAACTCAGACCAGCTCCTGAGCCTCACCGAGGCAGCAGAGCTGCTGGGATTCGCCACTGTGGCCCACGGAGACATAACCCTCACAGCCCTGGGGGAGACCTTCGCCGAGGCCAGTATTCTGGCCCGAAAGGAGATCTTCGCCACCCGCATCAGGAGGCTTCCCATATTCAGGTGGCTCCTCACCATGCTCAGGAAGGCAGAGAAGCACCAGCTCAAGTGGGAGGTGGTGCAGACAGCCTTGGAGCTGGAATTCCCTGAGGAAGAGGCTTACAGACAGCTCGACACCGCAGTGGACTGGGGCCGCTACGCGGAGATCCTGGCCTACGAGGATGCAAGCGAGGTCATATATCTGGAGCCCGGGGCAGCAGGAGCCCCAAGGGCATCCTAGCCTCTAGCCTTACCCAGGGCCTGGGCAACAAGGCTTGCAAAACAGAGTAACTCCTCGTCTTTCATCCAGCCTGCAATCAGCTGTAAACCCATAGGGAGGCCCCGAGCCGTAAAGCCCGCCGGAAGAGCCAAGGCCGGAAGCCCGGCATGGGTCCAGGGCAAGTTCATGATGGATTCCCCTGTGCTACCTAGGCCCAAAGGGGCCGGCCCAACGGTGGCCGGGGCGATCCAAAAGCTGAGCCCCAGCTCCTCCATGATCTGGCACAGCGCCTCGCGAAGCCTAAGGCGGCTCTCTCTGTACTCTTCCGGTTCGCTTGGGGCCACTGTCATGCCCCGCTCTATGAGAGCCCTGGTCTCGGCTCTATACAGGTGCTTGAACTCTTTGAACCAGCTGCTGTGGACCATGGCCGCCTCAGCGGCCATAAGGCGGTTGTGGCGGTGAGCTATCTCCTCGAAGTTCTCCATGATCCTGACAGGAACAACCCTTAGGCCGGCTGCCTCCAATTTACGTACTGCCTCCCGGAAATGAGACAGGGATTCCTGGCCGGCCCTTTGGAGATAGGGACCCTCTGGAACCGCAAGAACTGCCTTCTCAATGGGTTTTGGCCCCTGCCAGTGGTCCAGCAGGAGTGAAGCCGCCAAAAACATGCCTTCCAGGTCTCGGGTGAAGAGTCCCATGTGATCCAGGGAGGGGGACAGGGGAATCATGCCCTGGGTGGGGAGCCGCCCGAAGCTGGGCTTAAACCCCACCACCCCGCAATAGGCTGCCGGGCGAAGGGTGGAGCCCACCGTTTGGGTGCCCAGGGCCAAGGGGCAAAGCCCTGCGGCCACCGCAGCGGCAGAGCCGCTGCTGGAGCCCCCCGGTGTCCTATCCAGGTCATAAGGGTTGCGGGTCGGGGCAGGGGCCAGGTACGCGAACTCGGCCGTGTGGGTCTTGCCCATTGGTATGGCTCCCAGCTCACGTAACCTGCGCACCAAAAGCCCCTCCTCTCCTTTCAGAAACCCCGGCGGCACAATACTTCCACACCTGGTGGGGAAACCCTCCACGTGGATGATATCCTTGATCCCCACTGGGACCCCGTAAAGCGGAGGCCTAACCCCCGGTTGGGGGAAGCGTCTCTCCAGTGCTATGAGCTCCAACGCCATCCTGCTCCAGGGTTCTTCTTCCTGAGGAACGAAGGCTTCCACCAAGGGCTCCAAGGCGGTGAATCTCCGCTGCAGAAGCTCCATGTAATGGGCCGGGTGCAGTTCCCCCCGGGCTATGGCCCCCGCAAGCTCAGCCAAGCCCTCCAGAGGCAACTTGGAAACCACACTCTTCATATTCAAGCCTCTTCAGTTGAAATGCATGGATTTTGGTTTCCCCCGAGGCCCGTGTCAAGAAGCCACTCAAAAACTCTCGTCCAACTGTTGACGGATCAAAGCCCCGGATCTATAAAGGACTCCGAGCCTGATTGTAAGCCATTACCCCTGTGACCAACTAAGTTTGATTCTATCTGGAAACTCAAAGCCCATGAGTCAGCGCCTTATCATAGATACGGATCCTGGGGTGGACGATGCCCTGGCCTTGATCCTGGCCCTCAGATCCTCTGAGTTGCGTGTGGAAGCAATAACCACGGTGGGTGGCAACGTGGGACTGGAGCAAACCACCAGAAACGCCCTCAGAGTGCTGCAGCTATTGAACCCGATCCCCAGGCCGGTCCTAGCCAGAGGGAGTTCCCCCCCGGCCAGAAAGGGAGTCCTGAGGGCCAGATCAGTCCATGGAAAGGATGGGCTGGGGGAATTGGACAGGTTCCAGAAGCCGGACGGCTCCCCGTTTTACCCAGAGGTGCAGGTACCCGGGGATCTGCCCGGGGCAACAGAGGTGATGACAGACCTTCTGGACAGGTATCCAGAGGAACTTCTCTTGGTGACTCTGGGGCCTTTGACCAACCTGGCAGCTCTTCTAAAGAAATCCCCTGAGAAAGCAAGAAGACTAAAGGGGGTGATAGTCATGGGAGGCGCTGTGAGCAGCCCGGGCAATGTAACCCCGGCAGCGGAGTTCAACATGTATGCTGACCCAGAGGCCGCCCAAAGAGTCTTGTCCTCAGGGCTTGCCTTGATGCTGGTGGGCCTGGATGTGACAAGACAAGTGAGGCTTGCTCGGCAGGACTTGGCGAGACTTCCCCAGGAAGGCGAGGGCCCTGTGGTTAGGTTCTTGAAGGATTCGACCCAAAAAGCCCTTGAGTTCATGGAGCAAAGGGAAGGGATCTCATCCATGGCCCTCCACGATCCCCTGGCAGTGGGGGTGGCCATTCAGCCCGAGCTGGTGAGGACTGTCTCCATGCATGTGGAGGTGGAAACCTGTGGAAGGATAACTTGCGGGATGACGGTGGCGGACAGAAGACCTATCAAAGAACAGTTCAAGAAAGCCCCCAATGTGCAGGTGGCACTTGAGGTGGACACCAAAGGGTTCCTGAGGCTCTTCAAGGAGAGGATATGCCCAGGGTGGCAATAATAGGTTCTGCCAATGTGGACTTCACAGTTAGGCTTCCCCGGCTTCCCAAAGCCGGAGAGACAGTCTCAGGCGGGGAGTTCTACAGGTGCTTTGGGGGCAAGGGCGCCAACCAGGCAGTGGCAGCCCTGAGGGCCGGGGCCGAGGTGAGGTTTTTGGCCAAGCTGGGCAAGGATCCCATAGGCGAACAGCTCAGGGATCACCTGGAGGGTCTCGGCCTGCCTGGCCAGTACCTGCTTTTTGACGAGAGTGCTCCAACAGGCACAGCCTTGATTCTGGTGGACCAGGAGGGGAAGAATCTAATAGGCGTTGCACCGGGGGCCAACCGCACCTTGAGCCAGGAAGAGGTGAAGTCGTGTGCGGATCTGTTCGAGTGGGGTGAGCTGTTGCTGTGTCAGTTGGAGGTTCCCCTTGAGGCTGTTGAGGCGGCTTTGAGCCTGGGCAGAGAAAAAGGGATGAAGACTTTGCTCAACCCGGCACCCGTGACTCCCTTGCCCAAAAAAATTTTGGGGCTGGTGGATGTGATAACCCCCAACGAGGGGGAGGCCAAATCCATTACAAACAGCGAGAATGTGCAGGAAGCAGCCCGAAGGCTTGCTGAAATGGGGCCCTCCCAGGTAATCCTGACTCTGGGGAAGCAGGGTGTCCTTTACCTTAAAGATGGAGAGCCTTGTTATATGCCTTCCTACAGGGTGAGGGCGGTGGACACAACAGGTTGCGGGGATGCTTTCAACGGGGCCTTAGCCTGTGCCTTGGCAGAGGGGAGGGGCCTCGAGGAAGCGGTCCGCTTTGCCGCTGCTGCCGGGGCTTTGGCAGCAACTGTAAAGGGTGCCCAGGATGCCATGCCCTTCAGGGAAGAAATAATGAGCTTGATGGGGGGTAAGGCATAAAAATAAGTCTTCCCCTGGAAGGGGCCTTTTTTGACACTTTACGGCTGAAGGCTTATGGATTAGTCTAAAGCCAGTCTCGAAGCAGGAAGAGCTCTTTTCAAGCAGATTTCTTGGATGGAGACAACCCTGTAGGCAGGAGAAAGCCGACATGAGAGTTCTCTTAGTTTACCCCAAATACCCCGACACCTTCTGGAGCTTCCGCTATGCCCTGAAATTCATCTCCCGCAAGGCCGCCTTTCCTCCCCTGGGCCTGCTCACAGTGGCTTCTCTCATGCCGGAAGCCTGGGAAAAGAAACTGGTGGACCTGAACGTGAGGAAGCTCCAGGAAGAGGATCTGGAGGGGGTGGATTATGTCTTCCTAAGTGCAATGCTGGTTCAGCAGGAAAGCGTGCGGGAGGTGGTGGATTTCTGCCATTCAAAAGGCCTACCCGTGGTGGCCGGGGGGCCTCTTTTCATGGTCTCCCACGAGGGAGAGTTCTCGGATGTGGATCATCTTGTGTTGGGGGAAGCCGAGGTGACTTTCCCCATGTTTCTGAAGGACCTGGAGGCCGGGAAGCTCAAGAGAGTGTACAGTTCGGATGAGAGACCGGATCTCAGCCGCACCCCCCTACCTTCATGGGATTTGATAACTTTCAAAAACTACGCCACCATGCCGGTCCAGTATTCAAGGGGCTGCCCTTTTAATTGTGACTTCTGCGACATAATAATCATGAACGGGAGGGTTCCGCGCACCAAGGGCGACGAGCAGATGCTGAGAGAGCTGGACGTCCTGTACAAAAGGGGCTGGCGTGGAGCGGTCTTTATAGTGGATGATAACTTCATCGGCCATAAGAACAAGGTCAAGCAGCTACTTCCCAAGGTCATAGATTGGAACCGAAAGAGAAGGTACCCCTTCAATTTCATCACAGAAGCCTCCTTGAACTTGGCCGATGACGATGAGCTGCTCAGCATGATGGCCCAGGCCAACTTCTCCCAAGTCTTCTTGGGCCTGGAGACTCCCAACGAGGGAAGCCTAAACGAGTGCAACAAGCTGCAAAACACCCAGAGGGATCTAGTGGCTTCGGTCAAGAAGATTCAACGGGCCGGGATAGAGGTCTTGGGGGGGTTCATAGTAGGATTCGACAGCGACCCCCCCAACATCTTCGAGCAGCAGATCCAGTTCATCCACAGGATCGGGGTGGTCACGGCCATGGTGGGGGTGCTGCAGGCGGTCCCCGGCACCAAGCTCTATCAAAAGCTCAAGGAGCAGGGCAGACTCCTCATGAGCCCCTCCGGGAACCATACGGACGGAAAGCTCAACTTCATACCCAAAATGGACACCAAGGCCCTTTTGGAAGGCTACCGCAAGATCATAGACACCATCTATTCCCCGCGGAACTACTACGACAGGGTTCTCACCTTTCTCAAGGAGTACAAGCCCTCCTCCAAGGGAAGAAGAATCCGTCTGCGCGACCTCAAGGCTTTCTTGAGATCCCTCCTGGTGTTGGGCCTTCTGGAGAAAGAAAGGCGTTACTACTGGAGACTTATCACCAAGGCTTTTCTCAGGTACAGAAAGGCCTTCCCTGAGGCTGTAGCAGCCACCATTTACGGGTACCACTTCCGAAAAGTCTTAGGCGCCCAGGCCGCCCAAGAGCGAAGGCGCTGAGCAGGGTTTTGTAGGGAAACGGCTACATTGCGCTGAGAGGTTCATCCTTCGTCTGGTGGGCCGTGGGAGGGTTGAGTTGCTTAGGTTTTTTCCCTGGCCCCCTGGGGCCGGGCTCAGAGTCAAACCCAGGGGGATGCTCCTGGTATGTTTGATTACTATCCTCTGGGCGCTGCCGATAGGAATCCTGCATGCTGCCGGCGGGCCGGATCAGGTGGGAGCCCCAGCCTCCAGGTGGGGCACTTCGAAGGAGCAAGGTGTATGGTGGTTTGTGACACCCCAGGGGAAGCGGTTTTTCTCCGTGGGGGTCAACGTGGTCACAGGCGGCTCCGAGGATCGTCACTTCAGGGGTAGGACCTGGTACAGCTGGGCCTCTTCTTATCCGAGTTTCGAGATGTGGCTTCTGGCAACCAGAGTGAGGCTCAGGGATTGGGGCTTCAACTCAGCCGGGGGGTGGTCTTTGCACCCCGAGGAGCTGAGGCTTCTTTCCACACCGGAGTTGGACCTGGGAAGACTCTCCAGATTCCATTGGTTCGACCCCTTTGAGCCCTCCACAGCAGATCGCATGAAACAAATGGCCAAAGAGCTTACGGCACCCTACAGAGGAAGTCCTTTTCGCATAGGATATTTCTCGGACAACGAGGTGGGCTGGTGGAACGGGCCTTTATTTGTGTATTACATTCAGAAGCCCCCATCCAATCACACCAAAAGGAGGCTGGTGGAACTTCTCAAGGAACACTACCAAGGGGACTGGAGCCGCTTTCTCAAGGACTTCCAGGTCCCTGTTGGGGTGCGCTCTTTTGAGGAATTGGGAAAGACCGCAGGCACGGACGTGCTTCTAAGGCCTGGGGGGGAGGGGATTCAGGTGGTCAGGCGCTGGACCGGGATAATCTCCTCCCACTACTATCGACTGGTATGGGAGGCTCTAAAAGAGGCGGATCCAGAGGCTTTAGTCCTGGGAGACAGGTTGCCCATCTACTACGATCCCTTTGCGGTGCGGGCCATGGCTCCTTATGTAGATGTAATTTCAACAAATTACAATGTGGACAGCCCAGAAGGTTGGCTTGCTTCTTACTTTTTTGAGGGGCTAATGGAACTGGCCCCATCCCGCCCGGTCCTGATATCTGAGTGGTTCTTCGCCTCCAAGGAGAACCGAACCGGGAATCGCAACCTGGGTCACTTGATGACCGTAGGGACTCAAAAAGAGAGGGCAGCCGGGGCCAGAGAAGCTGCCAAGGCTTTTGCTAAGCAGCCTCAAGTGGTAGGCATTCACTGGTTCCAGTACTGGGACCATCCCAAAGGAGGCCGTCTGGACGGGGAGGATTACAACTTCGGCCTGGTGGATGTGGATGACAGGCCGTACGAGGAACTGGTGGAGGAGTTTAGGAAGGTTAACCCAACCTTAAGAGAGATTCATGCCCGATCGGGTTTTACCCGTAGCAGGTACCCATCGGGGCCCATAAGGATTCCCAAGGCCCGCATAGATTGCTTGGATAAACACCTGGGGGATTGGCCCAAGCCTCAGAGTCTTCTTCCCAGGCTAAAGAGCCCGCCCGGGGAGATCCCTTTCGGGGAGTTTTACATGGCCTGGGACCATGGGGCCTTGCACCTGGCCATGATAGCTATGGATTACCAAGACCCCGAGCTCTTGGCTTTCAAAGGTGAGTTTCCCCTTGGGGAGGCTTTCAGGGTGGACTGGGGTCTTAAGGTGGGCTCTTCGGTGCGCAGGTTTAGGATTTTCCTTGTGCCGCCTTCCAGGGAGGAGGATGTAGGGAAAGACACCTACAAGATGAACCTGCGGTTGTGCAGATGGGATGAGCTGCCTGAGTGCAGCCCGGTGCCGGGTGCTCTTGCCAGATATTTTGGATCAGACCAACCCAGGATAGTGGTGGAGCTTTCCCTCCCTTGGGAGGCCCTGGGCTTGCAAGGGCCTCCGGTGGAGGGGGCCCTGAGCACCGAGCTTGCAGTAACAGGATTTTACCGGGCCCGGTGGATGTCTTTAAGCGGGCTTCCCCCTGCACAGGCCATGGAGGAGTTGGGGGCCTGGAGGAAAGTGGAGCTGGCAGACTTTAAAAAGTAAGGGACTTGCCAACAGGTGTCCCATAAAAGGGCGGAATCCCAGGCATCAGAAAGGAGAAGCTCATGGAGTCCATATCAGAGTCCATGGTGGAAGAGACCTGGCTGGAGGTGGTCCAACTCCCTCCTGAGGAGGCTCAGAACCAGGTCCAGGGGGTCTGGAAAAGACAGCCGGAACTAATGCAATTCCTGATGGAACTCACAGAAGAGTTGAGCCAGGGAGCTTCGGAGCTGGCTTTTTACCTCTTCTTCGTGGTGGTGCGAATGTTTGAGAAGGCTTACGGGGAAGGGATCCAGGAGGTGATGGCCGAGGAGATTCTGGAGAGCTTTGAGGCCAATCAGGATTTCTTGGAAAAACTGGCTGGGATAAATGATCCCTTACTGGAGAGGTTGATGGACCCGGGCCTTTGGGACCAGCCCTATGTTTTGAGATATGTGGTGGAGGCCTTGTTGGAGGCCTCTCAAAACGAGGAGGATCCCATAGAGCTTTCAGAGCAGGAGTTCGGCTATTTGTTCTTGCTCTTGAAAACCGTAATAGACTCTCTTCACAAGGCCTCGGCCGTGAAGTGAGACATTTGTTGCGCAGGGCCCTAAGCCGTACACCCTGACCCAGAAGTTGCCCCTTTTAGGAGCACATATGTCTATTTCCGGAGGGCTTCCCAAGGCTTTCCAACGCCTGGAAAAGCTCAAGGGGGAGGCTCTGCAGATCTTCCTTTTCAACCAAAGGAGGTGGGCCCTGCCGGTCCTCACAGAAGAGAGTGTGAGGGAGTTTGGCAAGGCATGGGAGCGGGCCGGCCGAATACCAATGGCGGCCCACGACAGCTACCTGATCAATCTAGCCTCCCCTGAGCCTTCCCTTTGGAAAAGGTCGCTTAAGAGCTTTGCTTCGGAACTCATGATGGCAGAGGCCCTTGGGATTCCATTTCTGGTGGCCCATCCAGGAGCCCACGTGGGAGCCGGGGTGCAGGCCGGCTTGAGACGTTTTGTGGAGGGGTTGGATGCAGCCCTGGAGGAATCGGCCACCGAGGGGGTGCGGGTGCTTATTGAGACCACTTCCGGGCAGGGCACTTCCCTTGGGGCCGGTTTTCATGAAATAGGTTGGATCCTGGATCGATCCAGATACGGATCCAGACTGGGAGTTTGCTTTGACACCTGTCACGTGTTTGCCTCGGGATGGGATCTCAGGGAGGAGGGCGGCTATGCTCTTACAATGGGAGCTTTCCAAAAAGAAGTCGGGCTTGAGCGCATAGCCTGGTTCCACCTAAACGATTCCAAGACGCAGCTTGGCTCAAGGGTCGACAGACACACCCACATAGGCAGGGGGCACATAGGCCTAAAGGGGTTCAAGAACCTCCTTGGGGATCCCAGATTTCAAAATCACCCCATGATAATCGAGACCCCCAAAGGAAAGGATCTAAGGCAGGACAAAAGAAACCTCGGCGTGCTTCGCTCCCTTCTTAGACCGGATTATTCTCCCAAGCCTTTGAGTTTGGGGGCCTAGCCCCCAAGAAAGACCCGGTTTGGGTTGGCGTATTCTGACTCCGACCAGGGCCAAATCTGAACCCGGGGATCAGGGTGTTTTTTGGCATTGAAGGTTTTGTCCCAGCACATCATTGAGACAGCCCGCAGTACCCGCTCATCTTGAATGATGCGGGTTAGCCCATGAAAGCAGCGGGGAGGAAAAGGGCGATCTGGGGAAAGGCAAACAGCAGAGCGGCGCAGACCAGCAGGCTTAGGAGAAAAGGCAGCACCCCGCTGTAAATCACACCAAAAGGCGCTTTTGTTATGGCCTTTACCACAAACACGTTTATGGCCACAGGCGGGATTACCACCCCTATCATGACCGTTATGGCTATGATCATCCCGAACCATATGGGATCATAGCCCAGCTTCACTATGACCGGGTAAAAGATGGGTGTGGCCAAGACCATGAAGGCCAGATCATCTATGAAGGACCCCCCCAGAAGGTAGATCAAGCCGATTAACACCATTATCACATTGGGATGAAGGGGGAGAGCCACTATCCAGTCGGCGGCATGCATGGGGATGCGGGTCACAGCCAGGAAATGCCCCAGGATGGTGGAGCCGGCTATCAAGACCAGCACCATGCAGGCTGTCCTCAAAGACTCGGTCACTGATTTCAGAAATCCTTTGAAGCCCATGTCCCTTCGTATCAAGGAGTAAATTAGAACCGCGAAGGAGCCTACGCTGCCTGCCTCAGTAGGAGTGAAAAAGCCCTTCATCAAACCGCCAATTACCAAGAGGAAAATGCCCACGATCCAGGCCACCTCTGGAATTGCCGCGGCCCTTTGTCTCCAAGTGGAACGTTCGCCGGGGGGGCCCAGTCTGGGATTAATACGACACCATCCGAAGATTATGACCAAAAAGAAAAAGGCCACGATCAGCCCCGGCAAGATCCCAGCCAAAAAGAGCTTTCCTATGGATTGCTCCGTGATGATTCCGAAGACGATCAAGGTCACGCTCGGCGGGATCAGAATCCCCAAGGTGCCCACTGTGGCCACTATGCCCGTGGAAAGCTTCCGGTCGTAATTGTACCTGTCCATTTCAGGAACGGCCACGCTGGCAAATGTGGCTGCAGTGGCAGGGGAAGAACCGCAGATGGCTTTGAACACAGTGGCTCCAACTACAGTGGCCATGGCAAGCCCACCTGGTATGTGCCCCACAAACCTGTACGCAGCATCGTACAGACGCTTGGCTATGCCTGCGTTGAAGGCTATTTGTCCCATGAGCACGAAAAGAGGGATCACGGTGAAACCATATGATGAGAAAACATCGAACACATCCTTGGCCAAGAGATTGAGGGCCGCACTGGTGGACCTTATGCAGGCAAACCCCACAACCCCCACCAAAGCCATGGCAAAGCCCAGCTCGATGCCCGTTAGAAAGAGGAAGAGGACAATTGCAAGGCCCAGCACACCTATGGTCACATCACTCATATTTTCCCCCGAGCACATTGAGCACGTGACAAACCAAGACCAGACACTGCAGGAAACAGACCACCCCCAGGCCGTAGGCCACAGGGTAGAAGGGAAGTTGCAAAGTGGAGGAAACCTCCCCGGTGCGTTGATAATCCATGGCGATGCGTATGAGGTTCCAACCCAGGGCTGCGAAAAGGGCTATGGAGAGGCCCCTTGTAAAAAGGTGCATGAGGCTGCGACCGGTCCTGGGGAGCTTTTCCAGAAAGAAGTCCACATAGATTTGCGCACGGTCCCAGGAAGTCAGGGGTACGGCAAAGCCTATGACCACGGCCCCTGCAAACCCAACCAGTTCATACGTGCCCACTATGGGTTTCCTGAAGAAACGAAGGATCACGTCCAAGACCGTTAAAAACATGATGAAACTTAGGCTCACCCCGGCCAAAAGATTGGTGAAGCGGCTCAGATTCTTAACCGTCTTGGCAAATCCTCCCATGATCCTTCTCCATTTCCAAAATCCTCGGCAATTTCCTTTACAAGGGGGGCCTCCTTGCGGCTCGGGCCGTAAAGAGGCCCCAGGCCTGGTTCACTGGAGCTTCTTTAGCTCCTCCCGACAGAACTTTAAAGCCTCCTCGCCCGGAAGCCCTTTTTCCTTCATGGCCTTGACGTAGTCGTCAAAGACAGGTTTTACGGCCTTGACCCACCTCTCATCCTCTTCCTTGGAGAGCTGGATCACCTGGTTCCCCAGCTTCTTGGTGAACTGCATGCCTGATGTGTCTATCTCGTCCCAACTCTTGCCTGTCTTCTCTATCCACTCCTCGTTGACCTGCTCGATGATCTTCTGGATGTCGGGTGGAAGGGAATTCCACCTTTCCTTGTTCATGACTACGAAGAAGGCAATGGTGTACGCGGAGCCGTAGTTTAGGGTAGTGGACTTTATCACTTCCCCAAGTTTCCAGCCCTCCAGGGCTTCCACAGGACACATGACCCCTTCGGCAATCCCCTTTTGCAAAGCATCGTAGGTCTCAGGCATGGGCATGGCCACGGGCGTTGCTCCTAGGGCGGCCACGATCTTGGCTACTGTCCCTGTGGAACGGATCTTCATGCCTTTGAGGTCTTCAAGCTTTTGCACGGGTTTTTTGGTGTGGAGGATTCCAGGGCCATGGGCATGCAGGTACATCACCTTGGTGTCCTCGAACTCCTTGGGCTTGAACTTCTTGTAATAAGCGTTTACCAGTTTTGTGGCTGCCAAGCCGTTCTTGTAACCCAGGGGCAAGTCTATGACCTCGGTGAGTGGAAATCGTCCCCTGGTGTATGAGACGACCGACATGCCAATATCAGAAAGCCCCTTTACCACCCCGTCATAGCACTTGTCGGCCGGGGTCAGGGTGCCTCCCGGGAACATGGTTATCTTGACCCTTCCGTTGGTTCTCTTGTTGATCTCTTCGGCCCACTGTGTGGCCAAAACCGTGTTTTTGTGAGGAGCGGGAAAGAATATGGAGTAGGTGAGTTCTATGGGTTTGGCCTGGGCCCAGATCACCGGGGTCTCAAGCCAAGCCCATGAGAGCATCGCACACACAACCCCAAGGATCACCTTCCTGTTCATGGCTCGCCTCCTTGGCAGGAATCAAGACTTCTCTGTTGGAATGCAAGGATTCCTAGGCCTAACCAAGCTGAATCCGACTATCACCCCCTTTCTGCTCCCATAAACAGCTTGCAGTTGGGAAAAAAAGAACACCGCTCTGTCCCTTTCATAAATGTAGATAGGAATCCGGGGAAACGCTTTACTAGCTATATCAGGATCAGGGCCCTGTCAAGACCGTTAGGGTTTGCAAGAGGCTGGCTGGCCACAAGGCCTGCTCAAGCAGCGTGAATCCTCTCAAACCCTCCTGGAGCTCCTGCACACCCCTCACTGGGGAGAGACGTAACCCATCCCCTTGGATATCTCTCTGGCGGCCCGGAGAAGTTCCTGCACAGCCTTTTCCCGGCCTCCATCTCTGAGTTGAAACTCCAAGAAAGCCGCTCCCAAAGCTGCAGCCACTCTTCCTGAGAAATCCCTAAGAGGCACCCCTATACCCGCCACCCCCTCTATGACCTCTCCGCTTTCCAGGTAGTAGCCCAACTGCCGGGCTTGCTCCAACCTTTTCAGCAACTCCTTGATGTCCGTTACCGTGGCGGGTGTGTATTTTTGGGGGGGATAGGCTTTGAGAAGCCGTTCTCTTTCGCTTTCTTGCATGAAGGCCAAAAGCACCATTCCCAGCATCCCGTAGTGGGGAGGTCTTTTCAGCCCCATGTATGAAGAGACTCTAACCAGGCTGTGGGACTCCCTCTTGTCTATGTAAAGGAGGTGGTCATCTCGGATGATGCCCAAAAGCAAGGTGGCCTTGAGCTCCTGGGAAAGCCTGTCCAACTCTGAAGCAGCAGCCTTCCTGATGGAGAGGGACTCGTAAACCATGCCCCCCAACTCCAGGAGCTTGAGCCCCAGCCTGTACGAGCCGCTTGCCGTATCAAAGGAGAGCAACCCTCCTCTCTCCAGGGTCTTTAAAATGCGAAAAACAGTTGGCTTGGGATACCCGGTTACTTTGGCTACTTCCTCCAAACTGAACCTCTCCCGCCCCGGAGCGTAAAGATCCAAGATTCGAAGGGTCTTCTCAAGGACCTTTACCGAGGGAGTCCGTGTACCCCCAGAATGCACTTTTCCTTGCGAGCTGATCCTTCTCATCCTTTCAGACCCATGGTCTTGCGAACATCTCCTGAAGCCCACTGAACTCTATGCAGCGGGAGGGACAAACCGTCGCACAGGCGGGTTTTTCTCCCTGAAGCACTCTTTCTTTGAGGCACATATCACACTTTACAGCCACTTCTCTCTCCAAGTCGAAACCTATGGCATTGAAAGGACAGGCCTCAATGCAGGCTTTGCAGCCTATGCACTTTTGGGCCTCTAGAAGAACCGCTCCTTTTTCACGGGATATGGCTTCGCTCGGGCAGGCCTCCAGACAGGGCGGCCTTGCGCAATGCCTGCAGTACACGGGCTCGAAGCTTGGGATTCTCTCCAGAATCCTTATTAGGTCAGCTCCAGGAGGCAGATCATGCTGTTGCTTGCAGGCCACCTCGCAGGCGTGACACCCCACACAATCCTTTTTGTGGATAAGTAGGCCGAAATCCATGGCTCATTCTCCTTCAGAGCATTTCTGGATGTTGCAAACAAGAACCCTCAGATTGGTGGCTCCCATGGGCTTGTCGTAATGGACAGGATCGTTGTCCGTGAGGATGTTCACGTTGGAGACATCAAAGCCGTGGCCCGGCTCTTCCATCTCCGGGTACCACCAGCCGTGTTCGGCAGCCACTACCTTGGGATCCAAGATATCTGTGAGCTTGGCCCTTTGCTTGATCTTTCCCCTGGGGCTGGAGATCCAAACCCAGTCCCCGTTTTGGATCCCGTGGCGGGCGGCTGTCTGTGGGTGGATCTCGCAGATGGGTTCGGGGCGAATCTCCCTGAGCCAGGGGATCTGCCTGTTGGCCGAGTGGAAGAACACAGCAATGCGCTGGCCTGTGGTGAGGATATAGGGGTATTTCTCCATGAGCTCCGGGGTTGAGTAAGGGCTCTCTGGGATCTCCCTGTAAGTGGGAAGGGGATCGTAGCCCCATTTCTCGAAGGTTGTGCAGTATAGCTCCACCTTGCCCGTGGGGGTGGAAAAGCCCCTGGTCAGGTATTTGCGGTACTCCATCTCGCCTTTGAGGTAACCCATCTCCCTGAACTCCCTCCACCTGAGCCCCGAGGGCTCCAGCATGTAGTCCAGGGCTTCCTCCATGTTGTCCCACCATTGAGTCTGCCCCATCCTCTTGCCAAGCAGCATGAAGATCTCATGGTCCTGTTTGCACTCCCCCACGCTGACGCACTTGTTTCTGGCCACAACGTACCCGTGGCGCTTCCAGAAATCCCCAACATAGTCCTGCTCTATCCAGGTGGCCCCGGGCAGAAAAACCTGGCCCAGCTCGGCCGTGGGGATTAGAAAGAAATCAATGGTGGCAAGGAACTCCACCTGGGAGAGGGCCTTGTAAACCTCCCTGGAATTGGCCCTGGTGATCACCGGATTGGTCCCGCAAAGCAGCATGCCACGGATCTTGTAAGGCTCCCCTTTGATTATGGCGTCCCAAACATGCTTTGGACTCACCAAAGCCACCCTTGCGGCCAGTTTGTTCTGCCTGGCCCCCAGCATCTTTTCCCGCTGCTCCTTGGGAAGGGCCTTGTGAAGGGCCACATCGCTAACGGTGCGCACCCGGGGGGGCACGAAAAAGACATTTCCTCCTTGCACATCCAGGTTTCCGCTTAGGGCCATGAGGCCTATGAGAAGCCTGTTGGCATCCGTGCAATTGAGGGTCTGCTCTATGGGGACCCCCCACTGGATGCAGGCCGGCTTGGTCTGGGCATACATCCTAGCCGCTGCCGCGATCTTCTCTTTGGGCACCCAGGTCAGGGCCTCCACTTTCTCGAGGGGCCACTGGAGGACCCTTTCCCGGAAGGCCTCCCAGCCGTGCACGTAGTTGTTGACGAACCGGGCGTCGTAAAGCCCCTCCTGAACGATCACGTGGAGCATGCCCAAAGCCAAGGCAGCATCTGTGCCCGGCCTAAGCTGCAAATGAAGATCCGCCCTTTGGGCCAGATACACCCGTCTGGGGTCCACCGTGATGAGTTTTGCACCTTGTTGGAGAGCCTTGATGAGCTTGGTGCCCTTGTACTCGTCCGGATTGGTCCAAGGGGCGTTGTTTGCCCATACCATCACCAGAGCAGGCTTTCCATCGTAGTCGCAAACAGGCAGATTCCCACAGGTGACCAATGAGGCCCCGATCCTGGAGACATAGCACATGTGGCCTGCGGTTATCACATTGGGAGTGCCCAGCAGGTTGGCGAAGCGGTAAAGGAAGCTCTCGTAATCCCTCCCTGTTCCCTGGCCGATGCAAATGGCCTCGGGTCCGCTTTGCTCTATGATCTCCCTGAACTTCCCAACCACGGTCTCGAGAGCCTCATCCCAGCTTACCTTCACCCATTTCCCATCCACCTTCTTGAGAGGGGATGTGATCCTCTTTGGGTGGTACACCAGCTGCTTGATGGCCAAGGCTTTAGAGCAAAGGGTCCCCTCGCTTATGGGGGAGTCTGGATCCGGCTCCACCTTGAGAAGTCTTCCGTCCTGCACATGGGCAATGACGCCGCAGCCCCCATGGCAACTACGGCAAGCTGTGCGGATCTTCTGTATCTCTGCCATGTTCCACCTCCAGAGGCGGGGTGATGAAATCCAGGAGCCTGGCGAAGATCATTATGATCTGCGCGTTTCTCCTCAAAGAGGGCCAGTCCTCCGACATCTGTAACAGGGACTCTGCGCTTTGCTTGATGAGCTCTATTTCCTGCCTCACACGCGGGATCATCGGGCTTCCTCCCTGGTGTCCCTGAAACGTCTTGCCTTGAGGGTATACCGTGGAAGAGTTTTGCCAGGGACCAGATCCACTTGAAAGGTCAGGTTGGTGGCGATCTTGAGCCTCTGGGACAAGCTTCGGGCCAGTCGGGAGACCCCTTCCTGGGTTAGCTCCTCCAGGGGCTCTGCCCTCAGGGCGATCTCATCCATGCTCCCCCTTCGGCTCACCAGGATCTCGTACTCACCTATCTGTGGAAACTCCCCCCTTAGCAGCTCCTCCACAGTCTTGGGGGAGAAGAGCACCCCACGCACCTTTCGCAGGTCATCACAGCGTCCCAGGACCTCCAGGATGCGGCGCGAGGTGCGGCCGCAGCCGCAAGAGGCAGGGCCCTGGACCACAAGGTCATTGGTCTTAAAGCGGATGACCGGGAAAGACCTTCTTCCCAAAGGTGTGACCACAGCCACCCCCCTGTGCCCCTCTCTCACCTCTTGCGAGAGGTCCTCTGGATCCAAGACCTCTACCAGGAAAAAAGGCTCTATGATGTGAAGCCCATGCTTTTTTTCACACATTCCGGCCCAGCCGCACGGCTCAGTCCCCCCGATGTGGTCGAACACATGGCACTGGAAAAGCTTCTCCAGCCTCAGCCTGGTGGCCTCAGGCATGGGCTCCCCGGCGCACAAGATGCGCTCCAGTCCCAGCCGGGCAGGATCCAACCCCATGGCCTCGGCCTCCTCTGCCATGTGAAGCCCGTAAGTAGGGGTGCACATCATGGCTGTGGCTTTCAATTCCAGTATCTTGTGGATCCTGGCCCTGGTGTCCAAGGCGCCTCCAGGCACCACTTCGCAGCCCAGCTTCTCTGCTGCGTAATGGGCCTCCCAAAAGGCCACATAAACGTTGTATCCGAAAGGCAAAAAAACCCTGTGTCTAGGCCTGAACCCGGCCATGTAAAGGATGTGACACCAGGCCTCAACCCTCCACTGCCAGCTTTCATAGGTCTCAGGCACGTACACTGGTTTTCCGGTAGTTCCGCTTGTCTGGCGGAAGGTTGTCACCTCCTGGATATCCACTCCCAAGATGCCGCCGTAAGGAGGCGGCTCGGCCTCCTGGAATGCCCTCAGCTCTTCTTTTTCCGTGAGGGGGATCTTGCGGAGGTCTTCCAACTGGAGGATATCCTGGGGCTCTATGCCTTTTAGCTTTTCCCTGTACAGGGGGGAATTCTTTTTTGCGTGAGAAAGAAGAGCCCTGAAATAGCGAAGCTCTATCTGCTCAAGCCCTTCCCTGGGAAGAGTCTCCAGGTAAGGATTCCAGAACCTGGGCTCCATCTTCATCTCGCATTATGAAATTTAATTTCACAAAATTCTAATCTTTCTCATTTGTATTTGTCAAGAAAAAAATTTCTTAAAAAAGAGCTTGACGTGAGCTCCAATAAGTTCATAATAGATGGAAATGCCGGATAGGAGGTGGGAAGAACCTATAGGGAGATGCTAGGAGCATCGAGAGTGGCGTGAGGGTCTTGGCCCTGTGACCGCCCGGCAACCTGGTGAAAGCCGCCAAGGTGCCAATGCCAGCCCCGCCGTGGGCGTGGGGACGATGCGGCTCTGGATGAGCAAAAAAGGGCTTGACGCCCTCCATCCGGAGGGTTTCATGTTTCCCAAACCCAGATCCACCAGGCTGCCAAACACCCCTCCAGCTTCTCGATCCCTCGCATTAACCTCCAGGTGATTCCCGGCGAGTCGGCACGCCCTAAGCCTTTTTTGGGCAAAGGGGTTAAATTCTTCCAAAGGGAGAGAAGAGATGGGGAAAAAGGCTAAGTACGCTGGGGGAGTTGCTTGGGGGGCTGAGAAAACCCTCTTTACCAGCGAATCGGTTTGCGAGGGTCATCCGGACAAGGTTTGCGACTACATAGCTGATTCAATTTTGGATGCGCACCTTTCCCAAGACCCGCGAGCCAGAGTGGCCTGCGAAGTGCTTTGCAAGGAGGATCATGTGATCCTGGCCGGGGAGATCACCTCGGGAGCTTCTGTGGACCATGAGGCAGTGGCCAGGGAGGCCATCCGGGAGATAGGCTACACATATGAGGATCAGCCTTTTCATAGCCAGAGGGTCAGCATCATCAAGCTCATAAGCCGCCAGGCCCAGGAGATCGCCCAAGGTGTGGACGCAGGGACCAACCCAGACAAAGAACAGGGGGCAGGCGACCAGGGTATAATGTTCGGGTATGCCACGGATGAGACCCCCGAGCTGATGCCTCTTCCCATAGTGCTGGCCCATGGCTTGGCCAAAGGGCTGGCTCAGGATAGAAGAGAAGGCAAATTCCCCTGGCTAAGACCCGACGGAAAAACCCAGGTCACCGTGCAATATGAGAACGGCACCCCCATAGGAGTGGAACGGATTCTGGTATCCACCCAGCACTCCGCAGAGGTGGACAGGGAGACCATCCTGGCCTATGTCAAGCAACATCTGGCTCCAAGAGCACTGGGGAAGTGGTTTAGGCCAGAGACGGAAATCCGGGTGAATCCCACAGGGAGTTTTGTGCAGGGTGGCCCCTCGGCGGACTGCGGGGTCACGGGCCGCAAGATAATAGTGGACACTTACGGCGGGGCTGCCCGCCATGGCGGCGGGGCCTTCAGCGGGAAGGATCCGTCCAAGGTGGACAGAAGCGGGGCCTATTTCTGCCGTTTTGTGGCCAGGCAGCTGGTCAAGGAGGGAATCGCCAGGAGGGCTGAGATTCAAGTGGCTTACATGATTGGGGTGGCCAAGCCGGCCTCGGTAAAGGTGGAGACCTTTGGAACCGGGGATGCCCGTGCCGCAGCCGAGTTCGTGCGCCAGTTTGACTTCAGACCCGCAGCCATAATAGAGCGGTTGGACCTGCTGCGCCCCATATACCGATGTACCACCAACTACGGGCATTTCGGCAAGTCGGGCCTTCCCTGGGAGGAATGATCCTGCTTGAGTAAAGGCCGGGCCTCCGGTAAAATCCATGCTCCCAAGCGGTAAGAACCCTGGTTTTCGCATCTCTCTTTAGGGGGCTTGGGAGAAAGAAACGTCGGAGGCCGTAGAATGAACATCTGGCTGACCCTTGCCAAGGCCATGGCCCTTTATCCCAACAAGGTGGGGGTCGTGGACGGAAAACTCCGCCTAAGCTATGCCCAAGTGGGAGAAAGGGTCAAAGCCCTGGCTGGGTTCCTTCAAGCCAGAGGGATAAGGCCCGGGGACCGCATAGCCATACTGGAGTTGAACAGTCATAGGTTTTTGGAGGCCTATTACGCCGCAGCCGGCACAGGCGCCATCCTGAATCCGCTGAATTTTCGCCTCTCCCCCGCGGAACTGGCTTACATATTGAGGGATTCCCAAGCCAGATGGCTTCTGGCCAATGGCAGGTTTTGCTCCCTTGTGGAGGCCACGCTTCTGGAGGAAAACCCCCTGGAGGGGGTTCTGTGGATGGGAGGGGGAGCCCAGCTTTCTCTGGATGTCCAGCAAATGGAATACGAGGAAGCTCTGAGGCTGGGGCTTGGCAAAGACTTCCTGCCAGAGCCGGTGCTGCCGGACCAGGTAGCCCACCTTTACTACACAAGTGGCACCACTGGAAAGCCCAAAGGTGTCATGCTCACACACCAAAATGTTTGCGTGCACGCTCTGGGAACCATTGCCGAGCTGAACCTCACTGATGGGGATGTGTGGGCCCATGTGGCGGCCATGTTCCACCTGGCTGACGCCTGGGCCACCTTTGCCATCACATGGGTCGGGGGCCGTCACGTCATGGTGCCGCAGTTCGAACCGGAGAAGGTGCTTTCAACCATCCAGGCTGAGCGGGTCACCATAAGCAACCTTATCCCCACCATGCTGAACCTCATGGTCAAACACCCGGGAGCGCGTCAATACGACTACTCCAGTCTCAGGGCTATCTTGAGCGGTGGGGCCCCTATAGCTCCCGAGGTGGTAAGAAGCATAGTGGAGGTCTTCGGCTGCGACTATATCCAAACCTACGGTATGACAGAGACCAGCCCATATCTTACCCTAAGCATTTTGAAGGAGCACCTGCGGGAGCTGCCTCCTGAGCAGCAACTTCGAATCAAGGCCCGAACCGGAAGACCATTTCTGGCAGTGGAACTTCGGGTGGTGGATGAAAACGGAGAGCCTGTTGCGGCTGATGACTCCACTGTGGGTGAGATCTGGGTGAGGGGCCAGACGGTCACCCCGGGTTACTGGAACCTCCCCCAAGAAACCCAGAAGGCTTTTCATAATGGATGGTTAAAAACAGGGGATCTGGCCGTGGTGGATCAGGAAGGATACGTTAACATAGTGGACCGAAAGAAGGACATGATTCTCACAGGGGGGGAAAACGTTTATTCCACAGAGGTGGAGAACGTGCTCTACATGCACCCCAAGATTTTGGAAGCAGCGGTTTTCGGGGTGCCGGACGAGAAATGGGGGGAGGCGGTCAAGGCCGCTGTGGTCTTGAAGCCTGGGGAGTCGGCCAGCCAGGAAGAAATAATTTCCTTTTGCAAGGATCGTCTGGCCCATTACAAGTGCCCTAAATCAGTAGATTTCCTCTCCGAGCTTCCCAAGACCGGCTCAGGGAAAATCACCAAGAAAGCCCTAAGGGATCCTTACTGGAGCGGTTACTCCAAGCGCGTGCACTGAGAGCCTTTGCTCGGCCCGGGTTGGTCAGCCTGCGGGCCGCGGGTTATAATCATTCTGTCTAGAGGCCGAGGAGATTAAGTTTGGTATTGGCGGGTCCCACCAACTCCATCACCGACGTTACGGGAATCCTGGTTGGCCACTTCACCCATCGCGAGGCCGCCTCGGGTGTGAGCGTGGTTCTCTGTCCCCAAGGGGGCGTTGGAGGCGTGGATGTGAGAGGAGCGGCTCCAGGCACCAGGGAGACGGATCTCTTGGCCCCCCAAAACCTGGTTGAGAGAGTCCAGGCTGTAGCCCTTTGCGGGGGATCTGTTTTCGGCCTGGCTGCAGCCGACGGGGTGGTCAGATGGCTGGCCGAGCGCAGGCTGGGATTCCCATTGGAGGGAGGAGAGACAGCTCCCATAGTGCCTGCAGCGGTGATCTATGATCTGGGCCGTGGAGAGGGTTTCAGGCCCCCGGTGAGCCCTCAGTGGGGTTACCTGGCCTGTGAATCCGCTTCAAGCGGGGCAGTGCCCATGGGTTGCTTTGGGGCAGGCACCGGGGCCGTGGCAGGGGGCATCAAGGCCGGGGTGGGAACGGCCAGCGAAGCATTGGATTCAGGACTCCTGGTGGGGGCTTTGGTGGTGGTGAACTCATACGGTTCGGTGCTGGACCCCAAAACCGGTTTTCTCTGGGAGCTTAGGCTGGCTTTGGAAGGGGAGCTGGGAGATGCGGCTCAATACCCGGTGGAGCCCCCAGGGCAGCCCCGCTCAGGCCCATGCAGGAACACCACATTGGCTGTTGTGGCAACCAACGCGGTCCTTAACAAACCCCAGGCGCAAAAGATAGCCCAGATGGCCCATGACGGCCTGGCAAGAGCCATAAGGCCATCCCACACCATGTTTGACGGGGACACGGTTTTCTGCGTGGCCACCTGTGAAAAGAGTCTGCCCAGAGCAGAGGGCTTCTTTGAGGGGGCTTGGGCAGCGGCCCTAAATGAGCTTGGACGGGCTGCGGCCGACACCTTGGCAAGGGCTGTCATGAGGGGGATAACGGCTGCGATGGGAGCATACGGATTCCCAGCCTTGGGGGATCTGCCCAGAAGATCCTGAAAAAGTGTTGATATGAGCCTGATTGGATAGAGAAGGGCGCCAAAGAGGGGACGCCCTGGAGAACACAAGGGAGGTGAGGCATGAGAAAAGGATTTCTCGCAGTGATAGCCATGTTGGGGCTTATGGCTCAGGGAGCCCTGGCCCAGGAGCCCCAGAGGGGCGGGCACCTCAGAGTGGTCTTGCCCGACGAGCCCCCTGGACTGGATCCCACGGCCAACACAGCGGCCGCCATAGACAGGGTGGTGTACGGGAACATCTGCGAGGCCCTGCTGA
>CAYPWF010000021.1:0-57997 GCA_964414345.1 uncultured Desulfarculaceae bacterium
GGATAGGACTGGGGATGGCGCAGGCCCTTGCCCGGCGGGGTGCTTCGGTGGCCGTGACCTATCTCGCGGATCGGGCCTCGGCTAAGGGGGCCAGGGAGAGGCTGGAGCCTCTCCTGGCACCAGGCCAGCGAGTGCTTCTCCTGCAGGGGGACGTGGGGGACCCTCGGGTGGTCTCTTCCCATTACGGAATTGTCAGAGAGGAGCTGGGACCAGTATCGGTTTTGGTCAACAATGCGGGGGTGATGCCCAGGAAATCCTTTGGGGATATCGGTTTCGAGCAATGGGATGAGACCCTGCGCACAAACCTCTCCGGGGCCTTTTACTGGAGCTCCTGCGTGGTGCCAGACATGGAGGCCATGGGCTCCGGTCGCATAGTCAACATATCCTCCATAGCCGGCAGGGGAGGTGGGGTGGTGGGGGCCCACTACGCCGCATCCAAGGCCGGCCTGCTGGGCTTCACCAAGTATCTGGCCGGGGAGCTGGGCCCCAAGGGTATAACCGTCAATGCCATTGCCCCTGCTTACATAGAAGACGCAGGGATCTTCAGGTCCTGGAATCAGCAGCAGAAGGCTGCACTGCGTGAAAAGGTCGTGGTCCCGCGTCTGGGGCTGGTGGAGGATGTGGTGAGAGCCCTGGAGTTCTTCCTGGACTCCCCCTTCGTGACGGGCATCACCCTGGATGTAAACGGAGGAGCTTTCATGCCCTGAATAGCACCCTCAATGGGGGTGGGATTCTGGAGAAATCGGCATAGGGCTTTCTGCCGCAGGCAAGGGGGCTGCGTTATGCCTTTTTAGCCGCGGCTCTTGAGAGAGAGGCGAGGATGAAAGTCTCACAGAGGTGGGAGCTGGAAGGGACAGAGCGGGAAGTCCTGGAGCAGATCTGCGCGGGTATAACCCTTGTGGACCTGGAGGGAAGACTAAGATATTACAACCGGGAGGCGGCCCGCATCCTGGATCGCAAGCCCGAGTATATAGGCCGGGATGTGGCGGCCTGCCATGCAAAGCAGGAGAGCGTGGAGAGGATTCGGGGGATGATAAGGGCTTTTGAGCAGGGCAGGAAGGAGCCCTTTCACTGGGAGATAGAGAGGTTCGGAAGGAGGCTCCTCATCAGCTTCTCACCGCTGGCGGTGGAGGGCCGTCTTGTGGGCTGCATTCACATGGCCGTGGTCAAGCCCTCTTAAGCGGCCCTGGCCCCTTTCCTAGCCGAGTCCCAATACCTGGCCAGCCCTGGAGGCGATGGCCCTACCGATGCTGATGGAGGCAGTGGCGGCCGGGGAAGGGGCATTCAGCACGTGGATCATGCCCGGGGCCTCCTGGATAAGGAAATCATCCGCCAGGGTTCCATCAGGGGCCAGTGCCTGAGCCCTGACCCCTGAACCTCCCCGCACCAGGTCCTCTGATCTTATCTCGGGCATGAGTCTTTGGAGAGCCCTCACAAAGGCAGCCTTGGAAAAAGACCTGTACATCTCTTCCAGCCCGGTTTCCCAGTAGCGCAGGGCCAGACGCCAGAAGCCAAAGTACATGAGGGTCTCTGCGGCGTCCTTGGAGTTGAAGGAGCTCTTTCTGTACCCCTCCCTCTTGAGGGCCAAGACAGCGTTGGGCCCTGCTTCCCTGATATCGTGGACAGTCCTGGTAAAGTGCACCCCCAGGAAGGGGAACCTGGGGTCCGGAACCGGGTAGATGAGGCCCTTGAGCAACTCCTTTCGCTGGGGGATCAACTCGTAGTATTCCCCCCTGAAGGGGACTATGCGCACCCTGGGGGTGATCCCGCACATGCGGGCGATGCGGTCTGACTGGAGCCCCCCGCAGTTGAGAAGCCCTCTGCAGCGCAAGACACCCCGGGTGGTCTCCAGGAGTAACCCACCAGTTTCCTTCCTGAGGCTAAGAAGCCTCGCTCCAGTCCTAATTTCCCCGCCCTTTTCCCGGACAACTCGGGCGAATACGCCCGTAACCTCGGAGAAGTCCACTATCCCGGTCTCCTCTACCCAAAGGGCGGCGATGCCTGCTGCATGAGGCTCCTTTTCCCGGATCTCCTCGGGGCCCAACCTGCGAAGCCCCACAAGCCCGTTGGCTCTCCCCCTCTTCTCCAATTCCTCCAGGCGCGGGATCTCCTCCTGTCGGGTGGCCACAACCAGCTTTCCGCATCTCTCGTGGGTTATGCCGTGTTCCTGACAAAACCCATACATGGCCTCCCTGCCCTCTTTGCAGTTGCGGGCCTTGAGAGAGCCAGGCCTGTAGTAAAGGCCCGAGTGGATGACCCCGCTGTTGTGCCCGGTCTGGTGAGCTGCCAGGCGATCCTCGGCCTCCAGGAGGACAAGGCTCACCGGGTACCTCTCCAGTATGGCCATGGCAGTGGCCACCCCCACGATGCCTCCCCCCACGATCACCACTTCAGGGCCGCTGGCTCCCAAGGGCTTCATTCCTCCACTAGAGTGACGGGCTTGACCCTTTTTAGGTCCCGCGTGTAGCCTCTGGATCCTAACAGGAGCAGGCCGGAGGCCACAAGCCCGAAAAGCGGGATGACCATGAGGGCATTGTCCAGTCCCACCCTGTCGGAAAGCCTGCCCACGAGCATGGGAGACCATGCCCCTCCCAGGAGATGCTGGCATATGACGCACAGGCCGTAGGACAAAGCCCGGAGTCCTGGGTGCACCACGTCCTGGGTGACGGCTGCCGAGGGGGCCACATAGCAGACCGTGAGCACCCCGAAGAGCACAAGCAGCGGTGCGAACAAAGGGGTGTGGGCCAGGAGAAAGGCCCCGGCCAGGAGCACGGCCGAGGCACCCGATGTGATCCCGGAGAATACCATCCTGGCATCCAGCCTCCTCTTGCGCCAGCGATCCGCCATGAAGCCCCCAAGGGGGGCCCCCACCAGCACAAGAAGCGCAAGCCCTGCCGCCATGCTGCCCGCCTTCTGCTCGCTCATGCCGTGGAACCTGTGAAAGTACGAGGGAAGCCAGGTCATCATACACGTGGTGATGGCCGTGTTCATGGCAAAGGCCAGGTAAACGAACCAGAGGGTGGGGATCTTCGTCAGATCCCTGATGGAGGCGCCCAGCCCCACCAGCGCCGTGGATCCCTGGGACCCGGTTTCCTCCTCCAGAGGCACAGTCCTGTAGTCTTTGGTGAACCAGAACATCACCGCCAGGGCTAGCCCAGGGAGGGCCACCAGGCCGAAGGCATGCCTCCAGCCCCAATTTTGGCCTATGTACCCCCCTGCCAGGAAACCCACGGCAGCCCCCAAGGGGATGAACGCGTTCCATATCCCCATGGTCCTGGCTCTCACCTGGACTGGGTAGGCCCCTGCCAGGACCGCTGTACCGGCTGGTGCGTATCCAGCCTCCCCCAGCCCCACCATGGCCCTTGCCCAGAGCAACTCCCTGTAGTTACGGGCAAAGGCACAGGCCAGGGTGGCCATGCTCCAGACGAAAACCATGAGGGAAATCATCTTGCGGCGGCTCCAGCGGTCCACCACCAGGGACAGGGGCAGCACGAACAGGGCTATGGTCACGTATATCACGCTGGTGAGGCTGCCCAGCTCCTGGTCCGAGAGTCCCCAGTCGTTCTTGATGAAGGGGATGAGGGAACCCACCACCATCCTGTCCGCATAGTCAAAAAGATACGTGAGGCACAAAAGCACCAGGAGATACAGTGCCCTCCTGCCCTCCAGGCTATACTCCCGCCTCCCCTTGGCCTCCGGGATTTCCCTTTCCTGGATCACGACGGCCCCTCCTTCACCCCTCACCTCTCACTCTTCACTCTTAACTTTTCATTCTTCACTCTTCATTCTTCATTCTTCATTCTCAATTCTTCATTCTTCATTCTTCACTCTTCACTCTTCATTCTTCATTCTTCACTCTCAATTCTTCACTCTTCACTCTTCACTCCTAACCCCCCCTATCCCGAATGGCTCCCCACCCAGAGGTCCATGCCCGGCGGATCTATGTTGGCCACCGGATCCACCTCCACATGCAGGACTGCCGGAAGACCGCTGGCCAGGGCCGCCTCCAGGGCGGGCCTGATCTCCCTTGGTTCCCTGATATAGGCTCCGAAACAGCCCATGGCCTCTGCCACCTTGTCGTATCGCACAGGCCCGTGGTCGCAGTTCAAAAAGGAGTCGTGCCCAAAGATTCTTCTCTGGGATGCCTTCTCCATCCCCCAGGCACCATCCACCATGACTATGGCGATTATGGAAGCCCCTGCCCTCTTTGCTGTCTCGAGCTCCTGCAGGTTGAAGCCGAAGGCGCTGTCCCCGGAGACCAGGTACACTGTCTTTTGAGGCTGGGCCAGCTTTGCCCCTATGGCATAAGGAAGCCCTGTGCCTAGGTGGCCGAACTCGGAGGTCCAAAGAAATGTCCTGGGCTCCAGCACCGGGTGGAGATGCACGCACCAAAGACAGGTGTTTCCCCCGTCCATCACCATCACAGCGTCCCTGGGGAAAAAGGAGCGCACCTCATGGATCACCCTGCCCGGTATGAGGGGGACATGCTCCTGGGTGTAACGCTCCTGCAGGTCCCTTCTCCATGTGGAGATCACCTGCCTTAGCCCGGCCATCCTTTCCTGTTCCGGCCTGGGCGGCCCTAGCCGTTCCAGCTCGTGTAAGAGAGACCTCAGCACAGGCTTCAGATGCCCCAGGATTGCTATATGAGGAGTCCTGTTCTCTCCCATCCGCTCAGCGGATATGTGGACGTGGATAAGCTTCTGCAGATCGCTAGGGCCCCACAGGGGAGCCTTTCCCCAGAACTCCAGTTCCCCGAAGCGGCACCCAAGGGCCAGGCAAAGGTCCGATTGAGACAACGCCACCCTTGCCCCTATACACAGGGTAGGCACACACAGGGGATGATCCTCTGGGATGGCCCCGCGGCCCGCCGGAGAGGTGCTCACGGGCGCCCCCAAGTATTCGGCAAGTTCCCTGAGTTCCTCCCAAGCCCCGCACCTGACCACGGCCGCACCAGCGTGGATCATGGGGGTCTGGGCCTCCCAAAGGAGCCGCGCCGCCTCCCTTATGGCCTGGGGATCCCCCCCTGGCAGGGGAGCCTCCTTCTGCCCGGGCTGTTCCCCTTTCCAGTCAAGAACAGAGTTTAGAACGTCCTCCGGGATGTCCAGGTGAACCGGGCCTGGTACGCCGCTTCTGGCCACGAGAAAGGCTTTGCGTAGCAGCTCCGGCACCCTCTCGGGCTGCAGGGCCTGAAAGCTGGCCTTTGTCACGGCCGAGTATGCTCCTCTCTGATCGAATACCTGCATGGCCCCCCGCGGGGGTTGGATCACGGACCTGCGCCTCTGGGCCGTGACCACAACCATGGGCACCTCCTCTACCTGGGCGGCTATCACCCCGGAGATTAGATTGGCAGCACCGGGGCCGGCCCCAGCCATTACCACAGAGGGAAGGCCTGTAACCCTGAACCAGCCATCCGCCATGTGGGCGCCTGCGGCCTCGTGCCTTGGGGTCACAAACCTCAAGTCCCTGGCCTCCCCCTTCTCCTGGGCCCACTTGAAACAGATGTTGTAGGTCCCATCAGGAATAGAGAAAACCCTCCTGACCCCGAGCTCAGCCAGGGTCTCCATCAGGATCTCGCCAGCAAGCATCTCGGCCATTTCTCATCTCCCTCCTATGCCCTCTTGAAGCTCTTCTCCGCGATTACCGTTGGGCCTTCAGTGTTGGGCGACCAGAGACTGACGCCCAATCTCTTTGGCTCCCTTGCGGTGGTGGATGATCCAGGTTAGCCGAAGCTCACCTCCACGATGAGCTTTCCGTCTCCAGGGGCATGCAGGAGTCTGTCCATGCAGGCCGGAAGCTCCTGAAAGGGGATCACCCTCTCCAGCATGGGCTCCACGTGGAGTTCCCCCCTGGCCATCATACCCAGGCATTCCCTGCACTCGGCCTGGGTATTGGCAAAGGAGCCCTGGATTCTGATCTGCCTTAGCATGGTCAAGGCAGGTGTCCAATCCACTGTGCCCTTGACCAGCCCCACCAGGGCCACCTTCCCGCCAGGGGCCACCATCTGGAGGGCCAGCTTCGTGGTCTCTGAGTTGCCGGCACACTCCATCACCGCGGTCACACCCTCTTTTCCTTTCCACTCTTCCACAGCTTTTCCCAGGTCCTCTGCGATGGGGTCCACTGCCCTCTGGGCACCCAGGGCCATTGCCCTATTGCGACGGCCCTCCTGAGGCTCGGATACCAGGATCCGCCTCACCCCAAGGGCCCTGAGCAGGGCCACAGAGCACAGCCCTATGCCCCCAGCCCCCAGGACCATCACCCGGTCATTGGAATCGATCCCGGCCAGCCTGATGGCGTGCAGAGCCGTGGCCAGGGGCTCTGCCAGACAAGCAAGCCTGAGATCCAGGCCCTCCGGCACTGGGATGGCCATCTCTTGGGGCACAACCAGGTATTGTGCGAAGGCCCCTTGCAGCGCCCCCAGGCCGATGGCCAGCCTCTGGGGACAGAGGTTCTCTTGAGCGCTTGCACATGCGGCACAGCTCCCGCATCCCACAGGCCTCACTATCACGGGTTGCCCAGGCAGGAACCCTCTCACCCCGTCTCCCAGTGTTTCCACCACACCGCTCATCTCGTGACCCAGCACTGTGCCATCGGCCAGCTGCCCCGAGCGGACGAGGAACAGATCCGAACCGCATATGGAGGCATACCTGACACCTATTTTCAGCTGCCCTGGACCAGGCAACGGCTCTGGCAGATCCTCCAGCCTGAGCCCAGGGGCCTCTTTTCTGTAAACCGCAGCCAGCATACACCCCTCCCGCCTCATATCCTATAGAGCCCCCAAAAAGCCCCCATTCCCAGGATCACGAGACTTAGGGCCCCCACCATCACCAGGCTCATAAGAGCCCCCGCCCTGGCAAAGTCCTTCATGCTGAAATAACCCGAGGTGTATGGGATCACGTGGGTGGGGGTCTGGGTCACCAGCACCAGGCCCAGGGAGGAGCTGAAGGCCGCAGGGGCCACAAGGAGCCAGGGATCCATCCCCATGTCGCGTGCCAGCTCTATGAGTAGAGGGATCAGGATCACGCCGCTTACGGTATTACTGGCAAGAAAGAGCTTCATGAGCATGACCCCTGCCAGAACAAGAGCCAGCTTCAAAACAGGGCCCAACCCCTGGATCCAACCCAGCAGAGTCCAGGCCATCCAGCGGGCAGCCCCGGTGTGATAGGTGAGCATGCCGATGGAGAGGCTCGCAATCACAAGCAGAAGAGCACCCCAGGGCACTAGCCCCTCGGCTTCCTTCCAGGAGAGCACCCGAAGCCCTGGAAGAAAAAGGGCCAGACCTCCTGCCATGGAAACCCACTCCATGGGCAGGTGAATCCCTGTATTTTCCTTGAGGGCCTCTTCCAAGACCCATAGAAGAGCCACCCCAAGGAAGACTGCAAGGATTTTCTTCTCACTCCCGCTCATAGGCCCCAAGGCTTTCTTTTCGGCCAGGAGTTCCTCTTTGGAGAAGGGAAGACTCCTCATTTCGGGCGGGAAGACCCACAGCAGAAGCATCCAACCCAAGGGCACCAGAAGCAAAGCCCCAGGCACGCCCAGCTTCATCCAGTCCAGAAATCCGATCCGGATCCCTGCCAGATCGGACAGGAAGGCAATGGCTATGGGGTTGGGACCGCAGCCAGCAGGAGTCCCGATCCCGCCGAAGGTGGCCCCCCAGGAGCAGGAGATCATGAGGGCCTTGCCGAAAGAACTTTGGCCTGGCTTCATCCCAGATCTCTGCAAGAGACCCACCCCGATGGGAAAAAGCAGGGCGGATACCGCCATGTCCGTGATCCACATGGAAATGAGAGTGCCCCCCAATAGAAAAGCCAGGAGCACCCGAGAGGTGGAGGTGCCCACCCGCAGGAGAAAGAAAAGGGCCATGCGCTGGCCCAGTTTGGATTTCTGGATGGCTGCCGTGAGAAGAAAGACACCCAGGAAAAAAAGTACGATGCGGTTCCCAAAACCCCAGTGCAGCAGAAGATCCAGCCCCTGGAGAAGACCGTGGGCAGGCGGGCCTCCCCGGATGAGAAAGAGGCCCTCTGTTGCCCCCAGCAAGGGCGCCAGGATCAGGGCCAGCAAAGCTGTGACCGCAAAGGGGACCACCTCTGTGATCCAAAGCAGGATGGCCGCCGAGAGGACCCCCATGGAGCGCTGTGCCTGAAGGCTAAGGGCAACGGTTTCGCCCCCAGAGGTCTGAAGGGATGGGGGGCTCCACACATGGCCCACCAGCCAGTATGTGGCAGCTGCGGCCCCCAGCAGGAGAAGTTCCCTACCTTTTAGGCTTTGATTCATTGCCTGCTCTTGAGCCCTGGAGGCTCCAGGCCAAAGAGCCTTCCCGTTTCAAGCTCCGGCTGCCCGCTGGTCTAAATGCCAGGCTCTTGGGTTTCAAGAAAACCTATCTTCAATCCACGGAGCCGCACCAGACCTCCCCTCCGGCAACACCCCCCATTTGGTACGGGGAACCCTTTAGAAATGTCTTTTGTTTCATATGGCTAGAGGATCATGAGCTGACCGCCTGTGACATTTATGGCCTGGCCGGTCATGTAAGAGGCCCTCTCAGAGACAAGAAAGCGCACCAGATGGGCCACATCCTCTGGCGACCCTAGCCTCCCAACAGGTATCTGGGATATCTTCTCCTGGCGCACCTGTTCCAACTCCTTGCCCAGCACCCTGGCCTCCAGGTCCCAACTCCAGCGTTCCAAAGGGGTCTCTATCTGGGCAGGGCACACGGCGTTGACCCGTATCCCGTGAGGGGCCAACTCCAGGGCCTGCACCCTCGTGAGCATTATCACGGCGGCTTTGGCCACACAGTAAGCCCCCGCAAAGGCCCTGGGCACTTTCCCGGCCTTGGAGGCCACATTCACTATGGCACCCCCCTTGCCTTGGGAGAGCATCTGCGCCACTGCAGCCCGCGAGACAAGAAAGGTCCCATGCAGATTAATTTCCAGAGTCCTTCTCCAGGCAGACTCCTCCATCAGATGCAAGGGCCCTGGCCCTGGTGCCCCGCCCGCGTTGTTCACCAAAATGTGAATCCCCCCCAGCTCCTGTAGCACGGATTTGAGCATCCCCCCCACTGACTCCCCATTCGTGACATCCACCCGCACTGGCACGGCCCTGACTCTCAGGGCGCCCAGCTGGGAGGCGGCCCTCTCAAGGTCCTGCCATGTTGGGAGACGGTAATAGCCGGGCACACCCAGGTCCTGGCAAAGATCAGCCAGGGCCAGATCCGCTCCTTCCTGTGCCAGGGCTCGGGCGATGGCAAAGCCGATGCCCTGTGTGTTGCCAGCCCCTGTCACTAGCGCCACCTTGCCTTCCAGCTCCCCCATCTGCGGAATCCTTTCCCTGTGTCCAAGAAACAGGCCATGGATTTGGCTTTGCCACCAGTAGCCTCGTGGAGCCGAATTCTATCAGTCCAAGTGGGATCGTTCAAGCAAGGTGGCTCGTTCCATTGAGAAACAAGGGCTGGCCCATGGTATCATTGAGACAGAGCAAAGGAGGTCTGGGTCTGTTTGGATAGCTACGAGGTCATAGTCGTGGGGGCCGGGCATGCGGGCTGCGAGGCTGCCCTGGCCTGCGCCAGAAAGGGACACAGGACCCTTCTTCTTACCATCAATGTGGACCACATAGCCTGGATGTCCTGCAACCCGGCCATTGGGGGGTTGGCCAAGGGCCAGCTGGTCAAAGAGATAGACGCCCTGGGAGGCGAGATGGCCAGGAACATCGATGCCACCGGCATCCAGTTCAGGCGCCTCAATACCAAGAAGGGGCCTGCTGTCTGGTCTTCCAGGGCTCAGGCCGACATGTTCAGATACGCCAACCGCATGCGTAGAGTCCTGGAAGCTCAACCCAATTTGTCCATTAGGCAGGCCATGGTGGAAAAAATACTCCTGGAGGGGAATAGGGTTGTGGGGGTGGAGACCTCCCTGGGGGAAACCATAGAGGCGAGAGCCGCCATCCTGACCACGGGCACATTTCTCCAGGGGCTGGTTCACATAGGCCTTAAGAGTTTCCCAGCCGGCCGCATGGGGGACCTACCATCGGTGGGTCTCTCGGAGTTCCTTAAGGCACTCGGCCTTCGCATGGGGAGGCTGAAGACAGGCACAACCCCGAGGCTGGACGGCAAGACCGTGGACACATCCGGACTGCAAGCGCAGTGGGGGGACAACCCGCCTATCCCCTTTTCCTTTTCCACAAGTGAGATCCCCCTCCCACAGGTGCCCTGCCACATCACCTACACCACTCCCCAGACCCACGAGATAATCCGCGAGGGGCTGGATCGCTCCCCCCTTTATCAAGGGGTGATTCAAGGGGTCGGAGCCAGGTACTGCCCCTCTGTAGAGGACAAGGTGGTCAGATTCCCGGACAAGGAGCGCCACCAGATATTCCTCGAGCCAGAGGGATTGGACACCCTGGAGATCTATCCCAATGGGATATCCACCAGCCTCCCTCTGGACATCCAGTTCAAAATGGTAAGATCCATTCCAGGTCTGGAGCGGGCCGAGATAGTAAAACCAGGATATGCCATAGAGTACGACTTCGTGGATCCGACCCATCTTTGGCCCACCTTGGAGGTGAAAGAAATCCGCGGGCTCTACCTGGCCGGCCAAATAAACGGCACCTCGGGCTACGAAGAGGCGGGTGCCCAGGGTTTGGTGGCCGGAATAAATGTGGCATTGGCTTTGGAGGAAAAGGAGCCCTTGGTCCTGGACCGCTCCGAGGCTTACATAGGGGTGCTCATAGACGACCTGATCACCAAATCCACACAAGAGCCTTACCGTATGTTCACCTCAAGAGCAGAGTATAGGCTGCTTCTGAGGGAGGACAATGCCGACTTGAGACTCAGGGAAAAAGGATTCAAAGCCGGATTGGTAAGCCGGGAGGATTACGAAGGTTTCTGCAGGAAGAAGGAAACCATAGCCTTGGAGTTGGAAAGACTGGAGAAGACCCGGGTGAAGCCCTGCAAGGAGGTGGAGGAGCTCCTGGAGGGGCTGGAATCGGGTCCTCTGGAAGGGGCTGTAAGCCTCAAGACTCTGCTTCGTCGGCCAGGCATAAGGTATCAAGATCTGGCCCCTATTGATGCTGAAAGACCCAGGCTCCCAAGGGAGGTGGAGGAGCAGGTGGAAATCCAGGTCAAGTACGAGGGCTACATCCACAGGCAGCTAAAAGAGGTGGAGCGATTCAAATCCATGGAGGGGCGAAAGATTCCCCTGGACCTGGATTACGCCCAGGTGCACGGACTCTCAAGAGAGGTTGTGGAGAAGCTCACCAGGATCAGGCCCTTGAGCATAGGCCAGGCTTCCAGAATCTCAGGTGTGACACCTGCAGCTGTGACTGCTTTGATGATCCACCTCAAGAAGCATCGCCTTTGGAGTGCCTGAAGGCAAAAAGCTCCTTGCTGTTTTGCCACCCTGGGAGCTCTTTGGCAGCCCTCAGACCCGAGACCATTAGAAACAAGCCCATGGCCAGGGGGGTTGTACCCGGAAGGCCTGTCAGGATGAGCTCTTGAAGTATGGCCAGAAGAGCTGCTCCCCAAAGGGGACCCCAGCTGCTTGCCGACCCACCCAACAAGACCGCCACCACAGGGCTCAGCAGCACCTCCAGGCCAAAGGCAGACTCGGGGCTCAAGTAACCGCTTTGCAGCGGATAAATCCCTCCTGCCAGGGCAGCCAAGCTGGAGCCAAGAAGCAGGGCCTGAGTCCTGAGGGACTTGCCAGGGACGCCCAGGTGCAAGGCGGCCGTGGAATCCATGCCTGTAGCCCTAATTGCCCTTCCCCAGCTGGAATGAATGAGCCTGCGGTGAATCAGCAAAGCTCCCCCGAGGAGCTCAAGGCTGCAGAAGTATGGAACTTCTCTGGGGATTGCAGGAACCGAGATGCCCGCTACCCCTCCGGTGAATTCCTCTAGGTTTCTTGCCAAGACCCCTGCAAGCAGGGCCACACAAAGGGAAGCCACGGCGAAATCCCCGCCGCTGAGCCTCACAAGAAATGGGGCCAACCCCTTGGAGAGAAGGGCGCCTGCAGTGCCTGCAGCCGGTAGGGCTAACCACCAGGGAAGGCCAGCCTGTAAGAGGATGGCGCTCATATAAGCCCCCAGGCCGAAGAAAACCCCGTGGCCCAGGTGAAGCTCTCTTCCCATGCCCCCCAGAAAACTGTAACTTAGGGCCAAAACAGCTTGCTGGCAGACGCTCCAAAGCAGAAGAGATCCATAGGGCCCCAAGAGGGAGGGGCCAAAGAAAAGCAAGCTGGTCCCTAAGATCCAAATTAGAAAGCCTATCTTTTGTTTCATCCCAGGCCCTTTTTCCTAAAGCACAAGACCATGGGGAGAAGGGCAAAAGCCAAGACCTGATGCCACTGAGGTCCCCACCATTGGGAGACTAGAGCCTCCCCCAGGCCCAAGGCCCATCCCAGCCCCATGGTCCTAAAAGGGTTAAGGCCTCGTCCCAAGACAGCCAAACAAAGGGCCCTTATGGTCAAGCCCAGGCCGTCTTGGGCGCTTACCAGCTGGGTGGCACCCACCAAGACCCCTCCCAGGCCCACTATCCCAAGACCAATGGAAGTGACCCATCGGCCAAGGCCGAAGGGATCAACCCCCACCAGTCTCAACTCTTCTAAGCCCATATCCCAGGCCCTGAGGGCCATGCCCCTCTTGCTCCAGTTCAAGAGCCCCCAGAGGGCTGTGGGAACCACCATGGATGTTAAGACCGCAAAGGCCTTAACCCATGTGAAAGGAATCCCGGCCAAACAGAACACCCCCCCAGGCCCTTGCGAGGAGGTGAGGGGGAGGGGCCAAAACCACTGGGCCAATCCCTCCAGGCTCATGGCCCCTCCTAGGGTGATGAGCAGAAAGGCCCTCTCTCCTTGATCCTGCCCCACCAGCCTCCACAAGCCCGGAGGGTGGGTCAGGTAGGAGAGAAAAACCACACAGAGGCTTACCCCTAGCATTGCAGGCGGTAGAAGGAATCCCTCCTTGAGGGCCAGATCCGCGGAAAAAAGAGCTGCCATCACCGCCACCTGGCCCGCAGCCAGGTGAGCCTTCCCCGTAGAACCCAGTATGATCTGCATCCCAACCCCAGCAACCCCATAAAGAGCTCCTGTGGCCAGGCCCTGGAAAATTAACTGGAGGTAGAGGGGCATCACTTCCTCGGCTGATCCGCGGCCGGATACTGGTGGGGGGCCGTCGCCACGGCTTTGGGCCACAGTATCTGGTAGGAGCCTTCCTGGATCTGGGATGGGTAGGTGTTGATGGAGCCCACGCCGTTTTCCTGAAACCAGACCCTCCCGCCTATGGTCTGTGTTTGGCTGCTCTTGAGGGCCTTCATGATTTCAGAGGGTTCAAGGCTCAGGCTCCTGGATAGCACATCCTCCACCACCTGGATGGCCATCATATAGGCCGGAAGCCAAGGATAGTCCTCCAGAGAGATCCGGCTCAGGTCAAGCAGACGAAGGAACCGTTCTTTTCCCGGGCCTCCCATGGCAGGGGTCCAGTAGGATTGCCCCGTGACACCTTCGGCGGCTCTACCCAAGGCTTTGCGAAACGACCCGCCATGATGAGTCACGTGGAACTCTCGGGGCCTTAGGCCTTGCTCCTTGGCCTGGAGCATAAAGAGGGTTGCGAAGGGTATATTGGCAGAGACAAACAGGATGTCCGGATCCTCGGCCCTGAGCTTGAGGATTACGGAGCCAAAATCCCTGGTGTCTCTTGGAGCCGTGTGCACGGAAAGAATTTGCAAGCCGGCCTCCTGAGCCAGCATGCGTGCCCCTTCAAAGACCCCCTTGGGATGCAAGGTGTCCTCCACCAGGAAAGATACGCTCTTGGCCAGGCCCTCCTCCTTTATCATCTCCCAGTAGCGATGGGTGTACCTGGGGGCCTCATCGATGAGGCAGGCTATCCACTTGTAACCCCTTTGGTAGATCTTGGGGGAGTTGGCACAGATGGCAAAAAAAGGGATCCCGTGGGTCTCGGAAGCGGTGGAAGCCGCAAATGTGAGAGGGCTGGAGTAAGGGCCAAGCATCAGGTGGACCTTGTCCACCGTGGCCATTCTTTCATACATGCGCCTTGCAACGGCCTCCTCGCTTCTGTCGTCATAAAGAAAAAGGCGAACCGGGAGTCTTACCCGGTCAAGAGGCATACCTCCTTGAGAATTTAACTCTTGGGCCCAGGCTTTAAGGAAATCCCCGAATGGCCCGACCTCTGTGGCAAAATGCCCTGTTTGGGAGATTGTTGCTCCGATTCGCACTTCATGGGCCTCACAGATCCATCCCCCGAGGGCCCAGGCCGCTAGAGCTACTGGTATGATTCCTATGGCAACTGAGTTCATTTGCTACTCCTTTCCAAGAAATTAAAAAAGGGCCAACCCGGCTTCAGCCTGGGTGGCCCCTTGGACCTAACATGGCTTGGAGAGTTTTTTTACCCCCAAAGCGAGAGGAGGTCAAGCTCTTTCCAAGGGCATGCCCTTGAAAAACTGTGGGGTTTTATGTTACCCAGAGAAAGCCCTACAGAGTGGTTCCTTTATCCAATGCCAGAGTGGTGGGAGCTAGCATGCAACCGGGAAGAACGGAGGCAGAAGCCCTTTTCCAAGAACGCATGGCAAGGATCAGGAAAGCCGTGGCATTGGAAAGGCCTGATCGGGTTCCTGTGGTCTTGGAATATGCAGGATTTGCCGCCAGAGTTACCGGCACCCCTATGCCGGAGTTCCTTCTTGATCTGGGTAGATCCGTGGAGGTGATGATTCAGGCATATAGAAAGGTCACGGAAGGCCTGGAGGCCGACGGGGTGAACTACGGTCGCTTCTCTCCTTTTGCATTGAGCTATCTTTGGCTGTCCAAAGTGAAGGTCCCCGGACTTCATCTTCCACAGACGGCATCATATCAGGTGGTGGAACAAGAGTTGATGAGCCGGGAAGACTATGATCGGATCCTGCAAGAGGGCTGGCCCAGATTTCTCGAGGCTTTTATGAGGGAGCGCGTACTGGAGGATGTGGATCCCAGATTTCTTCCCGGAAACCAGAGGCCTGTGGATGTAGTTGGAAAATGGGCAGCTTTGGGGGTGCCGGTTCTTCGTTCCTACACAGTTGCGCCGCCTTTTGAATTCCTAAGCGGAGCAAGGTCCTTGGAATGCTTTTTCATGGATCTCTTGGAGATCCCCCAGAAGGTGGAGCAGGTCATGGAGGCCATGATGGGGCACATGGCAGAGCTCCCATGCCGGCAATCTTTGAAGGAAGGCTATCCAGCCATTTGGGTGGGTGGCTGGCGGGGGGCCCCTTCCCTGCTTTCCCCCCAGATGTGGGAGCGCTTTGTCTGGAGATACTTCCGGAAACTTGTCCAGCATGTGATAGAGGCCGGGCTGATTCCCTTGCTCCATTTGGATGGCTGTTGGGACAGGGAGCTTGCAAGATTCAGGGAACTGCCTAAAGCCAAACTTATCATGGCTTTAGATGGACATACAGACATATTCAGGGCAAAGAAATTGCTGGGGGACCACCTCTGTCTCATGGGGGATGTTCCTGCCAGCATGTTGGCCTTCGATTCCCCAGAGACTGTTTACTCATACTGCTCCAGGCTGGTGAGGGAGGTGGGGCCGGAGGGCTTTATCCTGCATTCAGGCTGCGACATTCCTGAGAACGCCAAGCCAGAGAACGTGCGCGCCATGCTGGCCGCCTCTGTGGTGTCAGGCACCAGATGATATAGAACACAGCGTTATCATTAGACTGTAATTTACTGTTTTCTGCTCAGGAATGTTTTGTGGGGCCTTTCAGCCCCTGCGCTCGGGAGGTGCCCATCTTCTCTAGACAGCCTCAGATGGAGCCACATCCTATTGACCTGCGTGCCTTTCTTTCCAATAATAATACCTTAAAGACGCCGCACCTGAGGGCGGGGTCGCAGTAAGCTCCTCTCAGAGGTGCAGCCATGCCCATTTACGAATTCTACTGCTCGGACTGTAACACCATTTACAGCTTCTTTTCCCCTACCGTCAACACCGAGAAGAGGCCCGGCTGTCCCAAGTGCCCCAGGGAAGAGCTGGAGAGGTGGCTTTCCCCCTTTTCCACCCTGCGAAAGAGCAAGGGAGATGGAGAGGAAGACCTCCCGCTTCCTGACATAGACGAGGACAAGATGGAGCGGGCAATGGCCGCCCTGGCCCAAGAGGCCGAGTCCCTGGACGAGGAGGATCCCCGCCAAGCCGCTCAGCTCATGAGAAAACTCTCAGATATGACCGGCTTAAATCTGGGTCCCGCCATGGAAGAGGCCATCCAGCGTATGGAAGCCGGCCAGGATCCGGAAGAGATAGAAGCTGAGATGGGAGACATGCTGGAAGAGGCGGATCCCTTTGCACCCCCCCCAAAAAAGGCTGGCAAAAACCGAAGGCCAGCCCCCAAGGTGGACGATACCCTGTACAGTCTCTGATTTCAGGAGATCTCTCCCAGCCCTGATCACTCCCCGAGCTTGGCGATTCTGGGGGGATATGCCCCCAATTCCAGGCTGTGCTAGCAGATCTCGGGGCCCACTCCTGGCTGAAGGGCAAGAAGCAAGTGGACCGACCTACCTGGGTCCCAGCAAATTTTTGTAAACCTAAATACCTTTTCTATGTTGACAATTTCTCTTCCAAGCGGCTAAAATTTTTGCGCCTCGGCTTCTGGGCAGGGGCAATTGGGAAATTCTGCAATGGGAGGGAATCAAGTGGCTCTCAAACAGGAGGTTTTAAGAAAGTTGAGGGAGGTTTCTCCTTGCTTCCTCTCTGGGGAAGCCTTGGCCCAGGGTGAGGGGGTCAGCCGGGCCGCTGTTTGGAAAGCTGTAACCAATCTCAGAAAGGCAGGTTACCGGATTTCAGGCTCACCCCGCAGAGGCTACAGGCTGGTGGAGCCCCCGGATCTTCTCACTCCTCAAGAGGTGGAGCCTCACCTGCGCACCAAGGTGATGGGGAGGGTAGGTTACCACCATTACAAGGAGCTCAGCTCCACGAACGATAAGGCAAAGGCCCTGGCCGCCCAAGGATGTGCCCATGGCACCTTGGTCGTGGCCGAAGCCCAAAAGGCCGGAAGAGGTAGGCTGGGCAGGTCCTGGCATTCTCCTTTGGGAAGCGGGCTTTACTTCTCTTTGGTCTTGAGGCCTGATTTCGCTCCCCATTTGGCCCCTCGGGTCACCCTCCTGGGAGGTGTGGCCCTTTGCCGCGCCATCCGTGAGCTCACCGGCGTGGAGGCTGGCATCAAATGGCCCAATGATGTGCTGGTAAAACAGAGAAAAGTGGGAGGTATCCTCACCGAGATGGAGGCTGAGGCGGATGCAATTCACCATCTAATCTTGGGGTTCGGGGTAAACGTGAACATGGAGAGTTGCGACCTGCCCGCGCCCCTTAAGGCCACTTCCTTGATGCTGGAGACAGGAAAACGTCAATCAAGAGCTCAGATCCTGGCTGGAATACTCCTGCGAGTGGAGGAATTGTGGAACAGGCTCCTTTCGGATGGATTTGAGCCCATTGCCGATGCTTGGCGTGAGGCCAGCGTCACCCTCGGCCGGCTGGTAGGGGTGGAGAAAGAAGGCGGGGTTATAGTGGGCAGGGCCAAGGACATAGATGAAGAAGGGGCTCTATTGCTCACAGATCAGGGAGGCCATTTCCACAGAATCACCTACGGAGAGGTCCTCCATGTGCGATAGGTCCGAGGCTGCCCCACCGATATGCTCAGGAAGGGAGGTGTCCGCACAGGTAAGAAAAATGGTTCTGGCCTCTTTGCTGGCATCTCTCACAGCTGCCAGCAGCCTTCTGGCAATCCCCATAGGGCCTGTGCCCATCACCCTTCAAAGTCTGTTCGTCTTGGCTGCAGGGGGCATCCTGGGGGCCCGATGGGGAGCAGTGAGTATGAGCCTTTATCTGCTCCTCGGGGTGGCCGGGCTTCCGGTTTTTGCAGGAGGCACATCAGGAGTGGGACGCCTCCTGGGCCCCAGCGGCGGATACCTCTTCGGATTTGTGCTTTCAGCAGCCCTTGTGGGATTTATAACCGAGAGGCTTAGGGGCAGGATTTACCTGTTTTTGGCCACCCTTGCCGGATTGGCCCTCATCTATCTGCTGGGATCTTTATGGCTCTCCCTGGTGGGCAGGATGCCCATGGAGACGGCCCTGATTCTGGGTGTGCTCCCTTTTCTGCCCGGAGATCTGGTAAAAGCCTTTGCAGCGGCTTTACTGACAGCCAGGTGGAGGAGCAGGATTGGGAACATATGATCCAGATTCAGGAGCTTCGCTTCAGGTACGGGAAAGAAGGACCCTGGGTTCTGGACGGGGTGGAACTGGAGATCCCTGCGGGCCAGTTCAGCTTGCTTCTTGGGACAAACGGCTCGGGCAAGTCCACCTTGGCTGAGTTGCTGGCAGGTCTCATCTCACCAAGCTCCGGGCATGTGAGGGTGGACGGTTTGGACTCCAGAGAGCATCCAGCGCACCTCACGGGCAAGGTAGGGGTGGTGTTCCAAAATCCAGAGCACCAGTTTTTCCATGACACCGTGGCGGAAGATGTGGCCTTTGGCCCTGAAAACCTTGGGCTCTCACCCACCCAGGTGAGGCAACGGGTAGCCAGGGTTCTCTCTGAGGTGGGCATTGAGGAACTGGCAGAGCATTCCCCCCAACAGCTCTCAGGAGGCCAAAAGCAACTGGTGGCCATAGCGGGCATACTTGCCATGGAGCCGGCATATCTGATCTTGGATGAGCCAACAGCCATGCTGGATCAACCTTCCAAACGCAGGGTTCGGAGTCTGGTTAGAAGACTGCATGAGACAAGGGGCTGCGCTGTATTGTGGATTACCCAGGACATGGAAGAGCTTCGTTTGGCCTCAAGGGCTTTGGTGCTCAAAGAAGGGAGGATAAGCCTGGATGGAACCCCGGAAAAGCTCTTGGAAAGCCAAGAACTGCTCTTCCGGCTAGGCCTTGAGCCCCCGTTGAGCATAGAGCTGGAGCGGTTCTTGAGGGATCGAGGCATGGAAGAGGAGGCCCGGTTTGTGCGCAGACGAGCCGTGGAGTTCCTGGGTCTGGGGGACTGAGAAATGTTGAGGGCTGCCGGACAACCTGCCCCCTCCCCCCTTGAGAGAACACCTGGGTGGCTCAAACTGGGGGCGGGCTTAGGCCTAGGTATCGCTCTGGCAGGCCTGTCTCATCCCTTGGTGCCGATGCTGGGCACCCTGCTTTGGCTTACGCTTGAGGGCCTGGCCAAGCATAACCCTTGGGACACAATAAGAGTCTCCTGGCCGGCTTTGCCTCTTGTAGCCGCAATAGGGTTCACCCATTTTCTAAGCGGAGATTACATCTCAGGCCTGCTCCTGGTCTGGAGGCTCTGCCTGCTTCTTTGGGTGGCCCAGCTCTTGGCCGCCTGCACTCGTTCCAGGGAAGTGGTAGGAACCTTGGAGCGGATCTTGAGGCCCCTTCCCCTTGAGCGGCTTGGGCTTTCCTCCAAGGACCTGGCCCTAATGCTGCTCATTTCCATGCGATTTATGCCCTTATTCCAGAAGGAGATCAAGAGCCTCCTTAAGGCTCAAAGAGCCAGGGCTTTTTCTCCTCGCAGGCTCTCCTGGAAAGCCAGGATAAAACATCTTGTTCTTCTGGGCCGGCTTCTTTTGGAGGGGGTCTTCAGAAGGGCAGATCAGGTAAGCCGGGCCCTTAGGGCCCGGGCATATGTGCCTGGAGGCCTCAGCGGATCATCTGGCTCGGAAGCCAAGTGATGAGTTCAGGCCAGATGCAACAGACTATGATGCCCAAGGCCAGGCAGACGGCAAAGGGAGCCGACCCCACCAGTATTTTCTCCAGGGGTATGTTGGGGGCTATACCCTTGACCACAAAAAGGTTCAGGCCAAAAGGCGGGGTGATCATCCCCACCTCCATGTTTATGGTTATTATGATCCCAAACCAGACAGGGTCGAACCCGTATGCTGTGATCACCGGGTGAAGAATAGGGCAGGCTATGAGCACTATGGCCACAGGGGGTAGGAGACAACCCAGAACAAGAAAGAAGACATTGATTGTTCCCATCAAGACCCATTTGTTCAGCTGCCAGCCCACCAGAGACTGGGTGATGGACTGGGTGATGTAAAGCTTGGTCAAAAGAGTGGTGAACAGAAATGAGCTCGCTATTATGAGCATGATCATCACGCTCTCCCTCACGGTCATCTCCAGGATGTCCCTGTAGTCCTTGAAGGAGCGAAGCCTGTAAATCGCTATCACCATTAGGAAGGTGGCTATGGCGCAAACCCCGGCAGCCTCGCTGGGTGTGGCGTAGCCCCCGTACAGAACAACCAGGAGGAACACCACCAAGAGCATGAAGGGGCTCACCTTCAGGATCCCCACCATTCTCTCCCTGAAGGTGTAAGATACATCCCCGTAAAACTCCCTTCCTGTGGGGCCACCTCCTGCCCCCACCTGAACCGCAACGGGTATGGCCTCTCTCTTTCGGGCCCACCTGGCATAGATCACCACCCAGGCGCACATCATGGCCGTGACCACAATGCCCGGGATCACGCTTCCGATGAAGAGCTTGCCTATGGAGGTCTGGGTGGCTATTCCGTACACGATGGGCACCACGCCCGGGGGAATAAGGTTACCCAGGGCTCCCCCGCCCACTATGGACCCGCAGGCCAGGGATTCCGGGTAACCTCGCTTTCGCATCTCGGGTATGCCCATGGTGCCTATGGCCGCCGCAGTGGCCGGGCTGGAGCCACACAAAGCCGAGAATATGGCGCAGGCAAGCACGTTGCTTATGGCAAGACCACCAGGGAGCCTGTAGATCCACCGATGGATGCCCTCGTAAAGATCTGCCCCGCAAGGGGTCACTGCCACTATGGCCCCCATGAGCACAAACAGGGGGATGGCCAAAAGCCCGAAGTCGTTAACCCCATCGAACATGACCAGAGCGGTCATGTCGAACTGGGCGGGATCCAGAAACAGATACATGAACACCAGGGATGGGACCCCCAGGCCGAAGGCTATGGGCATGCCGCTGAAGAGAGCCACGAACAGCACGCCGATGATGATCAGGCCCAGGAGGTTAGGATCCATGCTCATGTGGGGTCCTCCTTAGGCCTGGGAACCTGATCCATGGGCCGCGGCCTGCCCTGTACCGAGGCCCAGGATCTGGATCACGAATTGAAGGGACAGCATGCTCATGCCCAGAGGAAGGAAAAGATACGGGATGGCCAGGGGAGGCCCCCACAAGGACTCGGATCGCCATCCCTTGCTAAAAGCCTCCCAGAACAGGGCCCAGCCCTTGTAAGCCACATAGGCTGTGAATACAAGGGCCATCAAGGAGGTCACCACCTCCAGCCTCCTTCTGGTGGATGGGGAAAGGGCCCTGACCACAACGTCGATGTTTATGTGGGCCCCATCCTTGAGGCCGTACGCAGAGCCCAGAAACGTGGCCATGACCCCCAGGTAGATGGCCGATTCGATCTCCCAGATGGTTGGGATCTTGAACACGTACCTCATGAGCACCTCATAGGTCAGGATCAAGGAGGAGACCAGTATGGCCACAGCGCTCACCCAGTAAAGCGCCCGGTTGAACCCCTCCACCCACCTGGCCAGAATCCGCAGCAATCCCATGAACCTCCTCCCCCAGAAACTCACTTGACCGCCAGGGCCATGTCCAGGAGCTCCTTGCCGCCCTTGACCTTCTCGGAAAACTCCTTCCAGGCCGTCTTCTTGGACACCTCCAGCCAGACCTGGAAATCCTCCGGGGTCATGTCGTAGACCTTCACACCCTTTTCCTGAAAAAGCTGTGCGACTTCTGCGTCGTCCTTTATGGCTTCCTCCAAGGCGAACTTCTCCAGCTCCTTACCTACCTCCGAAAGGACCTTCTGGTGCTCTGGGGAGAGCTTCTTCCAGGTGGCCATGGAGATCACCAAGGGTTCCAACATGTACCATATGGTGGTCTTCCTGGGAGAGGTGTAGTGTTGGACCTGTTCATAGAGCCTGTAAGACTCGAAGGAGGAGGAGGAAGTAAGGCAGGTGTCCAAGACTCCGGTCTGGAGAGCGAAGTAGATCTCCGAGGAGGGCATGCTGGTTATGGCCGCACCGGCCCCCTCGTGGAGCATCTTCTCGAACATCTTGCCGGCCGCCCGGGCCTTAAGCCCCTTCATGTCCTGCGGGAGCCTAACGGGCTTGCCGCGGCTGGCGATCCCTCCCCCGCACCAGGCCCATGTGAGGATTTTCATACCGTTTTGCTCCGAGATGCGCTCTATTTCCTTGCCTATGGGCGCATCCTTCCAGCGCATTGCCTGAGCCAGGTCCTTCACAATGCAGGGCATCAGGGTGATCGAGAACTGGGGTACTTTACCGGCAGCATAGTCCAAAGGGAAAACGCTCATGTCGAGAGCGCCCTTCAGCATGGCGTCATACTGGGCCTGGGGCTTAAAGAGCACCGAGGCTGGATAGATCTCGAACTTGAGGGCCCCTCCAGTGCGTTGCTCCGCCTTCTGGGCAAAAAGCCTGCAAAGCCTGTCTCTAAAATCCCCCTTCTCCAAAGTACCACCCGGCCACTGGTGTGATATCTTGAGCACCTGGGGTTGGCCGCTCTTGACCTGAGCAGTACAAAGCCAAGCCCACCCGCAAACCAGACCCACCAGCAAAATGCCCGTCAGTTTGGAACCTGCCTTGCAAGGTCTCATCTTTACTCCTCCTTTCAGGCTTTCGCCCACGCACCCAAGAGCTTCTTTGTCCTTAAACCGCAAATCACCCCTTTTCCCCGGCTTTTCAGCCTTAACAGAATTCCATCCCAATACCTCCCCAACAGACTTGCAACGAGCTTCTCAGGCTCGGCCTTGGTGAAAAAGGCCGGGGCCTCTTTCTTTTTGAGGCCCTCTTCAAAGGCAGCTTCAGCTTAGGGAAGGCCCTGGGGACAGAAGAACCTTCAGCAGCCTCAAGAACCGTAGCCTATCTTGGTTTCAGGACCACTCGTGTAGCCTATCCAGGGGGAGATGTCAAGAGAAAAAAGTGGGGCTTGATATGCCACATGCAGGTATGGTAATGGGAGAGAAGCCAAAATCGGGGAGTACCCCATGCAATGCCCCAAGTGCGGATTCCAACAGCCTGAAGAACTCTATTGCGCCCAATGCGGGATTCATATCCCCAGCGCTTTGCAGCGCAAAAAAAGAAGAACCCAGGCAGCCCTGGCGGGAACTGCTTTGATTTTTTTGCTATTAGGAGCAGCAGGGAGCATCTGGTGGTTTAAATATCACCCAGGCCCAGAGGCAGAATCACCTGTTGGCACCGAGGAACGCCAGTCCATCCCGCGCATCCAGCCGCCTCCGCCTTTACCAGGGCCTGCTGCCCGATCGCAGAGGGGACCCAGCCCGACTCCTTCCCGGAAAAGCGCCCCCGCTCCCAAGAAAGGTAAATCTGATGAGAAGATAGAGCCCCCGGAAAAAGACTTGAAACTATCCCCCTCGAGCCAGCCCCCCTCAGCACAGCCGGTGGAGCCTGATCCCGAGGTACAGTTGAAACGGTGGGCTGCACAAGAGTGGGTGGATCGTGGAAAAGAGCTGGGTGATGACCCTGAGCAGGAGATGGAGATGTACCGAAAGGCTCTGGAAGTGAACCCAGGATACCCTCCAGCTCACTACCACCTGGGGATGCTGCACTGGAGAAGATCGGAAAGGGACATGGCTTTGGAAGAATTTAGGAAATTCTGGAAAGAGGCTTCCCCTGAGGAACGCCGAAGCCTGCTTGTGCCCGAAGAAATTGCGCCCGAGGAACTTGGACTCTCCCCAGGGGAATAGGCTTTCCAAGCTTGCTTGGACCGCATTTTTCGTGAGCATGTGGATAAGACTGGCTGTCTTTGGGATCTGGTAAGACAAGTCAATCCCTGCTCAAGAACACCTTGCTTTTGGATTTCAGACTCTCCTTGGTTTGAGTCGGAACATGTGGAGGTTTGCCCGTGGCTTGGGGGCTTAGCCCCCAAATTCACAGGCTTTGGAGACTAGCCCGGCTTATGCTCTTGGGGCAGTGCCGCCTTTGCCTCCCGGTGATCCCTAGGCCTTAATGTTTGGGCTTTGGAGCCTCGGCGGGCTGGTCTAAGGGCAAGACGTGCCACCTCCTCCATGCGTTTTATCAAATGGAAACGCATCTCCTTTCGGATTTTTTGAGGCACCTCCTCCAGGTCTTTTCTGTTTTTCTCAGGAAGAATAACTGTCTGTATCCCAGCCCTGTGTGCTGCCAGGACTTTCTCCTTTATGCCCCCCACAGGAAGCACAAGACCCCGCAGGGTTATCTCTCCCGTCATGGCCACATCGGGCCTCACGGGCCTATCCGTCAATAGAGAAATAAGGGCCGTCAGTATGGTCACCCCCGCAGACGGACCGTCTTTGGGAATGGCTCCTGCAGGCACATGAACATGAATGTCGTATTTTTCGAAGAAATCCGGGTCGATCTTGAGCTCCTCGGCATTGGCCCTGATAAAGCTTAGGGCCGCCTGGGCTGATTCCTTCATGACGTCGCCCAGCTGTCCTGTGAGCATCAAGGATTTCTTGCCCGGCATCTTGGTGGCCTCTACAAAAAGTATGTCTCCTCCCACAGGAGTCCAGGCTAGGCCGGTGGCCACTCCCGCCTGGGAGGTCCTCTCGGCCACCTCGGAGTAGAACTTGGGTTGACCCAAATAGGACAGAAGGCTCCCGGGCTTCACCGATACCTTCTTTGTCCTACCCGAAGCATGCTCACTGGCCACAGCCCTGCAAATAGTTGCTATCTCTCTTTCCAGGTTGCGAACCCCGGCCTCTTTTGTATATTCCTGGATGATCTTCCTGATGGCCCTCTTGTCAAAAGAAATGGCATCCTGAGCCAGACCGTGGGCCTCTAGTTGTCTGGGTATTAAGTACTGGCGGGCTATCATGGCCTTCTCTTCCAATGTGTAGCCGGGAAGCTCCAGCACCTCCATCCTATCCCTCAAGGGCGGGGGGATGGTTTCCAGCACGTTGGCCGTGGTTATGAACATGACCCTGGAAAGATCATAGGGCACCTCCAGATAATGATCCGAAAAGGAGTGGTTCTGCTCTGGATCCAAAACCTCCAAAAGGGCTGAGGATGGATCCCCCCTGAAGTCCATGCCCAGCTTGTCCACTTCATCCAGCATGAAGATGGGGTTTGAGGAGCCGGCCTTGCGTATGCCCTGGATTATGCGCCCAGGCAAAGCCCCGACATAGGTCCTGCGGTGGCCCCTTATCTCGGCCTCGTCCCTCACTCCCCCCAGGGAAAGCCTCACGAACTTTCTGCCCAGGGCCTTGGCTATGGATTGCCCCAAGGAGGTCTTGCCGGTGCCCGGAGGCCCTACGAAACAAAGGATGGGCCCTTTGGCATCCGGCTTGAGCTTGCGGACCGCCAGATATTCAATGATGCGTTTTTTCACTTTCTCCAGATCATAGTGATCTTGGTCCAAGACCCCTTTGGCCCGCTCTATGTCCATGTTGTCCTCTGTGAGGATCGACCAAGGCAGTTCCACAAGCCAATCCAGATAGGTGCGCGACACGGTGTATTCGGCTGCAGCCGGGGGCATTTTGGAGAGCCTGTCCAGCTCTTTGAGGGCCACCTCTTTTGCTTCCTGGGGCATGTTGGCTTTCTCAATTTTGTCTCTGAGCTCTTGGATCTCAGCGGTTTTTTCGTCTGTCTCCCCAAGCTCTCTTTGAATGGCCTTTAGCTGCTCCCTGAGGTAATAATCCCTCTGAACCTTGTCCATCTGGCCTTTTATCTCGCTTTGAATCTTACTTCCCAGTTCCAGGATCTGGACTTCCCTGTTTAGAAGTCGAAGCACTTTCTCAAGCCTCTCCTTCACGTTCAGGGCCTCCAAAATTTCCTGTTTCTCGTCAACTTTCACATTCAGGTTGGCAGCCACCAGGTCGGCCAGATTCCCCGGATGTTCCACGTTGAGGGCTATGATGCCCAGTTCCGAGGGCAGATGAGGGGACATCTCCAGGAGCCGCTTAAAAAGGCCTTTGATATTGGACATGAGGGCTTGGATCTCCAAATCCTCCACAAGCTGGTCCTCCAAGACCTGGATCCTGGCCCTCAAGTAAGGCTCCTCTTGGGTGTAATCCACTACACGCATTCTGGAGAGAGCCTGGATCAGCAGCCGAAGACTCCCATCAGGCATCTTCAACATCTTCTGTATGAGAACCAGCACTCCCATTTGGTGTAAGCTGGAGAGATCCTTCTCTTCACCGCCTTCTTTCACAGCCACCAGCCCCATGAACCTGTCCCGCACAACTGCCTCGTCTACAAGCCTCACCAACCTCTCGTCCGCCACTATCATGGGAAGGATCATCTTGGGGAAAGCCACCATCTCTTTTAGTGGCATTATGGGAACCTCTTCCGGGAGACTACCTGGAGCCTCTTGACCCGCGGAATTTTCTAAAATGGCCTCCTCGGTCATCTGCGTCTCCTCCTTCATGCTGCAATTCTGAGCTCGACTGCCACAGTCTGCCTCACTTAACAAATATTTCCCGACTCAGCTCCGGCCCCTTGGGAACTCGAATCATCAGAAAACCGTCTCGATAAAGAGCCTGTATGTTCTCCTCTTGCACAGGCACCCGGATACGGATGCGTCTTTCAAAAGGCCCGAAATCAATTTCCATCTGATGAATCCTGCGGTTTGGCTCGCAGATGGGATTTGTGCGTACCCCGGAGATTCTGAGGACCCCTCGGTCCATGAGGACTTGAATCTCTTCACTTCTCATGCCGGCCATTTCCACAAGGATCAGGATCTCCTCGGGTGTCTCGTACAGGTCCATAGGCGGAGCAAAGCCGGAGGAAGACCCTGGGAGAAAAGAACGGGAAAGGTGCTGGGCAACCTCTTCCATCATTCGCTCCACCTGGTCTTGCATGTCTTCCAGCCCTCTTCGGATCCCTATCTTCTTTATGCCCTCCATGAACTTTTCCCTCCCTCCGGGCCAAAAGCGAAACTCAACCTTTCGCCTGTGCTGGGGCCAAATAAACCCTGTTTCGTCCTTGGTCCTTGGCTTTGTAAAGGGCTTTATCCACCCTGCTTATTGCCTTGTCCACGTCTTCTGATGCTCCGATTTCCCCAACTCCCAAACTCATGCTAACACAAAGAGCCAAAGATGGTTTTTCAGGGACCAACTCGCATGGGATCAGAATCCTTGTGGAGGCTATCTCCGCCCGTATCCTTTCCCCTATCTCGGCTGCTGTTGCTGAATCAATGCCCGGCAAGACTATCAAGAACTCCTCCCCTCCGAACCGGGCCACCAGGTCCATTTCCCTGACCCCGTACCGCAATATCTGGGCCAGCTGTTTTAGGACCTCATCCCCCACTTGGTGACCCCATCTGTCGTTGACTTCCTTGAAATGATCTATGTCCGCCAGGAGCAGGGAGAGGGGTTTGGACTCTCTCCTGCTCATGGCCAGGAGCATTTCCAAGTGCTTGAAAAGACCTCTTCTGTTTACCAGCCCGGTCATAGGATCTGTATGCGACTGATGCTCCAATCGTCTGAACGAGTTGTACACAAGATAAGAGGAAGCTATCCCGCCCACAAAAGCTGAGAAGAGCCCCGTGTCCTCCGAACAGAAAGCCTCAGGCTCCGGGTGAAACAGGCCCACCACGCCGTGGACGCCCCTAGCGCCGCTCATGGGGATGGGCAGGATAAGGCGGGATCCTATATGAGGCTCTTTGACACACGGGATCCAATTTCTCTCCCTAAGGGAGTGTTGAAGTTTCATAGGTTGAACCCGAACCCCCAGGTGAAGCAGTGATCCCAGGATCTCCTCCTGGGCCTGGCTAAGGAATTCCTCTAGTGGGTCTTCCCCTGTGTAAATAGTCAGACGGGCCAACTCGCCGTCTTCCACCAGGCTCAATGCAAAGGCTTGGAAAGGAACCGCCCTGGCAAACCTCTCCAATATTCGTTCCAGGACCTGGTCGAAGTCGTGCAGATAAGGTGCGATTTGCACCAGGTCCCTAAAAAAGGAGGCCGCCTTCTCTGTGATCCCACTGGAGTCGCCAGCAGCCGACCTGAGAGAGAATTCTATTGCTTGCTTACCCAAGAAGAAGACCGGCCTAGCCTTGATAAGGCATTGGATGAGACCTCCCGAGCCATGGAGAAAGAATATTTTCTCCGGAGAGTTTCCTTTTCCTCCCAGGGCCTGCTCAGCAGCCTTTTCAACAGCATCCCATGCCTCAAGCGGGACAAAATCAAAAAAAGGGGCCCCAATGGGAACGTCTCTCTCCAAGCAGAGAAGTTCTTTGAAGCTCGAGTTGACTCCCAAGATTTCCCAGCTGCCCGCACTTACAACCACAGTGGGCAGAGGGGACTCTTCCACGGCCCGCCACCACTGTTCATGGAGCGTCTCCAGGCTCAACGCGGGTATACCATGGTCTTCCCTGTGAGGCGCAAGGGCCTTCTCATCCGAAACCATTTTGGCTTGGGATACCCTTTTAGCCTGGCTGGCGGCCTTCGAGAGTTTTCCTCCTGAAGCACTTCCTCCCCGGGGAATCATGGGCAGCTCTACCCCTCACCATTGCTCACAAGCGGCCTATTTTTCTTAGAGCTTCCTTGAGCACCTCCCGGTTGGCCGGCTTCATCGGAGTCAGAGGAAGACGAAGAGGACCTGCCGGAAGCCCCATCAGGTTAAGGGCCTCTTTTACAGGCACGGGATTGGTCTCAATAAACAAGGCTCTTACCACCGGGAGGGTACGGAAATGGATCTCCCTGGCCTCTTCCAGACGGCCTTGCAACATCAAGTGAACCATTTCCCGGTATTCTTTTCCTATGACGTTCCCAACAGCGCATATTACCCCATGGCCTCCCAGGGCCATCATGGGAAAGGTAAGGGCGTCTTCCCCCGAGAGTACGTAAAAGGGTTTCTTCCCATTGCGGGTGCCCTCCAGGATTCGCATTGTCTGAGTCAGATCCCCGCAGGCGTCCTTGATCCCCACAATCATCTCATGCTTGGAAAGCTCCACCACTGTCTCGGGCTCTATGTTACGGCCCGTGCGACCCGGTATGTTGTAAAGCACTATGGGAAGCCGGGTGTTCTCCGCTATGGCCTTGAAATGGGCCAGTAATCCTTCCTGGGTGGGTTTATTGTAATAAGGACATACCTGGAGGCTGGCATCCGCGCCTACCTTTTCAGCATGTCGGGTCATCTCTATGGCCTCGGCAGTACTGTTGGAACCTGTTCCAGCTATGACAGGCACTCTGCCTCTTGTCTCCTCAACCACGATCTGTATCACACGGCCGTGCTCCTCATGGGTGAGGGTGGGTGACTCCCCTGTGGTACCACAAGGCACAAGCCCGTCCACTTTTTCCACTTCTATTAAATGATTTACCAACTTTCTCAGCCCCGGCGCATCTATGCTCCCATCCTCCAGAAACGGAGTCACCAATGGTATGTGGCATCCCCTAAGGTCCATCTCATTCCTCCATTTTTTCCATCAACGTTTACCGAATTTCATCTCCATGAGCAACTTCTCTGCCGATGGGCTGGCTTTTGCAGCCCGATTTTGCTCCACATCAGACCTCAATGCTCTTTGGCCGTGAGCCTTCTTTAGAATTTGCCCTAGGAGTCTAGAAAGCAGAGATTTCTTTCCCATTAACCGTGTGTCCCTGCATTTTCCGCTTTCTTGCCGCCATCCGGAGCCCACCCTGGCACACCTAGTTCACGCAGCCACTTCCCAGCCTGACCAGGCAATTTTTTCCCCACCTCCTTGGCGGTTTGAAGCAGAAGTGGGGCCAGCCTGGACTCTTCCAAGACCGGAGTTTTGGAGGGCAGAAGGTTCGCCAGGGCGAGAAAAAGCCCCAAACACAGGATCACCCCTTTTAGGAACCCAAAGCCGAAACCGGCTGTTCTATCCAGCCATCCCAGCTTAAGAAGCTTGAGGCTTCGCCCCAGCATTCTGCCCACAAAAGACACCCCAAAAAAAGTCAACAAAAACAATATCCCGCAGCTCACCAAGGCGGCTAGCCAATCTGTTTTCAGCCAGGGCTTGAGCCACGCCGCCCCATAGGGATAAAAACGGGCTGCCACCAGGAATCCCCCCAAGATCCCTACCAGGGAAAAAATGTCTTGCACAAAACCCTTCCAAGTGCTGTAAATAAGACTCACGCCCAAGATGCCCAAAAAAGCCATGTCCAAGGGATTCATGTTTCTTATATAACCCGGGGTCCTGGAAAAGTCAAAAATAGTCTATCGAGCTGAAAAACGAAGATTTTGAGAGAAAATAAGAGATTCCAAAGGGGTGAAAGGGTTTTGATGGATTGTTGATAACTCAATTATCTATTGGATATTGCAATTTTTTTACCTCAAATTGGCTTTTCGCGGTCTTGCGGAAATAGTCTGTTATCGCCCTTGAGATATCAAAGGCTTCTAGTTTGCGTTGCTCATACCTTCTCCAGATGGAGCGAATCCGGCTCATCAGGCCCAATCCGGGTTTGACTTCCTGGGAGAGGAGGGGGCAAGATACTGCGCGTTTGCACCTGTTGGTGTCGGTTCACTTCCATCTTCCATACCAGCACAGAAAACCAAGGAGTTCAGCGGATGCAGGCTATTTGGGAGCAAGCCAAAGAAGCGGTCAGGGAGGCCATGGATCCTGAGGGCTTTCAGCGCTGGATAGCTCCGCTGCGCCTGGTGGAAGGCGAAGGGGACGCGCTAATGCTTGAGTGCCCGAGCGTGTTTTTCAAGGACTGGGTGGAGAGGCACCATCGCCCCAGGTTGGAGAAGGCCCTGAGAGAGGTTGCAGGGCTTGATCGTCCTTTGAAATTCAAGGTGCAAGCCCAAAGTGAAGAGCCTTCTGTTGGGAAGAAAAGAGCCTTGCAGATGCGCTTCAGCGATCTGAACCCATCCCCTTTGTGGCAGTCCGGGCTGAACGGGGACTTCACATTCGAGAGGTTTGTAGTGGGTCCATGCAATGAATTTGCTTACAGCGCAGCTTTGGAGGTGGCAAGATCCCAAAGGACCCGCTACAACCCGCTCCTGGTAATGGCCAATGTGGGATTGGGCAAGAGCCATCTCTCCTGTGCCGTAGGCAACCACGTTTTGGAGCACGGCCCTCAACAAAGAGTATGTTACACGACTGCCGAGGGCTTTATTACAGAAATGGTAAGGGGCCTAAGGAACAAACAGTTGGAAGGTTTCAAGGAGAAATACAGGCGACAGTGCGATGTATTGGTCATAGACGGGATAGAGTTCTTGAGCGGTAAAGCACACACTCAGATGGAGCTCTCCCATACCCTGGACGCCTTAACCAGTGCCCGCAAGCGAATAGTCTTGACAAGTAATTTGCCTCCCAGGGAAATTCCTGAGATGGAGGAGTCCCTCAGATCCAGGATCATAAGCGGCCTGGTGGTGGACATAAAACCCCCGGATTTGGACACCCGCTGCAGGATCCTGCAACAAAAATCAAAGCAGGAGGGGGTGGAGCTCCCAGATGAAGTCACCGACTACCTTGCCGGGCGCTTCACGGACAACGTAAGGCAACTGGAAAGCAGCCTCATTCATCTCCTGGCCAAAGCCTCCCTCTTGAAAAGGCCGGTGGACTTGGAATTAGCTAGGGAGGTGACGCGCGATCTGCTCAGAGATGCTTCCCTGCCAGGGAAACCCACCATAGACCAGATAGTGGATTGCGTGTGCCACCATTTCAAGATCGACAAGGAGACCCTTTTGTCCAGGTCCAGGAAAAGAGCTGTCTACTACCCAAGACAGGTGGCCATGTATCTATGTCGCCAGCACACCGACGCCACCTTAACTCTCATAGGCAAGGCCTTTCGAAGGGACCACGCCTCAGTGATCCATTCTTTGGCTGTGATACAAAAGAGGTGCCTTGGGGACAGCACCACCAGACATCAGCTGGCTTTTCTATCACAACAGATCCTGAAGGACTTCTAACCAGCATTATTCACGATCATTGGAGCATGCTGGCTATGTTGATTATATATCGAGACAAAACCGCCCATGGCTAAGAACACCTCGATTCTTGGTCTCAGATTTAGCCCTGTTTTGCTAAGCCATAACCCCAATGAGAAACTACCCGGTTTGAGTCGCAGGATGGAAAAAGTAGACGGGTTTGTGGGCGTGGCCCGCAAACTCACAGGCTTTGGAGACTGAGCCGGGATAAGCCGTATTCTCCGCTGCTTGCAAGCAATATGGGTTAAGCGATTATTAAATCAGCATTTATGACTTGGGCAAAGTTGAGATTAACACAAATTCAGCTGGGCCTCCTGATCCAGGGCTTGGGATTTGGGAAGCCTTGGGTCTTGTTTTGATCTGTAGGGAAGTTCTGCTACAATAGCTGGATCTTGGAATAAGGCCGGAGGTCGGGGCATGTCAAAGCGAGTGGTGGTGACTGGTCTCGGGATGCTGACTCCTTTGGGCATAGGAGTTGAGGCTTCCTGGAAGGCTTGCCTGGAGGGGCGTTCCGGGATAAGCAGAATACACAAATTCGACCCATCTCCTTTCAAGACGCAGGTGGCAGGGCAACTGGAGGAATTCGATCGCTCCAAGTACCTGGAGGCAAAAGAGGCAAGACGTTACGACGACTTCTGCCAGTTTGCCTTAGTGGCCGCAGAGATGGCATTGGCCGACTCGGGCCTTGAGATAACGGAGGCGATTAGAGATAGGGCTGGAAGCATAGTGGGAACCGGTTTCGGAGGCCTCGAGACCTTCGAGAGAAACTTCAAGGCTTTCTTGGAGGGAGGGCCAAGGAAGCTTTCGCCGTTTTTCATCCCTATGATGATAGCCAACATGGCCTCAGGACTGGTGGCCATACGTTACGGTATAAGGGGTCCCAACACCTGCACGGTCACTGCCTGCGCGGCAAGCAGCCACGCTGTGGGGGACGCCTTCAAGGCCATCCAGCGGGGCCAGGCAGACGTTATGTTCGCCGGGGGCACAGAGGCCTCCCTCACGGCCCTGATGCTGGCTGGATTCGATATCATGAAGGCCACTTCCACCCGCAACCACGACCCACAAGGTGCCAGCCGTCCATTTGACAAGGATCGGGACGGATTTGTGCCGGCCGAGGGGGCTGCCATGCTGATCCTGGAGGAGCTGGAGCATGCAAGAAGCCGCCAGGCAAAGATCTATGCGGAGATTCTGGGTTACGGCCTGAGCAACGATGCCCACCATTTCACAGCTCCGGACCCAGAGGGGAAAGGGGCAGCTCTTTGCATGCGCATGGCCCTGGAGGATGCCGGGCTTGCCCCAGAAAAGGTGGACTACATAAACGCCCATGGCACTTCCACCCCCCTCAACGATGCCATAGAGACCCTGGCCATCAAAAGGGTCTTCGGGGAGCATGCCTACAGGCTGGCAGTCAGCTCCACCAAGTCCATGACCGGGCATCTGCTGGGGGCGGCAGGTGCCACTGAGGCGGCTTTCACATGCCTGGCCATAAGGGATCAGATAGCACCGCCCACCATAAACTACGAGACCCCTGACCCAGAGTGCGACCTGGATTACGTGCCCAACAAGGCAAGAGTCATGAATATCAAATACGCACTTTCCAACTCCTTTGGTTTTGGGGGCACGAATGCCAGCCTGATCTTCTCCAAATTAGAAGAGTCTTGAGAGACGAGAAATGAAACCAAAGAAAAACCAACCTTCCCCCTCTTGCGCTTATTGCGATGAGGACACATCCAACAGAGCCTGCCGTGTAAAGGGAGGGCCAGGGGCGCGGGGTTGCCCAACCCACCTCAACAAGGATGTGTTGGAAAAAGCCAACTCCTGCTATGAGGATCCTGAAACAAGGGAGTTTGCGAGACAGGCTTCCAGGCAAGAGGCTGAGTGCTATGCCAACAGGCATCAGAGTCCCTACATAATGCAGCCCACCAAGCCTCGAATAGTGGAGATCTGCGAGTTTGCAAAGAAAATGGGCTACGAAAAACTGGGGCTCGCCTTTTGCATAGGTCTGGCGAAAGAGGCCCGCATTGTTGCGGAGATTTTTGAATCGCACGGCTTTCAGGTTGTCTCGGTGGTTTGCAAGGCCGGAAGAACCCCCAAGGAGACAATTGGAATCCAAGACGAGGAGAAGATCCATCGCGGCACGGATGAGTCCATGTGTAACCCCATTTACCAGGCAATGCTTCTCAACAAGAAGAAAACCCATATGAATGTGCTATTGGGTCTTTGCGTAGGGCATGACTCGCTTTTTTTCAGGTACGCCCAGGCCCCAACCACGGTTTTGGCCGTCAAGGACAGGGTCACTGGGCACAACCCCTTGGCGGCCATCTATCTGGTGGGCTCCTACTATCGCAAGCTCAAGCACCCCGGGCTGTGAGCAATGAAAATTTGCGAAGGGCGAAGATTTTTTTGTTGCACAAATCCCAAAAGGGCGGTAGACTGAAAAAGTTGGTGATATAGGTTGGACGGTTGGAGCTGATTCCATTGTGATCGTCCCTCTCCTTTGGAAAGGCTCACTCCAAGTCGAATCCCAACGAAATCAAAAAAGAAGAAAGGTAGAGATTAATGAAAGGTACAGTTAAGTGGTTCAATGAGAAGAAGGGTTATGGTTTCGTGCAAAAAGACGATGGGGGGGACGCTTTTGTCCATTACACAGACATCGTCGGCGCGGGATTTCGTACCTTGACCGAGGGTCAGCGGGTGGAGTTCGACGTGGAGGAGGGTCGCAAAGGTCCCCAGGCAAAAAATGTGAGGGCCGTCTGACATAGTCTAAGCGAGGCCGCAAGAGAGGGGCGGCCTCTTTTTTTTGTTACACCTTTTCCCCCTATCCTAAAAAATCCTAGTATGGTTCTTGGCGAAAAACCTTGCGATTGAGAAGCTTTTCTTGGCGGAGAAGTGGACACGCATCCCTCGCATCAATACAGCAAATTCAATAATTTAACCCGGATTATTCTTCAAAGCCTGTGAGTTTGGGGGCTCAAGCCCCCAAGCCAGAGGTACACTTCTACATATTCCCACTCAAAGCACAACCAAAGCTGAAACCGAAAGGCAGGGTGCTTTTCAGTAAGGGCCAAGGCAAAGGAGCATTTGTTCCCTGGGCAGCATGGAGCCTGGACCACCTGAGCAGTGGCATGCCCTGACAAAGAGGCTGGAGGCGGCTTTGGCAGGCCAGCTTTCTTTGGGGCAGCCTGATCCCCTGGTGGAGGGGGTCGTGGCCGGGGCAAGGAAGCGGGGCCAGAAGGTAAAGCCAACTGCCCCAACGCAGGATGGCGAGGTAGTGGTGGTCACGGGTTCAGGCGATAGCGGTTGATCCGGCCAATCCTCTGTTCCAATTCAGCGGTAACAGCATTCGGGCAAAGCTGTTTCAGGCTCTTGAGCATCTCGGCGATCCCGACCAGATGGGCGCTCACCTCCATGTCCCTCCAGACCTCGGGATGATCGCTGTTAAACAGACCCTGGTCCCTCCGGCATTGCTCTATATGGGTGTTTTCATGGGCCAGGATCCCGGCCACCACTTCGTCGGGGACGCAGCCGCGTTTGGCCTTTTCCAGGTAGGTTGTTTTGTTAATAAGTTCACACTTTCCATTGACACCGATCTCGTCTCCGACGCCCTGAGGTACTTCTTCGTCCGGGAGGTCTTTATCGCATTGCAGCTCCGGTTGGGTGGGCCAATGCCCGTTTAGGATCTTGTAGGCCACCCGGTCCACATAACATCTATACCTTTTAGGCTCTTGCCTGAGGGCAAAGGGATCCTGAAAGGCCTCGGCATAAGCCAGATCGTGGAGAATCGCCTCTACCAGGTCTTGACAGGTATCAGCCGGTTCAAAGGACCACTTGGCCGAAACCGTTTTCTCGTACGAGGCTTCTTTATTCTGAGATTTCACCGGCAACAGGACCGCTGAACCAGTTGTGCCCTTGGGATCGTAATGGATGTTCCATTCTGCGGAAAGGGATTCCTTCTTGAAGGGGTTGTAGGCAATGGTCCGGGTGGTGTTGCCCAGGCGGCTCACCTGGCCGGAGGGTTCTTTTTTCCCGAATTCGGAGGGAAAGAATTGGGCCACCTCCAGAGTTTCGGTGTCCTTGCAGATATTGTGTATTTTGTGTTCCATATAACCGCTTGAGGCCTGAAGGTAGTAGGTCGAGGCCTCGATGCGATAAATCCCTTTGGCCAGACCGCCCACCACGCCAGAGGCCCCGCCCTTGGGCCGCTCGACGGATACGGGAATGAACTTCACCCAGGGAGAAAGACCCAGGTTATAGATTTTATTGGCCTTTTCGGGGAAGAGAAAAACTTGGGTCATTTTCCGGGTATTCTGAGTCCAGCTCCCAGGCCTGCGGATGTCGATTCGGGTGTCCCGAGAGCGGTGGATGGGGGTGCAGTCCGTCTTCAGATAACGGCTCTGATAATCGTGTTCATCGGTGACGGAAAAAGCATGTTGCGTATCGCTCACCAACACGCCTCCGTCCCGGATACACACCTTGAAGGTGACCTCCTTTCGCGACTTGAAGGTCCAAGGGGTGCCGGTGACGGTCATGGCAAAAGAGGAGTTGTCCTCCGCCGAAGCCGAAGGGGGCAGGGACTGGATCACTGTCATTTCCTCGATCAGGGTGATCTCTCCGCGTACCCGGCCCGTGTCCGCGGCCCAAAGGACTGCGGAATGCTTAAAAGGGTTAGACAGCCACAAGACAAAAGACAAAAAGGCAACGAATCCCCGTTTCATCCTCTCGTTTCCTTTGATTGGGAAAAAAAGCAGGCCACTTTTCACACATATGAGCCAGGGGTTTTTCACGGATATTGACCACCCCTGGGGGTACCTGTGCTGGGATTTTACATAGCGGTTACCCTGTTGGCAACCTGGGGTCTTTTGAAAAAAAACAATCAGCTCTTTTGCTGGGGATTTGGGGGGGGGCTGTGGAGGCACGCAGGCGCAGCCAAAGCCCCTCCACAAGGCTCCATACCCCCCCATCCCTGCCACCGTGAGACACCATTTGAGGGCCTCCTGGTTGATCTCATCGAGGGGACCAAAACCCCTTCCCGCCCAGAAGCTCCCATGGACATAAGGCGTCATCCTTTACTCGCTAATAATACGGGCTAAAAGCTTGGGATTTGATTAGGTTCCCCTGGAAAGGGCGCGATTCTTTGTGCCCGGGGAAAGGCAGATTTGGGGGTTCAGACCTAGGCAGAGGGGATTCTTGCCAAGGTTAAGTCTTGTAGGGCTTCCCATATTTGTCTTTGTGGAGTCTTTCCCAGAGAAGCCCCTCGGCCTGGTGAGGGGCTTTGAACTCATCCGGATATCCCACGGCCACAATAGCCTCCACCTCCAAGCCCTCTGGAAGTCCCAGTATCTGGGCCACCTTTTGACCTGCAGTCAACCTCTCATCGTACATGCGGCCCCGCACCTGGATCCAGCAGGCCCCCAAACCCATGCACTCTGCGGCCAGGAGGATGAATGTTGCGGCTATGGAGGCATCTTCCACCCAGACATCCGATTTTTTCGAATCAGCGCAGACCACTATGCCCAAAGCAGCTTCTTTGAGAAAAGCTGCTCCGTGGGGTTTGCATCCGGAGAGTTCCCCCAGCAGCTTCCGATCTGTTACAACCACAAACTCCCAGGGGTTGGCCCCCCTGGAGGAGGGTGCTCTCAAGGCCGCCTCGGCCAGGCGAGCCACTTTCTCAGGCTCCACCTCCTTTGAGCTGTACTTTCGGATGCTGCGCCTCTTTTGAATCACAGAGAAAAAGGAGGGGGCACCCTCGGATGTCTTGGCATCACCAGCGGTATTCTGGGGCATTTTGGATCAACCTCCGTCTGTCTGAGGAAATGCAGTATTGGCGTACAGATACTCCATCCTCTCCTTGTGGGAGAGTTCCTCCTTGGCCAATTTCAACAGGAGTTCCCTGACCGCTCCTGCAGGGTGCCTGGCTGCCAGCTCCCCATAAAACTCATGGGAAATCTGTTCCTTTCTGGCAGCGGCTAAGAAGATCTCCTTGAGCCCCCAGCCCGGATCCCACTGAGGAGTCCCAAAGCTCTCCACGATACGGGCATCAACGGAGTCCTTCATCCCCAGGCCTTGGGCCTCCAGTCTCCCTTCTCTGTAAGCCATCAGCAAATCCCTGTGAGAGAGCTCTTCACCGGCCAAGAAGAGGAGGGTATCTTTGGCAGCCTGGTCTTTCACCTTGGAGGCCAACTCCTTGTAAAGCCCATGGGCTGCCAATTCCTCCGCTATTGCCAAGTCCAGGACTTTCTCCAGCTCCATCTTGCCCATTTCAGCCCTGCTCCCTCTTAATTCTTCATTTTGGATCTTCTGTCCTCCAAGCGCACTACGGCCGTCTTCCCCTCGGAGCCGGAGCCCTTTTTCAGCCCTCCGGGCGGAAGCAGTTCCACCTCTTTGGGAAGTATGCCGGTGGCCTGGCGAACCGCCTCCTTCATACGGCGGGCCAGGGCCTGGCACAAGCTCTGGTCCTGCAAATAGGCCTTATCCTTTAGCTCCACCATCACGCTTAGGTAATCCGAACCCCGCTTGTCCTTATCAAGAACGATCCTTGTTTGGGAGCCGGCCTCCTCAAAAGCCAGGAGCGTCTCCTCCACCTGGCTGGGGTAGACTATGATCCCCTCAAGGCTCACAGCATCCTCTGCGCGGCCTTTTATGGCAGCTATCCTGGGATGAGTCCGGCCGCAATCGCAGCTGGCCCATGTGATGGCCGAAAGATCCCTGCTGCGGTAGCGGATCAGGGGAGTACCCTCCCAGACCAGGGAAGTCCACACAAGCTCCCCCTCCTCCCCTTCCTCCATATTGGATCCGGTTCGAGGATCTATGCACTCGCAAAGAAATGCATCAGCCCACACATGCATCCCGAACCTGCGGTCCCGGATCTCACACTCGCAACCCATTGACGGGCCCAACAATTCGCTCATCCCGTAAAGATCGAAAGCGCGGATCCCCAGGGCAGTTTCCACGCGCTCCCTCATGGCTCGGCTCCAAGGCTCGGCTCCGAGCAGCGCCACCCGGCAGCGGGCTCCCTCATGGAGATCCAGCTTCCTTCTTTCCACGAGCCTTGCCAGATTCAAGGCCTTGGAGGGTGTGGCACTCAAGGCAGTGGCCTCGGCCTCCACTAAGAGATCCAGCAGCTGCTCAGGAGGGAGGTCCCCTGCAGGCACACTGGTCATGCCCAGCTTCAAGGCCCCATAGTGGAGCCCGAAGCCCCAGGTGGCGATCCCTGTGGGGAAGGCGTTCAGCAAGACGTCACCCGGCCTGAGGCCCGCCATCCAGAGGGCCCTGGCGTTGAGATCCGCCCAGTAATCTATGTCGTGCTGGGTGGCCGCCACCAGGAAACTCTTCCTGCCCCTCTTCCCAGCAGTTGAATGGATCTCCCGGATTCGAACAGGATCAGAACAGAGCCCGGCGAAGGGAAAGAAGGACTCTATCTGCTCCCGGTCCAGGAGGGGGACTCTCCTGATATCCTCGAAGCTCTGTATCTCATCCGGGTCCACTCCGGCGCTGTTGTACAGGTCCCTGTAGAATTGGCTGTGGGACATGACTCGGGCAACCGCGTGGCGGAACCTCTCCAGTTGAAGCTCCCTCAGCCTCTCAGGAGGCATGGTCTCTATCTCGGGCTGGAAGTGGAGCCTGCCCGTCATGGCCCCAACCCGCTGCCCGCCCTGCTGGGGGAAAAACCCTTTGGACTCATATAGGCTCCACCCTCACCGCGCAGACCTTGTAACCCGGGATCTTGGAGACCGGGTCCAGGCTGGCATGGGTCAACAAATTGGCCGCTGCCTCCACATAGTGGAAGGGGACAAACACCGTGCCCTCCACGGCCTTGTCCGTGATCCGGGCCACGGCTTGTATCTGCCCCCTCCTGGACAGCACCTTGACCATGGAACCCTCCTTCAGGCCCATGCGCTCAGCATCTCGGGGGGAGATCTCCACCTCGCACCTGGGAGCCCTCTCCACCAAGCCTTGGGAGCGCCTGCTCATGCTCGCGCCGTGATACTGGTAAAGGATCCTCCCGGTGGACAGGTAAAAGGGGAACTCCGCATCGGGCAGCTCGGGCGCGCTTCTGTATTGCACTGGGTGGAAAAGCCCCCTACCTCTCGTGAAGCGGTCCTTGTGCAGGAAAGGAGTGCCCGGGTGATCCAGAGTCGGGCATGGCCACTGGAGCCCGGTTCTCTCTATCCTTTGATAGGTGATCCCTGCGTAACTCGGAGTCACGCTTCTGATCTCCTCCATTATCTCCTCTGGGTCCTTGTAGCCCATTGGGAGTCCCATGCGCGTGGAAAGATCACAGATGATCTCCCAGTCCTGCCGGGCCTTCCCTGGCGGGGCCACTGCCCTTCTCACACGCTGAACGCGCCTTTCCGTGTTGGTGAAAGTGCCATCTTTCTCGGCAAAGGATACCCCGGGCAGCACCACGTGGGCCAGCTTTCCGGTCTCTGTGAGGAAGATGTCCTGCACCACCAGGAAATCCAGCTTGCTCAGGGCCTCCTCCACATGATGGAGGTCAGGATCTGAGAGCATGGGATTCTCCCCCAAGATGAACATGCCCTTGATCTTTCCCTTGGCGGCCCCCTCCATCATCTCCATCAAAGTGAGGCCCGGGTTTCCAGGAAGGGATTTCACCCCCCAGGCTCGGGCCATCTTCTCCCTGACGGCCTCCTCACCCACAGGCTGATAGCCGCTGAAGACGTTCGGGAGCCCGCCCATGTCACAAGCCCCCTGCACGTTGTTCTGGCCCCTGAGGGGGTTGACCCCTGCGTTGGGGATACCAACATTTCCGCAGAGCATGGCCAAGTTGGCCAGGGCTTTCACATTGTCGGTGCCGGAGGTGTGCTGGGTGATGCCCATGGCATACAGGATGGAAGCCGCCTTGGCCTTTGCATATATGCGGGCTGCTCTTTGCAGGTCTTGGGCCGGGATCCCTGTGATGGATTCAACCTTCTTGGGGCTGTAATCCCGCACTGCCTCCTGCAGCTTATCCAAGCCCTCTGTCCTATCCTGGATGTAAGCTCGATCCTCGAGGCCCTCCTTCAGGATCACGTGGATCATTCCGTTTATCCATGCGATGTCAGTGCCTGGTTTTGGATTCAACCAGATCTCGGCGTAGGCGACAAGCTCGATCTTTCTGGGGTCCACCACCAGGAGCTTGGCACCTCCTTGGCGCACGGCTCTTTTCACATAACCAGCTATGACGGGGTGCATTTCGGTAGTGTTGCTGCCCGTAACCAGGATCACCTCTGCCCGCTCTATCTCCGAGATGGAGTTGGTCATGGCCCCACTTCCAAACGCGGCGGCAAGACCTGCCACCGTGGAGCTGTGTCAGAGGCGGGCGCAATGGTCTACATTGTTCGTGCCCAGAGCCCCTCTGAAGAACTTCTGGAAGAGGTAGTTCTCCTCATTGGTGCAACGTGCAGAGGTGAGCCCGGCCAAAGAATCCGGACCGTGCTTTTCCTTTATTTCTGAGAACTTCTTTGTCACAAGCCCCAGGGCCTCCTCCCAGCTGGCCTCCCTAAACTCCCCCTTGTCCCTGATGAGAGGAGCCTTGAGCCTGTCCGGGTGGTGGATGAAGTCGTAACCGAAACGCCCTTTCACGCACAGGCTCCCGAAATTGGGCGGGCCGTACCGGTAGTCTGAGGTCACCTTCACCACCTTCCCGTCAGCCACGTTGAGATCCAGCTGGCATCCCACCCCACAGTAGGTGCAGGTGGTGCGCACCTTCTTGAGTTCCCAGGGCCTGCCCCGGAACTTGGCCTGGCGCTCGGTGAGGGCCCCTGTAGGGCACACCGAGACGCACTCCCCGCAAAACACACAGTTGGACTCCCCGTAAGGGAGGTCCCAGGCGGTGACAATCTTTGACTTTCCCCCTCTGAACCCGAAGTCTATGACCTCGTTGACCTGCACCTCGTTGCAGGCCCTCACGCACCTGCCGCACAGGATGCACTTGTTGAGGTCCCGCTCGATCATGGCATTGGAGGTGTCCCTAGGGTAACCCGGGGAGTCAATGGGGAACCTGAAGCTCTCGACCCCCAACTCGTATGCCAGTTCCTGAAGCTCGCAGACCCCGTTGGACTGGCACAGCAGACAATTGTGGTCCCCGCTCGCGAGGAGCAAGTCCACAACAAGCCTCCTGGCCCTCAAGACCCGCTCGGTCTTGGTGTGCACTACCATGCCATCCGCCACTGGCATGGCGCATGAGGCCACAAGCGCCGGCCTTCCCTCCACCTCCACCACGCACACGCGACAAGCCCCCGAGATGGGTAGCCTGGGGTGGTAACAGAGGGTGGGGATGTGGATCTTGGCCTGTCTGGCCGCCATGAGAATTGTGTTCCCAGCAGCTGTGCTCACTTCCTTGCCGTCGATGATGAGCCTGACCGTGTTCATGTAACTCTCCTCGAAGAACCGGACTTAGGGCGCCGCCACCTGGATTCAGACCTTATACACGGCCGAGAACTTGGTCGGACACACCTCGTAGCATGTCCCGCATTTGACACATTTTTCCTGGATGATCCTATGGATCACCTTTGGAGCTCCTTCAATGGCCTCTGCCGGACACTTCTTGCGGCAGATACCACAGGCCTTGCACTTCTGGGGGTCGATCTCGTAACGAACAAGAGCCGGGCACACCCCGGCCGGGCATCTTCTCTGGCTTATGTGAGCCTCGACCTCCTCCCGGAAATAACGCAACACCGTTAGAACCGGGTTGGGAGCAGTCTGGCCCAGCCCGCACAGGGAGGCGTCCTTGATGGACCTGGCCAATTCCTCCAGCTCCTCCACATCCCCCTCATGCCCCTGCCCTTTGCAGATGCGATCCAGTATCTGGTACATCCGCTGTAGGCCCTCCCGGCAGGGCGTGCACTTCCCACAGGACTCACTCTGGGTGAAGGTCAAGAAATAACGAGCCACATCGGCCATGCAGGTTGTCTCGTCCATCACCACAACCCCGCCAGAGCCCATTATGGAGCCCGCCTTGGCCAGCTCCTGATAATCCACCGGGAGCTCTAGCAGACTCTCTGGCAAAACTCCGCCCGAGGGCCCGCCTGTCTGCACGGCCTTGAAGGCCTTATCCTGGAGAATCCCGCCTCCGATATCGAAGATCACCTCCCGGAGCTTGATTCCCATGGGAACCTCTATGAGGCCCGAGTTCTTAACCTTCCCGGTGATGCAGAAGACCTTGGTGCCCTTGCTGTTCTCGGTCCCAAATGAGCTGTACCATGAGGCCCCGTTGAACACGATGGCCGGGACATTGGAGTAGGTCTCCACGTTGTTGATATTGGTGGGCTTGCCCCACAGACCCGATTGGGCGGGGAATGGAGGACGAGGCCGGGGCATGCCGCGTTTCCCCTCGATTGAGGCCAGAAGAGCGGTCTCCTCCCCGCAGACAAAGGCCCCTGCCCCCATCTTGATCTTGATGTCGAAGGAGAAATCCGTGCCCAGAATCCTCTCTCCTATCAGCCCGTAATCCTTGGCCTGGGCGATGGCGTGCTGGAGCCTCCTCACGGCCACAGGATACTCGGCCCTCACGTAGATGTAGGCCTCCTGTGCCCCGATGGCGTAGCCGGCTATGAGCATGCCCTCCAGGACCGAGTGGGGATCCCCTTCCAAGACGCTTCTGTCCATGAAAGCCCCCGGGTCCCCCTCATCGGCATTGCATACGATATACTTGGGGCTGCCCGGAGCCTGGCGAGTCGCCCTCCACTTGAGCCCTGTTGGGAATCCGGCCCCCCCTCGTCCCCGCAAGCCCGATCCCAACACTTCCTCGATGACCTGCTCCGGGGTCATCTGGCTGAGCGCCTTGGCCAAGGCAAAATAACCATCGGTGGCTATGTACTGATCGATGCTCTCAGGATCAATGAACCCGCATTTCCTGAGCACTATCTTCTGCTGCTTGGAGTTGTACGGGAGCTCCCGGTAAAGGGGAACCCCTTCCAGGGGGCTTGCCCCGTTGGGAAACTGGGCGAGCGCCCATTCCCCGACCAGGCCCCCGGCCTCCACGTGCTCCTCCAGGATCCGTTCCACCTTGTCTGCATCCACGTGTCTGTAAGTGACCCTGGGCCTCCCAGGCTGGATTATGTCCACCAGCGGCTCCTCGAAGCACATCCCGATGCAGCCTGTCTGAAACACCTTGCCCGAGATCCCACGGCGCTTCATCCCATCCCTGAACGACTGAAGCGTTTCCCTGGCGCCCGATGCAATGCCGCAGGTGTTCATGCCCACAACCACATGCACCTGTCCCGCTTTCACCTCATCGAAGGTGCGCGTCCGCTTCCTGATCTTCTCGAGGTCCGCAACCGTCATGGGTCAATCCCTCCTGGCCTTCCCTCCCAAACAGTCCATTGTGGCCCTGTAACCGGTCTCTTCCTGGGCCAAATGCCCGGGCCCTGTTCAGTACTTCCCCAGGACCTCCTTCACCCTCTCTGGAGTCAGTTTCCCATAAGCCGTCTCATCTATGATGATGGCCGGGGCCAGGCTACAGCAACCTATGCAGTAGACCTTCTCCAGGGTGAACCTACCGTCCTGGGTCGTATCCCCGGCCTCTACCTTGAGCTCCCTTTTCATCTCCTCCAGGATCTTGGCTCCTCCGCGTACGTGGCAGGCTGTGCCCTGACAGGAGAGTATTGTGTGTTTCCCCCTGGGTTTAAAGGAGAACTGCGCGTAGAATGTGGCCACCCCGAAAAGCCTCGAGGCCGGCACGCGAAGCTCCTTGGCGATGTGCTTCATTGCCTCCAAGGGAAGGTAACCGAAAATCTCCTGGGCCTTTTGCAGGACTGGGATGAGTGGTCCGGGCTGGTCTCTGTAGGTTGCTATGGCCTCATCTAGTTGACTCATCTGCCTCTTGCCCAAGCTGCTCGCCGCCTTCATGGTCACATACCCTCCGCCAACCCCTATTTTCTCTATACCCGCGTATGGCCCTTCAAACCCCATTCAAGAGACGCTGGACCACATCCCCCATCAGTTCCACGAGGCCAGGCCATGCCAGATACGGAGGCATGCCCCCCATATCAGCCTCGATGACCCTCTCCGAATAGGGGATCATGCCCAGGATCTCGAACCCTTCCATGTGCTCCTCGAGAAAGGCCCGGTCCTGGGGACCGCGCACCTTGTTGGCCAAGACCCCTATGCGCACGAGGCCTATGTCAGTGGCCAGCTTCCTGACGGTCCTGGCCGTCTCTACGCTCCTTCTGCCGGGCTCCACCACCACCAAAAGCCTGTCCACTGCCTGGGCCGTGCCCCGGCCCAGATGCTCGATCCCTGCCTCCATGTCCATGATCACCACCTCCTTGCGATCCAGCAATAGGTGGGTGACCAGGGCCTTGAGCATGGCGTTCTCAGGGCAATAACAGCCCCCGCCACCTGTCTTGAAGGCTCCCATCACCATGAGGCGAATGCCGGGCTCAACGCTCTTGGAGAACCTCTCTGGAATGTCCTCCACACGGGGGTTCATGTTGAACATGCCCCCTGTGGTGCCAGGCTTGGCTCCGGTGCGCTCATGGATCAGTTCCTCCATCTTCACGATGGGAAGTATGTCCGAGGCGTCCTGGAGGCCGAAGGCGCTGGCCAAAGTGGCGTTGGGGTCGGCATCTATGGCTAAGACCTGGTAGCCTTTGAGGGCAAAGGCCTTGGCAAGGGAAGCGGCGATGGTGGTCTTGCCTACACCCCCCTTGCCGCCTATGGCTATTTTCATCAGCTTTATCCTTTCAAGCCCTGCAGACCCTGCGATGATTCCCTACAAGGCTTCCCGCTGTAACCGTAGGGGGACCTGTCTTGGGGCTCTCCCGGCCTCACATTCCCGCAGCCGAGAGGATCTGGGGCACCAGGTGCTCTCTTCCAATGGCCATGATGTGCACCCCGTCACAGACCTTCTCCTCTTTGAGCTGGCGGATCATGCGGCCGGCTATCTCTATGCCCTTTTCAAGGGCCTTGCCCTTGGGTGCGGCCACAAGCTCGTCTATAAGCTCCTGGGGCACAAAGATCCCCGGCACGTTGGCGTTCATGAACCTGGCCATACCTGCAGAGGCCAGAAGCACGATCCCGGCCAGGATCTTCACGTCGAACTTGCGGGCATAAGCCATGAATTTCTTGAAGTTGTCCAGATCATAGATGGCCTGGGTCTGGATGAACTCGGCCCCTGCCTTGATCTTCTTCTCGAACTTGAGCAGCTGCGGCTCTATGGGGTCAGCCTCGGGGGTGACTATGGCTCCCACGCAGAACTTGGGGGACCCTTTGAGCTCGTTTCCCGCAAAGTCCTTTCCTTGTTCCAACTGGCGGATCAGCTTGACGAGCAGGACCGAGTCCAGATCGAACACTGGCTTGGCCTCGATGTGGTCCCCCACCGTGATGTAGTCCCCGGTGAGGGCCAGCACGTTTCTGATCCCCAGGATGTAAGCCCCCAGCAGCTCCGACTGGAGGGCGACCCGATTCCTGTCCCTGCAGGTCATCTGCAGTATGGGCTCCCCCCCGGCCTCTTTGATGAGCTTACAGACCGGAAGGCTCCCTATTCTCATCACAGAGCTCTGGTTGTCGGTGACGTTGAGGGCATCCACCTTGTCCTTGAGGAGCTCTATGTTATGGAGCATCTCCTGGATGTCCACTCCCTTGGGAGGACCCACTTCAGCCGTTACCACGAATTCCTTGGTCTTGAGAGCTTCAGCAAAGGGCATGGGCATGGCTACGCCTCCTCCTCCATGTAGGCTGCGTGAACTATGGTGGCCGGGGTGGTCTGGGCCTTGTAATTCTTGGCCGGGTGGATCTCCCGGATCTTATCGAGTCGCCCTTGTCCTTCGAGTCTCCTGTAAATCAAAGTCCAGGCGCAGTCCTTCTCCTTGCTCACCTCGCACTTGCCGTGGTTGGTCCCGCCGCAGGGGCCGTTTACCAGCCCCTTGGGACATATGGTGATGGGGCAGATCCCGCCCGTCTCTGCCAAGAGGCAGTTGGCGCAGGCCCTACACTTCTCGCTCCAGACCCCTTCTTTCTCGGCCACCCCTATGAATGTGGTGTTCAGCCCCGGGAGAACCACCCGCTTGGGGAAAAGCTCGGCCGCCATCTGCACCCCTGCCCCGCAGGCCAGGGAGAGCACGACGTCATAGTGCTCCACTTTATCCTTTATGGTGTCAAAATATTCCCTGTCGCACTGGCGCTGGATGGTCTCCTCCTCCACAAGGACTTCTTTGCCTTCCTCCTTGAAAGCCATCCGAAGCTGGGAGGCCAGAAGCTGCACCTCTTTCTCTCCTCCGGCCATGCAAACCGCCACGCACGTGCCGCAGCCCAGAACCAGTACCCTCTCACAGCCGTCCAGGTAGGACTTTATCTCCTCCAGGGGTTTCCTCTGTCCGACTATCATGGCATTCTCTCCATCTCATGTTGGGAGCCGGGGGCCCCTTTCCCAACCTCAATCCTCAAAAAGCGAGCCCTTCAAGCCGCATTCCTGGTCTTTCCCTTGAGGGGAGAAGGCCCCAGCTCCTCGGCCCTTCTGGTCATTTCCCTGACCGCCTCGGCAAAAGCCGGAGCCATGGAGGAGCTCATGTTGAACATTTCCAGCCGCTCAGGCTCGATCCCTATCTCCTTCAGAAGCTTCTTGGTAAAGCGAACCCACCTTTTGGCCCTCACATTTCCTTCCAGGAAATGGCACTCGCCCTCCAGTCACCCTGCCACAAAGACCGCGTCGGCACCTGCCTCGAAGGCCTTAAGGAGGTGGATTGGCTCCACCTTGCCTGTGCAAAGCAGCTTGACCATGCGCACCGTGGGAGGGTACTGCAGCCTCATGGAGCCCGCCAGGTCAGCAGCAGAATAAGCGCAGTAAGTGCAACAGAAAGCAGCTATCTTGGGTTCGTACTCCATCCTCCAGTCCTCCTCCTAGTCTCTAGACAGAATCCCCTCTTCCTCTCCTGAGGCACTCTAGCCGCCATCTAAATCCTTGCTTTGCTCAAGGGTATCTTCCACCGCACTCTAACCTTCCAGGGCCGCCACTTTGGCCAGTATCTCCTGGTCCGTGTAACCTCCCAGCTGAATTGCCTTCCTAGGACATGCCGAGGTGCAGATCCCACAGCCCTGGCAGGCTGCTGGGTTTATCTCGGCCACACCCTTGTCCCCGACCTGGGGCACGTGATACGGGCAAGCCCTGACACAAGTGAGACAGGCCACACAGCGTGCCTCATCCACCCAGGCCTTCTCTCCTGGGAGGTAGAGCCTCTCCTTTGCCAGCACGGTCACGGCCCTTGCCGCAGCGGCCTCGGCCTGGGCTATGGTGTCTCTCAAAAGCTTGGGGCCATGGGCCAAGCCCGCCAGGAAGTTCCCCTCTGAGGCGAAATCAACTGGTCTCAGTTTCATGTGGGCTTCCATGAAAAAGCCGTCTGCATTCACAGGAAGCTTGAACTGAAGGGCAACCGGCTGATCCCTCTCCCCTTCAACCCCAATGGCCAGGCCCACAAGATCTGCATGGATCTCCACTTCCTCCCCCAGCACGTGATCCTTTACTTTGACCACAAGGCCCTGAGCATCACTTTCCACCACCGGGGGCTCCTCTTTCTTGAACCTGATGAAGCTCACCCCTCGTTTCCTGGCCTCCTGATAATAGAGCTCCATGAGGCCGTAAGTCCTTATGTCACGGTAAAGGATGAAAACCTTGGCCTCAGGCTTGAGCTCCTTTATCTTGAGGGCGCTTTTCACGGAACCCTGGCAGCAGATGCGGCTGCAGTAAGGGTGCTCCTCGTTGCGGGAGCCGACACACTGGATCATGACCACAGTGTCCACGGCTTCCAGAGCTTGAGCTCCCTTTGCCAAAAGGTCTGACATCTCAAGGTAGGTCATGACCTTGGGGTTTTGTCCGTACAGATATTCCTTGGGCTCGTACGGCCTGGCACCTGTGGCCATTACCGTGACCCCGTGGCGGATCTCCTCTGTGCCTTTGGAGTTGGAGATCTGGGTTTGGAAGTTTCCCACAAAACCCGTGTGGGACTTGATCTCGCTTTTAAGGTGGAGCTTTATCTTTGGGTGCTTTTTCACGCGCTCCACCAGGTCCTCCAGGTAAGCCTGTATATCGTCCCCCTCTATGGTGGTATGCAGCTTTCGGGCAATGCCGCCTAGTTGGTCCGTTTTCTCCACAAGGTGTACGGTATAGCCCTGCTCGGCTATGTTAAGCGCAGAGTTCATTCCGGCCACGCCACCTCCCACCACCAGTGCGGTCTGCTCCACGGGCACTGTTAGCTGTTCCAGGGGCCTGGCGTTTCTCACCTTGGCTACCGCCATCCGCACCAAATCCTTGGCCTTCTGGGTGGCCTTCTCAGGCTCTTGCTGGTGGACCCAGGAACCCTGGTCGCGAATGTTGGCCATCTCGAAAAGGTAAGGGTTAAGGCCCGCCTGCCTGATGGTTTCCCTGAATAGCGGTTCATGGGTCCTGGGGCTGCAGGAGGCTACCACAACCCGGTTCAGCCCCTGCTCCTTGATCACTTCCACCATGCGCTGGATATTGTCCTGGCTGCAACTAAAGAGGTTCTCGGCAGCATATATCACCCCAGGCAGGCTTGAGGCGTAGTCCCTGACCTCGGGCACGCGCACCACACTGGCTATGTTGATGCCGCAGTCGCAGACAAAAACACCGATTCTGGGCTCGTCCTTGGATATGTCTATCTCTTCCGGGTAGGAGCGTTCCAGGATCTCTGTGTATCTGGCCTCAGCCAAAAGGGTCTCGGCCTTCCCCACCGCAGAGGAGGCTTGCATGACCGTCTCCGGGATGTCCTTGGGCCCCTCGAAGGCCCCACACACGAAGATGCCCGGTCTGGATGTTGCAACAGCCTCCAGCCCTCCCTGGGAGGAAAAGCCGTAGGGATCCAGCTCCACCCCTACTTTCTTGGCCAGCTCCACGGCCGTGGGAGAGGGCTCCATGCCAACCGAGAGGACCACCATGTCGAAGAGTTCCTGGTGCACTTTCCCTTCCTCGTCCACGTACCGGATCAAGGGGCTCCTGGTGTCAGGGTCCTCCACAACCGAGTGGATGCGGGAGCGCACGAAGCGAACCCCCATCTCCTCGCGGGCCCTGTCGTAGTAGCGCTCGAAGTCCTTCCCGAAGGTGCGCATGTCCATGAAGAAAATGGTGGCATCCAGATCCCCCTTGGCATGCTCCCTGGCTATGACTGCCTGCTTGATGGCGTACATGCAACAGACCGAGGAACAGTAGGGGTGATCCCCCTCGTTGATGTTTCTGGAGCCAGCGCACTGGATCCAGGCGATGCGCTTGGGCTCTTGGTGATCCGAAAGCCTCACCATATGGCCCTGGAACGGTCCCGAGGCGCTCAGAATCCTCTCGAATTCCTTGCTCGTGACCACATTCTTTATCCGGCCGTAACCGTAGGTCCTTAGCTTTCTGGCATCCACTGTCTCGAAGCCAGGGGCCAGGATCACAGCCCCCACCTCAAGGGTTCTTTTTTCTTCCTCCATCTCGTGCACCACTGCTCCGGCCTTACAGGCGACCACGCACTGGTAGCACTCGCAACAGCCGCCACAGTCCAAACACCTGGAAGCCTCTTGCCTGGCGACCTCCTCTTCCACCTGGAGCCTCACTTCCTGGAACCCACCGACCCTTTCCTGGGGCGGAACCACCGGCACCTTCATGCGCTCCCTGCGCTCCACGTCCGGGGGTATCTCGCTCCAGTTCTCCCCAATGGGAGGCTCTTCCACCCACTCTTTGGGAAGCTCCTTGCCCTGGAGGTACTGGGCAATGTAATTGGCGGCCCTCTTGCCGGCTGCCACTGCCTCGATCACAGTGGCAGGACCCGTGACCACATCTCCCCCTGCGAATATCCAAGGCACGCTTGTCTGCAGGGTCTCGGGGTTCACCACCAGCAGGTTCCACTTGGAGACATCCAGCTCAAGACCGTCCCCCAAAAACTCCAGATCAGGCTCCTGGCCTATGGCCGGGATTATGTGATCCGCCTCCAGGAAGAACTCGGAACCCTCCACAGGGATTGGCTTGCGCCTGCCAGTGCTGTCGGGCTCGGTAAGCCTTGTCCTGATGCACTCAAGCCCTTTTAGCCGGCCCCCCTCGTGCACCACCCTTAAAGGAGCGGCCAGGAAATTGATCTTGACCCCCTCGGCCTCTGCTTCTTCCACCTCTTCAGGCTCTGCCAGCATCTCGGCCCTGGAGCGCCTATACAGAATGCTGACCTCGCTGGCTCCCAGGCGAAGTGCTGTCCTAGCCCCGTCCAAAGCCGAGTGACCGCCCCCTATGACCACCACCTTGCCTTGGATTTTCTTGAGCTGACCCAGATGAACCTCTCTCAGAAAACTGGTCACATCCTGAACCCCAGGACCCTCTTTTTCCCCGGGAATACCCAGTTTGAGCCCCTTCCAAGCCCCTGTGGCCAGAAAGACCGCCTTGGCCCCATGCTCCCGAAGCTCCTTGAGGGTAACGTCTTTGCCTATTCTCACATTGGTTTGGATCTCCACCCCGAATCTCTTGAGATTGCCTATCTCTGCATCCAGGACCTCCCTGGGCAGCCTGTGTTCGGGTATGCCGTAGCGCATCATGCCGCCTGGCTCCGGCATGGACTCGTAAACAGTTACCCTGTACCCCTCCAGGGCCAGAAAGTAAGCCGCAGTCAAGCCGGCCGGGCCCGAGCCCACTATGGCCACCCTGTCTTCCTTTAGGTCTATGGGTGGAACCGGAAGCTCGGTCACAGGCGCACGGTCGGCCGCCACCCTCTTTATCTCCCTGATGGAGATGGGCGCGTCCACCTGCTTGCGTCGGCAGCTCTCCTCGCAACGGTGCGGACAGACCCTCCCAAGCACTCCTGGGAAGGGTAGATCCCTCATGATGACCTGCACGGCCTCCCTGTATTTCCCCTCTTTCACCATGGCCACGTAAGCCTGGACATTGAGGTTGGCCGGGCAGGCCATGCGGCAAGGCGCAGTGTCCAGCTTCTGGATGGCATAACCACTGGGAATGGCCTGGGGATATCGCTTATAAGTGGCCTTGCGGGTGGAAAGCCCCAGATCGTACTCATTGGGTCTGTCCACAGGACACACCTTGGCGCATTCCCCGCAGGCAGTGCAGCTGGAGAGGTCTATGTAACGGGGATGTTGAGCCACCTCCACCTTGAAATCCCCCGGCTCCCCCTGAATGTCCAACACCTCAGAGTTGGTCAAAAGCTCGATGTTCAGATTGCGGCCGCACTCCACCACCTTGGGTGAAAGGATGCACATGGCGCAATCGTTGGTGGGAAAGGTCTTGTCCAGTTGGCTCATGGTGCCGCCGATGGCCGGGGAACTCTCTACCAGATAAACGTGAAATCCGCTTTCCGCTAGATCCAGGGCCGCCTGAACGCCACCTATGCCGCCGCCCACTACCAGAACAGATCCTTTAGCCATGTATTCCCTCTCCTGCAAGAAGTGATTCAGCTTTCCATTGGAAGGCCGACCGATGGATTATCATTTAGGGGGAGGCAAATGCGGTTCTCCAGAGGTCGTCACCTCATTATAAGCTAGCGGGTTGAATCGTTCAAGCTTATCTACCCGAGAAGAGGCCGAAAGTCAAGCCTACGGGCAGGCCTGTGGCTTGGTCAGGAAACAGGCAGAAGCGTGCCCCTCCCGAGAAATGATTCTGATATGCTGATTCTTGTGGATAGAGAACTGGGGCGCTTGGAAGAAGGTATTCTTGGGGGAGCTAAACTCTAGCCCCCCCAACATGCTCCTTGATCAGCTCCTTAGGAAAGTCTTTACAGCTTTTAACCAATCTGCCTCTTTCAACTCCTCAAAGAGATCCTCTGCTGCGAGCCCTCCATCGGCGGCCAGGGGCACTTCTCCGGTCATGGAGAGGAGCTGCTCCCTCTCCGATTGGATGAACCTGTGAGCTTCCTCCCCGAAGTGCAAGCTCTTGAGGTTTTTGCGCAGCGCTGTGGGCTCCACCACCACAAACCAGCCCCTCTCATACGGAGAGCTGTGAAGGCTTTGCGGATCTGCGCTTAGCTGGGGGTTTTGATGTACCACGATCCCGTCAACCGGAGAAAGCACGGACACTGTGTGACCGTTTCTTCTAAGAGAGAAAGCCACCTGCCCCTGCCTGAGCTCTGCACCCACCGGTGGGAGCCCCACCGCCTTGACCTTTCCAACCAGCCTCCTGGCAAAGTCGTCCAGGCCAACCCTGACCCTCCCGCCGTACTCGGGTCTGGCCCAGGTGTGACCTTCATGATAGTAGAGATCCTCGGCAACCGCGACCCCCCCTATCTGGGCCTGAGCCCTGACAGGCAGGACTTGGGCTGTGAGCCTCTCCTGCATCATCTGATCGAAAGCACAGTTTCCGCACTCGTAAGCATTGGGGCAGATCTTGCTCGAGACCTCCCCTGTGAGCATGTACCTGCACTTTCGGCGGGAGGCAGGCAGCTGCATCATCTTCTGCACCCAGGTCTCGGTGAAGCGCTCCCTGGGGGTCTCTATGGCCCTGGGGGGTTGCTGGGCTCTGCTCTCCTCTGCCCGGGCCTGCATGGCGTGGTCATAAGCACAAGTGGGGCAGTCGTAGTTATTGTCGCAAAGCTTAAAGGAGACCACCCCTGCCTCCATCCAGATGCATTTTCTTTTCCCGGCAGGCACTATCTTCATGGAGCTTTGGGTCCTGGGTGTCATGGCCATCCCTCCTTGTTGAATTTCGTAGCCATTGCCCTTACCAAAAGCAACTAGGATGCCAAGCTGATTACCGAAGATAACCAAATGATATTGTTATATTTTCTGTGAAGAGGAGGCCACACTAGAAACTTTGGGTTCGGAATATAGCCTAAAATATCGACACATAGCTGGGAAGTAATGGTCCATTACTAGCTAACCTATTGATTTTATTTAGTCTATAGTTGCTGTAGAAGGGTTCAGCCAGCTGTCGATTTATTTGACACTCTCGGGAGGGAAGTCTTCCCGAGCCTTTGCTTCAACTCCCATCTGAGAAGCTCAAGACAGGTGGGGCAAAGGCTGGCCAGTTTGGTGTCCGTGTGTTCTATCAGGGTGGAGGCGTGCATTACGCACTGCGGATCCCTGCAATGCGTCAGACCCATCAAATGCCCAACTTCGTGGACCGCCGTCTTCTCCAAGCGCTCCAACAAAAGCTCCGGATCCTCTGCCTGTTCGTAAAACTCAGGCCTCAAGCGGTACGTGGAGATCACTGCCGCACGGCCCCCTATCTCCGAGAGCCCGAAGACGTACTTGAGCACTGGCAGGAACAGATCCACCTGGGTCACCCCCAGCACTCCCAAGCCATCCCCGGGGGAGCTGGCCTTGAGCCTCTCCAGCAATGCCCTGCACTCGTATTGAGACCTACGCTCATCGTAAGCGTAACGAGGGTTCTCCATGGTGGGCAGGATGAGACAGGGGATGCCCATGCGAGAGCCTATGGAGTCCTGCACTCTCTTTAGGATCCCTTCCCTTGGTCGGCCCAGGTGGGTGATGTAGAGATGGGAAATGGCCTCTACCTCCTGGGCTCTATCTGGTAGCGCCTCATCTTGTTGTAAAGGGTCTGCCTGTCTATTTCCAGCACCCGGGCGGCCTGACGGATGTTCCAGCCCGTCTCTTCCAGTATACGTTCTATGTGGAGTTTCTCCATGGCCTTGAGGCTCTTGGGCTGGGGCTGGCAGGGCTCTCCACTCCTTGGGAAGGGGAGGTCCTCTGGGAGGATCTGGTTCCCCTTGCCTATCACAAGGGCCCTCTCGATGACGTTTTCCAGCTCGCGGACATTCCCAGGCCAGTCATACTCCATGAGAAGCTTGAGGGCTGAGGGGGCGATCCTAACCGGCTCCCTGTTCATGGCCAGGGAATGCTTCCTGATGAAGCTCTCCGCCAGAAGAGGGATGTCCTCCTTGCGCTCCCTCAAGGCGGGCACCTGGATGCAGATCACGTTGAGCCTGTAGTAAAGATCCTCCCTGAAGCGGTTCTCCGCAATGGCTTTCTTGAGGTCTCTATTGGTGGCAGCCAAAATGCGCACGTCCACCTTGACGGGCTCGTGGCCTCCCAGCCTGCAGAATTCCCGTTCCTGGAGCACTCTGAGGAGATCCACCTGGGTCTTGAGGCTGATGTCTCCCACCTCGTCCAGGAACAGGGTACCTTGGTGAGCCAGCTCGAAACGGCCCCTCTTGGTGTGCATGGCACCCGTGAAAGCACCCCTCTCGTACCCGAAAAGCTCGCTTTCCAAGATCGAGTCTGGCAGGGCCCCGCAGCTCACTGCTATGAAAGGCCTGTAGCATCGGGGGCTGTTGGCGTGTATTGCCCTGGCTATCAGCTCTTTACCGGTGCCGCTCTCCCCGGTGATGAGCACCGTGGAATCGGTGGGGGCGACCTTCCTTATGAGCTGGAAGATCCTCTGCATGGGCTCACTTCTCCCCACTATTTCGTCGAACTCCGTCCTCTCCTCCAGCTTTTGTCTCAAAAGCAGGTTCTCCATGAGGAGTTCCCGGTGCGAGATTATCCTCTGGATCTCCATCTCCACCTGATCAGGGTCGAAGGGCTTCAGCAGGTAGTCGAAGGCTCCCTCTTTCATGGCTTGAACGGCCGTGTCTATGGTCCCATATGCGGTCATGATGATAACCTGGGCATCTGTCCCCAGATCCTCCCCTTTGAGTCTCCTCAAGGTTTCCAGACCGTCCATCCCGGGCATCTTCAGATCCAGAAGAATCACGTCCCAGTCCCGCTCCCTGACCATGGCGATGGCCTGCTCACCCCCGGCGGCCAGACCCACCTCGTACCCGTCTTCTGTAAGCCAGTCCTTGAGGCTCTCCCTCATGGGTGCCTCGTCGTCCACCACCAGTATTCTGGGCCTTCGAGTCATGGGCTGTCCCCTTGCTAGTTCCCGTTGCTGGAAAGAGCTCCTTGCTGCCCCGAAGCGCAGGGAAGGGAAATCCTGAAAGTGGTTCCTTCCCCAACACGGCTCTCGACCTCTATGCTCCCACCATGCCTGGTGATGATCCCGTACACCACCGCCAGCCCCAGCCCGACTCCCTTGGCCTCCTCCTTGGTGGTGAAGAACGGCTCGAAGATCTGGGAGAGGTTCTCCTCGGGTATGCCGCAGCCAGTGTCGCTCACGCTCAACTGCACGAATCCCTCTCGAGGGTCCATTCTGGCCTCCACGGTGAGCAGCCCACCCTTCCCCATGGCCTCCACCCCGTTCATCATGAGATTCAAGATGGCCTGCTGGATCTGGCGAAAATCGCACTTCACAGGGGGAAGCCCTGGCTCCCAGGAACACCTGAGCCTCATCTCTTTCATCTCCAGATCATGGGCTATCAAGGCTACTGTCCTCTGGATGATCTCCTCAACCCTGTGTTCGGCCATGTTGAGGGTAGAGTGTCTGGCAAAGGCCAGAAGATTTCGAACTATCTCCCCGCAGCGGGCCGTCTCGGACTCCATGGTGCCCAGGAACCTGGAGATGTCCGAAAGCCTCTTGGGAGTGAAGGCCCCCCGTTGCAGCATGTTCTTCATGAGCTTGGTGTAGGTCAAGACCACCGAGAGGGGGTTGTTGATCTCGTGGGCTATGGTGGCGGCCAGCTTCCCCAGGGAGGCCAGTTTCTCGGTTCGGATGAGCTGCTCCTGGGTCCTTCGCAGCTCCTCATATGCCTCTTTAAGCCCCTCATACAGGTTGGCGTTCTCCATGGCAACGCCTATCTGGTTGCCTACCGCGGTGAGGAACTCCACGAAATCTCTAGAGAAACGAAATTCCGTGTAGCTGGAGACACAGAGGGCCCCCACGGGCTTTTCCTTGGCCATCAGTGGGATGTACACCGAAGAGACCAGCCCCTCCTCCATGATGTCTTCCACGTAGGGGTCCTCGGCCCTAAGGAAATTGTCCACAACAATGGTTCTTCGATGTAGAACGGTCTTGCCCAGCAGCCCGTCTCCAACTCTTCGGCGCTGGAAGTGCGGTCTATCTATGAATCTGTCAGAGGCCCCCTTCCAGGCCGCCAGGTTCAGCCACTCCCCTTTTGTATCCAGCATGTAAATACGGATACTGGCCCCGTGTAGAAGTTTCAGGATCTCGTCTATGGCGCTCTCCAAAACCTCTTTCAGCTCAAGGCTGCTTGTCAAGGTGGTGGCAATAGTGCTCAGTGTGGCCAGTCTTGCGCTTTGCTGATGGAGCTCCTGCCTGGCTTTCATCTCCTGGGAAACATCTCTCAGGATCAAGACATGGCCTTGAAGTTTGCCCTTTACTCCTCCGATGGCAGCCAAGGTGACTCTGGTTCCCAGCGCCACGCCTTCTTTGCCTGTCAAAAAAGAATGGAACTCCCTCACCGAGCCTGGAGGTTCCTCCTTTAACCGAACCGCCTCCACTTCTCGTGGATTTTGGAAAAGCTCTTGAACTCTTCTGCCTTTGTACAGCTCCTCGGCACTTTGGTATCCCAGTAGTTCGGCTGCAGCCGGGTTGGCCATGATTATCCGACCTGAGGAATCGCAAACCAGAATCCCGTCTCTGGACCATTGCAGAAGGGATCTGGCCACCTTCTCAAGGCTTGGTCTGGGCTGGCCCGATGAACGGGAGGCGCGCTGATTCATGGGTAGGATCCTATCTCCCATAACGTCTACAGGCCGGATTACTTATCAACGCAGTCCCCTTCTAACCCAGGTTATTTTTTAAAGCTTGTGACTTTGGGGGCTACGCCCCCAAGCCCCTGCTCGCGCTTTGGCATATAACGACTCCAACCAGGGCCAAATCTGAAACCGAAAATCAGGGTGTCTTTGAGCATTGCCCGGTTTGTCCAAATATGTCATTGAGATAGCCTTATCCACCGATGGTGAATGATGCGGGCTAAAAAGCCGAAGCCCCTCCGGCGAGAGAAGGGATTCATAGACCCTTTCCCCCTCCAGGAGAGGCTTCCCGCGCCGGCCACCCGAGTTGATCCGGCCTGTATCATTCAAGAAGGCCTTCGACTACGAGGGCTCCTTTTTCTGACTTCTACTCAATCCAACACTATGGCATTGGCCAGCAGAGTCCAGAGGTGCACCGACTCGAACTCATAAGTGTCTTTGTACTCCCTAGCCAGGTTGTTTATTCCGTCAAAGCAGTTCACACAAGGGGTACAGACCTTGCTTGCACCGGTGCGCTTTATCTGCTCCACCTTGATCTTGCCGTAATAGGTCCTGGCCCTGGCAAAACCGTTTATGAGCGCCCCACCTCCACCGCTGCAGCAGATGTTGTTCTCCCTGTTGG
>CAYPWF010000022.1:0-52671 GCA_964414345.1 uncultured Desulfarculaceae bacterium
CCCCCCAAGATCGCAGGCTTTGGAGAATGATCCGGGCTGGATGAGTGTCTAGCCCGGATCATTCTCCATTGACATGCGGCCTGGAGCGGGTTTTAGTATGATTCAGAATTGGAGACTGGAGCAGCCATGTTGATGGATTCACACCACAGGGTAATAGATTACCTGCGTGTATCGGTTACAGACAGGTGCAACCTCCGTTGTCTTTATTGCATGCCTGAGGAAGGGATCCAGCCCCTTCCGCACGGGGAAATTTTGAGCTACGAGGAAATATTGCGGGTGGCCCGGGTGGCTGTGGGGCTGGGCATAAGCAAGGTACGCCTCACCGGTGGTGAGCCTTTGGTGCGAAGGGACTTGGAGCGTCTGGTGAGGGCATTGGCAGGTTTGGAAGGGATAAGAGATCTGAGCATGACCACCAACGGGATTCTGCTAAAGGAAAGAGCTAGGCATTTGAGAGAAGCCGGTCTGAAACGTATCAATGTGAGTCTGGATTCCCTTGACCCACAGCGCTATCGTGCCATAACCCGTGGGGGAGAACTGGAGAGGGTTTGGGATGGCATTCTGGCTGCCCTGGAGGCCGGCATGCATCCTGTGAAAATAAATGTTGTGGCCATGGAGGAGCACAACGGGGACGAAATCCTCTCTTTCGCAAGGCTTAGCATAGGATGGCCCTTGGAGGTTAGATTCATAGAGCGCATGCCCTTGGGTGGCCAAGGCTGTTGCCCGCCGGGGAAGCTTCTTTCAGCTCAGGCCATCTTGAACAGGTTGGAAGATGTATACTCCCTGGAGCCCATTGCTGCTAAGACAGGCAATGGACCTGCCCAGTTGTATCGGATTGGGAACGGGCTTGGAACCATAGGCATCATTGCCCCTATGACTCAGCACTTCTGCCACTCCTGCAACCGTCTCAGACTCACCCCTGAGGGCAAACTGAGGGCCTGCCTCTTCTCTGACCAGGAGGTGGATCTGAAGGGGCTGCTGCGATCCAGTGCCTCAGATCAAGCTCTCAGGGAAAAGATAAAAGAGGCCATATCCAGGAAGCCATCCAGGGGGAGTCCGGGTGCCCAGGAGGACCTGCGCGTGAAAAAATGTGTAAGACCCATGAATAGAATAGGAGGATAGCCCCGGACTTCCTCTTCCGGTCCCCCTGATGGGTAGGGGAAGAGTCGGTTTCCAGGCCCTGCCTATTCATCCGGAGCAAAACCAGAGCGTGCGCATACTGGCAGACCTGCACATACATTCTCCATTTTCAAGGGCGACCTCCAAGGAACTGAGCCTGGAAAACCTTTACCTCTGGGCACAAAAAAAGGGAATCGGCCTTGTGGGAACAGGCGACCTAACGCACCCAGCCTGGTTTAGGGAAATCCTGGAGAAGTTGGAGCCTGCCGAAGAGGGGTTTTGGCGCCTCAAAGCCGAGTTTGCGGCCTTGGTGGAGAGCCGAGTGCCTGAGGCCTGCAAGGCCCAGGTGCGCTTTGTGTTGCAGGGTGAGATAAGCACGATTTACAAGAAGGCCGGGCGCACCAGGAAGGTTCACCACCTGATTTTGCTTCCGGATAGGAAATCCGCCGAAAAGCTTGTGTTTCGGCTGGAGAGGATCGGCAACTTGAGATCCGACGGAAGACCCATTTTGGGTCTGGACTCAAGGGATCTCTTGGAGCTGGTATTGGATTGTTCGGAGCAGAGCATTTTGATACCGGCCCACATATGGACGCCTTGGTTTTCTGTTTTTGGATCCAAGTCAGGATTCGAGGATCTGGAGGAATGCTACGGGGAACTGACCAAATACATAACCGCCTTGGAGACAGGGCTTTCCTCTGATCCGGCTATGAACTGGAGATGTTCCAGGCTTGACTCCTATTTCTTGGTTTCCAATTCCGACGCCCATTCCCCTTCCCGTCTTGGCAGGGAGGCTAACCGCCTGGATATCCCCATGTGCTTTTCCGGCCTGAGAAGAGCACTCCTTACAGGAGAAGGACTCCTGGGGACAATAGAGTTCTTCCCGGAAGAAGGCAAATACCACTTGGATGGACATAGGTCATGCGGGGTGAGACTGGAGGTGAGCGAGACACTGGCTCGGGGCGGTCTTTGTCCCTCCTGCGGGAGACCCGTGACCGTGGGCGTGCTACATAGAGTGGAGGAACTGGCTGACAGAGAAGCCGGGTTCATTCCCCATGGGGCCAGGCCTTTCCAGCGCCTGCTACCCCTGGAAGAAGTATTGGGGGAACTTATGGGTAGCGGCCCCTCAAGCCGCAAGGTGCAAGACTTGTATCAAAGACTTCTTGTCCGTTGGGGGCCCGAAATTCCCCTCTTAAGTGAGCTTCCCCTGGAAGTTTTGAGGGAGGCTTCAGTGGCAGCTCTGGCAGAGGCTTTAGACAGAATGAGAAAAGGGGAAGTATTCCTGGAAGCGGGATTCGACGGACAGTACGGGGTGGTGCGCCTTTTTAAGCCTGGAGAAGCGGCCTGCCTCGGAGGGCAAATGAGCCTCGCAAAAGACTGGGATTCGACTCTGCGCAGGAAAAAAAACCACCCGACCCCGCAGGTAAAAGAGATGGCTTTGCCTTGGATCCCCCCTCAGCTGGAAAGCAATAAGCTCGACTCTGAAGAATTGGACCCTGACCAGCTAAAGGTTGTGCTGAGCCCGACAAGGGCCCTTTTGGTCATTGCAGGACCTGGCACTGGTAAGACCAGGGCTCTCACATACAGACTGGCTTTTTTGTTGAAAAGTGGGAAGGCCAAGCCGCATGAGGTTCTGGCCGTCACATTCACCCAAAGGGCTGCCTCGGAGATGGCAGAGCGGTTGAGCCGGCTATTGGGCCAAAACCCTATTGAGGCGGGCTTGAGGGTACAGACGCTTCATGCGTACGGGCTTAGCCTTGTGCGAGATTACTGGGAAAGGATCCGGGGCGGCCCCGGCCCGATTGTGGCTGACGAGTTAACAAGGTTGGATGCCCTAAAAAAGGCCCTGGAGACCTTAGGGGCACGAGAACACCTCAAATCCTATGCTAGCCTTCTTGAGAAGATCTCCCGTTACAAACAGGGTTTAATGGACAAAGAGCCCGACAGACTCTCAAGCCAAGAGCTGGCCCGAGCTTACGATCAGGAGCTGGGCCGTCAGGGCGCTGTGGACTACGATGATCTTCTTGTTCTTCCCACCCAGCTTTTAGCCAAAGACGAGGAAGTCAAAGAGCAGGTGAGATCCCGGATTCGTTGTCTTTTTGTGGACGAATTCCAGGACATGAATCCCAAGCAGCTTGAATTCCTAAGAGAGCTTATAACCCCTCAAACTCAATTCACCCTCATAGGAGATCCGGATCAATCCATTTATGGATTCCGAGGGGCCAGGCCAGAGCAGCTCCTAGGGCTAAAGAACCAGGTCCCTGACATGGAGGTGCTGCTCCTGGGGGCCAACTACAGGTCAACAGGAACAATTGTGGAGGCGGCCTCGGCGCTCATCTCCCACAACCCGGCCTTATTCCCACGATCCGTGAGACCTGTGAGAGGGCCTGGGCCCATGATTCAGGTTTGCTTGTTCGATTCGGCTCAGGCTGAAGCTTTTTTTGTGGCTGGAGAAATTGACAGGCTTCTGGGGGGGACCAGCCACTGGGCCATGCGGAAGCAAAGCCCCACAGCTCAGCCTGCAGAGAGTCCCTTGGGTTTCGGGGATGTGGCTGTACTTTGCAGGCTTCACAGCCTACTCCCCCGCCTGGAGGAAGCCCTGGCCCGAGAAGGTATCCCCTGTGAGAGAGTAACGGCCATACCGCAAGACTCGCCGATGGGGTTGAGAAAGCTTCTGGGGACACTTCGCCAAATGTTGGGCAATATCAAGGAGATTCCCGTTGCTCAGGGGGAATCGGGGGATGAGTTTTCATTTGCTCTGGCAGGGGTGATAAATTCCAAGGGCAAGGCTGGACAAATTCTTGAGGCTCTCCTTGAGAGGCTCTCTCTGGATGCCAAGCAAGACAGGCTTTTCATGGGGCCCGAAGAGAGCCAATTGAGGAGATTTCTGGATTCAGCCAAGACTTGGCCTGGGAATTTCTTGGAATTTTTGGAACACTGGATTCTCCTTACTGAAGAGGATCAGCCCCAACCCTCTGGAGAGAAAGTCCCTATCATGACTGTACATGCCGCCAAGGGCCTTGAGTTCCAGGTAGTTTTTGTAGTGGGATGCGATGAAGGGGTTTTCCCCCTGAGACATGAGGGGGCAGGTTGTTCCCTGGAAGAGGAGCGAAGGCTCTTTTACGTGGCCATGACCAGGGCCAAAGAGCTATTGTACCTCTCAGGGACCAAGGCTAGCGGTATTTCAACTTTTTTAGCCGAGCTGCCCAGGGACAAAGTGTCAAGGATCGAGCCATCTCCCAGCCCTGTTCGGGTCCCCTTGCAGTTGTCTCTATTTCGGAAAAAGTAGTCCCAACCAACCCTTAACCTGCATTATTCACGATCAGTGGATAATGCGGGCTGTCTTAATGACATGTTTGGACAAACGGGTCCATGCTCAAAAGCATCCTGCCTTTGGATTTCAAATTTGGTACTGTCTTGAGTTGTGATATGTCAAAGTTTATTGGGAGCTTGCGGGCATAGCCCCCAAAGTTATGAGCTTTGGAGAATAATCCTGGTTAACTTTATCCAAAGTTTTTGACCTTGGGGGCCAGACCCCCAAACCCCCGGTAGATTTGGCATGTCTCGGCCCGGACAAACGCTAGATCTGAAACCTAGGAACAGGGCTTTTTTGAGTCTGGACCGCTTAGCCCTCGCTGTCCACTTTATCTGGCCCCGAAACCGGTGGCGAGTCCTCCTATTTGGAAATGACGCGCTCTATGTACTGTCCGGTCCTTGTATCCACTTTCAGGAGGTCCCCCTCTTGCACAAAAAGGGGCACCTGCACCACTGCCCCTGTCTCCAGCTTTGCAGGCTTGGTCCCCCCACTGGCAGTGTCTCCCCTTACCCCTGGCTCTGTCTCAACTACCTTCAGTTCCACGAAATTGGGCAGTTCCACGGCTATGGGTCGCCCTTTGTAGAAAAGGACTTTCACCTGGATCTGTTCTTGCAGGTAGAGGCGGCTCTCGCCCAACTGTTCTGAGGACATGTAGAACTGCTCATAGGTGTTGGTGTCCATGAAACAGTGCTGCCCACCCTCCTGGTAGAGGAACTGCATCTCCCGCTCTTGAAGGTCAGGCCTTTCCACTTTGTCGCCGGAGCGGAAGGTCTCTTCCCTGACCAGCCCGGTGAGAAGGCTTTTCAGCCTAGTTCTTACAAAGGCACCTCCCTTACCGGGTTTCACATGTTGAAACTCCACGATAATAAAAGGCTCTCCCTGGAACTCTATCTTCAGGCCTTTGCGAAACTCCGCGGTAGAATACATGAGCTATTCTCCCCTGGAACAAACTCGTATGAGCTACGGTTGAGGGCCGGTTTGCTCGACCGAAGGCCCTTGTTCCCCTGCTCTTGGGCCCATCTTGGCAATTCTTATTCTCTTGACCATTTCCTGGAGGGACCTAAGGAGCTCCCCTTCTCCCCAACCGCTGTCCCTCTCCCGAAATCGCTCCTGGTACTCCTTCAGTGCGGCCTGGTCTTGGGGATTTCTTTTCAGAAGACTCTTATAAAGCCTCTTGGCCTCATCCCTGTGGCCTTGTTTGTAAAAAAGATCGGCCAAGGTCCTGGAGACAACAGGGGGACCCCAACAGGTTGATTCTTCCTCCCTCCCCAGTGCTTGAGCTGACTCCACCCATTTTTTCATCAGTTCACAGATCATTTTGCGGCCATCTGGATCCCACCTGGCGGCCAAATCCAATAGTGTTGCTAGGGCCTGGGGTCTTGCCAGGAAAGGGACCAACAAATCTTTCAGCGCTTTGTAAGATTCCTCACAAGCCTCTGTGCGGGCTGTGCAAATAGCCCTTTCCAAAGCCGAATCCCAACGGCCCTCTTCCCGATTCTGGTCCATAGTCTGGGCTGAGAAGTGCTGCCCGAGGATCACCCACCTCACTGACTCAAAATCTTGACCCTCTCCTCAATGTCACGGAAGCCCTGCTCTTGCTCCTGGATCTTCTTGTACAAGATCAGAGCCTCCTCGCCTCTGCCTTGTTCTTCCAAGGTGCGAGCCAGCTCATAGCCAGCCTCCAGCAGGTGTGGCTTGGCGACTCCCTTGCACTGAATGGCCTTGCGTAAGTAATTGACAGCCTCGGTGAGCTCCCCCTTTGCCCTGAAGCAAACCCCCAACGCCCTGTACGAGGCAAAGGCCAATTGGGGATGGGTTGAAGAGGTCTTGAGTTCTGAGATGGCCTCATCCAGGAGACCCAGCTCTTTAAAGGAAAGCCCCAACTCGTAATGGGCCTTGGCATCCTGGAGCCCTGTCCCGCCTTGGGGCCTCGACTCAGAAAGCTTGCGCTGTTGAGCCTCAACCTCCCCCAGCTTCTTGAGATCCCCCCCGCCTTGGGGATGACTCAACCTGGCCCTCTCTTGCTCTATTCTAACAAGGCCCTCTTTGGCCTCCAAACACCTGGGATCCAGGTTCAACAGTTCAGAGTAGATCTCTTCAGCCTCCTCCAAGAGCCCCTGCTCCTCGTAAATTCTTGCCTCTTCCAATCTTATGGAGATCTCCTCCAAAGACCTAATGCTCTCTTCAGGCGCTGCCTGCGTCCCCTCCTTGAGGCCGTCTTCCAGCTCCTCTTGGATCTCAAGTATCTCTATCTCCTCTTCCTGGATCTGCTCCTGCGGCACCTGTCCTGGTATGCTTGGAGCCACAGGAGAAGACTCCTGTGTGGCTGTAAGCTCCTGCATTCTGTCCCTCAGAGAGGCCAACTCTCTTTGTCTTCCCTGGGAGACTAGGAGCTCTTCCAGCTCTTGGGCCACCTCTTGCAGCTGTTGTTCCACTTGCTGCCACAAGGCTCCCTCAGAGCCTTCCCTATGCTCTTGGCTGAGCCTTATCAGTTCGTCAAAAGCCTGGTTTAAAAACCCTTCGTTTCTCAAAAGCTCCACGTACTTGAGGCGCACTTCCAAGCTTTCGGGAGCCACATCCCCCATGCGTCTCAAGGCCCCCAAGATCTCATGGCTCTTTCCCTTTGATTTATAAAGCTGAATCACTTTTCGGTACTGGACTAAAGCATCTCCCAAGAGTCCATTGGAAAGGTACAGCTCCGCAAGTTTGAGCAGGATCTCTGGGGACTCCTCCATCCTGAGGACTCGCCTGTAAATGGCAATAGCCCGAAGGTGGAAACCAGCCTCAGCATGGCATTGCGCTGCTTTGACGAAGGCCTCCATCGCCTCCGGCCTCCGCCCCTTCTCTAGGAGCAGCTCGGCTAGCCTTTGGTGAAGCCGTGGATCATCGGGTCGCTCGGCTATCCTCCCTCGAAGAGCCTCTATCTCCTGATCCTCTTGCTTCTTGGGACGCCAAGGGAACCAGCGTTTCTTTTTGTCCAAAGTCCCAAATCTCCGTTGGGAAAAGCCTAACCCTTTTCAAAAAGGGCTCCTCACCACACCAAGACTTTTTTCTCACAAAGCCTCGAGGTCCACAACCAGAGCGTTTTTCTCCACACTCACAAACCCCTTGAAAAGAGGCCTTTGATCCTCTTCCACCGGCCTTACCAGGATCTCCTGCCGGGCCAGGACTTGATCTACCAAGAGACCCACCTCCCCGTTTCCCGAAGCTACTAGTATTATCCGCTTTTCCTCCTTTGGGAAGGTGTAAAGGGCTCTTCCCAGGCCCAACTTCTTCCAAAGGGAAACCAACGGAACTGTCTTGTCCCTCAAGGTGACCTCGCTCATTTGAACAACCTGAGAAACGGATCTGGAGGGAACTCTGAACACCCCCATCACACAGGACATGGGAATTCCGAAAACCCTGTTGGAGACCGAGACGAATAGAATCTCCTCCAGGTTTCCCTCCAGGGCTTGGGGCTCTGGAGGTTTAGGCACCAAATCCAAGGACCAGAGGGTCTGAACCTGTTCCCTTAAGGAATTTACCACGGTTTCCAAAGACGAAGCCATTTCGCCCAAACGTTGGGCCATGGCCTCAAAGGCTGATCTCATGCCAAAAGGATCCTGTGAGGAGAGCTCCTTGAGCACTCCTTGCAGCTTCTCTCCACAATCCGTGAGGGCCGTTTTCACCATGTCGATCTGCTCGGAGGGCTCCGACACCAACTGCACGGCTTCCTCCATTGTTTCTTGGACGGCTCTCTCATCCTGAATACTGGCCGCCGGGCTCTCAGAAGGCCCCGGTTCAGTCTCCAGGAGAAACTGTTCCTCTTCCTCCTCCGGCCCAAATACCTCTTCCACCGTGCGGTCCAAATCCTTCATCAAAAGTTCCTCCCCCCCCGCGGCCTCCAGGGTTATTGTGGGAGCTTCCTCCACCTCCCCTACCAGAAAACGCTCCACACGGGGCCTCAGGGGAGCCAGGATCGGTTGCGGATCCCCAAATGGGTCTTCTGCTACTTGGAACAGAGAGTCTTTCAGATCCGTAAGAAGCTGAATAGCTTCCTGGTCCACCTCTGCCCCCTGCTCGCTGATCTTCTTGGCAGTCTCCCCGATCCACCCCAGAAGTGTGCCCAGTGCTCCCTCCGGAAATTGGGACTGCAGATGCTCTACCTCTGCACAGATCTTAAGCAGAGTGCTCTCCTCTATCTCCCATTCCAGGGTAAGGAAGAGCTCCTTGAGGCGCTTCCATGGATCTTCTTGTGCTTGAGCGGAGCTGGCTTCCTCATCCATCTCCACGAACAAGCTGTCAACCTTGGCTTCTATCTCCTTTTCCAGCTCCGATAGTTCCTTTTCCAAAATATCGTCCCGAGCCATGGTTTGTTCCCCCCTTTAGGCGTTGGAGGTAATTTTCCTCCCGGAAAGCACCCTCTTGCTCACGTCTTTTGCTACCAGTTTGCTTATTTCCCTCAGGGTCTCAAACACCCCGAAACCATCCACCGCGCTGGCGGGAAAAGATGGAACCTTGAGACTAGAGTTGAGATCCTTTTCCATCAGCTCCAAGGGAAGTATGGGCACACTGCCGCCCTGCAGGTCCCTCTTATTGTATTGCATAACCAAAGGTATATCTCGAATGTCCAATCCCTCATCCCGAAGGTTGTCTATGAGATTCTGCAGGCTCTCTATGTTCTTCTCCCTGCGCACCTTCAAGGAATCTGCCACAAAAACCACTCCGTCAACTCCTTTTAAAACAAGCTTGCGGGTGGCGTTGTAGTGAACCTGGCCCGGGACCGTATAAAGTTGGATTCTTATGCTGAAGCCCCCCACTTTTCCCAAGTCCAGAGGCAAAAAATCAAAGAACAGGGTTTTGTCCCCTTTTGTGTCTATACTTATCATCTTCCCCCGGACCTGGGAGCGGATCTTGGAATAGATATACTTGAGGTTGGTGGTTTTGCCGCAGCGCCCAGGTCCGTAATAGACTATTTTGCACTGGATTTCCCGGCCGGCGAAATTGATGAACGACATGCCCCCCCTTCCTGCAAGTCACCGCCCCAGGATCTTCTTCAAGATCCGGGTCAGCTCCTGTATCGCCTTCTCCACGTGAAGCCGCACCAAACCCAATGAGGCCTTGTTGTCGAACAATGTTACCAGAAGAAACTCCTCCCCCACAGAAGAGAAATGGATGTTCTCTTCTTTGCCCTTGTGGAAAAGCAAGGAGAAATCGTTCTCCCCCAGGAGGCGGGCTATGGCCGCAGTAGCACCGAAATTTGCTGCTGTGAGGGCGGCCAGGGCCACCGAGTCCTCCTCGGCTTTGTCTCCCCAACAAGAAATCAACTGCCCGGAGCGATCTATCAAGAGAACCGAATGGGCCCCCGACCTCTCCAGGACCCGCCTCAGACAAGACTGAATCTGGTCCAAATCCTCCTGAACAAGCAGAAGATCCATGATATTCTCTCCCCACCCGAGGAGCGGTCCCTCAGCTTATCAATGTGGAACCATAACAGAGCAAACCATAAACATCAAGATCTTAAGAGCTCCAGCCGGCTCTTTTTGCCCCCTTTCGAAGCTCACTCTCCAAGCCCACATATCCCACCCTTTTGCCCCGATTATTCAAAGCTCGTCACAATACAGGCTACTTCTGTTGATCTCAGGATGGGCTCAGGCATATCAAACAAACTTTCTTCCCCCTGCTTACTCAGACCCCTAGGATCTGAGCCACCTTGCGGCATCTCTCCCTGGACTCTATGTGAACCACCCCTATATTGGCATCGGGCCTTGCCAGGACACACAAAACAGCTTTGGAATCTATCATATAGAGATGCATGGTCCCTTGGTTCCCTCGTAAGTACATCTCTTCCAGATCGCCCCTTCCCATGGCTCTTGCCGCTTTGACTCCCACTTTAAGCACAGAGGCAGCCAAGGCACCCAACTGTTCCCCTTTTATCCTGCTTTGAGTAACATGGGCCCCAAGGATCAAGCCCTCGGGCGCCACCACCGCCGCTGCCTGAATCTCCTCGCTTTCCTGCTGCCATTCCACCAAAAGCTGCTGGATCATGGCAGCTTTCTCCTTTGTGGAGCGTGGTCGGGGGATTTTGGACTCCGGGATCACCTCCTTGGGAATGCTCTCGGCCACAGAACCCCCCCTAAAGGAGGCCTCTTCACCGACTTTTATGGGCTCGGTGGCCTGCGTCTTATCTGCCCCGAGGATAGGCTGGCCTGTCTCGTAGTCTATCTCAGGAGCGTCAAAGGTACTTTCGGTCTCCTCTTCCTGCTCCTTTAGCTCTTCTTCCTGAGGAAGCCCGCTGTCAGTGTCTGCCAAATCCAGCGACTGGGACCGATCCGATCCACCTTTGCCTTCCTCGTCTTTTTGCCTCATGGCCTCGATGAGAAGTTCCTGCCAGGGCCTCAATATGGTGCGCCTTGGGGCTTCGGCACCGCTTAAGGTGGTGAAATCCCCCCCTTCCCAGCCCAATATGGCAAACAGAGCCTCTTCACCGACTTGGGAGCCGCAGCTGGCATGCACTATCTCCCCGTCCTGGAAGTAGATGACCCCTTCCATCTCATCCTTGGAAACCGACAAAGCGGTTTTCATCCTTCCCAGGCAGTTGAGCTGGATGATGTCTGTGAGCTGAAGGTCGGCCACCCGGCCCACAAAACCTTTCTTGCTGACCTTGATGGCATCAAGTATAAGACCTCTCAAGTCTTCGATCTTAAAGGGTTTTTCCAGATAGTGAAGACAGCCTCTCTCATTGGCCTCTTTCTGCACCTCAGGATTTCCGTAGGCCGTCATGACGATGACCTTGGTGTCCGGGTGTTTTGTCCGAATTTCCTCCAAAAGGTCCAATCCGGACATCCCGGGCATACGGATATCTGTTATGACCAGATCTATAGGAGCACTTTCCATTATCTCCAAGGCCTTGGTGCAATCGTTGGCCACAAGCACCTCGTAACGCTTGCGGTCCTTGGAGAGGGTTTTGGACATGATCCAGGTGAGGATCTCCTCGTCATCCACTATCAAAACTTTCTTAGGCCCCTCCTGCATCTCCGACCTCCTGGCAAAAGGCTCTCATTCGAAGCGCTTAGGAAAGCAAATTTCTTGCCAGGATGCTTATTGGATTGGCTCTATTGCTCCAAGGCCGCTCTTTTGGCCACTTCGGACTTCTCCGAACATTTCAAGGTTGCTACACAAAGGCCTCTTTTTATGCGGCCAATTTCCGGCCATAGGCCGATTTTCGGTCAACGAGAATGCTTCCTGCTCCTGGCAGGGGGGTGAGCTCCCCATCGCTCAGATCCAAGCTGAAGCTTGTAGCCGGAATCAACCTCTCCGTTTTACCAAAATTTATGTGCTCCTTGAGGGTCTGCCGGTCCGTTTTTGTACCCATAGATCCGGAGTTTTTCCTGCAGGGTGGAACGGGAAATCCCCAACCTGCGAGCCGCCTCTGTCTTGTTCCCCTGCACCAGTTCAAGTACCCGCAGGATGTGGTCCCGTTCCATTTTCCAAAGCGACCACTGGCCGTCTCTCTCCAGGGTTTTAGGGCTTGCGAGGAACTTCCCCGCAGCACTGTCCAGTCTTTCCAGCTTTAGGTCCTCAGGGGATATGAACCTAGAGCTGCTCAGGATGATGGCCCTTTCCAACACATTTCTGAGCTCTCTTGCATTGCCGGGCCATGGATACTTGAGGAGCAGCTCCTGGGCCTCGGCACTCAGGCTCAGCCCAGCTCTTCCCAGCTCCCTGCCTATTTCCTCCAGAAACCATGCGGCCAAAAGGGGAATATCCTCAGGCCTTTCTCTTAGGGGAGGTATCTTCAGCAGCAAGACCTTTAGCCGGTAGTATAGGTCCTCCCTGAACTCACCTCTCTCCACCATAGAGCGCAGGTCCTTGTTGGTGGCAGCTATGACCCTTACATCCACAGCTATCTCTTTGAGCCCTCCCACACGATGGAAGCTGTGAGTCTCCAGGAAACGCAATAGCTTGGGCTGGAGCCCTGGATGCAGATCCCCGATCTCGTCCAGAAGCACAGTTCCCCCATGGGCCATTTCCAGAAGGCCTCGCTTGGAGCGTTTGGCATCTGTGAAAGAGCCCTTCTCATAACCAAAAAGCTCTGATTCCATGAGCTGTTCGGGTATGGCGCTGCAATTGAGCTTGAGCAGCGGGGCATCCCTTCTGCTGCTCAAGAAATGTATTGCCTGGGCCACCCGCTCTTTGCCGGTGCCGCTTTCTCCCTGTATGAGCACGGAGGTTCTAGGAGTCTGGCTTATTTTCTGCACCATCGTGCGGATGCGGGCCATGGCGGAGCTCGCCCCTATGAGCTGGTGGGGCTGCAATTGGGAGCCCTGGTGGTGGCGCAGGGCCTGTAGCTCCACTTTCATGCGCCTGAGCTCCATGGATCTGCTCAGCAGGACTCGCAATTCCTCCAGATCAAAGGGCTTTTGAAGGTAATGGTGCGCCCCCATCTTCATGCATTCCACGGCCACAGCCACATCCCCGTAAGCTGTCATCATGATCACCAGCTGTTCGCTGTCCTGCTCCAGAAGCTGCCTTAGAACATCCCTGCCGTCCAGATCCGGAAGTTTCACATCCAGCAAAACCAGATCAAACCCTTGGGCTGCCTGGGTCTTTAAAGCCTCCTCACCGGAGCTCACCGGATAAGGCTCCCAGCCCCATCGCGACAAGGTCTCGCTCAGGCCCCTCAGCACAGAGGAATCATCGTCAACTATGAGCAACCTGGGTTTCATGATCATGCTTTCTAAAAAGGGGGGCTTGGCCAGCCCTGATTACTACCCAAGGCCGGTCATTTTGGGAGATGCCCCAAGCTCCCTCCTTTTTCCCGGATATAGTCCCGACTCAAACCTGCGCTTAGTCTGAAATCTGATAACAGGCCTTTCTTGAGCGCAGCTCTTCTTGCCCTGCTGCATGCTCAAGACAGGCCACATCATGCACCTCTCCTAAATACTTCAGACTACCCCTTCTCGACCGGAAGGTGCACGAAGAAAGTGGTGCCCCTTCCGGGTTCGCTTTGCACCCTGATACGGCCTTTGTGGCGCTGTATTATCCTGTAAGTGATTGACAGGCCAAGCCCCAGCCCCTTTGCCTTGGTAGTAAAAAACGGATCGAAAATGCGGGACTGGTGCTCAGGGGAGATGCCCTTTCCGGTGTCCGCTACACTTAGCACTATCTCCCTTCGCCCGGCTGTGGAGGCTTGGTCAGAGTGGATCCTGAGGGTCCCCCCAGGCTCCATGGCTTGCATTGCGTTCATGAATAAATTGAATAGTACCTGTTTGATCTGTCCTTCGTCGGCATGTACCTTGGGCAGCTCAGAGACATGGGTGTGTTCCACGCGGATACCCCTGCTCTCCAAGTCCTTTCTTAGCAGGAAGAGCACCTCATCCACCAGCCTTGGAAGCTCGCAAGGGGCCAAGTTGGGCTGCTGGGGTTTGGCAAAGGAGAAAAAGGATTTGAGAAGCCCGTTTAACCTGTCGATCTCGGAGATTATTCTTCCCACGTACTCGCGCCAAGTTGGATTATGGGCCAGCTCCTCCTCCAGGGCCTGAGCCGTTATCCGGATCCCTGCCAAGGGATTCCTTATCTCGTGGGCTATGCCCATGGCGATCTCCCCGAGGGAGACCAACCTATCCATGCGCAGGAGTTCCTCCTGCATCTCCTTGATCTCGGTAAGGTCCCTGAAGTGGATTATCTTTCCTATCTCTTTGCCCGCTTCATTCAAGTGAGGGGAAATAGTGAATCCTATTGGGATTTCCACTCCATCTTTACGGGTTATGCTGATTTCCCTGGGGGGAGAGGCTTCTTTGCGGTTCCCCTTGCCCCTCAGAAGGTCCCTATGCTCCTTGGAGCCCATGGCCATGCCCAGGGGTTTTCCCAAAACCTCCTCTGCGCCGTATTGAAGTATTTTCTCTGCCCCACGGTTCATGTAGGTTATGTTGCCTTCAGGGTCAACCGAGATAAGACCGCTTGTGAGGCTTTGCAGAACACTCTCGTTGAAGCTCTTTACCGAAAGCAACTCCTCGGTCACACGATCCAGAGTTCTTTGGCGGTCTTCCAGCTCCTGAGTCACCTGCACCAGGAGGCTTTCCAGCTCCCTGACCCTCCTGCGCTCCTCTTCCAAAGGCCATGCAGCATCTTTCTTGTCTTGCTTCAAGACCATTTTCAAAGCCCGCCGCGGGTGTCAGAAAAGCAAATGCACCCGGTGGGAACACGGGTGCATGGCTGTAGCCGGTTCGGAATCCAATTCTCTCACGTCTGCTGGACGATGAAAGGAGTCACAAAGATTAGCAGCTCGGTCTGATCCAGCCTCCTTTGTTTCCTCTCAAACAGCCAGCTCAGACCAGGCACGTCCTTGAGCCATGGGACCCCGTCATCGGCCGTGGCCCTGGTTTCCTCCAAGACTCCCCCTATTACCACCGTCTCACCGTCTCGCACCAGCACCTCGGTGGTGCCTTGCCGTTTTACTATCTCGGGGTTACCGGTAATGGGATTTGCGTTGGCCCGGTCAGGAAAGTCATCCGTGACATCCAGTTTCAGCCTCACCCTGCCGTCTGGAGATATCTGAGGGGTTACGGTGGTCTTCAAGGAAGCCTCTTTGTACACAACGCTCACATTCCCTTCTGGGTTAACTTGGGTGAAGGGGATTTCCCTGCCTTGTTTGATAGTGGCCTCCACATTGTCCAAAGTCATAACCTTAGGCCTGGACACGATCTTGGTGAGCCCTTCTCTCTCAGCTGCCGAGAGACGCAGATCCAGGTTGATCAAATCACCTGCCAGACGCCCTATCTGCAAACCTATGCCCGGTGGTCCAGGCAGGATAGTGGCCGGCAGATTTACCATCCAGCCCGACAGAGGGAAGAAGTCGTGGCCTGTGCCGCCGCTGAAGGCCCCTGATTTCCATGTGGAGGGCGAGGTGGGAGGATTTGTCCCCGTGGTAGAGGTGGCTGAAGATATCCCCCAAGCCCACTCGTTCTTGCGGTCAAACTCAGCAAACTGGGTGCCCCACTGAACTCCCAGTTCCCTGGCAAAGTTCTTACTGGCTTTCACGATCCTGGCCTCAATTAGCACCTGAGGGGTGGGCTTGTCCACCATTTCTTTGTACTGCTTTATGCGCTCTATTGTCTCGGGGTAATCTGTGACCGTGACCATGTTGGTCCTATCATCCACCACCGCCTTTCCTTCCCTCTCTATCCCCTTCTCTTTCTTGGTCAGGACATCCTTTATTTGAGTTTGGAAATCCTTGGCCTTGGTGTAATTCAGGACCATGAACTCGGTTACAAAGGGCCTCAGCTTGCGTTGCCTCTCTTGAGCCTCTATCTCGGCCTCCTGAATTCGTTTTTCTGCCTCTATCTTGGCCTGAATCCTCTCCTGGCGGAGCCTTTTGCGCTCTTTTTCCTCATCTGTCAGGTCTTTTAAAGGAGCCACTCTAAGAACGTTGCCTTGACGTACCATGCCCAGCTTCTGGGTGGACAGTATGAGATCCAGGGCCTGATCCCATGGCACATTCTTGAGGCGCATGGTCACCTTGCCCTTTACCTTCTCGCTTACAATGATGTTCAAATTGCTTACCTCGGCCAGAAGCCTAAAGACGTTGTCCAGGTCTATGTCTTGAAGATCCAGATCCAGTCTCTGGCCTGAATAGGTCTTGCCAGGCTCCATGCCTGTACTTATTTTGAAATCCTCCTCATCCTCTTCCTCTGTCTTGAGCACTGGGAGGGGGGTCTTGGCTGGAGTCTTGGCCGCCACTTGAGCCAAAGACAAAGCCCCTTGAGCCCTGGCTCTGGAGATCCTTTGAAAATCAGTGGCCGGCTCATTGCTTCTGGGTTCAAGGGCTCCATGGGATGCTTTCTCGGCCGGGAGCGCTGCGTTAAGTGGTTTTCTCTCCACTAGATCTGACTCCAAAATCGAGTCGGCGGTGTGGGCTCCCGAAGAAGGGGTCAAAGACTTCTGGGCAACAGCTTCCTTTTGCCCTTGAGGTGGCTCCAACTTGGGTTCTTGGGTTGAAACTGGCATCAAGGAAGGGACTGGAGCTGGGGACTCTGTTTCCTGCCTTGCTTGTTCCTCGGCCTCCTCATGGGGCTTGGGGTCCCAAACCTTCGCAAATGCAGGCGCAGCATTCTCTGTAACAGGTTGCCGCGAGTAGGGGAAGCGGACCTGGCTAAGGAATCTCTCCTCACCGGCTCCGCTCTCCTCAACCCTCATCTGTCCCAAATCTTCTGCCTGCCTGCTATGCCCCTCTTTATCAGTGGCGTTTGCCCAGGCCGAGTGGGTAAGAGGCTGCTCGGCCTGCTCGATGGGAACCTCCCTGGCCATCTCCCCCAGGTACAGCACCAGGATTGCGCCCTCGCGACTCACACGGTAAAGAGGCCTTTCTTTGGAGCCCGAGTCGGTCAGATCCACTACCAATCTCATCTTGTCCTGGTGTCTCCCTAGCCTGACCCTGGCCAGCTCCCTTGTGGGAGGCAGATTCTTGGCGTCCACCTTATGCTTTTGAACTCCCCACAAGTCCAGAACCAGCCGGGCAGGCTCCTTCAGCAGGGAGACTTTGTAGTCCTGAAACTCCCCGTCTCCCATCACCACCAATTTGGTGCCCAGGCTCTCGGGTGTGACTAGGACGTCCAGGATGGATTGAGCAGGGGCCAGGCTCTGGGAGATCTGCCCCGATCTCCCCCCGAGCTCTTCCTGCGGCCCTTGGACCGCAGCCGAGGTAATTCCTCCTTGCCCGAGGGGTCCGAGTAGGAAGGCCGCCATGGCCAACCCGAGGCTCCTCCATATTCCTGCTGCATGCATATGACCCATCACCGTCCCCCTCCCTGCGACTTTTTGAAACCGAGGATCACCCTGCGAGTCTGTTTTTGACCCAGCAAATCAACGAAGGGCTCCTCCACGACAACTCCCTCAGTGGGATTGATATCGGTAACCTTGCCGCACTTCCTACCCATGTACAGGCCCTGTCGAATCAAGTAACCCTTGCCTGATCTATCCTGCACCATGGCCACTCGATCCGCTCCCTGCCCCACCACGGCCACAAGCACGAATTGACTCACCTCCTGCTCCGTGAGGGGACCCGGGGGCACATCATCACACTCCCCGGCAGGCTCAGCGGCCTTTGCCTCCTCGTGAAAAGGCCTGAAAGGATCAGGCCGATCCCCGGGTTCATAACTGTATGAAACCTCTGTCTTGGCTGCTTCAGGAGAAGAACCCGCAGGAGGCTCTGCAGCTTGTTGTGCCTGAGCCTGCTTTGGGGCCTCCTGAGGAGAGCCGGCCGGTTTCTCCTGGGCCGGTTTCTGCGTAGCAGGAGGCTTGGCCGCTTCCTCAGGCTTCTGGATCTTTTTCTGAACCACGCTCCCAGGGGATTTGGGGGGTGGAGCCTCTTGCCCGCACCCGCTCAAGAGCAGCCCGAGGGTCACCGGAATCACTGCCAGAATCGCTCGGTGGGCTATCAACCCTTCCCTCCTCTTAGTCCACTGCACCTTTACCTCCCTTGGGGGTTCCCTTTGCGGGAGGCGGTGGCGTAGAAGGTTTCTTGCCCGGCTCCACCTTCTTTGGCGGAGGCTCGCTTTCATACTTGTAGGTACTTGCCTGCAAACTAGCCAATATGGTTCCACCTTCGGCCTCTGCCTTGTACTGGCCCATCTTTAGCTTGGAGACGTGAACTATGCGGTCCATTGCCCCTACCTTGGAGAGGAACTGGAGAATCTGGTGGAACCCGCCCCTCACCTGAATTTCCACAGGGATTTCCGAATAGTATTCTTTTCTGACAGGTTTGCCCTGTTTGAACAGCACAAACTCCAGGCCGTGGAGACGGCCCATTTCGTTCACGCTGCTTAGGAGATCAGGAATCTCCTTTTCCTCGGGAAGTTTTGAGCTTAGGACCTTCAACTCGGTCTCCAGGGCCTTGATCTCTTTCTCGAGGTTAACCTTGGCTTCCTTGGCCTTTTGCTGCTCTTGTATCTGCTTTTGAAGCTTGTCCAGCTGGACTCTCAAAGAGGAAATCTCCTCGTTGTTCGGTGTGTAGAAGAGCATATACCAAGCCAGGCCCAGCACGAGTATCACCCCCGCCAAGATAAGGGCTTTTTGCCACACCGGGAGCTTGATGAGGACTTCTTTATTGATGGGCATCTGCGTCCTCTCCTATGCTTTGAGATGCTTTATTCCCATGGCCGTCAGCTCTTTTTGCCTCCCAAAGCCTTGGAAGGCTGTGGTTGCGCTTTGCCCGGAGATGACTCGGGCTTGCCGGGCTGAGGCGGTTTTTCCTGAGCCACCTGCACATTCATATTAAATTCCTGGTAAGCCGCAGCACCTTTTTGGACCACCTTGGCTTTGGTGAAATCCAAGTCCACTGAGGCAAAAGTCTTCTTGGAGGCCTGAAGCCCTTTCATGAACCTGGCCACAACCTCGTTGTCCGTGGCCACTCCCGTTATGCTCAGACCGAAATCATCCCAGGGTGCCCCGGCGCTCTTTTGCTCAATGCTTACAAAATAAAGCTCTTTGGGCTTCTCCGTGATCATTTGATCCAGGGCTTTCACCACCCCTTGACGATTACGGTTCAGGTCCGCGATGGCTGTCTTTCTACTCTCAAGGGCCTGTTTCTTCTTCTTGACCTGCTCCAGGTCGCCTACTTCCTTCTTGAGAGCAGCCAATTTTTGTTCGGTCTGGGCCTTTTGGTCCTTGAGGCGTCTGAGCTGGCTGTACTGGTCAAAGAGGAGGTATCCCATCACGGCCAGGAAGAAGACTAACAACAGAGCTCCTATGGAGATCTGCCTTCGAATATTCTCTTCTTTGGCCTTCTGCCGTACGGGTAAGAGGTTGATTCTGATCATTTGTCCCCTGCCCTCCTCATGGCCAACCCTACACCAACTGCTGCAATGGGCCCCATGGAATCCAGATAGGACTCTTCAAACTCCTTGGGAGAATAAGAGACCTTCTGGAAGGGATTCACCAAGAATGTCTCCACTCCAATTTTTTCCCTTATATGATCAAGGAGTCCCGGGGTCTTGGCAGCCCCCCCGCACAGCCCCAGTTTCTGAACATGTTCTTCGGGAAAGTTGGCATAAAAGAAATCTAATGAACGCTGAATCTCGCCTGCGAAAGTCTCAGAGGCGTTCTTGAGGATGCGATCGAAATTCTTATACTGCTGCCATTGCTCCGGCCCCCCCACCTTTACAGCCTCTGCCTCCTCATATCTCAGGTTGTACTGTTTCTGGATTTCCTCTGTGATTTGCTTACCTCCCATGGAAACATCCCTGGTCAGAAGAGATATAGGGCCTTTGACGATGTTGAAATTCATTGTGCTGGCCCCGATATTGATCAAGCCCAGCACCTCCTCTTCCCCGATACCGAAGAGATTCTCGTACATGGTCTCAACAGCAAAGGAGTCCACGTCAATGACCTGTGGGTCCAGACCGGTTTCATTCATCAGGTTCTCGTAATCGTTGATGATCTCCTTCTTGGCTGCTACCAGAAGTACGTCCATTTGGTCCGGGTTGTCGCGGTTCTGGCCCAGGACCTGGAAATCCACGTTCACATCCTCAATGTCAAAAGGAATGTATTGGGCCGCCTCCCAGTGGATGGAATCCAGAAGCTCCTCCTCGGACATAAAACCCACGGTGATCTTTTTTATGATCACCGAGAAACCTGAGATGGAAAGAGCCACCCTCTTGTTCTTGACTCGGCTCTTGGCAACCAGATCTCTTACCACCTCTATGATGGCCCCTGAATCCATGACCGCCCCGTCCACTATCACCTCAGGGGGAAGGGGGGCTGTTGCGAATTGCCTAAGCCTGTAACGACCTCTGGAATGGGCCAAATCCACCAGCTTGATGGTGTGGCTGCCTATGTCCAGTCCCACCAGTTCCCGCTTCCCGGACTTAAATGAGATCATGGAGTCTTTCTCCCTGTTCTTTGGGGTCCGTACCGGGCAGCCCGAACAAGAGTCTACAAAACCGGGCTATGGGACCCTCTCACTCCCCTTCGCCAAACACCTCCACCCGATCCGAGAGCTTAAGCCCCAAAGCCAGTATGATCTTCCTCTTGGTGTCCATCCGGCAGGGCTTGCCTTTCTCTATGCGGTCAATGGTCAGAGGCGAGACCCCGGCTCTTCGGGCGAGTTCTGCCTTGCTGAGCATCTGGGCCTCCCGAAGCTCTCTAATGGTGCTTCTTCTTTGCTCGGCCACTTGCATCCACCCCTCCTTACCAAGGGTTTGCGTGACTATAAAAACTCAGTCCCTGGATCTCTGTCAAGTAAAAGAATGCTAATTTATGCAAATTTATATCAAATTTTGATTAATTACTTGATATACTTAAGCAGATATAGTATTGTATCTGATGTTCACCACATTATATTGTATAGAGAGCTCAAAAAATTTCTGGGACGGCAGGGGATAGCTCCTTATTGGCTAAAAACGGTAGGCTATAAGTCTAACTATTTGATTCTACAAGTTAAATTTATTTATCTTCCCCAAAACCCGGCTTCCTTATCCTGCTTAGCCGGCATTGTTCACGATCAGCGGACAATGCAGGCTGTCTTAATGGCATTTCTGGGCAAAGCGTTCCGCACTCAAAACCGCCCTGATTTTCGGTTTCAGATTAGGTCCTGCTTTGAGTCGGAAAATATCCAAGCGTGTCGAGGGCTTGGGGGGCACAGCCCCCAAAGTTACGAACTTTGGAGATTAATTTGGGTCAGGGGAACACGTAAAGCCGCTCGTTTTCCCCTATCATCCCTAGTCTTTCCTTGGCTAGCCATTCCAATAGGGCTGGGTCCTGCTGGATGAGCTTTATTTCCTGCCTCAACCTATCATTGCTCTGCCGCAAGACGCTGTTTTCCTGTTGGATGGCAGTCCTCTGTTGCCGAATCCTTCTGGCAGTCTCAAAGCCGTTCTCCCCCATAATTGAAAAAACCAGGAAACCAACTGCAACGCATCCCCACAAAACCCAGAACCTCCATCCAGAGGGAGGCTCAAAAGTCCAACATATCAAACTTCTCCTGCTCACGGATCCACTTTGGTTTTCCCGGGCCTTCACACCTGCTCCCTATCAAGAGCCCTACAAAATCTCTAACTCCCCTGCTGCTCCACCCGGCCCTAAAGCAACTGAAACCCTCCTCCGGCTTACGCTGTTTCTCCTATCACGAACAAACCCAAACGTCAACTGTTTCCTAAGCTTGCCACTCCCCTCTTACTCAGGAGCATTGGGTAAGAAACTGCAAACCAGCAATATCTTTGCGCTCGGGCTACTTCTAGAAGACTTGGGACCTTTGGGGGGTCACTCTTCCAAGACCCAGTCACTCTCACTATACTGCCGGGCCCCCAAAAAGCAGCTTCTGCTATTTCTAACCAGGATTATTCCCCAAAGCCGTTGACTTTGGGGGCTCAAGCCCCCAGTACGCTTTGGTGTATTTTGACTAAAACCAGGACCAAAGGTGAAACCGAAAATCCGGGTGTTTGTGAGCATGGAAGCGGGAAGGTAACTCCAATAGCCTCCTGCCTTTCCGAGCCTTTGAGCAGGGCTGCCTTTTCTCCTGAGCCTTTTAGCCCAATTCATGTCTCCACTTGATACCCCGCCTCCTCAACTGCCCTTCGCACTTGATCCATTGAACCTCCCTCTCCCAGATCAAAACGTGCCTCACCTTTTTCCAAGTCCACCTGCACCCGGGATAGCCCTTTGAGCCCCTCCAGTGCTTTTCTTACCGCAGCCACGCAGTGTTGGCAGCTCATCCCACTTATCCTAATTCTCTTTTCCATGAGACCCCCCTTCTCCTTTCCCCCCGTTTCTGGAATGCGCGTGGCTTTCTCTGTTGCTTCGAGTCACAGCCACGCACCCCGCCTGAAGATCGCAGTAAAAACCCTCTTCGCAGCTTTCGCACTCGAACTGGATGGTTGTGTGCTCTATACCGTAGTGCGATCGAAGCAAACGGTTTATGTCCTGTAGAATCTCGCCTGTGCGGCTCATGAGGATGTCGTCCACTAAGACATGGGCGCTCATAGCATAGATGCCAGAGGAGATGGTCCACAAATGCACATCATGGAGATCTTTGACTCCGCGGATTTCCCTCAGACCTCTTTGTATCTCCACCAGATCCAGGTCCTTTGGGACCGCCTCCAAAAGAATATGAACCGACTCCCTCACCAAATGCACGGACCCCTTAAGAATGATCAGGCATATCAGCACACTGATGATGGGGTCCAGGATCTGCCAGCCCGTCAACATGATCAAGACGCCGCCCAGGATCACCCCCACGGAGGAAAGTGCATCGCCAAGGATATGCAGGTACGCCCCCCTGAGATTCAGGCTCTCTTGGCTCCTGCGCACCATCGCCGCAGCAGCCGCCACGTTGGCCACGAGCCCTATGGAGGCAACTGCCAGCATGGTTGGTGTATCCACCACCTCTGGCGCCTTGAAGCGTTTGTAAGCCTCGAACAAGATAAAAGCGCAGATGAGAAGGAGGGATCCTCCATTTATTAGGGCTGCCAGAATCTCCATCCTGTAGAAACCATACGTCTTGGTTGAGGAGGCTGGTCTGGTCGTGAACTGAAGGGCCACCAGGCTCAAACCCAGGGCCAGCACGTCTGTGAGCATGTGTCCAGCGTCGCTGAGCAGAGCCAAGGAGTTGGCTAGAAACCCACCTACGGCCTCCAGGAGCATTATCCCCACCGTCACGCCCATGGCCATTAGAAGCGCGCGGCGATTTTCCCTGAAGGCGTTGTTGGTCTCTGAGTGGGTCCCTGGGCTGTGCAGGTGCAAGGCCATGATGTCTCCCAGAGAAGCAAATCTTTCGGGTCTTGATTGAGTTTCCCGTGAAGCTCTTGCGGCTTCGCTTGCAGGATATGGGATGGATGAGCCCAAGTAAAGGGACTCCTTAGCAGATTAAGCAGATGGGTGCCCATCCCCTTTGATGGGAAGAGAAATGGGCTTGAAAAAAACAAACCTCTGGCCTATAGTAAGCTGCGTTGGGCGGTTAGCTCAGTAGGTCAGAGCGCTGGTCTCACATACCAGAGGTCGGAGGTTCGACTCCTCCACCGCCTACCAAAATAGAAAAAAAGACCGGAGGGCATCCGGCCTTTTTTTTGAATTTTGTAGCCTGGCCCATACCATTCCCCAAAGCCTCTGAGTTTGAGGGCTCAAGCCACCAACAGCTGAATCCTCACACACGTGATTCCGTCCCTGCATAGAGCCTTATCCGTAAACTCTTGAGATTTCTCATGGGCAAGAAGGAGCTTACAAATAGGATCCGATCGCATCAGTAATCAAGCCTTACCGGCCGGTTCTTGTAAGCAGTTCGGATGGGTTACAGAAACTTTATCTCCGGCAATTCATTCACTGGAGTTAAGCTCCACCAAGTCTCAAGGCTCTTGCTTTTCCACAAATTTCAAGGCCACTGAGTTGATACAATACCTAAGCCCTGTGGGAGGCGGACCGTCCTCAAACACATGACCCAAGTGGCCCCCACATCTGGCGCACAGGACCTCTGTCCTGCTCATGAAAAAACTCTGGTCCTTTTCTTTAAGGATCTTGGCCTCTGAGATGGGTGCCCAAAAGCTAGGCCAGCCAGTGCCCGAGTCGAACTTGGTCTGGGAGCTGAAAAGCTCGTTTCCACATCCCGCACAAACGTAGGTACCCTTCCCCTTGAAATCGTGATACTTCCCGGTGAAAGCCCTCTCTGTGCCCTTTTTCCTAAGCACATAGAACTCCTCGGGAGTCAGTATCCGACGCCATTCCTCCTCTGTTCTTACAATCCGCTCTGACATCTCCCCAGACTCTCCATTCCCAGGTGCAATCCCTGGAGTCTCAGCTGCAAAGGCCTTGGGCCATCCTCTATAGAGAATCCGTCCTAAAGCCAAACCACCAGCCCAAGCAGCCAAAGCCGCCCCAAAACTCTTGAGGGCTCTTCTTCTATCCAGAATCCTCTCAGATCTCAGCTCATCCAATCTCTCGGTCTCCCCTCTTCCACATGTGATAAATCAACCCTCTGACCAACTCTAATCTCACTATTGCAGTATAAGCTTCTGGGGATACCTTTTCATGCTCTGGATCCAAAACTTTTTTGAGGCCGCCGTCTTGGAAGACTTTCCCTTTGAAAGCTTTGGGTTCCCAAAAGGCCACCTCCCGAGCCCACTCGCAAATCAGACGGCCTTCCCCCTCACAGGTATCCCAAGCCCTCAAGGGCCTTTTTTATTGCCGAGTTTTCTTCAGAAGCAACACTCTGGGTGCTGCCTTTTTGCGTCCAGCTTAGACACTCCTTTTTCAACTCATTTACCAGAAGGGGATGTCTTTGAGCCAAGTCCCTTTTCTCCTGCGGGTCGGTGGGAAGGTGATAAAGGGCAGTCAGCTCCGGGGGCTCCTGAGCCAGTCTTTCCGGATCCGCATATTTCAGGATCAGCTTCCACTCCCTGGTCCTGAGCCCCAGAAAACCCTTGGACCAGTTCTCCATGTAAAGCCCCCGGCCCGAAGCCTCACTGCCCTGTCCGTTGAACAAGGAGCCAAGGGGAACCCCCTGCATGCCCTCTGGCAAAGAAAGACCTGCCAGTTGACAACATGTGGGAAACACGTCCACCAGGCCCACCTGTTCAGCCACCCTAAGGCCCCTGAGCCCTATGGGCCCAGGCAAACAAATAACGAGAGGGACCCTTACCACGTCCTCTCCCAGTCCCCCGTCGTGAAGGGGTCTATCGTCCTGGTGAAGTTCCTCGCCGTGGTCCGCAAACACAGCAACCGCTGTACGCTGGGCAAGCCCGGTTTGCTCCAGGTGGCCCCAGATCTCCCCCAGACAAACATGGTCGGCGTAAGAGATCTTCCCGTCATAACACTGCCATTTGGATGAGAAACGGCTTCGGTAATAGTCAGGGATCTGAAACTCAGGGAGGTGATGGGTGTCCATGTAATGAATCCAAAGCAAGAAAGGCTCCCCGGCTTCCCGCATCCAATTTTTAGCTTTGGTTAAGGCTGTCTTGAAATCCCTTCGCCAGAAGGCCTGCTGGGTTTGGAATCCTTCGCAAGTCCACTCTTCGTCGAACAGCTCGTAGCCCCTTTGGAAACCCTGGGCTCTTCCCACCAAAGTGGTCCCTGGGAAGGCAGCCGTTGCCCATCCGTGGGAGGCGAACCACTCGGCCATAGTGGTGACCTGGGAGGAGAGTCGGTGGTGAGCAGCCCTTAGTCCATGCACAGGGGGGTAACATCCGGTAAAGAGACTGGCATGGGCAACCCACGTGTTGGGGGCATGGGTTACGGCCTGCTCAAAAAGCACCCCAGAGGCTGCCATACGGTCTAAGTTGGGGGTTTCCACCCCCTTGTACCCGTAACAGCCCAAGTGATCCGGTCTTACGCAGTCAAGAGTAACAAGCACAAAATTGGGCCCCATATCCTTCCTCTTCCCTTGGATTGACTCACCGACCAGATTCTAAGGAACAGGCCCTGTCTCTGCAAGGAAGGGAAGCTGCTTGATCTTGCAGAGGCCAAGGGGTAAAAGGTTAAAGAATCCCAAGAGGAATGAGAGATGACCCGTGTGAAAAGAACTTGGCTGCTCACGATCCTCGTGATCTTGTCTGCTTTTTCTTGGTTATCCGGGGGTTGACCTGGTCCTGGACAGGGATCTGGGGCCTCTTTTGTTGGAGCTGAACGCCAGACCCGGCCTGGCGATACAGATTGCCAATCGCTTTGGGCTTTCGGCCAGGCTGGAGGCCATAGGCTCCCAAAGGGAGGAGATAGGGCCCACACCGGAAGAAAGGGCAGGCTGGGCCATGAAATATTTTGGGGAGCAATAGAGTGCCGCAGTCCGAGGCAAAAAAATGAGGATTCTTTTTCTCACAGACATCCACGATGAGTTTCGTCAAGTAGAGAAGATCTTCCTGAAAATCAAAGCGGACCTTTATCTTTTGGCAGGAGACCTGCTGTACCGGATCTTCCCAAGCCAGCGTACCGCATGGAAATTTCAGCAACTCCAAGAGCGGTTGTCAGGTATTAAAAGGCTTTTGAATCCAGGGCCTTCCCAGGAGCGCAGCCTCATGGATCTGGCGTTGGAGATGGCACAAGGGGGATCCCGGGACTCCTCGGCACGCATGGCAAGAGATTACCTTAGGCTTTGTGAGCTGGCCCGCACCAGAATGCTCACTTCTTACGAGCAACTCAAAGAAGTCCTCCAAAGGCATGGGAGCCTCAATATCAGGGTGCTGCCCGGCAACTACGACATGGATTTGGCCCAAACCCCCCTTTCCCCCTGGAATCTGCACCTGCGGGTTTTGGATTGGGCCGGGATAAGGTTTGCAGGCTATGGGGGAGCAACTGTGTCCACCCCAGGGGTTCCAGAAGGGCTTCAGGTCAAATTTAGGGAAAAGCCCGCGCCTCAAGGCCTGTACTCCGAGCCTCTGGAGTTCTTCAAAAGCACAAGTCCGCATGTCCTGGTGGTTCACCAGCCGCCTTACGGCCTCCTGGACAAACTCCAGGGCCTGGGGCCTTCTGGAAGCATGGGGATCCGCCAATACTTGGATGAGGCAAAGCCTTTGGCGGTGCTTTGCGGTCACATGCACCACTGCTGGGGTGCCCTACGTCTTGGGGAGACCTGGTGTGTAAATCCATCCAACTTCGGAACCGTTGTGGAGGTCTCGGGAATCAGGAAGGGAGGCTACTTTCTGGACTTGGGTCTGGATTCCAATGGAGTCTCTTGGGCCATGATAAGACAGCTTTGGAAAGATCGTATCTTGGATGTGGTCCACTACGAGCCAAAAGGCCCCAAGATAAGGCAGGTGATCCTGCACGAAACCCGCTTCCAGGCCATGGGAGGTCTTGTGAAAAAGCCTAGGCATATAAGGCCTTTTAGGCGGCTCCAGCACATTCGTTCCTTTTTCTTGAGCTACGAAACACCTCAGAGCAAGGTGCTGGTCAGCCAACTTAGAGCCGTGTATAGAAGCCTGGAGGCAGAAGGCATAAACGTTGCCTTCGATCTACTGGGCTCTTTGGGCTTTGGCATGGCCTCGGAAGGCTCGGATGTGGACCTGGTGGTGTACCTTAGGGGCCTTGGCTGCGATGAGGACGAGCAGGATATTTGCAGGACTCTGGAACCTCTTTCCAGGGTGATGGAAGAACTCTCCAAAAAGGGCATAAAGGCAGAGATCTGCGACAGCATAGATCTGGACAGGGTGGAGGAGGCCGCAAAAAGGAGGGACAGAGAGGACGGCCAACTCCAAAGATTTGTTTTCTACAGGGCTGTATGCAGACCCGTTAACCTTCGTCTCATAAAGGAGGTTGAAAATAAACTCCTGGAGGATGAATCATTTCGCAAGTCCATGGAAAAGAGGCTTCAAGAACACCTAAAGATCCTGGTTTCCTCTGGAAGACATGTGCAATCTTGGGATAAGTACAGAGCAAGGCTTAAGGAGAGGGGAGTGCACATGCCTGCGAAGATCCAAGAGGCAATTAAAGAGTATCTGGGCCTATGAGATCCCCTGTTTCTTTACTATGCCCTGGCCCGATGTAATACTTAATCAGGACCTTTTGACAGGAACTTTGAAGGAGGAGAAGCGGATGAAGGGGATCAAAACAAAGAACTATTTTACTAGGGTCATGGGCTGGGGGGTTGTGGCAGCCGCCCTGGCAATAGGGGCTCAGGGTTGCACGGTTATGGACCAAAGATCCCTTAAGGAATTGGAAGGGGCCTATGGGGTCAACAAGCCCAAGATAGAGGCGAGCTTTGCTTCCCCGTGGCTTTCTCCCAGGGACATCTGGAGGGTTTATCTAAACGGCTCGGATCCGGATGGAGACATTAGATGGATCCAGGTTTCCCTCTGGGTGCCGGGAGGCGTCATGACCACGGCCAGGATTGATGTGGACCCGGATCAAGCTGCCAAGATGTCAGGTTACCTGAGTCTGCACAGCATGGATCTGCCTGAGTCGCTTCTTAGGTTCGGAAACAGCGATTTGAGGCTTTACGTGGCCTTGGAGGACAGAGCCGGACATGTGTCTGAAAGGGTTGTCTTGTCTGTAAGCATGGCTCTGGGCTCCATCCAGGAGGGGCCCCCTGGAGGACGGTTTCAGGAAAAATTTCTGGGTGAGGTGCCCGTGCGCTTCCTGCAATTTTCGCCCACTGCAGGTATAGGTACCTGGCCTTAAGCGGGAAGGGGCATGCTTTAGCCCGCATTGTTCACCGGCAGTGGATGTTGCTGGCTGGCTTGAGGGTAGGGTAGGTTAGACTGGGCTATTTCCAGAAGTTCTTTTTGATTTTGGATGTGGGCCGGGGTTACCTCGCAATGGATGAGAGGTAATGCTGACTCGGTGGTGCAATTCCACCAAGCCATGAAGCTTGGACGATAAGCCGGGTTAGAAAGGAATGAGGCTTTATGGGTCTATGTGAGGGATGTAACAGAAGAGGCTTTTTGGCCCAAATGGGGGCCCTGGCCGGTTTGTCGGCCTTGGCTCCCTGGATACCCCTCAGGTCTACTCGAGCCGGCGGGAGCTCCAGGTTGGCTGTGGCCAAGGGGGAGGCGGCCTCGGCCACCAGGCTCGCCCTCGAGGCCCTGGGGGGGATAGACAGTTTTGTGAAAACCGGGCATGTGGTTGTCTTGAAACCCAACGCTTCTTTCCCAAATCCTCCATCTTGGGGATGCAACACCTCCCCAGAGGTGGTGGCCACTGTGGCCAAGCTTTGTCTAGAGGCAGGAGCTAGGCGGGTGGTGGTGGTGGACAATACCCTGGGTAATCCAGAGCTTTGTTTTTCCAGAAGCGGGCTTAAAGATGCCCTCTCCTCTATGCCGCAGGTAAGGTTTCTTGCCCCCAAACAAGAAAGCATGTACAAGGAGATCCAAGTAACCAAGGGAGTTGCCCTTAAGAGCACCAAGATAGTCCAGGAGGTGATGGAGGCTGACCTTCTCATAAACCTCCCCACAGCCAAGAGCCATTCGGCCACAGGGGTGAGCCTGGGCATAAAAGGGCTCATGGGGCTTGTTTGGGATAGAAACACCTTCCATCGGGACATGGACCTGGATCAGGCCATAGCCGACCTGGCAACAGTTCTAAGACCTCAGCTCACCATCTTGGATGCCACAAGAGGGCTTCTCACTGCCGGACCCGGCGGGCCAGGCAAGGTTGAGCAGTGGAATACAGTGGTGGCCGGAACGGATCCGGTAGCGGTGGATGCCTACGGGGTGAGCCTGGGACAATGGTACGGCCAGAAAGTCAGGCCTGACCAGGTAAAGCATCTTTTGGCGGCAAAGGCCCACGGGCTGGGCGCCCTGGAGCTAAAACAAGTAGAGATCCTGGAGCGGGGAGCGTGAACCTGAGGAGAACTCTTCAGGGCCTGTTCCTGGTGTTTTTCTTCCTGCTTTTTTTCACAGCCTCAAGCTCCGTTTCCAAGCTCGTACCTCCTGATCTTTTCCTTAGAGCAGACCCCCTGGCCGCGGCTGTGGTGTTCCTCATGGCCGGTTCTGCAGCCGCGGTTTTTCTGCCTGCCTTGGTGCTGATCATATCAGCCCTTCTGATGGGCAGGGCCTTTTGTGGATATGTATGCCCTCTTGGAACCCTTTTGGATCTGGGAGCAAGACTGGCCCGAAGCCCCCGCTCAGAGCCCCCCTGGCTCCTGAGACACCCGGCTCTGCCTTTTTGGATACTTAGCCTTGTTCTTCTCTGCGGGCTCTTGGGATTCACCCTACTGGCTTGGCTGGATCCCCTGGTGCTCTTGAGCCGAACAACAGCCCTGCTTTTTGAACCATGGCTTCTGGAGGGAGGGAAGGCTCTCTTGGAGCTCCTGCGCCCCTTGGCTTCCAAGAAGGAATGGTTCTGGCTTTCAGACGCCCAGCTCCAGGTCCCCCGCTTTTGGCTTTCAGCACTCTCTTTGATCTGGATGGGTGCAATTGTGACTTTCTCCCTTTGGCGCTCAAGGCTTTGGTGCAGGGCTTTTTGCCCGCTGGGCTCATTGTTGGGGCTTCTGGGTCGCCGCCCTTTGCTGGCCAGATCAGTTGGGGAGTCATGTCTGGATTGCGGGGCATGTCAAGAGGCTTGCCCCATGGGCGCTGTAGAGCGGGATCCGCGTCAGACAGCCAGGGGGAGGTGCTTGGCCTGCGGACGCTGTGGGGAAGTCTGCCCTGTAAAGGCCATAGGCTTTCTTCCCAGGGGAAAGGCTTTTACCCCTGCAGCCACCGGAGGCCTTTGGGTCCTGAGTCGGCGCGGTCTTTTGTCCGCAGGTGCGCTGGGATTGGTCACAGGTCTAACGGTTAGAGTGGATGCAGGCAGGGCAGCCCCAAGGGACCGACTCATAAGGCCTCCGGGAGCCCTCCCGGAGCCTTTGTTCCTGGACAGGTGCTTGCGCTGCGGGCTTTGCATGAGCGTGTGTATGAGCCACACCATACAGCCCAGCCTATGGGAGGCGGGCTTGGAGGGCATATGGAGCCCACGACTGGATTTGAGGTTGGCTCCCTGCGAGAAGCATTGCAACCGTTGCGGCCAAGTCTGCCCCACCGAAGCCATTCGGCCCCTGAGTCTGCACGAGCGCACCCACGCCAAGATAGGCACAGCAATCTTGCTCAAGGAAAGGTGTTTGGTCTGGGAGCAGGACAAGACATGTCTTGTCTGCGACGAAATATGCCCTTACGATGCAATAGAGTTCAGGGAAGTGGAGGGGAAGAGGAGGCCATTTGTCACGGAGAGCCGATGCAACGGATGCGGATATTGCGAACATAAGTGCCCGGTGCAGGGGGAATCAGCCATTGTGGTGGCCCGGATGGGAGAGATTCGCCTGGAGAGAGGATCTTTTGTGGAGGAGGCTCGGGCAAGGGGTTTCGTGTTCGAGGGAAGCAGGGAAGAAGTTCAGTCCCCTTCCCCATCTCAGTCCCAGGAGGGAGAGCTTCCCCCTGGCTTCTTGAGACCTTGAGTGACCCGGAGCGAGTGCCATGGGAGATGTAAACCATAATGAATTGCTCCTAAGAAGTCTGATCCAAGCCCTTCCGCATGCTGTGCTTGTCCACCAAAGAGGTGTAATTCAGCAAGCCAATGGGGCTGTCCAGAGGCTTTTGGGCCTTCAGCCTGAGCAGCTTCAAGGGGCAAGGCTCCTGGAGCTTGTCACCCCAGAAGACCGCGAAGTGCTTATCCGCCAACACAAGTCCTTGGCCTCTGGGAATCCAGGTGGGTGCGAAGTTAGGTTCTTGGGCCCGGGCGGGGAGCTGAAATGGGTGCGTCTTGCTGCAGCCCCGATGGATGGGGGTAAAAGGGTTCTCTGCTCTCTTTTGGACCTCACAGAAGAGCGTTTCAAGCAAAGAAAACTTCTGGAGAAAGAAAGGCTTCTGGAGAGCCTCTTGTCAGGTTTTCCGCAAGGCATAAGCCTCCTGGACACCCAAATGAGGATAGTGCTTGTTAATCCCACCATGGAGCGCTGGTACGCCCACTCCATGCCCCTTGTGGGCAAGAAATGTTTCCAGGCTTACCACGGCGCCCTGGAGCCCTGCGAAGTGTGTCCGGTGAGAGAAACCTTAGAGACCGGCCGAAACAGCCAGGCCTTGGTGCCCCTTAGAGACCAAGCCGGCTCCCAGGTAGGCTGGCTCAACCTTTACAGCGCCCCCTTGAGGGATGTGGAAAGCGGTGAGCTTTGCGGAATACTGGAGTACGTGGAAGACACCACCCAGGCAAGGCTAGCGCAGGAAGCCCTTCGAGACTCCCAGGAGCTCATCTCAAGGGCCTTCACCGCCAGCTCCGACTGGATAAGCGTATCCCGGCTTTCTGACGGTAAATACATAGAGGTGAACCAGGCCTTTGAAGAGAAAACCGGTTACACCAGGGAGGAGGTCTTAGGCAAAAGCGCTTTGGAGCTGGGAATTTGGGTTGAGCCTCATAAGCGCCAGGAGGCCATGAATATACTTCAGGAAACCGGGAGCCTCAGGGACTTTGAGGTGGACTTCAGAATGAAGTCAGGGGAGATCCGTACCTTTTCCCTGGCGGTGGACTTAATAGAAGTCTCGGGTGAAAACTGCTCTTTGGCCATATGCAGGGACATAACCGAGAGGAAAGAACTGGAGAGACAACTGGCTCTGTCCCAGAAGATGGAGGCTGTGGGGAGGCTGGCAGGAGGGGTGGCCCACGATTTCAACAACCTCCTAACCGTGATCTTGGGCCAGGCGGATCTGCTCCTTGTGGAGATGTCCAAGGATGATCGGGTAAGGGAGGGTTTGGAGGAGATACGCCAGGCGGCCAAGCGCGCGGCTTCCCTTACCAGACAGCTCTTGGCTTTCAGCAGGAGGCAGATCCTTCAACCTAAGATCCTGGATCTAAACTCGGTGGTTGTGGACATGGAACGGATGCTGTCCAGGCTCATAGGGGAGGACGTGGAAATACTCACCCTTAGAGACCCGGATCTTTGGCCCGTCAAATTGGATCAGGCCCAGATAGAGCAGGTGCTGTTGAACCTGGCGGTAAACGCCAGAGACGCCATGCCCAGAGGAGGCAGGCTTCGCATAGAGACCTCCAACAGGATGTTGGACAGCGGCTTTCTAAGCTCCAGGGGGTGGAATTTAGCCCCTGGACCGTATGTGACCCTTAGGTTTTCCGACACAGGGGTGGGAATGGACGAACAGACCAAACAAAAGATCTTTGAGCCTTTTTTCACCACCAAGGAAAAGGGCACTGGGCTTGGGCTGGCCACTGTCTACGGCATTGTCATACAAAGCGAGGGTTGGATAGAAGTGGAAAGCTCCCCTGGTCAGGGCGCCACCTTCAACCTTTACTTCCCGGCCGCCCAGGGGGCCGAGCTCTTGGGCACCACAGGGGGAAGCTCCTTAGTGGGAACCTGGACCGGTTCCCAGACAGTGTTGGTGGCCGAAGACGAGGAGACGGTTAGAAGGCTTGTGTGCTCGGTGCTCAGGGCCAGGGGTTACACGGTCCTGGAGGCAGAAGACGGCCTTAGGGCTTCTCAGGTGGAAGAGTCCCACCAGGGTCCGATACATCTTCTGGTCACGGATGTGGTGATGCCGGGCTTGGGAGGTCGGGAGCTGAGCGAGAAACTCAGGGCCAGAAGACCGGGCACCAAGGTTCTTTACATCTCTGGTTACACTGAGGAGGCCTTGCAGGGTTTGGGCTCCCTGGAGGGCAAGGCCCATTTCCTGTCCAAGCCGTTTTCCCCTGATGCATTAGCCAGGAAGGTCAGGGAAATCCTGGGCACATATTAAGCATGAAGGAGGTCAAACATGCCTGAGTTCGGTTCTGCTTTTTCGGGATTGGCCAATGATCGCAAACTCACCAAGGAGGAACTGATAAGAGCAATCCGCTTCATGGTGGCAGCCGAGTACGAAGCCGTGCAACTCTACATTCAGCTAGCTGAATCCATAGAGGACCCTTTGGCCATAGCAGTGCTTAGAGACATTGCCGATGAGGAAAGAGCGCACGCCGGGGAATTCTTGAGGCTTCTGCACCATCTGGCCCCGGACGAGGCGGCCCTGTACGATAAGGGGGCCAAGGAAGTCGAGGAAATAATGGAGGAGATCAAGAAAGGCTGAGCCAACCCGCATGATTCACGATAAATGGATGAGTCCGGCTGTCTTGAGGATGTGTTAAAACAAACTAGTTCTAATTGGTCAGGAGGTGATGGCTTACCGCCAAAGCTTAGCTTGGGCTTTGGGGCAATGATCCGGGCTAGGGGTGGATTAGAAGCAAGGCCTCTACCAATGATGGGAAAGGATTATCTTGATGGACCCTTCCAGTTATTACTGGATGACCAAGCCGACTGATCGCTTCATCCTTCGACAGGTCAAGTTGCATGCTTCTGCCAAGCTTACAAGACAGATTGCTCGGTATTATTGGATCCAGCCCTGGATGGTTACCCTGGCCTCAACCTTTCTCGGAGTCTTGGGAGGGGTCTTCTTCGCATTAGGCTTTGGTTTCTTGGGGGGGATTCTGCTGCTTTTCTCACAGGTTCTGGATGGATCCGACGGCCAACTGGCCCGCCTGAAGGGTAAAGAGAGCCCACAGGGGGCTTTCCTGGATTCCGTTTTGGACCGATACGCCGACGGGGCAGCGGTAATAGGACTTTGTGTCGGGATCGCCCGAACCAACCCCCTTATCCCCCCATGGGCTCTGGTTTGTCTGGGAGCCTTTGCCCTCATTGGGAGCGGGCTCATAAGCTACACTACGGCCAGGGCCGAGGTCTTGGGGCTACGGTTGGGGAAGCCCACCTTGGCCAGCAAGGGAACCCGCTTCGTTGCAATGGGGCTGGCTGGTTTGTTGAGCTTTTTTTCCCAAGATTTTCTTCTCCTTGTATTAACTTACCTGGCTTTGCACACCCAGCTTGTGGTTCTCTATAGAATTCTTAGAACGCATTCAGGAGCAGTAAATGATGGTGGCAGTCTCGAGGATACCTCAGGCGAAACTGATCCATGCAAGAAAATACCTTGATATTTGGGTTCAGGTCCTGCCCGGGTAAGAGTCGGAATGTGTGAGAGTTTACCGGGGGATTGAGGACTTAGCCCCCAAAGTGAGAGGCCTTGTAGAATGACCCGGGCTGGGGCTCCAAGAAATCCTCAAGGGCATGAGGGCTTAGGCTATGGGAAGGCATCATCCAGTGGGCGTCATCCACGGCCGTTTTCAGGTTCTGCACTTGGACCACATGAAATATCTTTTGGAAGGAAAATCCAGATGTGAACACCTGGTTGTGGGCATAGCCAATCCGGATCCCAGCCTGACCAGACCGGATCCTGCGGATCCTCACAGAAGCGAGCCTTGGGCAAACCCTTTGACCTATTTTGAGAGGATTTGGCTCATAAGGGAGGCTCTGGCTGAGCAAGGGGTATCACTGCAGGAATTCTCCCTGGTGCCCTTCCCCATAAACGTGCCTGAGCTTATCCGCTACTACGTTCCCCAAGATGCGGTTTTCTTCTTGAGCATCTATGACTCCTGGGGCAGAAGAAAGCTGGAGCTGATGAATTCCATGGGATTTCGCACCGAGGTGCTCTGGGAAAGGACCCCTCAGGAGAAAGGCATCACCGGAAACCAGGTACGCACGAAGATGCTATTGGGGGAACCCTGGGAGCACCTGGTGCCTCCTTCCACCGCGGCATTGCTTAAGGCCTGGGATCTGCCCGGAAGGCTAAGATCGCTCTGTGGGGATGCTATGCGGTAGCCTGGCCGCCAGGCTTCAGTCACTTCCTTGGCCTGGATTCCTTCAAAGGGGCTTTTGGGTGTAAAGCACCATGCTCTTGGGGAAAAGATAATTGCAGGAGTATTCAAAACGGCTAAGTCTCGGATGTAGGACCACCTGGTGAAGGAACCGATGGTAGAGCTTGGGGATCTTGGCCTCTTGGTCGTGGAGCCCGCACAAGCACCTCAGCACCCAATAGAGACTGTGGAAGGAGTGGGCAAAGCCCACTGATTTGACCTTGAGACCGCAGCCGGTAAGAAGATCTGAGAGCCGCTTGGGATGGTAAATTCTTATGTGCCCTCCAGGAGTCCTGAAATACTCCAGGGAGATTTTCCCGTACAAGGCTTCAGTCAAAAGAGTGGGAACCGTTACGGCCATGAGCCCGCCTGGTTTCAGGACTCGCACCAACTCCATGGCCGCCCCCCGGTCGTCCGGGATGTGCTCCAAGACCTCTGCGCAGACTATCCTGTGAAAGGTGTTCTCCCCAAATGGCAAGGAGAGGTTGTCCCCTCTTAGAACCAGATACTTCCCTTTGCCCTCCCCCCGTTTGTCCATCTCCCTGAGAACATACTGGGCCTTCCGAAGGGAGGTCAGGTCCCTGTCCAAGGCGAAAACCTTGCAGTTCATTCGGTGGAGGGCAAAGCTGTGGCGGCCTTCCCCGCAGCCGGCATCCAGTATCCATTCACCGGGTTGGGCAGAAAATTTTTTAAGGCTTACGGTGAGCACCTTTCATCTCCATGTACATATCCACCAACTGCTGGGCAGCCTGCCTCCAGGTAAAACAGGTCAGCACCCTGCGACGACCCGCCTTTCCCATCTCCACGCACTTGCCGGGCTGTGAAAGCAGTGCATTGATGGCATCGGCAAGAGCCATAGGGTCCCTTGGGGGTACCAATACCCCGCAGGATCCATCAGTGCCTACCACTTCGGGTAGGGCCCCTGCTGTGGTGGCCACCAGCGGAACCTCGCAGGCCATGGCTTCGGCGGCCGGGAACCCGAATCCCTCGTAAAGAGAAGGCACAACCGCAATCTGAGCCGAGGAGTAAAGCCTTACCAATTCATCCCTGTCTATCTTGCCCGTCACTGTGACCCTGTGCTCCAGCCCCAAGGTTTTCACAAGGTCTTGTGTTGAAACCCTCGTAGGAGTTCCCCCATCCACTATGACCAAGTGGGCTTCAGAGTCCACCTTGGCCATGGCCTGGAGCAGATAAAGAATCCCTTTCTTGCGATCCGCCACATTCCCCACGAAAAGAATTCTTTTGGGCACCCTTTGCTGCTGGGGGAGGGGTTTGAACACGTCGCTGTCCAGGCCGTTATAAACGACCCTGATCTTGCCTTCCTGGATTCCAAAGTCCTTCTGAATCTGCAATGAGGCGTCCTTGGAAACCGTGACTATTCGGTCCATGTTTCGAGCCACTATTTTCTGCATCACCAGCGGATAATAGAGGAGCATCCGGATTTTTTGGCGCAGTTTGCTGGGGGTCTCAAACCAAGTCCTTCTGTCTATGCTCAAAGGATGATGGATGGTGGCCACAAGCGGGATTTTGAAAGCTTTCATGAGCAGGAAACCGTAACCCAGACATTGGTTGTCATGCAGCACATCCAGAGGCTCCTGACGGAGCAACTGCCTTAGTTTTGAATAGGCCCTGAAGCTAAAAGCTCTGATCTCCGGGAAAACCCCCATGCGTGAAGAGGAGAACTCATAAAAACTCAGTGGGTTCATGAGTTGTTTGAGGGGAGTTTGGGCCAAAATCTGGGAGCTGGGGTACCCGAAGAAGATCCGGCTGTCTATCTTGTGAAGCTGCACCCCGTCCTCTATCCAAGGATAGGGTGGACCCGAAACCACATGCACCCTGTGCCCCAGACCAACCAATTCCTGGGCCAGGTATTGGACGTACACGCCCTGGCCGCCGCAGAAGGGATTCCCTCGATAGGTAAGAAGGCAAATGTTTAAAGGTTCAGAGCTGGCTTTCAAAGCTTGTTCCCCGCTAAAATCCCTCTCAAACTGTCCTTTTCCAAGATGCGCTTAAGATTGGCAGCATCTTTGTGCAGCCACAAAGCCCTCTTAGGGCTCCTGGGCTCTGCCCTTGCTCGTGCATCCCGCAACTTTCATCTTGAGCTCGGCCCAACGCCCCGCATCTTAAGCTATCACAGGGTGATTTTGTTTCTCGGAGTAGCTTGCCTGGATGCCGCCTCTCCCCCGCAGGCCAAACCCTTTGGAAAATCAAGCGCTGAAGACTTGAAGCCAAGAGAAATGCCATCACCCCCGCGACCAACGATCCCGCATCAGAAGGCTCTTCTTGGGCTTCAGGCAAAGCCCGCCCTAGATGGTCTGCTTTTCCTTCACCATGCCATTTTCTTTGGCCCACCTATACACCTTGATAGTGTCTTTGGCCGTGCGTTCCCAGCTGAAAAGCTCCTCCATCCTTTTCCTTCCCAGCTTTCCCATTTCAGAGGCCAATCCCTCATTGGAAAGCACCTTATGAATGGCCTGGGCCAAAGCCCTTGGATCTTCGGGAGGCACTGTGAGCCCCCCTTGATCCCGGCCCACCACCTCAGGCAGGGAGCCTGCCTCTGTGACCACAACCGGAGTAGCGCAACCAAGGGCCTCCACCACAGGAAGCCCGAACCCCTCAAACCTGGAAGGCAAAACCAAAACCGAAGTCCTCCTGTAAAGAGATACCAGCTCCTCCAGGGAAAGACGCCCTGTGAATTTCACCCTTTCCCCTAGCCCCATAGCCCCTACCAGCTGCGGCGCGTAGTTCTTTTCGGGTTCCCCTTGGTCCACAATATCCAATCTCACCGATGGGGGCAAAAGCCGCATTGCCTCCAGTAATACCTTGATACCCTTTCTAGGGTCCTGGGCATTGCCCACAAAGAGGAGTTTCATGGGCTCCCTGGGCACCTTTGGGTCGGGTGAAAAGGTCTCCAGATCGACTCCGGTATAGACCAGATGCACTCTGTTAGGCTCCACCGAGAAGGTGCGGATGATCTCCCTCCTGCCCGCTTCGGAGGCTGTTATAAGCCCATGGATTCTCCTCGCCACCATTCCCTGCATTATCAAGGGGAAAAAAACCACATTGTAATATCTTTCCCTCCAGGACCCGGCCTTGGCCAGATGGGCAGCCATGTCCAGGCTGAGGGGATGGTGCACGGTGGCCACCACAGGCACCCCATGTCTGCGGGCCAGAAGAAGGCCGTATCCAAGGGTCTCCACATCATGAACCACATCAAAGGGGTTTTCTTGGTGCAGAGCCCTAAACCTCCTGAAGGCCCTGAGGCTGAAGGCCAGGGGCTCCGGGAAATAACCCAGTCTGGATGTGGCAAACTCGAAAAAATCCAAAGGCTTCAATATATTGACAGGATTCCCGTCCCCTACTTCATTGATTCTCTTTCCCCAGTACCGGCTGTTTGGAATCCTCTCCATCCTGGCCCAAGGAGTGGGCTCAGGATAGGGCGGCCCCACCAAGATGGTCACTTCATGACCAGAGGAGGCCAGAGCCTTGCTCAAATGATGCAAATATATGCCTTGCCCGCCGCAGTAGGGATTTCCCCTGTAGCAAAGCAAACAGACCCGCATGGCCTATCTGGCCTCATTCCCCGGGGGGTTCCACCCGAATGGTCAGAAGAGTCCAGCCTATCCAGAAGGCAAGGCCCAGCAACCAAAGAAAACCTATGGCCACCGGTATGGCCAGCGCCCAATAGCTTTTCATAATAAGCCCTATCAGGAAAAGCACGGCCGCCACGACCGTCCCTGCACAGATGAGCAGCCCCTGGATCCGAGTGTTAAGATTCATTTCCTCCCCTTTTGCCCGTTCGGCGAGCCCTGAGCTGGTTTTGGCCGCCTCCTTTTCCACTGGTTTTTGCGCCCTCAGTACAATGACGTCCGCCAAAGAAGGGAAAACTCGTCCCAAACGGTCCAGCATACCCAGCAGCAGTTCTCTGGCCTGCGGCGGGGTCCTTTTTAGAAAAGCCCCCCATCCCGGAACCCCCCAAAAAAGAGAAATCCCTCGCAAATTCAAAAGTTGTATACCGGGAGGCATGAATTCCAAAAGCAGCCCCTTGTGGAAGCGGTACACGTGATCTTTCGGGATCTCCCAAAAATGAGGCCTCTGCAGTTCTTTGCCCGTGAAGATCCTGTGAAGCCTGTTGTACAGCCGGCCCAGTCTGCATCCAAGGCTTTCAAAATTGGCCACAGATATGACCAGCCTTCCCCCGGGGCTGAGCACCCTGGCCATTTCCTTGAGTGCCCTCTGGGGGTCATAGAAATGGTCTATGGCTCCTTTGCAATAAACCCTATGCAAGCTGGCGGAAGCAAAGGGGAGGTGCTCGGCGCTGCAACACACAACCATGGGCTGAACCCCTTTTTCTCTCAGGGTTTCCCTGGCTCTTCGCACCATCACCCCTGAGGGGTCACACCCTATGAGAATGGATCCCTTCCCGGACTGGGAAGCCAGATCCAGACCCCTTCCGCATCCCACATCCAGGACTCTTGCCTTGGGCTTTGCCCCCACGGCCTCAAGAGTGTCCTTGGTCATGCGATCAAAAAGAAATACTGTATCCGGGCCCAGTTCCGGCGGAATCACATGCTCGTCATCCCAGCTCCGGTCTAAAGGCTCTGGTTGAGGCTGGAGGTGCAACTGTTCCTACCTGCCGGAAGAATTGCTCCTTCCCAAAAAGGAAGCAGAAAAAAAAAGCGGGGGTATATTAGGAGACCCTAGAGCCTGTTGTCAACGAGACTCCCTTTTGAACTCCAGGGTTCAGAAGCCCATCCCACCCCTTCCCCAGCCTGCCTCGGCGCAGCCCGGGGCAGTGGGTTGAATGCTGCATCTTTTGGCCGTCTCCCGGGCCTCATCGTAGGATTCCGACCACTGCGTACAGGCAATGAGCGATCCAAGAAAAAGCCCCAAGAGCAACATCTTTAGTTTTTTGTCCCACTTGCCTCTCATGCCCGAGCCTCCACTGCTTTCTTGTCTTTTTAGTTTGCCTTTAAGCCCCAAGTTCATCAAGGCCCATCCAAACCCCATGGCTCACCCAATCCCAAAGGGGCAAGTGAAACCGCCTGGAGTTGGTAACTTTTGGGATTATTCTTTTTACTTGCCTACGAGCCGGAAAAGGCCGCTTCCAGTCTTTTGGCCTTCTCCACCAAGAGGTGGGCCTCCCTCAGGGGTTCGGGTATCCTTCTTCCCCCCAAGCAGGAAAGCACTACTTTAAGGGCTCCCTGCAGCCCTATCCGGTGGCCAGGAGACACGAAAACAGGCCGGACTCTGTCCCTGGTGCGAAGCACAGCCCCCACCCTCATCCCATTCAAGAAGATCCAGGAGCATTCTCCCTTTCTGGGGCCAGGCAACTCCCACTGCCCCGCCAAAGAGCTCTTGGCGCAGCCCACAGTGGGTATATCCAGGTGAAGCCCCAGGTGACTCGCTATTCCAATACCCCTGGGATGTGCAGCTCCGTGGCCGTCCACCAAGACGACCTGCACCTTTCCTCTTATCCTGGAGAGAGCTTCCAGGAGTACCGGGACCTCCCGGAAGGAGAGCAGGCCTGGAACATACGGGAATTTGACCTCCCCCTTTACCCAATGCGCCTCAAGGGTGACCTTTTGCACCACATCCCAGACAACTGCCCCCCCTATCAACTCAGGCCTGGAAGGATGGTAAGCCACGTCGCACCCAGCCACCCATCTGAGGGAACGCACAGCACCCCTGAGGAGCACCTCGCCCCTAAGACTCTCTTGGATATGAACCGCCTCCCGGGGGCTCACATCCCAGATATGAAGTGATTTAACCAGCACGGCTAACTCCATGCTCCCGGCCCGCAGAGCTCTACTCTAGCCCGGGTTATTCTCCAAAGCCCGTAACTTGGGGGGCCCAAGCCCCCGGTACACTTGCACATATTCCCACTCAAAGCAGGACCAAATCTGGGAACCAAAGTCAGGGTGCTTTCGAGCATAGACCGGTTTGTCAAAACATGTCATTAAGCTAGCCCGCATTATTCACTGATCGTGAACAATGTGGCCTAAAAGACGGGGCATCTCGAAAAAGTGCCCTTCTTAGATCCTTCTTCAAAAAAAACAAGCTGGGCAAGCACTCAAAATTGCCTTGGCCTCTCATAGGGCAAAGCAGTCTCACATGAAATCCTCTTCCCCGGGCTCCCTAGTGTTCTCATCCAGGCTTTTCTCTTTTCCCCTGTACAGGTATCTCTCGAACATGGTGTGATAAGAGGTCCATCCATCCCCCTCCCCCGGATCCTTTTCCAGGTGTTCCTGGAAAGCGTCCACCTTGGCATCCAAGTCGTCCAGCATGTAGAGCACCAAGGCTTCCAGGGTCTTGGGCCTTTTGGGGGAGCCGAACTCCAGTTGGCCGTGATGGCTGGCTATCATGTGCCTTAGCAACAAGGCCTCCTCAGGGGAGACCTCCGGATGTGTGTGCAAGCGTTCATCCAGCATCCTAAGCCCCATCAGCACATGCCCCAAAAGCCTTCCCTCGGTGGTATAGTCCGGGTTCCAAGGAGCCTGTAGCTCCCTTATTTTCCCCACGTCATGGAGCACGCCCGCCGCCATGAGCAGGTCCTTTCTAAGTTTGGGATAGTGATCGCAAATCAAAAAGATCATCCGGCACACCGACAAGGTGTGCTGCAAGAGCCCCCCCAGCCTGGCATGGTGAAGCCGTTTGGCCGCAGGGGCCACAAGCCAGCCCTCCCTCAGCTCAGGATCCCTTAGAAAATCAAGGGCCAAGGCTGTCAGGGGCCCCTGACCCATATCTTCCAGGAGCCCTTCCAGCTCCAACATGTTCTGCCTGGAACGCGCCATCTGATCCGCGTACCCCGGCACAAACTCCTCGAGATGTTGAGGCTCCAGGCAGCATTGCTTTTCCACATCCAGGATCCTCACTTGCAATACCCCCTGGTAGGTGGAAACATCCCCGGAGATTCTCACCAGGTCTCCTGCCTGGAACCGCCCCCCCAGCTCCTCCACCTTGTCCCATATCCGGGCCTCCACCTCCCCGGTCCTGTCGGCCAGCCTGACTAGCAGGTAACCCTTACCGGTCTTGCCCTTGAGGGACTTCTTCTCCTTGGCCAGGAAAAGCCCCGTGACCCGCCTTCCCGAAGCTATATCCTCCACCCATATTCCTTGTTTCAATTGCGGCTCCTTCTCTGGGGGTACAATTAGCCTCAGTCCCTTATGCCGGGCGTGGAAAAGGTTTTCATGTCCGAGTGTAATGGGTGGGGTCTTCAGGAGTCAACGGGAATCGGGCTTGGAGTTAGAACGGGCTCATCTTCTTGACATCTGATTCAAGGGATGAGAACTTGCCCAGGGAAGAGCTTAACCCGGTTTACTCGCCAAGGCTCATGGGCTTGGGTGGGTTTCCTTACCTCGTTTTTTGCGGGTTGTTCCCAGCATGCTATTTGGGCTCATGGCTGATCTGGTGGTTGTTTTGCACGCCCTGTTCGTGTTGTTCGTGGCTTTGGGCGGCCTCTTGGTGCTGGTGTGGGGCAGGATAGCCCTTCTGCATGTGCCCTCTGTTCTTTGGGCAGTGGCTGTGGAATGGGCTGGTTGGATCTGCCCTCTCACGCCTTTGGAGAATAAGCTTCGGGACTTGGCAGGCGCGCAAGCCTACAAAGGGGATTTTCTTGAGCACTATCTGATTCCGATTCTTTATCCAGAAATGCTGAGCCGGGGTCTACAGACGGCCCTGGGTGCGGGGGTCTTGGTCTTAAACATTTTTATTTACTGGGCGCTCATCAGCAAGCAGCTTCGAAGGCGAAATTCTTAGAGGCTTTGGGGGAGTACGGGAGGGGAGATCCATGAGCCACCAAACCGGTTCTTTCACAGGATCAGGAGATTTGGAGCTCTTCTACCAAAGATGGCGGGCCGGAGGCCAGGCCCAGGCCACTTTGGTCATAGTGCACGGTTTTGGAGAGCACAGCGGTCGGTACGAATATCTTGTGGAGAGGCTCCTTTCGGAGTCCTGTTGTATTTATGCCTTTGATTTGAGGGGACACGGTCATTCCCCGGGTCCCAGGGGTCATGTCCGCTCCTGGGCTCAGTTTCGGGAGGACCTAAGGCGTTTTCTGAGGATGGTTGAGGCCATGGAGGCCCCGGCTCCGCTTTACCTCATGGGCCACAGCCTGGGAGGTCTAATAGTCTTGGAGTGCGCCCTTAGAGGCCTGCTGGGTCTTAGAGGCATAATAGCCTCTGGACCTGCCCTGGGCAGACCTCCTGTGCCTGCTTGGCTCTTGATGGCAGCAGGTGTAATTTCGAGGATTTGGCCCGGCCTGTCTTTCCAGGTGCCCTTGGACCCCTCCAAACTCTCCAGGGATCCGGAGGTGGTAAAGGGGTACAAGGAAGACCCTTTGGTGCACAGCCGGGCCTCAGCCCGACTCGGGGCCGAAATGCAAGCTGCACGAAACTGGACCATGGCCCATGCCAGGGAGTTTCCTTTCCCGCTTCTCCTGCTGCAAGGCGGGGCCGACAGGCTGGCCCCCCCTGAAGCCAGCCGGACTTTCTACGGGAGGATTCTCCTTCGGGACAAGGAGTTGCGCGTTTACAGGAACGGTTACCACGAACTTCACAATGACATTCACAAAGAGCAGGTTTTGGAAGATCTGTGGGCTTGGATCCAAAAGCGCTTGTAGGCCTCTTGAGTAACCCTGTGGAAGTAACCTGGGAGAGCTTTGCCCCAATGCGGTCTCTTTTGGCCCGCATTACTCTCGATCAGTGGAGTATGCTGGCTACCCTGGGCATATGTTAAGGGGAACCTGTCCATACTCAAGAACAACCTGTTTTTGGGTTTCAGGTCTTGCCCGGGTTTCACTCTAAATGCGCCGAAGTCTGCTTAAGGGGGGTGGTAGCCCCGAGAGTCAGAAGCCTTGCAGAATCATCCGGTTGGTGGATGCCCAAGCCTTGCCAGCCGTCCAAGAGGAAGTTATTCTCCTTTCTAATTTCCTGAGGAGCCGCACTGGTTGTGTGCCCGAAGGAGGACTCGAGACACAGTTCAGGAGGAGAAATGAAAAGGGCAGTTTGCTGGATAGGGCTTTTCTTATTTTCGACTTTTGGTCATGCTGCTTTTTCCCAAGAGGATTGCTGGAGGGCTGAGGAGTTTGCCTCCAATGCTCTCAGCCATGCCAAACGATTGCACAACGTGGACTCCATGGACGAAGCCCGCCTCTATGCCGAAAACCTCATGAAGGCGGCCCAAGACACCCTCAAGGCAGCCTCCCGGTGTGGCTGTCCGGATGCAGAGGCTTTTGCAGAGGAGACCCTTAAATATGCCCGAAAGGCCCTCCAGGCTCGAGGGCTTAACGAGGTGCGAATCGAGGCGGAAAACGCAATGGGTTCCTCGGAGGATGCCCTCAAGGCCGCAGTGGCATGCAATGACTGAGAAATCGGTCTATTCGGTCTATTTGGGTTTCGTCGGGGCGGGGTTCACCCCCGCCCGCAAACCGGGCCAAACAAAAAACCCTGGGCGGGGATAAACCCCTCCCCTACACCAACCTTTGTCATTTCAATAGGTTATGGGTTTGGGGTCGTAGGGGTGCATTTTATATGCGCCCGTAAAAACGGGCAAACCCCAAAACCCCCCGGGTGGGGATAAACCCAAAGGGAGGGGATAAACCCAAAGGGAGGGGATAAACCCAAAGGGAGGGGATAAACCCCTCCCCTACAACTGTATTGTCTATTCCGTCTATTCCGTCTGTTCGGTCTGTCTGGTCTGTCTGGTCTGTTCGGATTTCGTCGGGGCGGGGTTCACCCCCGCCCGCAATGGGTTGGGTGTCGGGGCTCGTAATGGATCATTCACCAGAGGCGAGTGACCCTTATCAGTAGCCCAGATGCTCCCCTATGAGCTTCACGTGAATGCGACCCTGGATCATGTGACCCTGGATCACGGTCCAGGTGTTGCATATCCTCTGAGGGGAACGGCAGTCGGCGCAAAGTCCGGTCTCCACGCAGGGGTTCTTAAAGCCCAGCCTGATGGAGTTTACAGGGGCCGAGTAGTGCTTCACCCGAGCCATGGCCTCTTCCACATTTGCTACCACCTTGTTCATACCCACAGCCAGGATCACCTTCTTAGGGCCAAAGATCATTGCGGCCACCCTGTTTCCCATTCCATCCAGATTCACGAGCTTTCCATCCAAAGTAATAGCATTGGAGCTGGTTATCAGGATGTCGGCCAGGAGTCCTTGCCTTCTTCGCTCCAAGGAGTCTTGTGGAGACAAACCAGGCTCAAAAGGATCCATAAGCCTCACTCCCGGGATTTTGGCCACCTCCTCCCAAAGCCCCATGGACACAAGTGTCATGGAACCGCACCTGTACACAGAGGAACCCTCTGGGATCATGCCCAGGATCTCCTGGCGGGCCTGGGCTGCCGTGGGAGCGTAACTCCCCTCCATGCGGCGCTTCCCAAGCTCTGCTATGATCTTTAGCGCCACCTTCTCGTTCCAGCTCATCTGATGTGCGTCTAGCAAGGCTCCTTCACCTCCCTGGATTGTGTGTTTTCGAGGGGCTAGTGAGCCCCTTTAAAGGATCATTCCAAACACAATAGAGCAACCCTCGAGCGGCCGTCAATGACAAGGACAAAGAGTGTGGATTCGATCAGGCCGGGTGAGCCAAGGGCAATAGGCGCTCACATAGAAGAGAGCCTCTCCCCTGATGCCCGGTTTTGGAGTTTGAGATATCATAAAGCAATGAGGAAGAGGTGGCCTTATCGCGGCCGCTCCGGTGGGCCCAAGGGTAATCCAAATCATCGGATCACAACGCCCATGGAACCTGGTTATCTCCAACTCCACGCGCAAGGGCTTCTCCAGGCCAGGGCCAAAGAGGCCAAGGAAATTTTGCGCTCTTGCCAGATGTGCCCTCGCATGTGCGGGGTTGACAGGAGCGCAGGGGATAGGGGATTTTGCAACACCGGTCAGATGGCAATGGTTTCCAGTTACAATCCCCATTTCGGGGAGGAGGCCCCCTTGGTGGGCCATGGGGGCTCAGGTACGATTTTTTTTACACACTGCAATCTCCTTTGCATTTTCTGCCAGAACTACGAGATCAGCCACCAGGGTCTGGGGGATGAGGTAAGCCCCCAGGTGTTGGCCCGCATGATGGTGCAGCTGCAAAACTGGGGATGCCACAACATCAACTTCGTGACCCCGTCTCATGTAGTGGCCCAAATACTGGAGGCTCTGCCCTTGGCTGTGGAGCTGGGACTGAAGGTGCCTTTGGTGTACAACACAGGGGGTTATGATCGGGTGGAAACCTTGAGACTCTTGGAGGGCGTGGTGGATATCTACATGCCCGACATCAAGTTCTTGGATTCATCTGTGGCAGAAAGGTTTTGCCGGGCCCCCGACTATCCTGAGGTAGTGAAGGAGGCTGTCAGGGAGATGCACCGTCAAGTCGGGGACCTGGTTCTGGACTCCAGGGGAATAGCAATGAGGGGACTTCTGGTGAGACACCTGGTCATGCCACACGGACTGTCCCAAAGCAAAGAGGTCATGGATTTCTTGGCAGAGGAGATTTCCAAGGAGACATTTGTGAACGTGATGGACCAGTGGAGGCCTTGCGGGGAGGCTCAATCAGAGCCGGACCTCTCCCGCAGGATCTCCACCCAGGAGTACGTGGAGGCCGTTGAGGCCGCCCGAGCCTCGGGCCTTCACCGGTTGGACTCCCGGGGAAGAGTCAGGATCTTCAAGCTCTGGTAAAAGCATGGGGACTCGGAGGAATCAAGGGATAGCGATCCTCTGTCCGGGTCTGATCAGGGAGGGCTCCTGGATTTGGTTTAAGGATTTCAGCTCCCTGACGCTGGTGTTGTACATGGTTGCAATGGCCGAGAGGGTCTGGCCCGGCTGGACCACGTGCTCCTTCTTGGAAGCAGATACCTTGCCGCTCTTTGCCGAAACGGAGTTGGACAGATCTCTTGCCCCGTCTTTCGCCAAGATGGGCTGGGCGGGATCCCGGCCCAAGAATCTGCCAACAGCCTCTGACAAAGCCTGGGCCAGCCGAGCCTGGAAAGAGGGGTCCTTCAGCCTGGCCTCCTCCTCCGGGTTGCTCAGGAACCCCACCTCCACAAGGACCGAGGGCACATCAGGAGCTTTCAAGACCCTGAAGCCCGCCTGCCTGGGGCTAGAAAACTTTATTTCCTGAACCGGCTGCAGGGAACCCAAAACCATTCCACCCAACTTCATGCTTTCGTTTATGGTCTGGGTCTGGACCATGTCTACCAGTATTGTGTTTAGGTCATGGTCTGCACTTAGCTTCACCCCGCCTATCAGGTCTGAAGAGTTCTCTTTCTCAGCCAGGATTTTGGCTGCCTCGTCCGTGGCTCCTGTGAGGGAAAGGCAGTAGGCTGAGGCTCCTTTTGTGGAGCGGTTGGGAGATGAATCAGCATGAATGCTGATAAATAGGTCTGCTCCATACTCTTTGGCCATCTCCACCCTTTGGCGCAAGCCCAGGAAATAATCGCCTGTCCTGGTGAGAAACGCCTTGATCCCACTTGACCGGTTGAGCCTTTCCTGGAGAGCCTTGGCTATGGCCAGAACCACATGCTTTTCGTAAGTGCCCCTACACCCCACGGCCCCTGGATCCTCGCCTCCATGCCCGGCGTCTATGACCACCACCTTGGCCTTGCCGCCCTTCTCAGTCTGAACGGCCCTTCTTTGCTCCTGAAGTCTGCGACCGGCAGCCGGATTCTCAATATCCACCACCAAGCGTACAGGGCGCCCGTCCACTTTAGGAAGCAAAAAAACAGTGTGGCGAAAACCAGAATCTTTTTTATTTACCTTAAGCCGAACCGTGCCTTCCCGGGTGCTGCTCAAGCTAACCCCCGCCACCAGGCTGTCTTGAATTCTTTGAGCAGGCTCTGTTCGGGCTAAAGCCGCTTTGAATTCCACCACCAAATCCCGTTCTACAGCCGAACTTATTTCTTTGAAGGCCACCTCTTCCGAGAGGTCCACCACCAGCCTGGTGCAAGTGGGAGAGGACCAATTGCGCACACCTAGCACCCGGGCCTCTCCCAATGCCAATGCAGGCAAGACCAAAACCAAGACTCCTGCAAGGAAAGCTCTCAAGAAGCTCATTTTCAGGCCTTCAGCCGGCAAGCCTTGCCTCCCCACAAAACCCATCTTAAGCAAAAACAGCCTATCCATTCAACCAGTTCCTGCCAAATACTTCAAGTCTGTCCAAAAGTCAATATCCAACCGCTTCAAATCAAAGAATTTTACCCGTCTGTGTTCCCTCCACCCCCCCAAGGGAATCGGGTGGGAGGAAGGTTTTAGGGGGAGGAGGCCCCCTTGGAAAAGTCGATGGTAAATTTTTGTCTCAACAATTCTGATCTTGCAATTTACTCTCGGCTCGTTAGAATAGCCATAATTGGTCTTTGTCCGGGAAGGATGAAACATTCGGTGAGAAGGAAAGGAGGATGAGAAATGGCGGCATTGGTGGGCGGTATAGTGGCTACCATCCTGGGGGTGGTTTTGTTGGTTGTTTGGTGGAGTTATTTCATACAACTTTTGGCCGGTGCGGTTCCCCTGGTACTTGTCTTGGGGGGAGCTTTGGCTATTTATATCGGAATCGACGAGATCAAAGACAAGCTCCAGCAGTCCAAGGAAAGCTGATACAGCCCGCCTTCCATTAAGAGGCCGGGGCTTCTTGAGGCCCCGGCCGCATACCTATTTGAACCAGGATCAAGCTCTTGCTCCGCACCTCCCGGGTTCGGTTGTTGGCATTGAAACCCAAGGGGTTGGTGTTGCCATCTATACATGCATCCCTGGTAAGGGCTTTTAGACGAATAGGGGTCCTGGTTGAGGAAATCCCCGCAAGCACTGCTTTGGGGGCTGCCTCACCCCTTGCGTTGTCCTGGCCTAAGAGGAGCGGGTTGGAGGCAGTCTTGGCCCTGAACATGGGGGCCGAAGCCGGGCTGATCCCCACGGTGAGAGAACTTCAGCTCGAGATGGCTGTGCCATGGATTATTTGGTTCCTGGACCACCCCGAGGGTTATGGTTTCCCTGAGTCCTGCCATCCCGACTGGAGCTTGGTTTTTTGCTGGGATAAGGCGCTCGCCCAAAGGCTTCCCAACAAAGGGCCCCTGTTTGTAAGGCACCTTCCCCTGGCCTCTGACCCTACCCTGTTCCATCCCCTAGGCTCCCAGCGGGAAGTACTTGATCTGCAAGGAGTTTTTGTGGGCTCCACAAGGCATCCCAATCCTTTTCTGGAAGAAGCGGCAAAGTCATGTCCCGGGCTTTTGGAAGCAGCTCAAAAACTTTGGAACCATCACCGGGAGCACATGGATCTCCCTATGGAGGAGACGGCATGGCGGCAGGCCGCTGCTTTGGCGAATCCACCTTCTTTAGGGATCCGCAAAGATCCTCTTTGGAGTTTGTGGGTGAAAAGCTGCCTTCACCTGGCGGGCAGGATAAAGCGGGTGGAAATGGCGGAAGAGATCCTTGGGGCCCGGGGGGCAGTGTTCGGGGATCCAAGCTGGAAGGACCTGCTTAAAAAGGTGCCCTACTTGGGCCCGGTTAAGTATGGAGCGCGGCTAAGAGATGTGTACTTGAGGAGTTATTTTGTCTTGGAGGTGCGCCAGCCCCAGTCCCATGGGGGCCTCTCCCAGAGGGTTTTCGATGCCTCTTTGTGCGGCAGGCCGGTTCTGGCAGAGTGGTCGCCAGAGCTGGAGGAAGTTCTGGGAGGCCCTAAGAGGGTCTGGGCTTTCCGCAGTTTGGAAGAGGCAGTGGAGGCCAGAAAGCTGTGCTTTGGCTCCCCTTCCGAGGCCCTAAAGAAGGCCTATTCAGCCCGTAAAGAGGTTCTTTCCCGCCACACATTCCTCCACAGGGCCCGCTTTCTTGTGGAACATCTGAAAAAAGAATTCTTCTGAGTCGAATCCTGGGGATTTCTCGGACGTCTAATAAGTGGAGTAGGAAGAAGACAGTCAGACCCGGGAGGGAGAAAAATGAAGAGCAATCTTCTTTCAGAGAGCCTAATGGAACTGGGGCAAGTGGAGGCTTGGGAAAGCCCTGATGTGGACAACTCTCCTGTAGTTGCCTCAATGCCTCAACAAGACTCAGCCTCCTCCGCTTACAGTCTCCAGCAATATATGAGGGAGGTCAACGGGGTGCCTCTTCTTTCCCACAAAGAGACCATGGAGCTTTTTAGCAGGTTGGAGCAGAGCATGGAGTTGCTTGAGAAGTGGGAGCAGGAGTCGGCCAAAAGCCCTCAAGAAAAGGCTGCCCTGGAAAGAGAAGCTGCAGAGATAAAACAAAAGCTCATCACCTCCAATTTGAGGCTTGTGGTCTTCTTGGCCAACAGGTACCAGGGAAGGGGCCTTTCCATACAGGACCTAGTGCAAGAGGGCAACATAGGGCTGATAAGGGCGGTTGAGAAATTCGACTACAGGCTGGGGTACCGCTTCAGCACATACGCCACCTGGTGGATCAGACAGGCCATGCTTAGAGCCATTCAGCAGCATGGGAAGCTTATCCGCATTCCCACCCACATGGTGGAGAAATACCAGCACTACATGCGTGAGGTCCAAAGAGAGGAGAAATTCGAGGATTCAGAAGAGTTTGCCTTGGAACAAGCCGAAGAATTGGAGCATGTGGAAGAACATCCCGAGCTGGTCCTTCTAAGGGAAGTGATGAAGGAACCCATATCCTTGGACGCCCCCATGACAGAAGATGGCATGGACCTGCAGGAGGTAACCCCCGATGAAAATGAGCCTGTACCCGAGAAAAGGCTCATTGAGGAAGACCTCAAAAACAAGCTGAGGGGAGCCATGCAGACCCTGCCCCTTAGAGACGAGGTGATCTTGAGACTCAGATACGGGATAGACTTGAGCAGCTCCCACACCCTGGAAGAAGTGGGTCAGCTCTTCAGCTTGACCAAGGAGAGAATCCGCCAGATAGAGGCAAGGGCACTAAGAAGGCTTAGTTGGCTTGGAAATTAAGGGAGGGGGTTAGGCGGGCTGCGATTTCAGGTGACCCCAAGAGCTTAAGAAAGCATGTTTTGACACCTCCGGCTTCTCTCTGTTATAGTCCAAAGAATGGATTGATATCCGGGTATGGGTCTATACCCATAATGGGCCCGGGCCTTTCATATTGGCGGGCTTTAAGCCCCGCGTAAAGGTTAGGTTCCAAAAGGGTTGCAACTGCGACCTAGAAAAGGCAACCAGCCGGGCTTTCGGTACAGTGCATGATGTGTGCCTGAGGTATTGAGGAGAGGGATGATACAGGAAGTGGAAGACCAGGACCTGCCTCCTCTGGAGACGGAGGTACAGGAGCCACGGGAGCAAGAGCCTTCCTTGGAAGTGGAGGAGGAACTGGAGGTGAGCCCCGAAGAAGGGGCCCTTGTAGAGTATGACCCCCTCAGGGTCTATCTTCAGGAAATTCAAAGATATCCCCTCCTTTCCCGTGAAGAGGAGCAGGAACTGGCCGTCCGTTTCAAGGAACATGGGGATAAGAAGGCCGCGTACCGCCTCATCACCTCCAACCTCAGGCTTGTGGTCAAGATCGCCATGGAGTTCCACAAGAACTGGATGATAAGCCTGCTGGATCTCATCCAAGAGGGCAACGTGGGGCTCATGCAGGCGGTGCGCAAGTTCGACCCGTACAGGGGGGTCAAGCTCTCCTCGTACGCCTCGTACTGGATCAAGGCCTATATCCTCAAGTTCATCCTGGACAACTGGCGCTTGATCAAGATCGGCACCACCCAGGCCCAAAGAAAGCTCTTCTTCAACCTCAAGAAGGAGAAGGACCGGCTTGACAGCCTGGGTTTCGAGCCCGCCCCCCGGCTGATAGCCGAGAAGCTGGAGGTGAGGGAGGACGAGGTCATCGAGATGGATCAGAGGATGGGCAGCTGGGAGTACTCCCTGGATACCCCCTTGGAAGATGGCTCCCGTTACACCCAGAAGGATTTCCTGGCATCCCAGGAGCAAAGCTCTGAATCCATCCTGGCCGACGCCCAGATCAGGGAGCAGGTGCACCAGAAGCTCAAGGAGATAAGGGAACATCTAAACGAGAAGGAAAAGGACATCCTGGACAGCAGGCTTCTGGCCGAGAATCCCATCACGCTTCAGGAAATAGGGGCCAAATGGGGGATCTCCAGGGAAAGGGTCAGACAGTTGGAAGAAAGACTCAAAAAGAAGATCCGGGTCTATCTCGTGGAGCAGATCCCCGGGTTCGAGCC
>CAYPWF010000023.1:0-51153 GCA_964414345.1 uncultured Desulfarculaceae bacterium
CTCTTCGCCCCCCTGGGAACAGGACAGGCCTTTTCCGAAAACCAAGGCGCAAGAAGGGCTTGAGCAAAGAATTCGTGCGGCGTCATCCATTTGGCTTGAATCCACAAGACTCCTCTTCAAGAAATCCCCCGGGTCCTGAGCTTCAAGCCATCCGGGCACCCGGGAACCTCTCAACAGGAGCACGGCCCTAAGCAAGGCCAAAAGGATGAGCCCCTCCGAGCCGGGCCACGGATTTATCCAAATTTCAGCCATTCTGCTTAGGGCGTCTTCTAAGGGGCTCACATAAATCAGTCTCGCCCCCCTTTGCTTTACAGCTCTTTTCAGTGCATAGCTTGCCACAGGATGCGATTCCAGGGGCTGTGCCCCGATCACAAGTATCGCTGCGGCGAATTCCAATTCCTCCAAAGGATGTGTGGCACCGCTTATGGAGAGCTCCTCCTGCATAGCCAGGATGCCTGAAACAGCCTGGAATCTGGCTCCATTGTCCACATTGGGGGTGCCGATTCCCAGCCTGGCCAATTTTTGGAACAAGTAATTCTCCTCGTTGGTGCATTGGGTTGAGCCGAAAAAGCCCACCGAGGCTGGACCGTGGCGTGCCGCTATCTCTTTTAGACGAGCCGCTGTCTCATCCAGGGCTTCCTGCCAGGAGACGCTGACCAACTCCCCGTTTTTTCTAAGCATGGGGTTAAGGAGTCTGTCCTTAGAGTGAAGGTAGTCGCTTCCGTAGCGGCCTCGCACGCAGAGGCTTGCCTTGTTGACCGAGTCCTCTGCTTTGGGCTCAATGCGAACCAGTCGCTCCTCCCAGATGTACGCCCAGATGGAGCAGCCGCATCCGCAGTATGAACACACGGTGGAGGCACGCTGCGGTGCTGTACCCAGGTGGAGAGGTTTGCTCTCAGACAAGGCCCCTGTAGGGCAAATGGCCTCACAAGTCCCGCAGAAAGTGCACTCAGAGTGCTCCAAGGGCCTGTCCAGAAAGGTGCCTGGCTTTGCCTGGAAACCCCTCTGGAAATAATCCATGGCCCCCACAACCACCAACTCCTGGTCTGCCCTTACACACTTGCCGCAAAGCACGCACTTGCTGAGATCCCTCTTTAGGAAAGGGTTTGCCTCTTGAGTGTGGACAAAAGAGTCCATGCGGTCGTAATCCACAAGGCCTATGCCCGCCTCTGCGGCCAGTTGCCTCAGCTGGCAACGGTTCCCCTTGTCGCACACTACGCAGGACTCGGGATGGTTGGCCAGCATCAGTTGAAGAATCACCCGGCGGGCTTCCAGCACGGCTGGGGAGCGGGTCTGGATCCTCATGCCCGAGGCAATTGGGGTTACGCAAGAGGCCAAGAGCCGCCTGGAGGCCTCCTCTTCCACCAGACAGACACGACAAGCTCCCACGGGCTTCAAGCTTGGGTCATGACAAAGGGTAGGGATCCTGACCCCTACCTCTCGGGCCAGCTCCAGGATGGTCATCCCCTGCCTACCGCTAACGGGCACACCGTCCAAAGTAATGGCTATTGTCTCCAAGGCTTGTCCCTCTCTTGGGAATCCATTGGGATAGGGTTGGAAACCTTGTAACACCTGAGCCTGGGCTCCAGGCAACAGTGGGTTCCCGGCTGCCAGCTGGCATCCCGGATCCGGTCCAAACAGGCAATCAAAAAGGGCGGCAGGGTCACTGCGACGACTAGAATCAGAAAGGGCGGTTTTGAAATAGGGGTGAGAGCCTGGACCATGTCTTCTCTCCACAGGAGTTGCAGCTGACAGGAATCCAGGAGTACAAAGAAACACCCTGCCCCTGCAGTGGATAAGATCACACTGGATCCCTAGGTGTCAAGTCATAAATTCGGTTTCTTCTGGGTTGTTTTGACATCCTGGCCGGAATGGGCTAAACACTCGGGCAAAGGGAGAGCTCCGCATGACTTGGATCCACCGCATCAACCAGCTTCCAGTTCAGGAGAAGGAGGGTCTTTACAGAATTCTTATCCCTCCTTCCCTTTACGCCAGGTTTCAGATCCATCCTCTCAGCTTCAGCCTTGGGGAAGGGCAAAGGGCTGTGCGTATTTGGGGCCCCCCAGGAGACAAGACCGCTCTGGTGGAGATAAAGCTACCTCAAATGGAGGAGCCCCTATACTCCATCCAGATATCGGATACTCAGGACTTCACCCAGTTGGACTGGGACTTCCTAATTGTGAACGATCCCCACAGCCCAAGGTTCCTGACCCAGGTGGACTCCCATGGGAGGGACACTCTTTTTGGTTGGGCTTCCAGGAACCTGGAGGAGGAAATCAAGGCCATGGAGGCCGGACTCTGCCCTGGACAGAGCAGGAAGGGTTTAGGCCTGACGCGTGAAGCCGTAGAATGTTTGGAGTTCTTTTGTCGAATCCTGGACATCAGGACCATCCGTTTGGAGGCTCTTTTTTACCATAACGCAATTACTTACGAGAGACACGGCTTCTCCTACTTCAGCGGCTACCCCATGATGAGGAGCATCCACAAGGAATTTCTCCCTGGTGGGAAGCTCTACGCCCTGATGAACGGGAGCACCCCTTTTAGACGCCCGGAGATGGCCCAAACCGTAAGGGGCAGAAGCTGGGCCATCCACGATGGAATCCTCTTGGAGGTTGAAGACGAGCTCCTAGGCGAGGGTTGGAGCTCCCCGGTAATGTACCGCATGGTGGGGAAGCCCAGGGCTATGCCCACCTTCCCGGATCCCGTGTATTGAAAAAAGCACGTTCCTTGCAAGCAAATTCATGTGAGGGGGAGGATCCCCTGCTTTACAGGTTTGGGGCCCTGTGCTCTAATGGCCCAAGTCGCCTCCTGGTCAGGGAGCGGACTGGCTTTCCAGGGAGCGGCATCTCATGCTGAACATCAGGGATTTGAGCATAAGAACCAAACTGGTGGGTCTCACTCTGCTGCTGGTTTTGGTTCCCCTTCTGGCAGTCTCCTTCCTCTCCTTAAACAGGTTCGACAGCGCCCTAAGAAAAGCAGCTGAGGAGGATCTGGAGCATCTGGTTCGAAACATTTTCGCCATGTGCAGCCTCCAGGAAGAGATTGTGCAAAAGGAGCTGGACAGAAGAATGGCTCTGGCCAGAATGCTGCTCTTGGGAGACGCTCCCAGGATCCGCACAGACCCGCAACAGCCTCTCAAGCTCTTTTTGAGGGATCCTGAAGGCAAGGAAACCAAGAGCCTAGAGGTACCCTCATGGAAGGCAGAGGAAATCCGGTTGAATCTGGATCAAGATTTCATAGATAGGGTAGGAGAGTTGACAGGCGGGATCTGCACTGTCTTCACTCTCTTGGAGAGCGGGGAACTCTTACGAATTGCAACCAACTTGAGGGATAAAGATGGGGTTCGTGCGGTGGGCACTTTTATCCCTGCGGAGAACCCCGTCTCCCTGATGATAGGCCAAGGAAGGCCTTTCAAAGGAAGAACCCTTGTGCTGGATGAGTGGTACATAACTGTGTATGAACCTGTTCTGGACGAAAAAGGAAAAGTGCTGGGCGCCTTGAGCGTGGGGGTAAGGGAGCCTGCAGTCTCCCTTAAGACCCAGGTTAAGGAGATCCGTGTAGGTCTCACAGGCTATGCATACATAATGGACAGCCAGGGGGTGCTCAAGGTCCACCCTGCCAAGGAGGGGGAGAACATAATAGATGCCCAGGATACAGAAGGGTTTCACTACATAAGAGCCATGGTGGAGGTGGCCACCCAGGCGCCCGATGGTCAGGTGGAGACCATTCGCTATCCATGGATGAACCCTGAGCTGGGAGAAAGAACCCCCCGCCAGAAGATCACAAAGTATACCTATTTCAGACCTTGGGACTGGATCATCGCGGCCGGCACGTACGAGGAAGAGATCTACCAGGCCCTATACGAGACAGAGCGGTTCATCGTGGCGGTGGTGTTGGTCAGCCTCCCTCTGGTATTCATATTCACCGTGGGCCTCTCCAGGGTGCTCACCAGGAGGATCGGGGAGCTGACTCAAGCCACTGCCCGCATGCTGGACGGAGACCTTTCCCAACGTGTGGAAGTGCACGGAAGGGACGAGGTTGGGATTCTGGGACTCTCCTTTAACAGGATGGCCAGCCAGATCCAGGAGTACACCACAAGTCTCCAGCGCATGGTGGACGAGAGGACCAGGGAGCTAGCTGACTCCAGGGAGAGATACAGGGAGCTTTCCACATTTCTTAACAGCATTTTGGAAAGCGCCACCCAGTACGCCATCATGGCTTTGGACTTCAAGGGTAACATCATGGAGTTCAACAAGGGTGCCGAAAACCTCTTCGGCTGGAGCAAGCAGGAAGTGGTGGGGAAAGAGAATATAGGCATCACCATCCCCGCCGAGCAAAGAGAAAAAGGTATTCAGAAACAGATCGCCTCACGCACCCGCACCGAGGGGTTGTGCGAGCTGGAGATGGAGAGAGTCAGAAAGGACGGAAGTCGTTTCCCGGCCCACTCGGTGGTAACTGCCATGGCGGATCCCCAGGGTCGGATCTCAGGTTTTGTTGAGATCGTAAGGGACCTTACCCGCAGGAGGCTGCTGGAAAGACAACTCAGGGAAACCAAGGAGTTCTTGGAGAACGTCATGGCCAGCTCCGTGGACGGGATAGTGACCACAGATCTCAAGGGGCACATCACGTTTCTGAACCGGGGGATGGAGGAGATGCTGGGGTATGCCAGGGAAGAGCTTCTGGGGACCCACATCTCCAGGCTGTATGTGAAGGGGATTCAAGAGGCCAGGCAGATCATGGAGGTGCTGAGATCCAGGCAAAGAGTGGAGAACTATGAGATGCAGATTCTTCGCAAGGACCAAGAGGTTCTTTCCATAATCAACTCGGCCTCGCTTCTCAGGGACGGGGAGGGCAATGTCATAGGCACGGTGGGGGTTTTCAAGGACCTGACTCAACAAAAAAAATTGGAGGCCAAGCTCAAGGAGACGCAGGCCCATCTTGTGGAAGCCTCCAAGTTGAGGGCTTTGGGGGAGCTTGTGGCAGGAGTTGCCCACGAGCTCAACAATCCGCTGATGGCCTCACAGACCATCTTGCATGTCATAGAGGGGGAGCTCCACCAAGATTGTCCTAACAAAGACAGACTCGAGGTGATAAGGCGCTGCAATGAAAGGATAGCAAGGATAGTGGATCACCTGAGGGAATTCTCCAGGCAGGCCAAGCCCGAGCTGAGGCTGGTGGACGTGAATGTGCCTGTGGAGAACGCCCTTCTCATCACCGGGCAGCAACTTCTGGATCACCAGATTCATCTGGAAAGGCGTTTGACCCAAGGGCTTCCCCCTGTGATGGCTGATCCCAATCAGATGGAGCAGGTGCTCTTGAACCTTATTTCCAATGCCAGGGACGCCCTGGATGAGAAGGAGGGTGCCAAAGAGCTTCTGATCCAGACCGCTTTAGAGCAACGTGCGGGAAGCTCCTGGGTGGTGGTAACCGTCAAGGACACGGGGCCAGGGATCCCCCCGGAGATCCTGGACAAGGTGATGGAGCCCTTTTTCACAACCAAACCCGTGGGAAGAGGCACAGGGCTGGGGCTTTCCCTTTGCTTTAAGATCGTGGAGGATCACGGGGGTGTGCTGGAAATAAGAAGCCAGGTGGGAGTGGGCACAGAGGTGCGTGTGCTCTTGCCCGCTGCTACGCATTTTGCCCAGGAGGAGCCTTCATGAGCAAGAAAATACTCATAGTGGACGACGACGAGCTCATCTTGATAGCCTTGGGGGAACTGCTTCGTCCCCAAGGCTATGAGGTGCACACCAGTGCCAAGCCTGCAGAAGCCCTGGAGAGATTGGAGAAGGAACAGTTTGACCTATTGGTCCTGGACGTTATTATGCCCGAGATGGATGGGTTTGAGCTTTGCCGTAGGATAAGGGAGAAAGAAATCCACAAGGAGACTCCCATTGTCTTCCTGACGGCCAAGAGCAGAGATGAAGACAGGGAAAAAGGACTGGAGGCAGGGGCGAACCTTTTTTTGTCCAAACCCATCTCACCTGACCGTCTCCTGGCCCTCATATCCAAGGCTTTGGCTTGAGTCACCCTTCACGGGAGGGCCCAAACCCAAAGCGGTCCAGAGCTCATCCAGCTGCCCGCCCAGCGCAAGCCACTTGATCATTCTGTCTGCCTTTGGCTCGCTCTCCCGGGAGAGTATGGAGGGGGTTCGCTCCAACTGCTCAAGTGTGGCAAAGGTGTCTCCTGAACACAGGATCAGGGGGAGACCCATTCTGCCTGCCGCATCAAGAAGAACAGGAGGGGGCCTTCGCCCCGCGGTCAGAATAACCCCCACCGGCCGGCTCGGCCCCTCTGCGCCAGACTCCGGAGGGCCCAAAAGCAGGATCCGGTTGTAAAACCTTTTGAACAGGGCCATGTCCCCGCTCAGCAGATGACCTGCACCCATACTCCAGCTTGCCACCAAATCTCCAACCTTTTGCTTACCCAGGAGCAGCTCACCTTGGGTGGCTGCCACCACTTCGGCCAAGGTCCTAGCCGAAAGAAAAGGATCTTCAGGCACAAAAAACAGCGGCGGCATGGCATGTCCCGAAAGTTTTGCCCGGATCCCTTCTGAGACCTCCTGCATCTGTTGATGAGGGATACGGTTAAGTACTATTGCTTTGATCCTGGATCCCAAAAGCGAAAAGACTGAAAGCAGGCTGTATAAGGTGCGAGGCAGATCCAGGTACCGGGTCACCAATATGAAGTCGGCCTGCAAGGCTTGCACCAAAGACACATCCGATATAGGCGAGGCCGGATCGTCCAGGAAGATCTCCTTTCTGCCCATGATCATCATCAGGTCAATGTACGAGCTGCGGGCCTGCAAGATGGGCAGCAGCACCCGGGCGGCTTCCTGGGCAGAGATTCTGCCGCATCCCCCCTCCCCCCTAAGAACCGGACAAGTGCTTTCCAAGGATTCCTGGCTGGGCAAGACTTGCCGAAAAAGCTCGCAGTCTTCATCCCGAGGGCTTTTTTCTTCAGAATCCTCTTTCTGGAACAGGGGTTTCAAGAAACCCACCCTCAGCCCCCTTTGTTCCAAGGCCCGGGCAAAAGCCCAAGTCACAAGGCTTTGGCCGGCGTGGTCTCCGGTGGAACCTAGAAACAAAAGCCGCATGCCCCGCCCCCTAACCTCTGATAAGGAATACCTCTGCGGCAGGCCGTCATTATAAGGCAACCAAAAGGCAATATCCAAACAACCGGCCAAGCCTCCCCAAAAGAAGCATTACTTGACAGGATGTAAAGAAACCTGGCACTACCATCAAAACCCCGGGACAAGGATTTTTTGTCTGGACTTTTGGCACCAACCCATTTACCCACCCTGCCCTTTACTCTGTTGGATCCCATCTTGCAAGTTGGGAATTCATGCTAAGTGTAGGTGGCTGCTTTGTGCTTTACGTGCTTTACCCAAAGCGCACTTTCCTCATGCAGTGAGGGTTGAAAAGAGGCTTGATGGCAAGATCATTGCAAGAAACTTCAAGGGGTGGATGCTCTGTGGCCGCATTCTCCATGACTCTTACCAGAGGCCCCCGTACCATGAACCCCACTTGGCGGATCACAGAAGAGAAGACTCACCCCTCATTCGACCACAGAGCATCTTTATACACTGTTATTAAACTCTGGCCATTTCCAATTCCCTGTGATAACCATGGACTCGGTGAGGCCCTCGCATTCTGGCGGATGGCTGGGGGAGGAACCGCCTCGCTGTTTGATCCCAACTAAGGAGGTAATGCCCATGGCAGAGGAGACAAGAGGCGCTGTAGAGTCCGTGTACGTGGAAAAAAGGGTTTTCCCACCCCCACAGGAGTTCGCCAAAAAGGCCAGAGTCGGGAGCCTGGAAGAATATCGCTCCCTATACAAGAGATCCTTGGAAGATCCGGCCGGCTTCTGGGCGGAGATGGCGGAGAAGCACTTGGAGTGGTTCCGCAAGTGGGACGAGGTAGAGTCCTACAGCTTCAAAGACCCCGTGTTTGTAAGATATTTCCAGGGAGGCAGGCTCAACGCTTCATTCAACTGCTTGGACCGTCATTTAAGAGACTGGCACAAAAACAAGGCAGCCATAATTTGGCAGGGAGAAGCCTTGGAGGAATCCAGGATTCTGACCTACCAGCAGCTCCACCACGAAGTATGCCGTTTCGCCAACGCGCTTAAGCAACTTGGAGTCAAGAAAGGCGACAGGGTTTCCATATACCTCCCCATGATCCCTGAACTTCCCATAGCCATGTTGGCCTGCGCCCGTATAGGGGCGGTGCACAGTGTGGTTTTCGGGGGCTTCAGCGCGGAATCATTGAGGGATCGCATCCTGGACGCAGGAGCTGAAACCCTCATAACCAGCAACTACGGGTTTAGGTCCGGCCGGCTTCTGGAGAGCAAGCGCAACGCGGATTTGGCCCTAGAGGAATGTCCTGGGGTAAAACATTGCGTGGTTGTGCGCAGGGTGGACATGGAAACCCCTATGAAGGAAGGGAGGGACCTTTGGTGGGATGAGCTGGTCTCCAAGAGTGAAAAAGTCTGCCAGCCGGAACCTGTAGAGGCAGAGGATCCATTGTTCATCTTGTACACGAGCGGCAGCACCGGGAAACCCAAAGGGGTACTGCACACCACGGCTGGATATCTCCTTTACGCAGCCCTAACTTTCCAATACATCTTCGACTACCGGGACGAGGACCTTTTTTGGTGTACAGCAGACATAGGCTGGGTCACGGGACACAGCTACATAGTGTACGGGCCCTTGGCCAGCGGGGCCACAAGCCTCATGTTCGAGGGGGTACCAAACTATCCGGAACCGGATCGCTTTTGGGAAATAGTGGAAAGATACAGAGTCAACATCCTTTATACTGCTCCCACGGCCATAAGGGCCATGATGAGGGACGGGGAGCAGTGGCCCCAGCGCCGCGACCTGAGTTCCCTTAGACTCCTTGGCACAGTGGGGGAACCCATAAACCCCGAGGCCTGGCTTTGGTATTACAGGGTGATAGGCAAGGAGCGCTGCCCCATAGTAGACACCTGGTGGCAAACCGAGACCGGTGGCATCCTCATAACCCCCCTGCCGGGGGCTGTGCCGCAGAAACCCGGCTCGGCAACTCTTCCCTTCTTCGGGGTGGAGCCGGTAGTCATAAGGCAGGACGGTAGTGAGACGGAAGTCAATGAAGGCGGATACTTGATGATAAAAAGACCCTGGCCGGGGATAATGCGGGGTGTGTTCGGGGATCCGGACCGCTTCAAGCAGACTTACTTCGTGCAATACCCTGGGATGTATTTTACAGGGGATGGTGCCAGGAAGGACGAAGACGGCTACTTCTGGCTCATGGGACGGGTGGACGACGTCCTGAATGTATCAGGCCACAGGCTGGGCACCGCAGAGATAGAAAGCGCTCTGGTGGCCCACCCCAAGGTGGCTGAGGCTGCTGTTGTAGGATTCCCTCACGATATCAAGGGTCAGGGGATTTACGTTTTCGTAACCGTAAAGCAAGGAGTAGAGCCCACCGAGGAACTAAGGAAAGAATTGGTCCAGCACGTGAGAAAAGAGATAGGCCCCATAGCGACTCCAGACAAGCTCCACTTCGCAGAGGCCCTTCCCAAGACAAGAAGCGGGAAGATCATGCGCAGGATTCTAAGGAAGATAGCCGAGGGTGCCATCTCGGAGTTGGGAGACACCAGCACGCTGGCAGATCCTACGGTGGTAGAAAGGCTTGTGACAGGAAGACTGTGAAACCGGGTGGCAAAGAGCAGGGGTGCGCCTGCAACTCCCGGGCCGTTTAGGGATCTTTAAGCGCTTCTTACCATGGTGAAGGGCTCAGGCTCTTGTGGAGGCGGCCATGGCTGCGGCTCCTGGGCTTTCCGGATGGGTGGTGGCCCTTGCTGGTACCGGTATCAACCTTGCCCTGGGAGTACTTTACAGCTGGAGTGTCATATCAAAACAGATCCCTGAAACCTGGGGTTGGAGCGAAGCGGATCGGGCCCTTCCCTACTCCGTGGCCTGCTTGGTTTTCGCCCTCATGATGGTGCCTGCAGGCAGGTTACAGGACAAGATAGGGCCCAGATGGGTGGCCACGGCAGGCGGGGTCCTGGTGGGGGCCGGTCTGATGATTTCAAGCCTTTTTACCTCTGTTTCCGGGTTCGTGTTCGGCTTTGGGCTCCTGGCAGGGGCTGGGATAGGACTGGGGTATGCGTCCGCTACCCCTCCGGCGGTGAAATGGTTCCCGGCCAAGATGACCGGGCTTATAGCCGGCATCGTGGTGGCAGGATTCGGGCTGGCCTCGGTTTACATAGCCCCCCTGGCACAAAGCCTTCTAAACACTTACGGGGTGAGTAGGACTCTATTTATATTCGGTGTCTCCTTTCTGATTTCCGTGAGCCTCCTGTCTCAACTGCTCAGGAACCCTCCGAGCGTTTTGGGAGTCTCCAAGACCCAAGGGCCCAGCCGGCCCCTGGGTTTCAAAGTGAGCGTGTTGCCGCTGGATCCAGGTGAGCGGGAGCTGGGCCCCGCGGCCATGCTAAGGACCAGGCAGTTTTACTTGCTTTGGTTCATGTACATGTTCGGGGCAGGGGCAGGTCTCATGATAATAGGCAAGCTGGCCAAGATCTGCCAAGTGCAGGCAAACATTCAGGCCGGCTTCGTGCTGGTTGCCCTGCTGGCCGTTGGGAACGCCTCTGGGAGGATTCTGGCTGGATTCCTCTCGGACAAAATTGGAAGGACCCGCACCATGCTCCTGGTTTTCCTATTCCAGGCCCTTCTCATGTTTCTCCTAAAGTTCATATCTGACTGGCCCCTTTTCATAATCCTCTCAATCCTCCTGGGATTCAATTACGGGGCCAACCTGTCTGTATTTCCATCCATCACCAAGGATTGGTTCGGCCTTAAGAACTTCGGGGTGAACTACGGTCTTGTCTTCACAGCCTGGGGGGCAGGGGGGCTTTTGCTGCCTTATGTCTCGGGGAAAGTCTTCGATTTGACTGGGAGATTCGATGCAGCCTACGCCATAGCAGGAACCCTGCTGCTTTTCTCGGCCTGTCTTACATTCCTGACCCGGGCCCCGGAGGGAAGCTCCGGCTCCATCCGGATATGAATCCAGAGATAATCCAGGCCTGCAACTGAATCCACAGCGGTCTTTGTGATACGAACATCAGGCATGGGCTACAGGAGGCCCCTGCAGATTTATCCAAGGCGACACCGGGGTATGTTGACGAATCTGCATTATTTTCGGTTTCAGACTTGACCCTGGTTTGAGTGGGAATATTCTGATGTGCACTGGGGGCTTCGTGGCTTGAGTCCCATAAGCTCAGAAGATATGGAGAATAATGCGGGCCAGGGGACTGAAGGGAGAAGACCTGTCGGGGGGGGGCGATAGAAGCCTCCCTCACAGAGGAAGGTGGCTTCAAGCCTGGTCCTGCAGGGAGAGGAGACCCATGGAAACTGGAAAAATAAGGACAACATGTCTCAGAGTCCCTGCAGTGTACATGAGGGGCGGCACCAGCAAAGGGCTCTTTTTCCACGAAAAGGATCTCCCCCAGGATACGGCCAGCCGGAACGCGTTGATTCTGGCTGCATACGGCAGCCCAGATCCAAACGGCAGGCAGTTGGATGGAATGGGAGGAGGCACTTCTGTCACAAGCAAGGTAGCCATCATCAGGCCCGCCAAAAGCCCCGGCCACGACGTGGAATACCTCTTTGGCCAGGTTTCCATCGACAGGCCGCTTGTGAGCTACAAAGGAAACTGCGGGAACCTCTCTTCGGCCGTGGGGCCCTTCGCAATAGATGAGGGAATCCTGGAGGTGCGTGAGCCGGTCACAACGGTGCGTATCCTCCAGCTGAACACCGGGAAAACCATCCTGGCGGAGGTTCCTGTGCAGGGAGGAAAGTACAATCCCAAGGGAGGCTACTCAATTGATGGTGTGCCCGGCACCGGCTCAAAAATAACCCTTAGATTTCTTGATCCTGGGGGCTCGGTGACAGGCCAGCTGCTTCCTACGGGAAACGCACTGGACACCTGGAAGGTGGACGGCGTGGGCAAGCTTGATCTGTCCATCCTGGACGCAGGCAACCCTGTGGTCTTTGTGAGGGCCGTGGATCTAGGACTCCAGGGGACCGAGATAGAGGAGATTGACCGCAATGAAGAACTCAAGGGCAAGCTTGAGGCCATAAGAGCTGAGGCCGCCGTGAGGCTTGGCTTTGCAAAGGGCCGAAGTGAGGCCAGCCAGAGAAGCCAAGCAGTGCCCAAGATAGCCTTGGTTGCAGCTCCCAAGACCTACAGGACCCTTCTCGGGAGCACGGTCAGGAAACAATCCATCCACCTCCTGGTGAGGATGATGTCCATGGGAAATCTTCACCGCGCATATGCCGTCACAGGGGCAATATGCACGGCCGCAGCGGCTATGACAGAGGGCAGCGTGGTCCAGCAGGCCCTTGGGAAAAGGATGGAGAAGGCAGGCAAGATAATACTAGGACATCCCTCCGGGAGGATGGAAATAGAACCTCTGATGAAAGAAAAAGATGGCCGCCGCGAGTACCTTGAAGCCCGTTTGGGAAGAACTGCACGCCGCTTAATGGAAGGCTGGGTGCTTGTGCCCGAGACAAGGATCCCCGGCATCAGGCCCCGCTGATCATCTTTGGTTTCTTGAAGAAGGGATACAGGATGGAAAACAGAGCTCCTGCCAGCAGCAGGATGCTTATGGGACTGCTCACCAGGCCCAGGGGGCTTCCATCGGCTATAAGAAGCGCCCTTCGAAAGGAGAGTTCTGCCAGATCTCCCAGCACCAGCCCCAGGATGCAGGGTGCCACAGGCACCCCGAACTTGCGCATGAAATAGCCGATCATGGAGAATAGAAACATCAAGAACACATCGTCCACGCTGTTGTTCAGTCCGTAGGCCCCGATCACACACAGAATCAGTATAGCAGCCGAGAAGACGGAGTAAGGCAGTCTGTTCAACTCCAGAAAAAGCCTAATGCTCACCCCTACCAGCACCAAAAGCAGCAAGTTGGTGAGCAGCATGCTCACGAAGATCCCATATACCACCTCTGGCCTGGTGGAAAGCAGAAGGGGCCCCGGCTGCATGCCGTGAATCATGAATGCGGCCACAAGCATGGCCGTGGTGTTGCTCCCGGGGATTCCCAGGGAAAGCAGGATGGTCATGGAACCCCCTGTAGAGGCGTTATTGGCACACTCGGCGGCCATGAGACCCTCCACGGCTCCCTTGCCGAACTTCTCGGGCTCTCTCTTGGCTGTTCGGGCGGCCTCCCCGTATGAAAGAAATGCGGCGATAGTGGCTCCTGCCCCGGGCAATGCCCCCACCACGGTGCCTATGATGGGGGAGCGGATCATGGTCAAGAGATACTGCCTAAAAAGAGATAGGGGAGGAAGCTCCTTGAGCAGGCCTCGGTATTCCACGCCGCCCTTGTATTCCTGGAAAGGTTCTCCTGCCTCAATGAATATCTCCGAGACCGCCAGCAGCCCCACCATGGCCACCACGAAGTTGATCCCTCCAAGAAGCGTAACTGTATTGAAGGTGAAGCGCTCCTCGCCGGTGATACCGTCAGTGCCCACGGTTGCCAGAAAAAGCCCGAAAAAGCAGGATATGAAGCCCTTGAGCATGGACCCCCCGGAGAGACCCGATACCACGCTTAGCCCCAAGACCGTCAGGGCGAAGTATTCAGAGGGCCCGAAGCGAAGGGCGAAATCGGCTATCAGGGGTGTGGCCAGAATCATGACCACTACGCTGAATAGCCCCCCGAAAATAGAGCAAAGAAGGTATACCCACATGGCGTAGGTGGCTTTGCCCTGCTTGGCCAGAGCATGGCCCTCTATCACCGTGGGCACCGAGGAGGGCTCTCCCGGAATTCCGAACAGTATAGAGGTGATGGATCCGCCTGTGATACCCCCCAGGTATGCCCCTACCAGAAGCACGAAGGCAGTCATGGGCGCCAAGGTGTAAGTAAAGGAGAGAAGGAGTACCACACCCATGGAGGTGCTTATCCCGGGTAGTGCCCCGGCCAGTAGTCCCCAAAGAGAGCCAAGCACCATGGCCGTTAGATTCTGAGGCTGCGAGATCGTTGCCAAGGCTGTCAGATAATGCTCCATGGGTCAAAGTTCCCTTCAATAAAAAAGCCTGCTGAACTCGGCAAACAGCCCCGCACCCCTGGGGAAAGGTATGGTGATGAACTTGGCGAACACCGCCACTATGACTGCGGTCAGCACAAAAGGTGAGACTGCCAGCACCCCCCAGCGCCTCTCGCCCAGGGAAACGCTCACAGAAGGGACGAACAGAAGGGTGGCCAATATGAAGCCGATCCATGGGATGGCCATAAGATAGGCCAGGAAGGAGGCCATGGTGAAAATGACCGCATTATGCCTCACCTGAGGTCTGCCTGAGGCTTGCTCTTCCTCCCTGGGGACCCTCGAGCTTTCGCGGCCCTCCCGCCTGAGGCAATAGATGAAGCGCACCCCGCTTAGCAGGGCACAACCACTTAGGGCCAGAAGCGGCCAGAATCCGCTTCCTACCTCGCCTGCCCGGCCACGGCCTATCTGCCCCAAGGCCTCATACAGCATGAAGCCGAAAAAAGCCAGACAGACCCCGAAGAAAACGGTTTCTTTTCTTTTCATTCTGAGAAACGCTTTTGGCCCGAGATAGCTTTTGTCCGAGCCTACTTAATGTATCCCAGTTCTTTTAAAACTCCCGTAAAAAAGGCCACCTGATCCTCCCAGTACTTCCTCGTCTCTTCGGGGCCCAGAAACCCGGGCCTCGCATCCAAGTGGTTATCCTTCACAAACTTGACGTACATGGGATGTTCCAGAGCCTTCTTTATTACATCCAGGAGAAAGGCCTTACGCTCCGGCGGGGTCCCCTTCCTGACCGCCCAGGCCCGCATCAGGCCGTGGGTGTAATCTATCCCCAGCTCCTTGGAGCAGGGCACATCCGGAAGAGCTGGGTGGCGCTTCTCCATTATCACGCACAAGGACTTCAGCTTCCCGGCCTGTATTAGGGGGAGGGTCTCGGCCAGCTCTTCCACGGCCCCTGTTATGTGCCCTCCCAGTATGGCCGCCTTGATCTCTGCGCCTGAGTCAAAAGGCACGAAAGTAACCTCCACCCCGGCCTTCTTGAAGAAGGCCACCGTCTGGATCTCGGACCAGCCCCCAGGAGAAGTGCCCGCGAACTTCAAGGCCTTGGGGTTCTTCCTGCCGAATTCCACCAGATCCGCAAAGCTCTTAAACTTGGAATTTCCGGCTATGGTCACCGAAGAGGTGTCCCACTGGATTCGGCACAAGGGGTCGAAGTCCCTTAGGATGTGGGCGCGGGTTTTGGGGTTGGCCGCATCTATGAGGTGGGAGGTGGTGACTGCAAGGACCGTGTATCCGTCGGCAGGCTGCTGAGAAACGTAGAGCATGCCCTTTGTGGCGCCCCCTCCAGGCATGTTGGTCACCACCACCCCGTGCTTTAGTTGGGGCTTAATCCCTTCCACGAGTGCCCTTGCGGCAGTGTCGCTGCCCCCCCCGGCACCAAAGGGCACCAGGATCTCGATCGCCCGCTCTGGGTAATCCGCTGCGGCGATCCCGCCCAAACCAAGAAGCAGGGATAGAAAAGCCATAAAGCACACAGCCCTTCTCATTTCTCCACCCTCCTTCCTCAACTGGTGTGGCCAGGCCTAACCAGGCTCCCGCCGCCCTCAAAGACTTTCCTTTTTGCCCTTGCAGCCCCTGGATTCCCCGCCGGGGAGTATGGAAAAAACCTAATGCCCATGTCAACCCTCTCTGGCCCTGCGGGGTGAGCCGACCCGCCCCTTTCACTCCTGAGAGTTCTCCAATCTTCCTGCCACGGCCTCCAAAAAGCCTTCGGTGGTCTGGAAACCAATAGGGCGGGGATCCATCAGCGGGACCAAGTCCTTGGTCACAATTCCTTCCTCTATGCACTGGATCACGGCTCTCTCCAGTCGCTCGGCGAAGCCTACCACCTCAGGTGTGCCGTCCAATTCCCCTCTTTTCTTGATCCCCCCGCTCCAGGCAAAGATGGAGGCCACCGAATTGGTGCTGGTGGGATTCCCCTTGAGGTGTTCATAATAATGACGACGCACGGTTCCGTGAGCGGCCTCGAACTCATACTTCCCGTCCGGGGAGACCAGCACCGAGGTCATCATGCCGAGGCTTCCGAATCCGGCCGCAACCACATCCGAGAACACATCCCCATCGTAATTGCTCAAAGCCCAGAGGATCCCTCCCTCCTGTTTCATGATCTGGGCTGCTGCATCGTCTATAAGTAGGTACCTATAAGTTATGCCCACCCTGGCAAACTCCTCTTCCCTTGCCCCCACCTCCTGGGAGAAGATTTCCCTGAAGTAAGCATGGTACTTCTTGCTTATGGTGTCCTTCATGGAAAACCAGATATTTATCCTTTCCCCGAGGGCGTAATTTATGCAAGCCTTGGCAAAGGATCTTATGGATTTCTCCAGATTGTGAAGACCCATCACCACCCCCGGGCCCTCGAACCTGTGCACCAGGAGACGAGTCTCCTCGCCCTCCTCTCCCGTGTAAACCAGCTCCACCTTCCCAGGTCCTTCCACCACCAATTCCACCGCTTTATAAATGTCTCCGTAAGCATGGCGGCCTATGACGATGGGCTTGTTCCAGCTCTTGACCGCAGGGCGGATGTTCTTCACCAGGATGGGCTTTCTAAAGACCGTGCCGTCCAGCACAGAACGGATGGTGGCATTGGGAGAGGGCCAGGCCTTCTTGAGACCATACTCGGCTACTCTCTCTCGGTCCGGGGTGATGGTGGCGCACTTAACGCCCACCCCGTGGCGTATTATGGCCTCTGCAGCTTCTCTGGTGACTCTGTCCTCGGTCTGGTCTCTGTTTTTTATCCCCAGATCGTAGTATTCCAGCTTCACGTCCAGAAAAGGGAATATCAGTTTCTCCTTGATCATCCCCCAGATGATGCGGGTCATCTCGTCGCCGTCAATCTCAACTATGGGGCTCTTCACCTTTATTTTTCCCATGTCCAAGGTTTCTCCAACGGGGTTCTCCCCTTTTCTTATCTGGATCCGATCCTGTTTAGCAGTCCCCCTGCCAAGACCAGCTCTCGCTGCGTCTGCGAAAGATTGTAAACGCACTCGAAAGACTCTCCTGTCCTGTGGTTCAGGATATGGATTGACTGGCCTTTTTTGAGGGCCTCTTTCCAGTTCTCAGAGGAAAGCCTGTCGCCCTGCTCAACACTCTCGTATCGAGAGGCTTCCTTGAAAAGAAGAGGCAGGATGCCGAAATTGACCAGGTTTGCCAAGTGTATTCTCTCGAAGGATTTCGCTATTACGGCCTTCACGCCCAGAAACATGGGACATATTGCCGCGTGTTCCCTACTGGATCCCTGACCGTAGGAGTCCCCGGCCACTATTAGGTTGTGGATTCCTATTGCCTTGTTCTCCAGGCATCTGGTTGGAAACGTGGGATCCAGGTTCTCGAACACGAACTGCGAGTACTTGGCTATGTTGGATCTGTACTTAAGCCTTGGGCCTGCAGGTGTGATGTGGTCGGTGGTCACCTTGTCGCCCAACTTCACCATCACCTCTCCCCTCAAGGAGTCAGGCATTTCCTCGTTTTGCGGGGGGCTGCCTATGTTAGGGCCTCTAAAGATGGGGGTGTCCCTCATCTCTGGCTCCGGGAAGATGAACATGTTTTCGTCCACCACATAGGCCTCTGGCTCCCTCACTTTGGGGTAATCCATCCCCAGGCTTCGCGGATCCACCAGCCGCCCGGCCAGGGCGGCTGCGGCTGCGGCTTCCACACTGGTCAGAAACACCTGCGCATCCTTGGTGCCCGAACGGCCTTCAAAATTCCTATTGGAGGTCCTGACCGAGACGCCCCCGCTCCTGGGGGAGAACTCGTTACCAATGCAAAAAGTGCAGGCGCATTCCTTTATCCTCGCGCCTGCCTTTAGCAGCTCTGTGAGCGCTCCCTCCTGGGCCAGGGCAAGCATCACCTGCCGCGAGCCCGGGGCCACGCCCAGGCTGACTCGAGGGTGGATCCTTTTCCCCTTCAGGATGGCCGAGGCCACCATCAGGTCCCTGTAAGAAGAATTGGTACAGGAACCTATGCAGACCTGATCCACCATGATTTGCTCCAGCTGCGAGAGTCTCTTGACGTTTCCCGGACTGTGCGGCACGGCCACCAAAGGCTCCATCTCCTCCAGATTAAGCTCTATTATTCGGTCGTAAGAGGCCCCAGGGTCGGCCTCGAGCTCAACCCAATCCTGCTCGCGGCCCTGGGCCTTTAGGAAGCGGCGCGTCTGCTGGTCAGAGGGGAAAAGAGAGGTTGTCACCCCCATCTCGGCGCCCATGTTGGCGATGGTAGCCCTCTCCGGCACACTCAAACCCCTTACGCCTTCCCCGCCGTATTCCAGCACCACTCCCACATTCCCCTTGGTGCTCAAAATGGAAAGCATCTTCAGGACCAGATCCTTGGCCGTGACCCACTCTGGAAGCCTGCCGTGGAGCTTGACCAGGTAAACCCTGGGACACATCAAGGTGTATTGGCCGGTGCCCATGGCCACGGCCACGTCCAATCCCCCAGCCCCGATTGCCAACTGCCCTATCCCGCCGCCTGTGGGGGTGTGGCTGTCCGCGCCCAAAAGCGTGGTGCCCGGCTTCCCAAAGCGTTCCAGGTGAACCTGGTGGCAGATGCCGTTGCCGGCCCTGGAGTAAATCGCACCGAAGCGGGCTGCTACGCTTTGGAGATAAAGGTGATCGTCGTTGTTCTCGAAGCCGATTTGCTGGGTGTTGTGGTCCACATAGACCACTGAGAGATCCGTTTTGACGCCCTTTAGACCCATTGCCTCGAACTCCAGAAATGCCATGGTTCCTGTGGCGTCGTGCACCAAGGTCTGGTCAATCCTTATTCGGATCTCCTCACCCGGAATGTATTTGCCTGCAACCAGATGCGAACCCAGTATTTTCTCGACCAAGTTCTGTCCCATGTTTCCATCCTATCCTAAGAGTTATCAGGTCTGCTTACTCTTCCCTTGAGTCGGATCAGACCCACCCAAGCTGTCCGTTTCAGAGCAACCCTCAGTGGATCTCAAAAGCCTTCGTACCATATGGTACCCTTTGCCTTGCTGCTGAAGCCCCATCAGCTATTTCCCTTCCCTTATTCTCTCCTGGGCGTTTCGCACCAAGGCCGCGTAACGATATACCGCGTGCACAAACTTGCCGCAGGGTAAACTCAGGAAAAAAGCCCCTACAAAGCCCAAGTGCACTGCCAGCAGAAGCCCCATGGCCCAGGTATCCCTGAAAAGTAAGAGCAGGATTCCGCTTAAGGCAGTCAAGAGCAGCAAGACCGTGAAACCGATATCCATGCTTAGGGCTCCCTCATCGGCCGGGGCCCGGTCTACCTTGGCTTTCAGATATAGCAGCCCAAGGCCCCCGGCCATGATTCCCAGTCCTCCCAGGCCGCCAAGCACCACAGGCCAGCTCCAGAAGGGATAAGGAGCCATTCTCCCCAGGAAGTGGTCATGCAATGCCGCCAAAGCCGTTGAGACCCCCGTCAGGAAAAACCCGTAAAACAGAGTCTGGTGGAGCCACCTGCGGGCATTACTGAAACGCTCGTCAGGATAATTACACCCGTGTCCCCCTCCACCCAGATAGGTCAGCCTTAGCGCATCTCCCAAAGCCCTCAGGTTTGCGGCCCAATCCCACAACTCTCTCGGTCGCCCCCCAATGCCTCTCCAAAAGGATATGATCCCGTTTACTAGAAAAACCGAAACTGCGCAACCCAGAGCCAAAAAGGGCCACACCATAAAATCGTATGGTATCACCTTGTAAAACGCCCTTTCCCCTTGATGTACGCCCAAAACCAGTTCCTTGGGCTGAAACCCCAAGGTGAGACCCAGGGCCAGAAGCAGACACCCGGCTGTGATCCATGCCAAGGCTCTGCCGTTTTTCTCGAACAACCTGCCCAGGGCCAAAGGCCTGGCGAACTCCTTGTAAGTCTCCCGCCGCAGTTGAGCTAGGGTCTTGGGAACGTTCAGCATGAACTCGTGCGGAGGAGCGTACTGGCATGCGTAATAGCAGCCCCGGCAGTTGTGGCATAGGTTGGCAAGGTACTTCAGGTCCCCGGGCGCAAAGACCCTCCTTAGCTCCATGGCCGGGAATACCGCGCAGAATCCCTCGCAGTATCTGCAGGCATTGCAGATGGTCATCACACGCTGAGCTTCCCTGAGCAGGTCATCCGCGGGCATAAAGCGCAGCCTCCCTTCCCGCTATCCGACCGAAAACTGTTCCGATTGTCATCCCGAACCCCGCCAGGTATCCTTTCCCCAGGATGTTCCCTGACATTATCTCCCCTGCAGCCATGATGCCGGGCACCGGGTGATTGTCCTGGAGGATCACCCGGGCCCGCTCGTCTACTGTGACTCCGAGATATGTGAAGGTGATCCCGGGCCTCAAAGGATAGCCGTAAAAAGGAGGTAAATCCAAGGGGCGAGCCCAGTGAGTCTTCTCAGGCTGCAAGCCTGCGGTGTGGCAATCGTCCAAGGCAGTGGGATCGAACCTGCCCGGGCGGACAGCTGCGTTGTAAGTTCTGACCGTGTTTTCCAGAGCTCGGGGGTCCAGCCCCAGCTTTCGGGCCAGCTCCCCTATGGAATTGGCTTCAACGGGTGGGAACACAGACGGCATGAACAGGCTCAAGGATTTGGAATCAATGAGACAGTACGCTATCTGCCCGGGCTGCTGGGCCACCAGTCTCCCCCATATGGCGTAACGCTTGGGCCAAAAGTTCTCCCCTTCGTTGTAAAAGCGACGGCAGTCCCGGTTCACCACGATGCCAAATGGCACGCAATCCAGCCTTGTCACAATGCCTCCGTCGAACTTGGGAGCTCTTGCGTCTATGGCCACGGCATGGCACTGGCGGGGGTCCCCGACAGGCTTGGCGCCGAGAGCTAGAAGCGCTCTGAGCATCTGGCCTCTATTGAAAGGCGTACCTCGGATGAGGAAATTCTCGGCTGCATTTCCCCAGTACTGCCTCAACCAGCCGACATCTGCCTGGAAGCCTCCTGAGGCCATGACCGCGGCCTTTGCTCTGAGGCGGTGCTCAGAGCCGTTGCGCCGCACGACCAGAGAGGAGAACTTCCCTTCGAGAAGTTCTATGCTCCTGGCCTCCGCCCCGTAGAGAACCCGCACCCCTGTTTTCAGGGCCCTGGCATAGTAGGCATTCACGAGAGCCTTTCCCCCACCCAAGAAGTGAGCATTGGTTCTGGATAGATGAAGGGTCCCCCGCAAAGGGGGCTGGAACACACAGCCGTGGGCCTCCATCCATTCCCCCAGATTCCTGGACTCCCGAATGGTGAGTCTTGCCAGGTGTTCTGTTGTCTGTCCCTCTGTTACCAACATGAGGTCTTCCCAAAACTCATCCTCGAGGTACACATCCGTGAGGTAGGAGGTGGGGCCTTCGTGCAGAAATCTCAAGTTACGGGTGTGGCGGCTGTTGCCTCCCCTGAGCTCCTTGGGGGAGCACTCCAAGAGCAGTACGCTGGCTCCTGTCTCCCGGGCCGTCATGGCCGCACAGAGAGCCGCGTTGCCCCCTCCTACAACCACAACGTCATATTCCTTTCCCAAGTCTACAAGCTGGGCTTCAGCGGATCTCATGGGCGCCCCCTTTAGCCTTAAGGAGCATGTCTTTTATTGCCCTGGTCACGCTCTGAGAACCTCCAATGACCCACCCTCCTGCCTCCAGCCTCACTAGAGCTTCGGCCCAGACCCGCTTAACTGCGCTGCGCAACATCTCGGCCGCACGCTGCTCTCCCAAATAATCCAGCATCATGGCCGCCGAGAGAATTTGGGCCGTCGGGTTTGCGAGCCCGCGGCCCGCTATGTCCGGGGCCGAGCCATGGATTGGTTCGAAGTATGCGTGGGTCTCCCCGATATTCCCAGAGGGCCAGAAGCCAAGCCCTCCCACCGTTGCCCCCCCGAGGTCGTTCAGTATATCTCCGAAGAGATTCTCGGTCACGATCACCTGGAAATGGCCCGGGCGACTAATCAGTGCTGCGCAGGCCGCATCCACGTACATGCACTCCGTTTCCACCTCTGGGAACTCCTCGGCTACTTGCAAATAGATCTTCCTGAAAAAGGCGAAAGATCTCAGGACATTGCTCTTGTCAAGGAGTGTGACTCTTTTCTTGCCGTCCTCTGGAGCCCCACGCTTCTTCAGCAAGGCGGTACGGAAGGCGAATCGGGCTATTCTTTCACACCCCTTGGCAGTCATAAGCATGGTGTCCGTTGCTGCCTGCGGTGTCACCAATCCCAGCCCCCGGGACAGGTACAGGCCTTCTGTGTTCTCCCTTACGATTATGTAATCCAACCCTTCGGGCGTGATGCCGGCCAATGGGCCGGGGACCCTGGGAAGAAGGCAGATGGGTCTCACGTTGGCGTAGAGATCGAATCCGCACCTCAGGATTCCCCCAGAAGCCCGGCCTCGGTACCATCAGGCTTACGAACCCTCGGGAGCCCGACCGGGCCTTTGAGAGCAACACGGCAGTCCCGAAAGGCCTCAATGGCCTCTTCTCCGATGGGCTCCCCTGTCTCCTGATAAAGACTGGCCCCGGCTCTATGGATCTGATAGGAAAGCCGGAATTCCCCTATAACTTCTTGAAGAGTGTCCAAGACCTCCAAGGCAGCCTCTACGATTTCAGGTCCTATTCCGTCCCCAGGTAGGACGACTATGCGATAGTTTTTCACAACACTAACCCCTTGCTGTTCCATAGCCGAAGTCGAGGTATGCCTGATTGCAATGCGAGGGTGAACTTCTTCCCATCCCCGGATCTACCGGCCCCTGAGCTGATCAATATTTCCACCCCCAGAACTCTACAGTGACTCGTAGCTTGTCGTTTTTGAGCGGGCTCTCTAGTGGCGGCTCCTCAAACATTGGGAATGACCATCTCATGCCTCCAGGTCCATCATCATCTCCATCTCAGGCTGGAGTTCCCTGGAGGTAAAGCGAAAGCCTGCCTTCTGAAAGCAGCGGATGGCCGATGTATTAATGGATTCCACTGTAAGCCAAAGCCTTCGGCAGCCCTCTCGGGCCATAAGATCCCCAACGTGGCGAAGGGCCATGCTCCCGATTCCCTTGCCCCTGTAATCCTGGTGTATAAATATGATTACCTCTTCAAGGTCCGATTCCCCAAGAGTCACCCCTATGTGGCCAATCAATTCTTCCCCGTGCAGAAGCAGGAAGTTGCGCCAGCCCCCCATCAAACCGATGACCCATTTGCGTCTTTCTCTCTTGAGACCGGGAGGGAGTCCCTCGAAAGCCCCCTTGGGCTCAAAGGAGTCGTAAAAAGAAAGAAGCCTCATGAGCCCTTTTTCCCCTGCAAGCACCACCTGGACCGCTCTGCCCTCTCTGTCCCTGATGCCCGCCAGACCCTCCTGGGCCTCCGCTGCAATCCGAACCGGGGCCTCCAACGGAAAGCGCAAATGAAATGTTGTGCCCTGGCCCAGCTTGCTTCTGACCTGTATGTCTCCTCCCATTCTGCGCACTATCCCATAAGCTATGCTGAGGCCCAAGCCGGTGCCTTTGCCCACCTCCTTTGTAGTGAAAAAGGGGTCGAAGATTTTCTGCAGGTGTTCCTCCGGAATCCCGCTGCCAGTATCCGATATTTCCACGTGCACCTGCTGCGGCTCCCCCTCAGCCCAGGTCCTTATTCCCAAGGTGCCTTTCCCTTCCATAGCATCGGCCGCGTTGACTATGAGGTTGGTGAAGACCTGACTCAGCTGGTCTGAGTCAGCCGCCACTTGCGGCAGATCGGGCTGGAAGTGCTTGTCCCATCGAATATTCAGGAAAGAAGCCTGTTTACTCATCAACCCCACGCACTTCTCAAGAACCTCATTGAGCTGAACCCTGGCCAGTTCCTCCCCGCGCCTCCGGGCAAAGTCCAAGAGCCCCCGCACTATTTCCTTGCATCTCAGGGCCTGCTCCACGATCTCCCTTAGATCTTGGGCCGCAGGACCTCCCCCGGCCTGTTCCAGTAACATATTGGCGTACATGAGAATCCCGCCCAGAGGATTGTTCAGTTCATGGGCCACCCCGGCGGCCAGCTTTCCCAAGGAAGCCAGCTTTTCTGAGTGCAGCAACTGCCTGTAGGTCTCCTCCAGCTGCTGCTGCATCTTGATGCGCTCCCTCAAGTCCCTGAAGATCCCCACCGAGGCGATCTCTCGATCACCTTCGTACACAATGGCCGCGGAGATCCTAACCGGTATGTGTTCCCCTGATTTTGCCACTATTGTCGTGGGGGTGGTGGGAAGCTTTCCTTTGGGCCCATAGTTTTCGCTGCGCAATCTTCGCATGATCTTCTTGGCCACACCAGGCGGATAAAGCTGTGTAATATGAATCTTGCCTATTACCTCCTCGGCGCGGTAACCCAGGAGCCTTTCGGCCCCCTCATTGAAGATGATGATGTTCCCCTTCATATCGGCAGCAATTATCCCGTCCACAGAGCTCTTTATGACATTCTGCAAAAACTGGTTTGTTTTTCTAAGCTCGTTTTCCATCTCCACCCGCTCGGTGAGATCCCTCAGGTAAGCATAGGTGCGCACAGGGGCGGACTCGTTGCTCGTCATTGATAGATATATTTCCACCAGCTTTCGCGTGCCGTCGGGTCTTTCCACCGGCAGCTCCATCCTGACTCGTCGTTGCTGCTCCAAGTGAAAGGTTGAGTGGTGATTTCTAAGTTGAATACTTTGCACTTTCCCAAGAAATTCAGTTAGTTCTCCACCTAGAAGCTCCTGGGCCGTACGTCCCAGAATTTCCCCTGCCATTTGGTTGGCGAACTCTATCCTAAAATCGTGGTCATAAACGATTATGCCCACGTCCCCCATATTGGAAATCCTCTCCACCCGGTCCCTGGCCTCATCCGCTAGGTTTTTCAAATCCCACAGGGGCTGGAGATCCAACATGGCCACCCAAATTTGTCCCTCAGCGGCTGCGCAGGAAACCCCCACTGGGATCCTCTTGCCCTGGGCGTTCACCAGCTGCAGGTCCAAAGCTGTTTGCGTAATGCCGGACTTTATGCAATCATTTAATTTCTCTCTTTCCGTGGGTTCGAACAGGGAGAAGAAATCCAATCCCAGGATCCGATCGGGCTGGAAGCCGCTCAGGAGGCAAGCTCCTCTATTGGCAGCCACTATTTTGTGGTTGGAGTCCAGGAGAACCAAAGCCGGCTGTTGCAGTTGCAGCAGAGCTGAAATGGAAACAGGGGGGCAGCCTGGAGGGGCTGACAGGGGTTCTGGCATGTAGTAATCATCTCCTTTTCAACTTGACATGGCTCAAAATTTCTTTATAGTGAAAACTTTAGTGTTTTGCAAATGTACAGGTCCGGTCTACGGTTCTACTATCATGGAAAGTCTGGTATTCTCGGTCAAGCAAATCAAGGCTCAGGGTATTTCGGGACACAGATCCTTGGCGCCTTCTTGGTTTTCACTCCCCCCTGAAGCCGATGACCCGGTGCGGCCTATAGTCCTGGAAGAACCAGTGGAGGTGGATTTTCTTTTAAGCCCTTTTGGAAGAGACGTGAGGGTAAATTTGAGCGTTGAGACAGTGGCAGTGCTGAGTTGCTCCCGTTGTCTGAAACCGTTTCCATTCAGCGTTTCCGTCCAAGGCAGGTTTACCCTGTGCAGGGTCTCGCCAGAAGCTTCTGGCAAGGAGGAATTGGAGCTGAGTTTGGAGGATCTGGATACAGGATACTTTGAGGGGGAAGAAATAGACCTTTCAGGGCTGATTCACGAGCAGATAGTTTTGTCTTTTCCAATGAAACCGTTGTGCCGCGAGGAATGCAAGGGTCTTTGCCCTGAGTGCGGGGCGGATCGCAATACAGAGTCCTGCCAGTGCGGGGGGTCCAAACCCGACCCTCGTTGGGAAGCCTTGCTGAAGCTCAGGAGCTGAAACCTCGTGTGCACCGACATTTAAGGAAGGAAGACTCATGGCAGTACCAAAGAGAAGACAATCCAGAACCCGCCGGGACAAGAGGAGATCCCACGATCATCTGGTTTCACCCGCCGTCTCCACCTGTCCACAGTGCAACGAGCCCAAGGCTCCCCACCGCGCTTGCCCCAAGTGCGGTTTTTACAAGGGCAGAGAGGTGTTGCAAGTCAAATGAAGATGAACCATGCCCATTGTCCCGGGCAAATCCTACGGACAAGGTGACTGCGTGAACAAAGTTTGTATAAAAGGAACAGGGTCGTATGTGCCCGAGCGGGTGGTCCCTAATTCTTATTTTGAAAATCTCCTTGAGACCAGTGACGAGTGGATTAGGACCAGAACAGGGATTCAGCAAAGGCGGATGATTGAGCCGGGCCAGGCCTTAACTGACATGGCCACGCCGGCTGCCGAGAGGGCCTTGGAAATGGCCGGCCTGCCTGCCGAGGAACTCGAGCTGATAGTGGTAGGAACGGTCTCCCCAGACATGATCACCCCTTCTGCGGCCTGCATTTTGCAAAACCGCCTGGGTGCTCGGAAAGCCGTTGCCTTTGACCTGAATGCGGCTTGTCCAGGGTTCATCTACTCTCTCTCGGTGGCACATAGGTTCCTCCAGGACAAGACTTTTCGCAATGCCTTAGTGGTGGGCGGCGAGGTCATCTCCAACAGAGTGGATTACGGGGACAGGAGTACATGCGTGCTTTTTGGAGACGGCGCTGGAGCCGTGGTCCTGGGGCCCTCTAACGGGAATGGAGACGGTGAGATTCTCTCAACCCACCTCTATTCGGACGGGAGTCTTTGGGAGTTGCTCCAGCTGCCTGGAGGCGGTTCGCGCAACCCACCCACCCACCAAATGCTGGAGCAAGGCCTCCAATATCTGAAGATGCAGGGCAACGAGGTTTTCAAACACGCTGTTCGAAGCATGGTGGAGGCTGGCCAGGAAGCCCTGCAAAGCAACGGGGCGACCCCCCAGGATCTGGATTGGTTCATCCCGCACCAGGCCAACTTGAGGATAATGGAAGTGGTGGCCAAGCGATTAGAGATCCCGCCGGAGAAAGTCATCGTCACAGTGCACAAGTACGGTAACACCTCGGCGGCTTCCATTCCCACGGCCCTGGATGAGGCGGTCCGCAGCGGCAAGATCCGGCGGGGTGACCTTATCCTGGTGGATTCTTTCGGAGCCGGCTTCACCTGGGGTGCCGGGCTGTTCAGATTTTGAAAAGACCTCGTTACTAAGGCCTTCTCAAGGGAGGTTCTATATAAATGGGAAAGAAATTGGGGCTGCTTTTCCCTGGACAGGGTTCCCAGTATGTGGGCATGGGCAAACAACTCTTGGAACAATTCCCTGTGGCCAGGAGGACCTTCCAGGAAGCCAGCGATGTGCTTGGGGAGGATATGGAAAAGCTTTGCTTGGAAGGGCCCGAGGATCGTCTTCGTTTGACCGCCAATGCCCAGCCGGCAATCCTCACTCTGAGCATCGCAGCCTTCAGGGTGGTTCTGGAGGAATTCGGGATTTCACCTGCATGCGCTGCAGGGCACTCTTTGGGTGAGTATTCGGCTCTTGTGGCAGCCCAAGCCATGAGCTTTCCTCAGGCGGTCCTGGCTGTAAGAAAAAGAGGAGAGTTTATGCAGGAAGCGGTCCCAGAAGGCCAAGGGGCTATGGCTGCGGTACTGGGTATGGATGCTGCAGAGGTGGACCGGATATGCAGGGAAGAGGCCGGCCCAGAGGTGGTTGTGGCAGCCAACTACAATGGGCCCGGCCAGGTGGTGGTATCAGGACATGCTTCTGCGGTGCAGAGAGTGGCTAAGGCAGCCAAGCAGCAAGGTGCCAAGAAAGTTGTGGAGTTACCCGTGAGCGCCCCCTTCCACTCCCCTCTGCTTGCTCCTGCGGGGGAGAAACTGAAAAGAGTTTTGGGGAATATGAGCTTTAGCGATCCGGTTTTTCCGGTCATTTCCAATGTGGATGCCAGGCCTTATCCTTCGGGAAGTACTGCGGTGGAGATCCTGGCTCGGCAGGTTAGTCACCCGGTCCGATGGGAAGAGAGCATGCAATTGATGGCCTCTTGGGGAATCGATTTGGCCGTGGAGCTGGGGCCTAAGAAGGTGTTGGTGGGACTTTTGAAAAGGATCGCTCCAGGGGTGACTGGAGTCCAGGTGGAAGACGCCGCAGGTATTCAGGAGCTGGGCAAGGCCTTGGCATGAGGGGATGTGAATGGACGGTTCGCTCATGAATCTTTCCGGTCAGGTGGCCCTGGTCACCGGAGGGGCAAGGGGCATAGGAAGAGCCATAAGCCAGCTCTTGGCCGGAGCCGGAGCACATGTGGTGATCAATTATCAGAGCTCCCAGAGGAGCGCTCAAGAGCTGGCAGAGCAAATACTGTCTGGCAAGGGCAGCTGTGAACTCAAGCCTTTCAACGTGGCCGAGCCAGACCAGGTGCAGCTGGCATGTCGAGAGATCCTGGGAACACACGGCAATATAGATGTGCTTGTAAACAATGCCGGAATCACCAGGGACCAGCTCTTCGTGCGGATGAAGCCTGAAGAGTGGCGCCAGGTAATGCAGGTTAATCTGGACGGAGCTTTTAATTGCACCAGGGCTGTAGCCCGCTCCATGATGAAAAAGAAAAGAGGTTGTATAGTCAACATGGCTTCAGTGGCAGGGCTCGCCGGTAACGCAGGCCAGGCGAACTATTCGGCCTCCAAAGCCGGCCTCATAGGGCTCACAAAGGCCCTCGCCAAAGAGCTGGCTCCCTGGAATATAAGGGTTAACGCGGTTTGCCCGGGATTCATATCCACTGACATGACTGACAAATTGCCCGAAAAAGTAAGGGGAGAGGTCTTGGGGAGCATTCCCCTGGGCAGGTTTGGGACTCCGGAGGATGTGGCTTGGGCTGTATTTTTTTTGGTTTCCCCGGCATCCCATTACATAACAGGGGAGATCATAAACGTAAGCGGTGGGCTTTACATTTGAGTTCCAAGCCTCAGCGGGAACCGAGGCCTTTTGGAGTGGGCATCACAAAGTTGCTGCATTAAGACCAACGGGAAGGTCCGTTGGAGAATCCAGAACTTGCTCAAGGAGGTGATGTGGAATGGCAGATCTGGAACAGATCACGCGAAGACTCAAGGAGATCATCGCGGAGCAGTTGGGTATTAGCGAGGAGGAGATCGTGCCCGAGGCTTCCTTTGTGGACGATCTGGGTGCCGACTCTTTGGATCTGGTGGAACTGATTATGGCTCTGGAGGAGGAATTCGACATGGAGATCTCGGACGAAGACGCCGAGAAAATCCAGACCGTCCAGGACGCCATAAATTACATCGCGGAACATGTATAGGGGCACCAGGCGGCCGCGGTGAAACCCCGTCGGCCGCCTTGACTCCCCGATCCTACCTAACTGTTTCCCTATAAGCCGAGGATGGTGGCGCAAAGGCGCTGGCCGTCCCAAAGAGGGATCCATCTCTTGCTCCAACCTGTTACAATAAGATTAGGATGAGATACCGAATAGCCATAGGAGCCGATCACGGAGGCTTTGAGCTGAAGGAGGAGCTCAAGGGTTTCCTTAGGGAGATGGGCCATCAGGTGCAGGACCTGGGGACTCATGGGGAGGAGTCTGTGCACTACCCCGGCTTTGCCGTGCTAGTGGCTCGCCAAATCTCCCAGGGGGAGGCAGACAGGGGGATTTTGATCTGCGGGACGGGAATAGGCATGTCAATAGTGGCCAACCGTTTCCCTGGAGTCAGGGCAGCCCTTTGCCATGACCTTTATACTGCCATAATGAGCAGGAAGCATAATGATGCAAATTGCTTGGCTTTGGGCGGGAGGGTGTTGGGAAAGGGATTGGCCAAGGAGATGGTCAGAGTTTGGCTTGAAACTCCTTTTGAGGGAGGCAGGCACGAGCTTCGTCTTGCCCAGATAAGGGAACTTGAGAAGCAAATCCCTGATAAAGGGGGAGGGTGCTGAGTCTTGTCCAGGCTTATGGAAGTTGATCCAGAGATAGCTCAAGCTCTTGCAGACGAGCTGGAGCGCCAAGAGAACCGTTTGGTGCTCATTGCCTCTGAGAACTATGCCAGCGAGGCGGTCCTGGAAGCCCAGGGCGGGGTGATGACCAATAAGTATGCGGAGGGCTATCCGGGTAGACGATATTACGGGGGCTGTCAGCATGTGGACAAAGTGGAAAGGCTGGCTGTAGAGAGGGCAATGGCCCTTTTCGGAGCCGAACATGCCAATGTCCAGCCTGTGACAGGCTCGGCAGCCAACATGGCTGTATATCTGGCCACCCTTAAACCCGGAGACAGGATCCTGGGTATGCGTTTGGCCCACGGAGGGCACCTGACCCACGGGGCTCAGGCCAGTTTTTCGGGAAGGCTTTACCATGCCGTGTCTTACGGGGTAAGACCCGAGAATCAGATGCTGGACTATGCAGAGATCCGTCAAATAGCCCTTGCCACAAGGCCGCGCATGATAGTAGCCGGGGCCAGCTCTTACAGTCGTATAATAGATTTTGAAGCCTTTGCACAGATAGCGGATGAAGTGGGAGCATACCTCATGGTGGACATGGCCCATATAGCAGGACTGGTGGCCTGTGGACTTCACCCAAGCCCGGTCCCCCATGCCGATTTTGTTACAGCTACCACCCATAAGACCCTTAGAGGCCCCAGAGGTGGTTTGATCTTGTGTAAGTCCCGGTATGCTCAAGCTATAGATTCAGCAGTCTTTCCTGGGATTCAAGGCGGGCCCTTGATGCACGTGATTGCGGCCAAGGCCGTGTCTTTTCAGGAGGCCCTTCGGGAGGATTTCAAGATTTACCAACAGCAGGTCGTGTCCAACTCCAAATGCCTTGCCCAGTGCCTTATGGAGATGGGCTATTCCATAGTCTCGGGCGGCACAGACAATCACCTCTTTTGCGTGGATCTAACAAGGCAGGGGATCACCGGAGCGGAGGCCGAGGAGGCCCTTGACAGGGCAGGGATAACAGTAAACAAGAACGCCATCCCCTTTGATCCCCTGAGCGTGCAGATTACAAGCGGCATAAGGATAGGTACCCCTGCGGTGACCACCCGGGGAATGGGGCTGAGCCAGATGCGACTCATAGCAGGGCTTATTCACAGGGTTCTCCAATCCCCAAGAGACGATCAAACCATAACCGAGGTCCGGGCTCAGGTAAGGGAACTCTGCAGCCGATTCCCCGTATACCCTTCTCGGCTCGGAAAGGCGGAAGCCCATCTCTCCCGGCGGGTGAAGGCTCTGCCATGAGACTGAGTTGGGATGAGTACTTCATGGAGATCACCAGGCTGGTCTCCAGGAGATCCACCTGTCTTAGACGCCAAGTGGGAGCTGTTTTGGTGAGAGACCGGCAGATTCTTGCCACTGGCTACAATGGCCCCCCTAGTGGCCTGCTCCATTGCGAAGAGGTGGGTTGCCTTCGGGAGCTGAGAGGAATCCCCTCGGGGGAACGCCACGAGCTGTGCAGAGGACTGCACGCAGAGCAAAACGCCATCATCCAGGCGGCCAACCATGGGGTTGGGATCAAGGGAGCCACCATCTATTCCACTACGCACCCCTGCGTTATATGCACCAAAATGATAATCAACGCAGGGATCTTGAGAATCGTGTATGAAGAAGGATATGCGGATCAGCTCTCGGCTGAAATGCTTTCCTGTAGCGGGATCTCTGTGGAGAAGCTGGGAGGGGAGAGGGTATGAAGTGTCCCTTTTGCAGGAGCCTCGACAACAAGGTCATTGATTCCCGTTTGTCCAAGGAAGGGGACGTGATCCGCAGGAGAAGGGAATGTCTGGGTTGCCAGCGTCGTTTCACCACTTACGAGAGGGTGGAGGAGATTCTACCCCTGGTCATAAAGAAAAATGGTTCCAGGGAGCTCTTTGATCGTAACAAGATCATGGCAGGGTTAAAAAAAGCCTGTGAGAAAAGACCCATAAGCGTGGAAGTCCTGGAGGAGGTGACCTCTGGGATAGAGCGCCACTTCCAGGAGATGGGTGAAAAGGAGATCCCAAGCTCGGCCATTGGTGAGATGGTGATGAGAGCGCTCTATCATCTGGACGATGTGGCATACGTCAGGTTCGCTTCTGTTTACAGGCAGTTCAAGGATATTACCCAGTTCATAGAAGAAGTAAAGGAGTTGCTGGCCAACAGTCAGGCTCAGGACAGGGAGAAAAAACAACCCTGAACTGTTTCCTCTGAGAGGCTCAAGTGTTTACCGGCTTAGTGCAGGATGTTGGGTTCATAAAGAGACTGGAGCGTTGCGGGGAGCTTTTGCAGTTAACAATCCAGAGTCGTCTTCTGGAGGAAAGCCCCCAGCTGGGCGAGAGCATTTCTGTGGATGGAGTCTGTTTGACGGTTGTTTCCTTTGGCCGGGAGGCTTTTCAAGTGGAAGTCTCCCCTGAGACTTTGGAGCGGACTACCTTGGGGGAGGCAGAACCCGGGCGTCCAGTCAACTTGGAGCGCGCACTTAGGGTTTCGGACCGTTTGGGTGGGCACCTGGTTACAGGGCATGTGGACGGGGTGGGAGTCCTCAAGAGAAGGCAGACAGCAAACCGGTACTTGGAGCTTGAAATAGGGGTGCCTGGGCAACTGGGTCGCTACCTGGTCGAAAAGGGCTCCATAGCAGTGGATGGCATAAGCCTCACCATAAACCGCTGCGGGAGAGACTGGTTCGGCCTGGCTCTTATTCCACACACCATAAGCCAAACCACCCTGGCCATGAAAGGCGTGGGGGCAAGGGTAAACATTGAGTGCGATATCTTAGGAAAATATGTGGAGAAGCTCTTGGAGGCCAGAGCCCGCAACCTCCCCCAGGGCGGGTCAGGTGGGGTGACAGAGGAACTCTTGCAAAAGCACGGTTACCTTTCCTGAGGGCTTTGTGAGCACTTAGGATGGGGTGCTTGGCCTTTGGCTTTGACTACTCAAGAGCACTCTGATTTTCAGCTTTTTTGGGGGCCCGTCTTAGCTAAGAGTGAGTAAACGTAGGCTTGTGGGAAGGCCGCGAAGAAAGGGGTCTTGGAGAAGAATCCGGGTGGCAAATTAATGTCTGATCTAGTTTAAGAAGTCCAGAGTTAGGGAGGTTCTTATGTCGTTTGCAACCATTGAGGAGGCCATCAGGGAGATCCGGGATGGGCGTATGGTGATCCTTGTGGACGACGAGGATCGGGAGAATGAAGGGGATCTGACCATGGCGGCCGAGAAGGTAACCCCGGAACATGTCAATTTCATGGCCAAGTTCGGCAGGGGGCTCATTTGCGTGTCCATGACCGAGGAGAGAGCCGCCAGACTTAACCTTCCCCCCATGGTACAAGACAACACCAGTCCTTTTAGAACAGCCTTCACTGTTTCAGTGGACGCAAAAAAGGGAATCACCACAGGCATATCGGCCTATGACAGGGCGGTTACGGTCCAGACGCTGGTGGATGACCGCACAACCCCGCAGGACATAGCGCGCCCCGGGCATATCTTCCCACTTATAGCCAAATCGGGAGGTGTCCTGGCCCGCACAGGCCAAACAGAGGGCTCAGTAGATCTGGCCAGACTGGCAGGACTCAAACCCATGGGTGTCATATGCGAGATAATGAACGAGGACGGCACCATGGCCAGAAGGCCAGATCTGGAGATATTTGCCCACGAACACGGGCTCAAGATAGTTACCATAGCGGATCTGATCAAATACAGGCTCCAACATGAGAGATTGGTGCGCCGGGTGGCCGAGACGGTTCTGCCCACCTCTGTGGCTGGGGAGTTCAAGGCCATAGCTTACGAAAACGACGTGGATCCAAACGAACACCTCGCTCTTGTCTTGGGCACCTGGGAGCCCGATGAACCGGTGCTTGTGAGGGTGCATTCCGAATGTGTCACTGGGGACGTGCTTCACTCCCAAAGGTGTGATTGCGGGGAGCAGCTGCATACTGCCATGCGGATGATTCAGCAGGAGGGTAAAGGAGCTTTGGTCTATATGAGGCAGGAAGGCAGGGGAATCGGGCTATGCAACAAACTGAAGGCGTATGTGCTTCAGGACCAGGGCAAGGACACAGTTGAGGCAAACCTGGAACTGGGACTTCCAGTTGACCAAAGGGACTACGGCGTTGGGGCTCAGATACTCATGGACCTGGGTATAAAACGTATGCGTCTGATGACCAACAATCCAACTAAGTATGTGGCTCTGGCGGGCTACGGCTTGGAAATAGTGGAGAGGGTTCCCCTGGAGGTTAAGCCCAATCAGAAAAACCTGAAGTATCTCATGACAAAAAGGGATAAAATGGGCCACATGTTGAAACTTAAATAAGCCGGCTGCGCTCCATTATTTTCCGCAGGGGCGGGCAGGGCAGTTTTAATTGTTCAGCCAGCATGATTCGGTAAGAGATAATGAGGCCCTTCTAGGGGATGTAGAGGGCAAAAGAGCTTTTACCGGAGTGCCCATTTCAGTGAAGGCTCCAGGCCAATGGTTCCGGTCAGAGAACAAGAAATGGAGTTTCATCAAGACTTCTTGGAGGCCGCAAATGCCGATAGTTCACGAAGGAATCATCAGCGCAGAGGGGCTCAGGATAGCCATAGTGGCCAGTCGTTTCAACGAGTTTGTTTGCGGAAGACTCCTGGAAGGGGCTGTGGACGCTTTGGTGCGCCACGGCGCCCTAGATCAGGATGTCCACGTGATTAGGGTTCCAGGAGCCTTTGAGATTCCGGCGATGGCTCGCTGGGCAGCCCACAGCGGACGATTCGACGCGGTCATATGCTTGGGAGCTGTTATCAGAGGAAGCACACCCCACTTCGAATACATTGCAGCGGAGGTCTCCAAAGGGGTTGCACAGGTCTCTATGGAGGCCTCGGTGCCGGTAGTGTTCGGAGTGCTCACCACAGACACCCTGGAGCAGGCCATAGAAAGGGCCGGCTCCAAGGCGGGGAACAAAGGCTGGGATGCGGCCATGGCCGCCATGGAACTGGTGCAGCTTCGAAGGGCCCTGGCCGAGAGCCCTTAGGCTTCCCCTGGGGTAACCCTGCTTTGCCTCACCTGCCCCGGGTCTTGGGATAAGAAGCCCCATTCGGAATTAAGGGTTGGTGAGTGATGAGTTTTGGGTTTTTGGGGAGGGAGACAAGGGGTGCAAACAACTCATGGGATCAAGGAGAAGAGCAAGGGAGTTGGCTTTGAAGGTCCTCTACAGAGCGGATCTGACCCATGAGGAGACGGAGCGCAGTCTTTGTTCAGTTTTGGAGCTTCTTGGTTCGGGGGAACCTGGTCAAGAGGTGATTTCGGATCCTGAAAGCAAGGGCCCATCAGAAGACCTCAGGCAGTTCGCCTCAAAGCTGGTCCAGGGGGTGCAAGAGCACCTTGAGGAAATAGACCGACTCCTAATGAAAATGGCCCGGAACTGGAGAGTGGATCGGATGACCACCGTGGACAGAAATATCCTCAGGCTGGCCATTTATGAGCTACTCTTTTGCCCCGAAATCCCGGTTCGAGTAAGTATCAACGAGGCCATTGAGCTGGGCAAGAGATTTGGCTCCGCAGAGTCCCCGGCTTTCATAAACGGAATCCTGGACAAGATACTCAGCCTGGATGATTCCAGGCCGGAAAAAAGCCGGGGCTGATCCCTCAGGAGTTCTTGGGAGCAGATTTGAGCTTCGCTCTAACTGGGCAAAGCCCTGGCTGAGAAGGCAGAGATGTGAACCTGCGCGCCTGGGACTCGTCCAAGGAAGAAAGGGGGATCGGCTCAACCGGGTAATAAAGGAGAGGACAAGAGGCAGGCCTCAAAGAACCCGGTGGCTTCTATTTTGTTTACCTGGACTGAGGATGGCCAGTTAACACTGCGGCCTGAGCTGGCGATGCCCCAAGATAAGCTCTTGTCCTTGGAGCTTGACCCGGGCTCAAATTTAGAGACGCCTATATGTGAGATTGGGGGGGGGCAGCCTCCAATCCCACAGCTCTTGGCTGAGAACCTTGGTTACGAAGCAGGTTTGGGCAAAGCCATGTGTTGTGGGTGTTCCAGCAGCTTGGGTGCTTAGCCCGTATTATTTGCGATGAGTGGTTGATAGCGGTTATCTTGAGAATATCTCAGGACAAGAGCTCCATGCTTAAGAACACCTTGATTTTCGCTTTTGGATTCGGCCTTGGTCTGAGTCGGGATATGCCAAAGCGTATGAGGGGCCTGGGGGCGTAGCCCTATACTCAGGGGCTTTGGACGAGAATCCGGGCTAAGGGAGGAGAAGGGCTTGAGAATCATCATTGTAGGAGCCGGAGAGGTTGGCCTACATCTCGCGCAGGTGCTCTCTAGAGAGCATCACGACGTGACCTTGATCGAAGCCCGTGAGGAGGTAGCCCGGCGTGTGGGTATGGCCCTTGACGTGCAAGTTACAATAGGCAACGGAGCCGATCCTCGCGTCCTTGAAGAAGCCGGCATAGTGCAAGCCGACATGCTCTTGACGGTGACAGGAAGAGACGAGGTCAACATTCTATCCTGTCTGATGGCCTCCACTCTCACCCGTTTGCCCATGAAGGTGGCCCGGGTGCGCGACCAGGCATACGAGGCTGCCTTGGAGCAGCTCAAGGCAGAGCCTTTTGGAATAGACCTCTGTCTCCATCCTGAGAGGGAGGCGGCCAAGATGGCTCTCCAGCTTATGGAGGTCCCCTCCGGTCGGGAGGTGGCCGAGTTCGCAGAAGGCAAAGTGTTGCTGGTTAGCACCACCATGGAGAGCAACAGTCCTTTCTTAAACCGCCGACTTCGGGAGGTGCAGGCGGGGGTGGCTCCAGGGGGGAAGATCCTAATAGCAGCTTTGAGGCGGGGAGATTCTCTAATAATACCTCATGGCGGGGATTTGATCCTGGAGGGGGACCAGGTTTTTCTTGTGGCTGAGCGGGAAAGGGTACTCGAAGCTCTCAAGTATTTGGGGAAAGAAACCCAGGTTCCACAAAGGGTCATCATTTACGGGGCAAGTAAGATAGCCCAGTATTTGGCTCATATCCTGGAGGAAGGGCCCTTTTCGGTAAAACTGATCTGCTCAGACCAAGTGATTTGCAACAGGCTTCTGGCCCGATTCAAACGTGTGGCTGTATTGTGCGGGGAGGGCACGGATCAGGATCTGCTCTTGGAATTCAATGTGCAAGATGCCGACTTCTTCATATCAGCCTCGGAGGATGAAGAAGAGAACATCCTGGTCTCCCTTCTGGCAAAGAGATTGGGGGTCCGACGAACCATGGCCTTGGTGTCCAGGCTCTCTTACATTTCCCTTGTCTCCACCATAGGGGTTGACGTGGTTTTGAATCCTCAGATGGCCGCAGTGGACAGGGTCCTACGCCATGTGAGAAAAGGAGAGGTACTTCGAGTGGCCACCCTTGGCGGGGAAACTGCGGAGGCAATAGAGGCTGTTGTAGGAAATTGCTCCGAACTTCTGGGAAAACCCCTTAAGGAACTCAGCTTTCCCAAGGATGCCATCATAGGGGCCGTTGTAAGGGAAAGTGGCGGAATCGTTATCCCCCACGGCGAAACCGTAATCAAAGAGGGCGACCGGGTTATCATTTTTGCCAAAAGGGGGGCTGTGCCTCTTGTGGAAAGGCTCCTCATGGCCGAGGAAGAGTTGAGATGAGCCATCTTGTGGGTTGATTCGGACAGTGAGCTGCAGATCCAGAAGATGCAATTCTATGAGGGTGCCAGTGAGGCTTCCCCTTTGCAGAGGCAAAAGATGACCCTCTCGGGCATACTCAACCGGGCCGGGTGAGCTCTTCAAGCTCTGTGCTTTGTGCCTTGGGGCAGGGAAAATCCGGGAAAAAGAACCCTGGTCTCAGGCGGGGTGAGGGTCTTTGTGGTGAAGTCGAGATGGGGATTGAGGGTGAGGATTACGCCTTCAGCCTAAGCAAAGCAGTAGGACGGGAGAATAAGCCATGAGATCTCCCATGAAGCAGGGCGATCTGGATGGGCTTTGCGGACTCTATGCCCTGGTCAATGCGGCCTCATATCTCTCCATCAAGGCTGGGAGGCCTTTGAGGGGTAAGGAAAGGCTTGAGCTTTTCCAAAGAATGGCTTTAAGGCTCTACCATTGTTTGGAACAAAGAAGAAGCCGAAGGCGTGATCCTGACTCCGCAACCCCTTCAATCGCCTTTTTGTGGGAGGGGACAAGTGTGCGGGATCTACCCCCTATGCTGGATGAACTAAGAGGCTTTCTGCTGGAAAAAGCAGAAATCAGGATAGAGAGATCCCAGCCTTTGCTAGGAAACAGTCGTCCCCAAAGCCTAGAGCAATTCTGGAGCCGTCTGAGAGAGTCATTGGATCAGGGCAGAGGCAAGTCCGTGGCCATAGTAGGATACACATGGCACTCAGACGGTGGGGAGGAAGGCCATTGGACTTGTGTCAAGGCCATGACGGAAAGACGAATGATCCGCTTGGACTCAGTGAAAGGAAAGTTTCTTCTGCGATCCAGGGTAACCGTCAGGGGTCCCACCAGAAGACATCCTTACAAACTGGCTCCGCATGATGTTTACCTTTTGGGCCTGGAGAGTTGAGCTTAGGGCGGCTCACAGGGGCTGCTGGGCGGGAACTGGCGTAGTGTTGGGATCTCGGGAAGTTGCTTCCCATGATTCACTCAGTAGTTGGTCGCAGGGGTGATGGCGGTTCTCTTGACTTCAAGTCTTCGGCGCTTGATTTTCCAAAGGATTTGGCCTCGGCCGGATGCTTGCCCGCTGCCTGGGTCGCCCTCAGCTTAGCTTCGGGCGAGAGGGCCCCAGGTCCAACTCCTGGAAAATCAAAGCGGGTCCGCCAATCCGCTCCGAGAAACGGAGTCACCCTCTGATCCCTTACATTCACTCATCCTGGGCAATGAGGGCTGAAGCAGTTCTTGCCCCGCTCTTGAAACCCGCTGGACTTCGTGGTAAAAAGAAAGCTCCATATGAGAGCAGAGGCCTCATCTGCAGGCGCTCTCTCCTCGCTCCGAACATGGGTCGGGGCCTAAGACCAAGGGGAGGATCACTAGTGAGACGCTACGAGACAACCTTTATCACCAATCCCGATCTTTCAGAGGAAGAACTGGAGAAAGTTCTCCAAAAGGCCTTGGGGCCCATCCAGAACCAGGGACATCTCTTTCAGGTTCAGGATTGGGGCAAAAAAAGACTCGCTTACAACATTCGCAAACAAAGCAGAGGCCACTACACCTTTCTGGACTACGCAGCCACCTCTTCGGCTGTAAAAGAGGTCGAAAGACTCCTTCGCTTGGAGGACAATGTGCTTCGATTTCTGACAGTCATGGTGGATGAAGAGGTGGACGTGGAGACTGTCAAGGCCGGACTCTCCCAAGCCGGTCCGGGCCAAGGCTCTCCAGAGGAAGAAGCCGTTGCAGAGGTTGCCCTTCCCGAACAGCAGGAAGAAGCCGAGGCGTCCTTGGAGCCGCAGGCCACAGAGTCCTGAAGCCTTTGGATGGGAACCTCAAGACCTGACTTCTTGCTTCTCTGTGGGAATGGGACAGAGCGAGGGATCTGATTTTCCCGGATTTTCACTTCTCAAGCCCAAAGAGCTGTGGGCAGATTTTTTTAATTGGACTCAAGGAGGTTTATTCCACCATGCCGGCTCCTAAAGGAAGGAGGGGGTTCGGTCGCAGGAAGGTGTGCCGTTTTTGTGCGGACAAGTCCCTGTTGATCGATTACAAGGACATCAAGACGCTGAGATTCTTCACCACGGAGCGTGGCAAAATAGTGCCTCGCCGAATAAGTGGGAACTGCGCCAAACATCAGCGGGCTTTGACTCAGGCCATAAAAAGGGCCAGGCACCTAGCCCTCATGCCCTATACCACTCTTGTGCTTTGAGCGCAGTGGAAAGAGGTTTATGGTGGAGCAGGGCAACAGGCTGGGGGACTGGTCGGCTTCCACGGGGGGAGGGTTTTTCCTTTTGGCCATAGGGGTGAGTATAGGTTTTTTTTTGCCTTTGCCTGGGCTCCTTTGCCCCTGCGAATAGTCATGTTCCCTTTTCTCCCGGCCCTGGGAGCCTTCTTGCATACACAATTGGGGCGGATCAGGGGGATGGGAGCCTTGGGGCTTGGATTGATCTTGAGCAACGGGCTGTCCCAAGAAGGATTGGGCGGTGCTGTTTGGTCGGGACAGTGGGCTGCTCAAGGCTTTATCCTGGCAGAGTTTATGAACCGCTCCCGGAGTTTGAACCGGGCTGTGGGAAGCGCTGTTTTTATTTCCCTGGCTTTGCAGGTCTGCTTGCTGGGGATCTGGGCACTACAAAGGGCTGAGTCCCCTTGGAGCCTATTGACTCAGAGCATGGAAACAGCCTTTCGTCAGGGCATGGAACTCTACGGTCATGGGAGCATGACCACGGAAGAGTCGGCCAGGATTAAAGAGGGTATTTCTCGTGCATCCAGTCTTGTAGTGGTTCTCTTGCCGGGAATTTTCGCCTCCACCAACCTGATGCTTCAATGGTGGACTTTGCTGGTTTGCAGGAGATTCCCTTTTATTTGGGATGGGGCGAAGGCCCCTAGGCTTGAGAGGCTTGACGAATGGGGAATCCCTTACCCCTGGGTGTGGGTGACAATCTTAGGCGGGCTGCTTTTGCTTGTGCCTGTTGAGGATTTGGGGGCAGTGGGGGTGAATCTTCTTATCTTCATGGGCTCTGTGCACTTCTTGCAGGGTATGGCGGTGCTTTCCAATCTGTTCAGACAAAGAAGGGTGCCGCCTTTTTTCAGGGGGGCAGTTTATGCTTTGGTGTTTCTCCAGCAAGTGTTGCTTTTGGTCGTTGCAGCCATAGGGCTTTTCGACTTGTGGTTCGATTTCAGGAAGAGGTGGGGTAGCCCCACCCTCCGAGCATGAGGGAGAGGAGTTCATGAAAGTCATATTGATTACAGACGACCCAGCCTTGGGCTCGGCGGGCCAGGTGTTGCAGGTGAAGGACGGTTTTGCCCGCAACTACTTGATACCTCAGAAAAAAGCCCTTCCGGCAAGCCCTGCCAACCTCCAGAGATTCGAACAAATGCGCAAGCAGATCGAAGCTTTAAGAGACAAGGCCAAAGCAGCGGCTCAAGCCTTGGCAGAGCGAATCCAGCAGTTGGAGCTGACATTGGCGAGGCAGGCCGGTGAGGCGGACAAGCTTTTCGGTTCGGTAACCTCGATGGACCTGGAAAGAGCATTGCAAGAGCATGGCATGGATGTGGATCGAAGGCGCATCCAACTGCCGGAACCCATAAAGAGTCTGGGTGAGTTTCAGGTCCAGGTGAAGCTTCACCCAGAGGTGACGGCACAACTAAAAGTGAAGGTGGTTCGCGCCTAGTCAGCCTTGTTGGCCAAAACGGGTGACTTGGGGGTTGCACCCCAAATCCTCATCAGGTTTAGGGATTCCCAGGTTGAGACCTGGGCCGGAGTCAAAAAAAATCAGGATGTTTTGGGTGTTAACGAGGTTATCCTGGGACATCCTGGGCTAGCCCGCAGGGTACAAGTTTGCGAATGATGCGGGCCAAGAGGAAGAGCATGGGCACAGCAGAACCCTCAGCCCTCAAGGTGCCCCCCCATCATCTGGAGGCCGAACGCTCGGTATTGGGGGCCATTCTTCTGGACAATGAGACCCTTCTTAAAGTCATGGAGGTGCTTGAGCCAGAGGACTTCTACAGGCATGCACACCGCTTGATCTATGAGAGGATGCTGGAGTGCTTCGAGAGAAGCGAACCGGCTGACTTAATTACTTTGTCCAACCTGCTGCGAGCAAAAGGCCAGCTGGAGGCCTGCGGCGGCACAGACTATTTGACCCTTTTGGTGGAACAGGTCCCCACTGCTGCCAACGCTCCATATTATGCCAAAATTGTTCGGGAAAAGGCGGTGCTGAGGCGACTCATTCGCAAGGCATCGGACATCCTCAAGCAGTGCTATGAGGATCCGGCAGACTTGGAGCAGTTCTTGGACGAGGTGGAACGTTCCATCTTTGAGGTGGCCGAAGACAGGACCCGCAAGGCTTTTTTCAGCATTCAGGAAATCATCCGCTCCAGTTTCGAAGCCATAGAGAAACTCTATGAAAGGAAATCAATGATAACCGGGGTCCCCTCGGGATGGGTGGATCTTGACGCCATCACCTCGGGGTTTCAACCCTCGGATCTGATAGTGGTGGCCGCCAGGCCCAGCATGGGAAAAACAGCCTTTTGTCTGGATGTGGCCCGACACGCTGCAGTGGTGGAGAACATCCCGGTGGCTATTTTCTCGCTGGAGATGTCCAAGGAGCAGATAGCCTTGAGGCTGCTTTGCGCCGAGGCACAGGTGGACGGCTCCATGTTGCGAAAGGGCATGCTGCGCGACTCGGACTTCCCGCGCCTGACCACTGCGGCCGGGGTGCTCAGTGAAAGCCCCATCTTTGTAGATGACACCCCAGGCATATCTGTGTTGGAGATGAGGGCAAAGGCCAGGAGGCTCAAAGCCGAGCATGACGTAGGTCTCATCATCGTGGATTATCTGCAATTGATGAGAGGTAGGCAGGGCCCCGAGAGAAGCAGGGAGCAGGAGATATCTGAGATCTCAAGGTCCTTGAAAGCCCTGGCCAAGGAACTGAATGTTCCAGTCATGGCTCTTTCCCAGTTGAACCGCAGGGTGGAGGAAAGAGCAGACAAGATCCCCCAAATGTCTGATCTTAGGGAGTCAGGGGCAATAGAGCAGGATGCTGACCTGATCCTTTTTATATACAGGGACGAGGTTTACAATAAAAACCCGGATAATCCCAAAAAAGGTAAGGCTGAGATCATTGTGGGGAAACACAGAAACGGCCCATTGGACAAGGTGGTTCTTACATTCCTGCCTCAGTTCGCCACCTTTGAAGACTTCAGCGGCAGGATGGAAGTGGCCGAAGGCTATTGACAATCCCTCGACCCGTATGTTACCAGCTAACAAGGATCCGGGCCCGGCGGGGCGAGGATCCTTCATTACTTCATCCCATTAGAAGGAGAATGGACAACATGGCAAGCGAAAACTTGACAGAATTGAGTGACGCCAGTTTTGAGGCTGAGATTCTACAGTCCTCAACCCCTGCGCTGGTAGATTTCTGGGCCCCCTGGTGCGGGCCTTGTCGGGTGGTGGGTCCGATAGTGGAGGAGCTGGCCCAAGAATATCAGGGCCGCATCAAGGTGGCCAAGATGAATGTGGACAACAACCCTGTGACCCCCAGCAAGTATGGAATTCGGGGAATCCCTACCCTTATCCTGTTTAAGAACGGAGAGGCCGTGGACCAGATCGTAGGGGCTGTCCCAAAGGGCCAGATCGAGGCCATGCTGCAAAAAGCCCTATGAGACAGCAATCGCTTTGAAACCTGCATATGGGGAGAGTGATAGGTGGCTGAATCCCACTGGGACATTGTCATCGTAGGTGGCGGCCCAGCAGGTCTGACGGCAGGCCTTTATGCGGCCAGGGATGCAATGAAGACTCTTCTTCTGGAGCGAATGGTTTCAGGAGGGCAAGTGGCCACCACAGAATGGGTGGAGAATTACCCTGGGTTCCCGGATGGAATCTCGGGCATTGAGCTTTCCCAACGCATGGAAGAGCAGGCCAAGAAATTCGGCCTTCAGGTGCTGCAAGGGGATGTGCAGGGCCTGCGGGTTTCAGAGCACCAGCCAAGCTCCTTCCAACTGGAGACCAGCGAGGGGACCCATTACGCCGGCGCCGTGATATTGGCTATGGGGGCAGATTGGAACCGATTGGGGGTGCCCGGGGAGGAGGAATTCCGAGGCAGAGGGGTCTCCTATTGCGCCACCTGCGACGGACCTTTTTTCCGGGACCAGGAAGTGGTGGTGGTGGGAGGCGGGGATACTGCCGTGGAGGAAGGTACTTATCTGACCAAGATGGCCTCCAAAGTGACCCTCATTCACCGCAGGGATAGGCTCAGGGCCTCTGCAGTCGTGCAGCAAAGAGCCCTTTCAAACCCCAAAATGGAGTTCATATGGAACTCGGTGGTGGAAGAGATAGAGGGTGGGGCCGAGGGGGTTCAGAAGGTCAGGATCAGGGAGCTTCCATCAGGCCGCAGGTGGGAAAAACCCTGCGCCGGGGTTTTCATCTTCGTGGGTATGGTCCCCAACACAGGTTTTCTTAAAGGCCTTGTGGAGATGGACCAAAGGGGCTACATCCTCACCGACGATGAAATGAGGACCTCTGTGCCCGGGATCTTTGCTTGCGGGGATGCCCGGCGCAAGTTGCTGCGGCAGGTTGTGACCGCCTGCGGTGACGGAGCCACAGCTGCCCGGGCCGCAGCCAGATATGTGGAGGAGCTAAGGGGCACTGCATATGATTGAGAATATGGCAGCCCTTGCAAGACCCTCCATGGGAGTCCGAAAAAGCTTTGTATAAATTCCCCAGGTCTTAAGGAGTGTCAAAGTAATGGAAATCAAAATCCAAAAGGTGGACCCCTCCAAGGGCAGGCCCAAACCCCAGGACGAGACCAAGCTGGGGTTTGGAGTCTATTTCTCGGATCACATGTTTCTCATGGATTACCGAAACGGTGCAGGATGGCACAACCCCCGCATAGAACCTTACGGGCCCCTCTCATTGGATCCTGGCGCCTTGGTCCTTCATTACGGGCAACAAGTCTTCGAGGGCCTCAAGGCTTACAGAAGGCCGGATGGAGGGATTCAGCTTTTCAGACCCAGGGAGAATCTAAGAAGGATGAACCGCTCGGCCCGCAGGCTGTGCATGCCGGAGCTGGATATAGAGTTCACCTTGGAGGCACTGAAAAAGCTCCTGCTGGTGGATCAGGACTGGGTGCCGCGAAGCTCTGGAGCATCCCTTTACATAAGGCCTACCATGATCGCCACAGAGGCAGCCCTCGGAGTAAAGGTCTCCCCAGAGTACCTCTTTTACATCATGACAGGACCGGTGGGGGCTTACTATCCTCAGGGATTCAATCCCACCAAGATCTTGGTGGAAGACAGATACGTGAGGGCTGTGCGAGGAGGAGTGGGGGAGGCCAAAACCTGCGGGAACTATGCGGCCAGCCTTTTGGCCATGGAAGAGGCCCACAAGAACGGTTACACCCAGGTTTTGTGGCTGGATGCCGTAAACCAGAGGTACGTGGAAGAGGTGGGCACAAGCAACATATTCTTCCTCATGGAGGATGAACTGCTCACACCCCCTTTGGGAGGCAGCATCCTGCCTGGTATAACAAGGGATTCTGTTATTCAGCTGGCTAGGGACTGGTGGATTCCTGTGAGGGAGAGACCTGTCTCAGTGGATGAACTCATAGACGGGATCCGGCTGGGCCGTCTTCAAGAGATGTTCGCCACAGGAACTGCAGCAGTAATTTCCCCGGTTGGAGAAATCTGTTACAGGGGAGAGGTTTACAAGATCAACCAGGGGAAGGTGGGGGAACTTTCCCTCAAACTCTACGAGGAGCTCCAAGCTATCCAGTACGGGACCCGCCCGGATCCCCACGGCTGGGTGGAACGCGTAACCTGATGCTGGAGGCAAGGGAAGCCCTTTAGGGGCCCCTTCCCTCTTCCTCCTGAAAGCCGCGCAAGTACTCTTCCCACTCCAGGGGGAGCATTGTGCTTTTCTTGGTATTGCATTCCTTGCAAGAGGGCACGCAGTTGCTCTTGGTGCTCCTTCCCCCCCTAACCAGGGGCACCAGATGATCCATGGTGAGCTCCCCGGGTGGGAATCTCCTGCGGCAGTAATAACAAACACCTTTGGCCAGCTTGCGTCTCCACCACCCACTCTGGCGAAGCTCTCTGGCGCGCTGTCTTTCCCTTCTCAAGAACTCAGGAGATACCCAATCATCCCCCTGATATGCCGATCCACGAGCCGGGAAGCGGGATGACCCGTTCAATATCTGTCTCCTCTTGGCCAGAACTTCTCACAAAAGGTGACTTGTTTAAGATAGTTTAACCATATGCTGGCCCCGAGAATTCGGCAAGCCCCTTCATGTTGGGAGGCTCACAACCTCCCCAGCCTCCAAAACCAGGCTGCTTTATTGACACTCAGTGAATGACGCGGGCTAGGCTTCTTCCCCACCATGAAAGCTTTGGAGGGATCTCACCGACCAATTCTTCTCCAGACAGGCCTCGATTCCTTTTGCCGCCGCCATGGCGGCCGCCAGAGTCGTGATGTAGGGCACTCTGTAGCGGATAGCTGCCTTTCGAATGTAGGAGTCGTCATAGGAGCTCAGCTTCCCGCTTGGGGTGTTTATGACCAACTGAATATCTCCATTCTTTATCCCATCCACTATGTTAGGCCTTCCCTCGTGCATCTTCAGGATTCGCTCGGCTTTGATGGAGTGCTCGGCCAGGAAACTCTGAGTGCCCTGGGTGGCCAGGATGCGAAAGTTCAGGTCCAGGAAGCGTCTGGCCACCTCCAGCACTGCAGGCCTGTCCTGAGGCGAAACGGTGATGAGCACTGTGCCTTTGAGAGGCAAGCGCTGCTGGGCCGCCTCTTGGGACTTGTAAAAGGCAAGTCCAAAAGACTCGGCCAAGCCCAGCACTTCCCCTGTGGATCGCATCTCCGGGCCCAGCACCGGATCCACTTCCGGAAACATGTTGAAAGGGAAAACCGATTCCTTAACCCCATAATGAGCTGTTTTGGGGAGCTGGAGGGGCAACTCCGAGATCCGTTTCACCATCATCACGTTTGTGGCCAGTCTTGCCATAGGGATACCGCAGACCTTTGATACCAGAGGCACTGTTCTGGAAGCTCGGGGATTGGCCTCCAACACGAAAACCGTGTCTCGGTATATGGCGTACTGTATGTTCATGAGGCCCACCACATTTAGCTCTACAGCTATGCGGCGGGTGTATTCTTGGATCGTCTCCATATGCTTCGGGGGAATGCTCACCGGAGGTATAACGCAGGCAGAGTCCCCGGAATGAATCCCGGCCAACTCTATATGCTCCATCACAGCAGGCACGAAGGCCTCCTGTCCGTCTGATATGGCATCGGCCTCGGCCTCGATGGCATCCTCCAAAAACCTGTCTATCAGAATGGGACGTTCGGGTGTGACACCCACAGCCTCTGCAACGTATGTCTCCAGCATTGCGCGGTCATGGACAACCTCCATACCCCAACCTCCCAAAACATAAGATGGGCTGACCATGAGGGGGTAACCTATTTTGTTTGCCACTTCCAGGGCTTCACTCATAGAACTGGCAATGCCCGAGGGGGGCTGTGGTATGCCCAGCCTGCTCATCATTTGCCTGAACCTGTCCCGGTCCTCAGCCAAATCTATGGACTCGTAGGAAGTGCCCAATATGCGGACTCCCTGCTCGGCAAGCTCTTTTGCAATGTTCAGGGGAGTCTGCCCTCCGAACTGTACTATAACCCCTTGAGGTTTCTCCTTTTCGTAAATACTCAGAACGTCCTCTACTGTGAGAGGTTCAAAGTACAGGCGGTCCGAGGTATCGTAGTCGGTGGAGACGGTCTCGGGATTACAGTTCACCATTATGGCTTCATACCCCTCGTCCTTAAGGGCGAAGGCTGCATGGACGCAACAATAATCGAACTCTATCCCCTGACCTATTCGGTTGGGGCCTCCGCCCAGTACCATCACCTTGGGTCTGGAGCTGACCGGGACCGAATCGGGGGCGTTATAGGTGGAAAAATAATAAGCTCCCCTCTCCACCCCACTTACAGGCACTGCTTCGTAACCTTGAACAATCCCCACAGCCTTTCTTTTTTCGCGAATCTCCAACTCAGGAGTCCCTAGCAACATAGATAAATACTTGTCTGAAAAACCGTCTTTCTTGGCACGTCTCAGGAGTTCATCAGGAACCTCCTTACCTTTGAACTTAAGGAGCATTTCCTCCAACTCCACCAGTTCCTTCATCTGCTCGATGAACCAAGGCTTGATGTAAGTCTTTCTGTAGAGCGCCTCTATTGAGGCACCTTTCCTGAGGGCCTCGTACATCAGGAACTGCCTCTCACTGGTTGGCTCAGAGAGCATCTCCATGAGTTCTTCCAAACTTCGGAGGTGGAAATCCTTTGCAAAGCCCAGCCCGTGCCGGCCTATCTCCAGGGAGCGAATGGCCTTTTGAATGGCCTCTTTGTAATTCTTCCCTATGCTCATGACCTCCCCTACCGCCCGCATCCGAGTCCCGAGCTTGTCTTGGGCATCCTTGAACTTCTCGAAAGCCCATCTGGCGAATTTAACCACCACATAATCCCCGCAGGGGGTGTACTTTTCCAAGGTGCCTTCCCTCCAATAGGGAATTTCGTCCAGGGTGAGTCCGGCCGCCAATAGGGAGGATATAAAAGCGATGGGAAAGCCCGTGACCTTGGAGGCCAAGGCGGAAGACCTTGAGGTTCTAGGGTTTATCTCTATTACCACCAGCCGTCCTGACTTGGGGTCGTGGGCGAACTGGATATTTGTTCCCCCAATGACCTCGATGGCCTCTACGATATCGTAGGAGTGCTTCTGGAGTCTTTGTTGCAGCTTAGGATCTATGGTTAGCATGGGTGCCACACAAAAGGAGTCGCCGGTGTGCACTCCCATGGCATCCACGTTCTCTATAAAGCAGACGGTGATCATCTGATTCTTGGCGTCTCTAACAACTTCCAGCTCCAGCTCCTCCCAGCCCTCAACGGACTCCTCCACCAGAATCTGCCCCACCATGCTGGCACTTAGACCCCTGGCTGCCACGACCTTCAGTTCCTCTACGTTGTAAACCAAGCCCCCTCCTGTTCCACCCAAACAGTAGGCCGGGCGAACAACCACCGGATAGCCCAACTTTTCTGCTATTCGAAGCGCTTCTTCAACCGTGTAGGCCGGCTCGCTCCTGGGTACATCTATATTGAGACGCGCCATTGTCTGTTTGAATGCTATCCTGTCCTCCCCTCTTTCTATGGCATCCACCGCAACGCCTATGACCTTGACCCCGTACTTTTCCAAAACCCCTCTTCGGTGAAGCTCGGATGTCAGGTTCAATCCGGTCTGCCCTCCCAAATTGGGCAGTATGGCATCGGGTTTCTCTTTTTGAATGATTTGTTCTAAGGCTTCCGGGGTGAGGGGTTCCACGTAGGTAACGTCGGCCATTCCAGGATCCGTCATGATTGTGGCAGTATTTGAATTCACAAGCACGATCCTATATCCCAGCTTCCTCAAGGCTTTACAAGCCTGGGTTCCGGAATAGTCGAACTCGCATGCCTGGCCGATCACTATGGGCCCGGAACCTATGATCATAACGTTGCTGATATCAGTGCGCTTTGGCATTGCAAGGCCCCCCCACATTAATTGCTGACTCCCTGACCGGAATCGGCGGGAGTATATGGAGGCCCATGTAGTTGTGTCAAGCTTAAAAAAATGGGGTAAAACTCAGTCCTACTTATTCCAACTCCACGAGCAAACCTGGGCTCTCTAGGAAAAGGGGGCTTTCCCCGCTACCACAATAGCTCAACTAGCCCGCATTGTTCAGGATCACTGAACAGAGTGGGCTATCCTAATGACATGTTTAGACAAACCGCTCCATGCTCAAAAGCACCCTGGTTTTCGGTTTCAGATTTGGTCCTGCTCTGAGCCGGAATATGTCTAAGTGTATCGGGGACTTGGGGGCTTGAGCCCATAAAGTCACGGGCTTTGGAGAAAAATCTGGGCTAGTCTTTTTTTGAAACAAAGGCTGGCTTGCGGGTCCTTTCAAAACCGGTCATGATGAATTAAAAGGGTGCAGGTGGGCCTTTTTTCAAGGAGAGCCTAAACATGCTCCAGTCCCTGAAGCGCTATCACGAAATCACCTCCTACCAACGGGATGCCATGTCAGGAGGGTACCTGGAGTGGTCCAACCAGCCGACAGTGTACAAGCGCTATCCCAATGCGCCCAGGGTGCCCCTCCCCATGGAACTGGAATTTCCCTCTCTGGGCATGCGAGAGCTCATGAGAGACCCTTTTGCTCTAAAAAGCTCTCAGGACTGGGACCTCAAAAAGCTATCCGGAATTCTGAGGCTCACCTGTGCCATAACTGCCAGAAGCTCACATCCTGGAGGGGATTTCTTCTATAGAAGCACACCCTCGGCCGGCGCTCTTTACCCTTGCGAGATTTATTTGGCAGCCTCGGGCATAAACGGGCTCCCGGCGGCTCTGTATCATTACAACCTGGAGGAGCACTCCCTGGTGAAGTTAAGACCCCTTGAGCCCTGGGGGGCTGCCGACGCATGCAGTTTGACTTTCTTTGTAAGTGTCATCTTCTTTAGAAGCTCTTGGAAATATCGAGAGAGGGCCTACCGCTACCTGCTCTTGGACTCAGGCCATGTCTTGGAAAACCTGCTTCTTGCCCTTAGGGCCACCTGCACCCCACACAGAACTCTGCTGGATTTCCAAGACGAAAAAGTGAACTCTTTTCTGGGCTTGGGGTCAAAACAGGAGGTCTGTTTGGCGATGGTGGAAGCAGGTGATTTGGAAGGTGGGGCTTCTGCCCTTACCGGGGCTCTCCCTGAATCCCCCTACCCTATTCCCAAACCTGAGCCTCCGGCCCCCAGGGAGAATATTTACCCCGCCATTCTGGAAGCCCACAAAGCAGGTTGCTGTCCCATGCGCTGGGGGGAAGGCCCTGTTTTCAGGATGCTGGAAGAGCTGGGGCTGGCTTTGGGGCCTTCTCAGCTGATGCAGGCACCGCAGCCCCGCCCTGATGAGATGGGCTATGTGGAGTCTCTTTGGAGGCGAAGATCCAAGAGGGCCTACCTGCCCAGGCCTATGGACAAGCAGAGTTTTTGTTGCCTCTTGGAGGCCTTGAATATTCATGAGAACTTCTCTTGCCGGAAGTCGAATCAGCTCCTGGCCATTGGACTCCTGGTAAGAGAGGTGGAAGGGCTCGACTGCGGCTTCTATCTTCTGGACACAGAGCAAGGGGCTATCTATGAGGTGGCCAAAGGAGATCTCTCCAAAGGCATGGCTTCGGCATGTTTGGACCAGGCTTGGATGGCGCAGGCCTCCCTTCAGGTGTTGTTTCTCAGCAATCTCGAACTCCTCGAATCCAGGATGGGACCCAGAGCTTACAGGCATGTCATGATACTTTCAGGCCGCTTGGGCCAAAGGATCTATCTGGCCTCCACGGCCCTGGGACTGGGGGCTTGTGGAGTGGGGGCCTTCTATGACAGAGAGGCAGCCTCCCTGCTGGGCCTAAATGAGTTTTCCAAGTTACTCTACGTGCTCACAAGTGGGCCTGTAAGGGGCCGCGCTCCATGGGTATCCTGAGGCGATTGGGTGGTCCCTTGCATTGAATTAAGGGGGGGGGGGAGGAGTCAATACTGAAGCTGTTGGTTTTTTTTGGAATCCTTTTGCGCATGGAGGCTACCCATGGAAGCCAAGAAGAT